>NZ_SJFN01000002.1 GCF_004328075.1 Siculibacillus lacustris | reverse complement strand
GAGCCCGATGTGCGAGGCGACCAGACGCTTGACCGCGCCGGCGTCGATCAGCTTGCCGATGTCCACGCCCTTGCGGGCCGTGTCGTTGGCGATGATCGTCAGGTCGCGTTTGCCCTGCCGCACCAATTCGTCGATCACCCGATGGGGCGAACCGACACCCATGAACCCGCCGATCATCAGCGTGGCGCCGTCCGGTATCTTCGCGACGGCATCCGCAAGGGCGGTCACCTTGGACATGTGGAATCCTCTCCCTGAGCCCGATGGAACGCTGGCGCCGATGCGATCCCCCGAGGGCCAGGGGATTGGGGGTCGCATCGGCGGACGCACTGCGAAGTCTCGAAACGACCGTGGTCGTTCGACGAATCTCCTGTGGCGCTCTTCTTGCCGCCCTCCGGGAGGGGCGGAGCTCCTATCGACGCAATGGTCGTGCCAACTGGCGAAAACCACCGTATTGCCGAATGTGACGCGATCCTACACTCGTTTGAACGCCATGAATACGACGCAAGAATCTTCACGGGTGCGCAAAAAATTGCGCAGTCTGCGTCGCCCGTCACCCCGGAGACTGTGGAACATGCCGCGCGCGGCGATCGAGTGCTTGTCGTCGATCGACTTTCGCGCGATAAGGACGAAGCGCCGCGGGCTCGCTGCCGGCGGCCGTTGCGTCTGGGGTGGCACGTGCGTCTGACCGGTTTCGCCCGTTTCCTGCCGACGCGAAGTCTCCGCAATCGTCTGATGCTGACTTCGCTGGTGGTGGTCGCTCTGCCGATCGCCATCGTCGGCGTCGTGCTGGAGCGCGAAGGGCGTCAGGCCCTGGTCACCGAGAAGCAGGACAAGCTCTTCGCCCTGACCCGGATCCTCGATGCCGACCTCGGTCCCGGCTTCGATGCGCTGCTCGCCGATCTGCCGTCGGGCTGGAGCGACCACGACGCCGCCGTCCGCCACCTCAATGCCCGCCTCGCCGTCCTCACCGACCGCCTCGCCGCCGCCGATCCGGGGGTCGGCGTCGGCTACTATTCGCGCCGCCTCGACGCCATCGTCACCTATGGGCCGAGCCGCGACTACGGCGCCACCGTCGGCCAGCCGATCAAGTCCGACCATCCCGGCCGCCGCGTCATGGAGACCGGCCAACCGCGGGTCGAGGTCGGCGCCCTGGTGCGCGGCCCGATCATGAACGCCATGCTGCCGATCGTCCGCGGCGGCGAGACCATCGGCTACATCTGGGCCAACGAATTCTCCGACGCGATCGAACGCCAGCAACGGCGCATCGACGAGGCGGTGATCCTGTCGAGCATCGGCGGTCTGGTGCTCGCCTTCCTGATCATCTGGATCATGTCGCGGCGCCTGTCGCGCGACGTCGAGGTGATCGTCGAAGGGCTCGAGGTGATGAAGACCGATCTCCATCGCCCGATTCCGCACCTGCGCGACGAGCTCGGCGGCGTCGTCGTTGCGATCAACGCCATGGCCAAGGCACTGCTCGACGCCCGCTCGCTGACCGAGAACATCCTGACCTCGATCGCCGACGGGGTCGTCGCCGTCGATCGCGAAGGCCGGGTCACCGCGATCAATCCGGCGGCGGAAATGCTCTACGAGATCCGCGCCGGCGACGCGCTCGGCCGCCTCTATTGCGAGGTCTTCGCCGGTTGTCCGACCGAGAGCCTGCTGCTCGGCACCCTCGACAACGGCCGGCCGCGGGTCAGCGTCACCATCGACTACCTGCGCGGCGACGAGGTCCTCAAGGTCGACGCCTCGTCGAGCGTGCTGCGCGACGGTGACGGCAACCAGATCGGCGCCGTGGTGGTGCTCAAGGACGTCACCGAGCGCCATCGCCTGATGGGCCAGGTGATGCGCGCCGACCGCCTCGCCGCGCTCGGCGAACTGACCGCCGGCATCGCCCACGAGATCCGCAACCCGCTGACCTCGATCCGCGGCTTCGTCCAGTATCTCGACGATTGCGAGACCATCGAGGAGTGGCGGCAGTACGGGCCGCTGATCATCCGCCAGGTCGACAGTCTCAACCGCATCATCGGCGAACTGCTGGCCTTCGGCCGGCCGCGGCCGCCGCAGATCGGCAAGGTCAAGCTCGACGTGATCGTCGAGGAGACCACGTTCCTCACTCGCGGCAAGTCCGGCGCCCGCATCGAGCTCGATCTCGACCGCTCGGTGCCGGAGATCGAGGCCGACGGCGAAGCCCTGAAACAGGCGCTGCTCAATCTGGTCATCAACGCCATCCAGGCCATCCCCGAGACCGGCACGGTCGTCGTCTCGACCCGCTCCGACGGCGAAGGCAACGCGGTGATCCGGGTGATCGACGACGGCGTCGGGGTCGATCCGGAAAATCTCGACAAGGTTTTCGATCCGTTCTTCTCGACCAAGCCGACCGGCACCGGCCTCGGCCTGGCCATGGTCCATCGCATCGTCGACGCCCATCACGGCGTCATCACCATCGAGAGCCGCCCCGGCGCCGGCACCACCGTCACGGTGCGCCTGCCCTTCGCGCAGCCCGAGCCGGAGGCCCTGCCGTGACCGTCACGCCCGTTCCCGTCGCCCTGGTCGTCGACGACGACGAGGCGATCCGCCAGATGCTCGCCGCGGTCCTCGGCAAGGAGGGGCTGCAGGTGGTCACCGCCACCGACGGCGTCGAAGCGGTCGAGGCCTTCCACCGTCAGCATGCCGCGGTGGTGCTGATGGACATCCGCATGCCGCGGATGAGCGGCCTCGAGGCCCTGAAGAAGATCCTCGAGATCGACCGCGGCACCGCGGTGATCCTGATGACCGCCTTCGCCGAGGTCGGCACCGCCGTCCAGGCGATCAAGGACGGCGCCTTCGACTACGTCATCAAGCCCTACGACATCGAGGAGATCCGCCTGCTGGTGCGGCGCGCCCTCGAGATCCGGACGATGCGCGCCGACATCGTCTCGCTCCGGCGCGAGCTGTCGGAACGCTACGGCGCCGAGGGCATCCTCACCGACAATCCGCGCATGCTGGAACTTCGCCAGACCATCGCCAAGGTGGCCCGCTCCAACGCCACCGTCCTGGTCTCCGGCGAGAGCGGCACCGGCAAGGAACTGGTCGCGGCGGCCGTCCACTACGCCAGCCCGCGTGCCACCGGCCCCTTCGTCAAGGTCAACTGCGCGGCGATTCCCGAAGGTCTGCTCGAGAGCGAGTTCTTCGGCCACGAGAAGGGCGCCTTCACCGGCGCCGCCAACCGCCGCCGCGGCCGCTTCGAACAGGCCGAGCACGGCACGCTGTTGCTCGACGAGATCGGCGAAATCTCGCCCGGCCTCCAGGTCAAGCTCTTGCGGGTGATCCAGGAACGCGAGTTCGAACGGGTCGGCGGCTCGACCACGATCAAGACCGACGTGCGCATCGTCGCCGCCACCAACCGCGACCTCGAGGCGATGGTCCGCGCCGGCACCTTCCGCCAGGACCTCTATTTCCGCCTCAACGTGGTGACGCTGAAGACCATTCCTCTGCGCGAACGCCCCGAGGACATCCGGCTCCTCGCCCACCACTTCCTCGAGCGTTTTTCCGCCGACAACGATCTGGCGATCCGCGGCTTCGATCCGAGCGCCATGGACTGCCTGCTCGCCCATTCCTGGCCCGGCAACGTCCGTGAACTGGCCAATGCAGTGGAGCGCGCCGTGGTGATGTCGACCAACGGCATCATCCTGCCCGAGGACCTGCCGGAGGGCATCGCCTGCCGGACGGCGCCCAACCCCGATGCCCTCTCGGCGACCACCGCGAGCGGCCCGGCCCGGCCGCTGCGCGATCTCGTCAACGAGTTCGAGACCCGGGTGATCCGCGAGGCGCTGGGCCGCAACGGTGGAAATCGCGCCCGCACCGCCGTCGAACTGGCGATCAGCCGCCGCGCGCTGCTCTACAAGCTCCAGGAATACGGCATCGGCCCGGCCGGGCGCGACGGCGAGCCGTGATCGCCCCCGCCGATCGGCGTTGCCGTTGACGCGCATCAATGCGACGAAAGTCGAGATCGGCCATCACCGAGCCCCCAGCCTCACGAGATCCCGCCGTGCCCAGCCGTGACCATCCGACCTTCCGCGATCTGCGCGACTTCGTGGCCTTCCTCGAACGGCGCGGCGACCTCGTCCGGGTCCGCGAGCCGGTGTCGACCGTCCACGAGATGACCGAGATCCACCGCCGCGTGCTCGAGGCTCAGGGACCGGCGCTGCTGTTCGAAAAGCCCCTGCTCGCCGACGGCCGACCGAGCCCGCACCCCGTGCTGGTCAATCTGTTCGGCACCGTCGAGCGCGTCGCCCTCGGCTTCGGCATCGAAGCGGCGCATCTCGGCCGCCTCGGCGACGAACTGGCGGCGCTGCGCGATCCGACCCCGCCGGAGGACTTCGCCGACGCGCTGCGGCGGCTGCCGATGCTCAAGGCGGCGATGAGCACCCGCCCGCGCAAGGTTTCTCGCGCCGCCGTCCAGGAACGGGTGCTGACCGGCGCCGACATCGACCTCGGATCGCTGCCGGTCCAGACCTGTTGGCCGGGCGAACCGGCGCCGCTGGTCACCTGGGGACTGGTGGTCACCCGCCCGCCCGACAGCCGCGCCACTTCGCGCTACAACGTCGGTGTCTACCGCATGCAGGTCGCCGGGCCCGATCGGCTGATCATGCGCTGGCTCGCCCATCGCGGCGGCGCCGGGCACCATCGCGCCTGGGTGAAACGCGGCGAAGAGATGCCGGTGGCGGTGGTGATCGGCGCCGATCCCGGCACCATCCTCTCGGCCGTGCTGCCGTTGCCCGAGACCCTGTCGGAGGTGCATTTCTCCGGCCTGCTGCGCGGCGAGCGGCCGCGGCTGGTCGACGCGGTGTCGGTGCCCCTCAAGGTGCCGGCCGACGCCGAGATCGTCGTCGAAGGCTTCGTCTCGCCGACCGAGACCCTGCCCGAAGGCCCCTACGGCGACCACACCGGCTATTACAATTCGGTCGAAGACTTCCCCGTCATGCGGGTCACGGCGATCACCATGCGCCGCGAGCCGATCTACCTTTCGACCTATACCGGCCGCCCGCCGGACGAGCCGTCGCGCATGGGCGAGGCCTTCAATCGCCTGTTTCTGCCACTCCTCAAGAAACAATTCCCCGAGGTCGTCGACTTCTGGCTGCCGCCCGAAGCCTGCTCCTACCGCATCGCCGTCGCCTCGATCGTCAAGAGCTATCCCGGTCAGGCGCGCCGGGTGATGATGGGCCTGTGGTCGATGCTGCCGCAGTTTGCCTATACCAAGATGATCATCCTGGTCGACGCCGACATCGACATCCGCGATTGGAAGGACGTGATGTGGGCGGTCTCCACCCGCTCCGATCCGTCGCGCGACGTCATGCTGGTCGATCGCACCCCGATCGACTATCTCGATTTCGCCTCGCCCAAGTCCGGGCTCGGCGGCAAGATGGGCCTCGACGCCACCACCAAGGTCGGCACCGAGACCGAACGCGAATGGGGTCGCGTTCTCACGCCCGATCCGGCAGTGTCGGAGCGGATCGACGCGATGTGGGATCGCCTCGGCCTCGACCTCTCCGGGAAATCGCCGCCATGACCGCGCCCGCGCGTCTCGTCCTCGCCCTGACCGGCGCCTCCGGCGCGGCGATCGGTCTGCGCATCGCCGAGATTCTCGCGGCAACCGCGATCGAGACCCATCTGGTGGTCACCGCGGCGGGCGAGCGCACCCTGGCGCTGGAGGTCGGCCCCGACGCGCTTTCCCGGTTGGAGGCGCTGGTCCACACCCGCCACGCCGCCGACGACATCGCCGCGACCCTCGCCAGCGGCTCTTTCGCGACCTGCGGCATGATCGTCGCGCCCTGCTCGATGCGCTGCCTCGGCGCCATCGCCGGAAGCCTCGCCAGCGATCTGGTGGTGCGCGCCGCCGACGTGCACCTCAAGGAGCGCCG
This sequence comes from Siculibacillus lacustris, assembly GCF_004328075.1. Lineage (GTDB taxonomy): Bacteria > Pseudomonadota > Alphaproteobacteria > Rhizobiales > Ancalomicrobiaceae > Siculibacillus > Siculibacillus lacustris. Next base: position 253,586 of record NZ_SJFN01000002.1, on the reverse strand, counting down.
GCCGCTGGTGCTCCTGGCGCGTGAGAGCCCGCTCCACCTCGGCCACATCCGCGCCATGGCGGCGGTCACCGAATATGGCGCGATCGTCGCACCGCCGGTGCCGGCCTTCTATCTGAAGCCGGTGTCGGTCGCCGAGATCGTCGACCAGATCGCCCGCCGCGCCCTCGATCTCCTGCGCCTGCCCGGCCCGGCCTTCGCCCGCGCCTGGGGCGGCCCCGACGGCGGGGCGGGCGAGGGCGCGCCATGAGCAAGCGCCCGACCGGTCTCGCGCCCTACGAGCTGTTCTTCCCGCTCGCCGCGATCGAGACCGTCGTCGCGATGGTCGTCTCGGTCGTGGTGTTCGAAGGCAAGCTCGCGCCGCGCAGCGATCTCGCGCCGCAGCTCTGGCACGCCCACGAGATGCTGTTCGGCCATTTCCCCGCCGCCTTCGCCGGGGTGGTGCTGACCGCCCTGCCGCGCTGGACCCGCGACCGGGCGACCGGTGCGCCCGGCCGGCCGGTGCCCGCCGCGGCCACGCTGATCCTCGCCGCCCTGTGGCTCTTCGGCCGCGTGGTGATGCTGACCGATCCGATTCCCGGTTCGGTCGCCCTGCCGGCCGCCGCCTCGGCGCTGTTTCCCCTGGTGCTCGCCGGCGTCGCCGGGGCCCGCATCGTGGAGGCGCGCGACCTCCGCGACTACGGCGTCGTCCTGCTGCTCGTCGCCTTCGCCGCCGCCGACGGTCTGTTCCTGATCGAAGGCTATCGCGATGCGACCACCGGCGTCGGCTTGCGGCTCGGCCTCGCCGGCGCCGCCGCCGGGGCGATGACCCTCGGCGGCCGCATCCTGCCCGCCCTGACCCGCCATCTCGCGACGTCGCGCGGCCGGCCCGAGATCCCGCCGCCGCCAGCGCTGTTCGATGCCGCGGCGCTGGCGTTCGGCATCGCCGCGGCGATCCTCTGGGTGATCGCGCCGCTCGCGCCCGTGACCCTCCTCGCCCTCGGCCTCGCGGCGGCGCTCCATGTCGTCCGTCTGGCTTTCTGGCGCGGCTGGACGGTGATCGACTGGCCGCCGTTCCTGGCGCTCCATGCCGGCTATCTGTTCCTGCCGATCGGCTTCGCCCTGCGCGCCGCCTCGATCGCCGGCGGCGACGACGTCACCCTCGCCGATGCCGCCACCCACGCCTGGGGCGTCGGCACCCTCGGATTGATGTGCGTGTCGATCATGACCAGCGTGGTGCGCCGCTATTCCGACCGCGGTCTGGTCGCCGACCGCCTGGCCAACACCGTCTTCGCCGCGTCGGCGCTGGCCATCGCCCTGCGCTTCGCGGCGATCGCCGGCGGCTCGCCGACGCAGCTGGTGGTCGCCGCCACCGTCGCCTGGGTCGCGACCTACGGCGCCTTCCTGGGGCTCGTCGCCCGCGACCTCGTCGCTCGGCGAGCGGCCCGGTTCGCGTGGGTCCCGGGCGCTGCCGACCGGCCATGAGCCGCCGCCCCTGTCGCGCCGCCCCGGCTTGCGTCTATGATCGCCGCCGCGACCGGACGGGCCCGGGCGACGCGACGAGGAGACGGACGGCATGATCGACGAAACGGAATTGGCGCGGCTCAGGGCGAAATACGGCGAGGCCGCCGGCGGCGCCATCCACGATCCCGAATTCCAGAAGGTGGCGCGGGCCTTCATCGACGAGAACGGCACCCGCGCCGCGCCGTTCATCGGCTTTCCGACCTTCCTCGATGCGCCGGTCCATCCGCTCGTCCCCGGCAAACCCGATTTCGGCGACCTCCAGGTGGCGCTCTACGGCGTGCCGATGGACCTCGGCGTCACCAATCGCCCGGGCTCGCGCTTCGGACCGCGGGCGGTCCGCACCATCGAGCGCATCGGTCCCTACGAACACGTGCTGAAGTGCATGCCGACCCGCGATCTCCGGGTCGCCGACGTCGGCGACATCGTCTTCCGCTCGCGCTATTCCCTCGAAATGTGCCACCAGGACATCGAAGCTTACGTCGCGGCGATGGTGAAGGCCGGCGTGGTGCCGCTCGGCATCGGCGGCGACCATTCGATCTCTCTGCCGATCCTCAAGGCGCTGGGCAAGGACCGGCCGCTGGCGCTGATCCATCTCGACGCCCATTGCGACACCGCCGGGATCTTCGACTATTCGAAGTTCCACCACGGCGGCCCGTTCCGCGAAGCGGTGTTGGAAGGGGCGATCGATCCGACCAAGACCATCCAGATCGGCATCCGCGGCGCCTCCGAATACGTCTGGGAGTTCTCCTACGACTCCGGCATGACGGTGATCCACGCCGAGGACATGCCGCGCCTCGGTATTCCGGCGATCATCGAAAAGGCCCGCGCCGTGGTCGGCGACGCGCCGGTCTACGTCTCCTTCGACGTCGACTGCCTCGATCCCGCCTATGCGCCCGGCACCGGCACGCCGGAGGCCGGCGGCCCCTCGACCCGCGAGATGATGGAACTGCTGCGCGGCCTCGCCGGGCTCGACGTGGTCGGCGGCGACGTCGTCGAAGTGGCGCCGCAATACGACGCCAACACCACCACCGCGCAGGCCGCGGCCCAGGTGCTGTTCGAGATCCTGGCGCTGATGGTGTTCAGCCCCTCGGTCGGCGGCCGCAAGGCCTGAGCGCAAAGGGTGGGGGCGGGGCGGGGAGGGATCCTCCCCTCGTCCGGCGCTTCGAGGTGGCGAGGGGTCGGGATCTTCCTTCCGTTCGGCGCTTCGAACGCCCCTCGTCCGGCGCTTCGATCGGCCCCTCTTCGGCGTTTCGAGGATGCGAGGCCGCGCCCCCCCCTCCCTGTCCTTCCCCCTCGAGGGGGGAGGGGACGTGGTGGATGGGATCCTCGCACGACTCGCGTTGAAGGTTCCGATGGTCGGCGCCGCGGCGTCCCCTCCCCCCTCGAGGGGGAGGGACAGGGAGAGGGGTAAGCAGCGCCGGAACGGGAGCGCGGCGCTCGCGGCCGACCTCGTGACCCCCCTCTCTGTCTCTCCCCCACAAGGGGGGAGAGGACGGCGGGGATGGGGCCTTCGTCCGACGAGCGTCGATGTGTTTCGGTGATCAGCGCCACCACGTTCCCTCCCCCCTCGAGGGGGAGGGACAGGGAGAGGGGCCGAGCCTCGCCGCTCGCTCACCCCACGCTCGGCGTGCCCTTCGGCCTCGCCGCTCGCTGCTCGGCGCGCCGCCCCTCACCCCATCCGGTGGTGCAGCTCCGCGACCAGCACCGCCGCCCCGGCCGTGCCCGGGGTGAGCCGCAGGGTCGCCGGGCCGTCGACGATCGCCGCGTCGCCGTCGCCGAGCGACCGTGCGTCCTCGTCGAAGGCGTCGATCGCCACCGCGCCGAGGGCGACGATCAGCGTCACGTCGGCGGTCACCGCCAGCGGCCGGGTCTCGGCGAGGCGGTGGCGGATCAGGGTGTGGCGCCAGAAGCCGCGTCGGCTCATCACGTTGAGGTCTTCGATCGGCCCGCGGATCAGGCGGGCTTCGATCGGCTCGTCGGCGGCGAAGCCGAACGGCGGCGTATCGCGGTCGAGCCGTACCAGCCGATGCGCGACCGCCAGATCGATGCCCGCCCCGGAGACCACCGCCAGCGTCCGGTCGATGCCGGGAAAGGCCGAAAACGGCCCGTGCCGCTCGACCTTGGCGCGGCTGATTCGCCACGAGAAGTCGTCGAGCCCTGCCCCTTCCGGACACACGGCATATTCGACCGTGGTGCCGCCGCCGTTCTTCCAGGCCATTTCGGGGAGATCGGCGAAACGCAGAATCTGCAAGGGACGGTCCTCTCGGGGCACATACGCCAGGGCGCGGACGCGAGCCTAGAGGGGATCGCGCCCGGCCGATATCCGCAGGACGTCCGAACACGGCGCCTACGTAGTGTTGCCGAGGGCCGCTCAGAGAATCCCGGGCAGGTCGAGCTGCTTCTCGCGCGCCCAATCGCGGGCGATGTCGTAGCCGGCATCGGCGTGGCGCATCACGCCGGTCGCCGGATCGTTCCACAACACCCGCTCGAGCCGTCGCGCCGCGGCCTCCGTGCCGTCGGCGACGATCACCATGCCGGCATGTTGCGAGAAGCCGATGCCGACGCCGCCACCGTGGTGGATCGACACCCAGGTCGCCCCGGACGCACAGTTGAGGAGTGCGTTGAGCAACGGCCAGTCGGACACCGCGTCCGATCCGTCGATCATCGATTCGGTCTCGCGGTTGGGCGAGGCGACGGAACCGGAATCGAGGTGATCGCGGCCGATGACGATCGGCGCCTTCAACTCGCCGCGCGCCACCATCTCGTTGAAGGCGAGGCCGAGGCGATGGCGCTGACCGAGACCGACCCAGCAGATCCGGGCCGGCAGGCCCTGGAACTTGATCCGCGCCCGCGCCATGTCGAGCCAGTTGTGCAGGTGGGGATCGTCGGGGATCAGTTCCTTGACCTTGGCGTCGGTCTTGTAGATGTCCTCCGGATCCCCCGACAGCGCCGCCCAGCGGAACGGCCCGATGCCGCGGCAGAACAGCGGCCGGATATAGGCCGGCACGAAGCCGGGGAAGTCGAAGGCGTCGGCGACGCCCTCTTCGAGCGCCATCTGGCGGATGTTGTTGCCGTAGTCGACGGTCGGCACGCCCTCGTGCCACCAGTCGAGCATCGCCCGGACATGCACCGCCATCGAGGCGCGCGCCGCCTTTTCCACCGCCTTGGGATCGCTCTCGCGCTTGGAGAACCACTGGTCGAGGCTCCAGCCGGCCGGCAGATAGCCGTTGATCGGATCGTGCGCCGAGGTCTGGTCGGTGACCAGATCCGGGCGGATGCCGCGACGGCGCATCTCCGGCAGGATCTCGGCGCAGTTGCCGACCAGCCCGACCGAGACGGGTTTGCCCTCGGCGATCGAGCGCTCGATGATCGCCATCGCCTCGTCGAGCGTGTCGGCCTTGACGTCGACGTAGCCGGTCCGCAGGCGAAACTCGATGCGGCTCGGCTGGCACTCGATCGCCAGACACGAGGCCCCGGCCATGGTCGCGGCCAGCGGCTGCGCCCCGCCCATGCCGCCGAGCCCCCCGGTGAGGATCCACTTGCCCGCCAGCGACCCGCCGAAATGGCGTCGCCCGGCCTCCACGAAGGTCTCGTAGGTGCCCTGCACGATGCCCTGCGCGCCGATGTAGATCCACGACCCGGCCGTCATCTGGCCGTACATCATCAGCCCCTTGCGATCGAGCTCGTGGAACTTGTCCCAGGTCGCCCAATGCGGCACCAGATTGGAATTGGCGATCAGCACCCGCGGCGCATCGGTATGGGTGCGGAACACCCCGACCGGCTTGCCCGACTGGATCAGCAGGGTCTCGTCGTCGCGCAGCCGCTTCAGGGTCGCGACGATTTTGTCGAAGCTCTCCCAGTCGCGCGCCGCCCGGCCGATGCCGCCATAGACCACCAGTTCCGACGGTCGCTCGGCGACGTCGGGGTCGAGGTTGTTCATCAGCATCCGCATCGCCGCCTCGGTCAGCCAGCTCCGAGCGGTGATCTCGGGGCCGGTGGCGGCGCGGATGATGCGGTCGTTGTCGATGCGGGTCATGCGACGAAGTCCTCGGTCGGTTGTTTGCTCGGCAGCGTCGTTGGGCGCGCTGCGGCCTCGGGTCTCGCGGCCGCCTCGGCGGCCACCAGTTCGGCGATGCGACGGCGGAAGCGCAGCGGCCCGGCGTCGATCGGCAGATTGATCGGCGGAACGATCGCCGTGTCGATGCCGTGCTGCACGGCGCCGAGGATCACCCGATCTTCTTCGAAGGCGAATTTCACCGCCGCGGCGAAGCTGGCGTCGACCGCAGTGTCGTCGGGGGCGAAGTTGCGCATCTGGAACCAGAAATAGCGCGTCCGCTGGCCGTCGATCGGCGTCATGAAGTTGTACGAGTCCATCAGGAAGGCGTCCGGGTGGAGCGGTTCGCCCGGCCCGCCGCTGCCCGCCGGCACGAAGATCGCCTTGATGATCGCATGGGCCGGAAAGCGCACCTCGTAGTGCTGCTCGCGATCGGCGTTGCCGGTGAATTTGGTGAAGGGCGCGTAGAACGGCGCCACTTCGACGTCCATCATCCAGCGCGAGACGATGATTCCGTCCTCGGTCGGCCGCGCCCGGACCGGCACCTCCTCGCAGGCCGCGTTGCCGAACGAGGTCTGATGGACCCAGGCGACATGGCTCGGATCGAGCAGATTGTCGGTGATGTAGAGCCAGTTGCAGTCGACCGCCATCGACCCCGGCGCCGTCCGCCCCCAGCTCGCGTCGTCCCAGTGCTCGACCGCGAAGATCTCCGCCGGATCGGCTTCGGCCGCGTCGCCGGTCCAGATCCACAGCAGGCCGTAGCGGTCGACCACCGGCCACGACCTGACGCCGATGCGTTCGGCGACCTGCGGCGTCGCCGGCACCCGTACGCATTGGCCGCTGCCGTCGAAGCGCAGGCCGTGATAGCCGCATTCGACCACGTCCCCCTGCAGGCGGCCCATCGACAGCGGCAGCTTGCGATGCGGGCAGGCGTCGTCGAGCGCCACCGGACTGCCGTCCTCGCGGCGATAGAGCACGATCGGTCGATCGAGGATGCGCACGGGGGTGAGCGTGCGGCCGATCTCGCTGGAGATTGCGGCGACGTACCAGGCCTTTTCGACGAACATGGTCGATCTCCTCTCGCGCGACGGCCCTCCGGCCGGATCGAATGGGGTGCCCGCGCCGGCCGCGGACGGATGCACCGTCCCGCCGGCCTCTCGTCACAGCAGGCCGGCGGCCCCGCGGTCGAGATAGGTGTCGAGGAACTGCTCGATGCGCGGATGCCGCGGCTTGCCGAACACCGTGCCCGGCGCTCCCTCGACCAGCAGCTTGCCGTGATCGAGGAACACGATCTTGGAGGCGACCGAAGCGGCGAAGCCGATCTCGTGGGTCACCACCAGCATGGTCATGCCGGAGTCTGCGAGCCCCCGCATGACCGACAGCACTTCGCCGGTCAGTTCCGGGTCGAGAGACGAGGTCGGCTCGTCGAACAGCATGATCCGTGGCTCCAGCGCCAGCGCCCGGGCGATCGCCACGCGCTGCTGCTGGCCGCCGGACAGTTCGCTCGGATAGTGCTCGGCCCGCGCCGCCAGCCCGACCTTGTCGAGCTCGGCCATCGCCTTGGCGTTGGCCGCGGCGCGCGGCATGCCGTGGACGGTGACCAGCGCCTCGGCGACATTGCCGAGCGCCGTCATGTGCGGCCACAGGTTGAACTGCTGGAACACCATGCCGATCTTGGCGCGGACTTGGCGCACCGAGGCCTGCGGCAGGCGCATCCGCTCGCCGTTCGGGCCCAACCCGAAGCCGAGCGGTTCGCCGTCGATCTCGATGAAGCCGTCGGTCGCTTCCTCGAGCAGGGCGATGCAGCGCAGGAGCGTGCTCTTGCCCGAGCCCGAGGGGCCGATCAGACAGGTGACCTCGCCGCGCGGGGCGTCGAGATCGATGCCCGACAGCACCTCGACGTCGCCGAAACGCTTGACGAGACCGCGGACGCGGATGGCGGGAACCGTGCTCATGAGTGGGCGAACCGATATCTGGAGAGGCGGGCTTCGGCGTAGCGACCGGCGCGGCCGCAGAGCTCGACCAGCGCCCAGTAGACCAGGGCGAGAATGGTGAAGGCCTCGACGAAGGCGTAGTCGCGGTTGCCGATGATGTCGACTTGGAACTTCAGTTCCTTGACCGAGATGATCGAGAGCACCGCGGTCTCCTTGAGGAGCAGGATGCTCATGTTGACCATCGCCGGCAGCACCAACATGGTCATCTCCGGCAGGATGATGCGCCGCAGCGTCTGCCAGCGGTCGAGGCCGACGGTGGTCGCGGCTTCGATGTGGCCGCGCGGAATGGCGTCGAAGCCGGCGCGGAACAGTTCGGAGAAATAGGCGCCGGCATAGATGGTCAGGCCGAGGATGCCGGCCTCGAACGGGTCGAGCGTCAGGCAGGCCGAGGCGCCGCCGAGCTCGAGGCACAGATAGGGTCCGCCGAAATAGAGCAGATAGGCCTGCACCAGGAACGGCGTGCCGCGGATCACCTCGACGCAGGCCTTGAGCAGCCAGTCGATCGGGCGCGGTCCGTAGCGTCGAGCCACCGCCGTCAGGAAGCCGAGGACGGTGCCGAGCAGCGTGCCGACCACCCACAACACGCAGGTGTTGACGAGGCCGGAAAGGATGTTGCGGCCGTCCTCGCCGCCGAGATAGCCGAGAAGGCTGGTCATGCGTGCCCCCGGCGTGCCGATCGTTCCGCCCACAGTCCGAGACCGGCGACGACGAGATTGATGACGAGATAGATGAAGCCGGCCGAAGCGAAGATCGGCAGCGGCTGATAGGTCGACGAGGCGAGATCCTTGGCCATGGTGGTCAGCTCGACCACGCCGACCACCGAGATCAGCGACGACGACTTCAGGATCATGATCGCTTCCGAGGTCAGCGCCGGCAGGGTCAGGCGCACGGCGATCGGCAGGCGAATGCGGCGGAAGGTGGCGCGGGCCGACAGCCCGCACATGTCGGCGGCTTCGACCACCCCGCGCGGCACCGACTGGAAGCCGCCGCGCAGGATCTCCGCCTGATAGGACGCGGTCGAGAACGACAGGCCGATCACCGCGGCGACCTCGCTCGGCACGTTGAGGCCGATCTTGGGCAGGAGATAGTAGATCAGCAGCAGCTGGATCAGCAGCGGCGTGCCGCGGAAGAAGCTCACGAACAGCCGCGCCGGACGGGCGACAGCCGCTCGGCCGGAGAGGTCGGCGCCGCAGATCGCCGCCGCCAGGAGAAAACCGAAGAAGATGGAGACGGCGCTGTAGACGATCGTCAGGCCCGAGGCCTCGACCAGCAGCCAGAAGAGTTCCCAGGACATGCGGCGCCGTCTCCGGTGGCGGGGCCGGCCCTGCCGCGGTTCGGCAGCAGGGCCACTAGGCGATCGTCGGACCCTGCCGCGGTTCGGCAGGGCCCTACGCGATCGTCAGAGGCTGGGTTCCTTGACCTCGGCCGGGGTGTCGAACTCGACGCCGAACCACTTCTTCTGGATCTTGCCCATGCGCCCGTCGGCCTTGATCTTGCCCATCGCCACGGCGACGGCTTCGTTCAGCTTGACGTGCTCGGCGTCGGCGTTCTCCGGGAAGCCGAAGTAGGTCTTCGGTCCGAAGGTCGGCAGCACCACCTCGAAGGCGCCGCTGGTCTGGGCGACGAAGGCGATGTTCGGCAGCGAGTTGGCGACCGCGGCGATGCGGCCGGCGGCGAGATCGGCGTAGGCCTCGTTGAAGCCGACGTATTCCTTCACTTCACCCTGCTTCGGCAGCTTCTTGACCAGGTCCTGCAACAGCGACAGCTGCACGGTGGCCTTGCCGGCGCCGGTGGCCTTGCCGGCGATGTCTTCCGGCTTGGTGATGCTGGCGTCGCCCTTCTTCTTCAGGATCGCCACGGTCGCTTCGGCGATCGGCGGCGAGAACTTGTAGCGCTCCAGGCGCTTCTTGGTGATCGTCGCGGGACCGGCGACGATGTCGAACTTGCCGCTCTCCAGGCCGGGCAGGACGCCGTCCCAGGGCAGCGCGATCCATTCGATCTTGACGCCCAGTTCCTTGCCGATCTCGTCGAACAGGTCGACGTTGAGGCCGACGTGCTTGCCCTTGTCGATGAAGTCGAAGGGGGCGAATTCGGTCTCGGTACCGACCTTGAGCACGCCGGCCTTCTTGACCGCGTCGAGGACGTCGGCAGAGGCGACCTTCGGGGCCAGGGTCGACAGGCCCAGGGACACCCCGAGGGCGAGAGACCAGTTGATGAGCACGCGCCTGTTCATACGACCACTCTCCGTTTGGATGGATGATTTCGACCGACCAGCCCGAGGGCTTTGTCTAGACATAATGCACTGCACCAGCCCGGTCCTTGTCAACGGCCGTTTTGGGGGGCACCGCCATTCCATGCATAAAAACGAGGCAACGGCAAATGACGTTTCGCCGCTATCCCGCCAGCGCGCGCAACGCCGCGCGGCCGCGGGCCTCGATCGGCGCGCGGGCGTGGTGCCGCCCGTCGGCGACCACCTGCCGCCCCGCCACCCAGACGTCGCGCACCGGATTGGACGCCGCCGCGAAGATCCAGGAATCGAGCGCGGCGTCGTCATGGCGTCCGGCCAGCGCCGGGTGATCGGCGTCGAGCACCACCACGTCGGCCCGCGCGCCGATCGCCAATCGGCCGGTTTCCAGGCCCAGCGCCCGGGCGCCGCCCGCCGCCGCGGTGTCGAACAGGATGCGCCCGGTCGAGCGCGCGCCGTCGGCCAGCCGGTTGCGGGCGCGGTCGCGCAGCCGCTGCGACTGTTCGAGGAGGCGCAATTCCTGCGGCAGCGAGATCAGCACGTTGGAGTCGCTGCCGACCCCGAAGCGCCCCCCGGCCGCGGCGAAGTCGGTCGCCGGGAAGATGCCGTCGCCGAGGTCGGCTTCGGTGATCGGACAGAGCCCGACCACCGCGCCGGACCCCGCCATTCGGGCGATTTCGCCCGGCGTCACGTGGGTTGCATGCACGAGGCACCAGCGCCCGTCGACGCCCGCGACGTCGAACAGCCGGTCGATCGGGCGCGCGCCGGTGGCGGCGAGGCAGTCCTCGACCTCGCGGGTCTGCTCGGCGATGTGGATGTGCACGGGGCCGTCGGGATAGGCCGCGGTCAGGGCCGCGAGCTCGCCCTCGGTGACCGCCCTGAGCGAATGCGGTGCGATGCCGACCCTTCCGCCGCCGGAGAGGTCCGCGACGGCGCGGGTCCCGCCCTCGACGATGCGGGCGAACAGATCGAGGTCGCAGACGAAGCGCCGCTGCCCGGGCCCGGTCGGCTGCCCGCCGAACCCGCCATGGGCATAGAACACCGGCAACAGCGTCAGTCCGATGCCGGTCGCTTCTGCCGCGGCCGCCACCGCCACCGCCATCGCCGCCGGATCGTCATAGGGCGTGCCGTCGGCGGCGTGGTGGACGTAGTGGAACTCGGCCACCGCGGTGAAGCCGCTCTCCAGCATCTCGATCTGGGCCAGCGCGGCGATCGCCTCGAGGGTCTCCGGGGTCAGGGCGCCGGCGAAGCGATACATCGCCTCGCGCCAGGTCCAGAAATGGTCCTCCGCCGCGCCGCGGGTCTCGGTCAGCCCGGCGAAGCCGCGCTGGAAGGCATGGCTGTGGAGATTGCCGACCCCCGGCAGGGCGACGCCGGCGACCCGCCGCGCGCCCTCGGGCGTCGCGTCCGGGGTCACCGCGGCGATGCGCCCGTCGGCGACGGCGATCCGCACGTCGCGGTGCCAGCCGTCGGGCAGCAGTGCCCGGTCGAAGATCAGGTCGTCCATCGGCGGTTCCTCGAAAACGGGGTGGGGCCGATCGCCGGCGATGCGGTGGTACCGCGGGCTCAGCCGCGGGCGAAAGCGAGGAGGCCGTCGAGCGCGCGCTGGAGCACTGCGCGCACCGGCTCGGCATGGGCCGGGTCGTAGGCGACCGGCCAGGTCTCCGGCGTCACCGCGGCCGGTTCGCGCAGGTAGCCGCGCCACGCCAGTTCCATCTGGATGGCGTGGACGCCGTCGGCGGGCGCCCCGTAGTGGCGGGTGATCCACCCGCCCTTGAACCGTCCGTCGACGACATGACCGAGGCCCGAGGCGGCACACGGCCCCTCGACCGCCGCGGCGACGCGCGCGTCGCAGGCCGCACCCGCGTTGGTGCCGATGTTGAACTGCGGCAAGGTGCCGGGGAACAGCCGCGGCAATACCGAGCGGATCGAGTGGCAATCGTAGAGCACCACCCGCGGATGGATCGCCCTGAGCCGCGCGATCTCGGCCCCGAGCGCCGCGTGGAACGGATCGAAGAACTGCGCCCGCCGCGCGGCGATCTCGGACTCGTCCGGCGCCTCGCCGGGTCGGTAGAGCGGCGCGCCCTCGAAGGTCTCGGTCGGGCACAGGCCGGTGGTCACCTGCCCCGGATAGAGCGACGCCCCGGACGGGTCGCGATTGACGTCGATCACCGAGCGCGACACCGTCGTCCGCACACAGGTGGCGCCGAGCGCGACGGCGAAGCCATAGAGCTGCTCGACGTGCCAGTCGGCATCCTGACGGGCGAGCCAGGGCGAGACGAAGCGGGTCGCATAGGCCCCCGGCAGGTCGGTGCCGGTATGGGGGAAGCTCAGGATCAGCGGTGCGTCGCCGCGCGTGACCACCACGAAGGAAGCGTCGTCGCTCATCGTCAGACCTCCGTGACGCTCGGCAGCGCCAGCGGCGCGACCGCCGCCTCGATCGCGCCGGACAGGATCAGCTCGGCCGCCGCCGCGAGATCGGGGGCGAGGAAGCGGTCGTCGCCGAGCGTCGGCACCCGTGCGCGTAAAGTGGCACGGACCCGCTCGAGCGGCGGGCTCGACGCGAGGCCGCTGTGGAAGTCGAGGCCCTGGGCGGCGGCGACCAGCTCGATCGCCAGCACATGGGCGAGGTTGCGCGCCATGCGGTGCAGGCGATGGGCGCCGTGGGCGGCCATCGACACGTGATCTTCCTGGTTGGCCGAGGTCGGGATCGAATCGACGCTGGCCGGATGGGCCATCTGCTTGTTCTCCGAGACCAGCGCCGCGGCGGTGACCTGGGGGATCATGAAGCCGGAATTGAGCCCGGGCCGCGGGGTCAGGAAGGCCGGCAGGCGCGACAGCACCGGATCGACCAAGAGCGAGATCCGCCGCTCGGCGAGCGACCCGATCTCGCAGATCGCCAGCGCGGTGATGTCGGCGGCGAAGGCCACCGGCTCGGCGTGGAAGTTGCCGCCGGAGATCGCCTCGCCCGGCCCGGCGCCGGTCGGATCGACGAAGATCAGCGGATTGTCGGTGACGCCGTCGGCCTCGTCGGTCAGCGTGCGGGCGACGTTGCGCAGGATGTCGAGTGCGGCGCCCATCACCTGCGGCTGGCAGCGCAGGCAATAGGGGTCCTGGATGCGGTCGTCGCCCTCGACGTGACTGGCGCGCACCGCGCTGCCGGCCATCAGTTCGCGCAGCACCGCCGCCGTCTCGATCTGGCCGCGGTGGCGTCGCAGACCGTGGATGCGCGGATCGAACGGCCCGTCGGAGCCCATCGCCGCATCGGTGGTCAGCGCCCCGGTGATCAGCCCGACCCGCAGCAGCCGTTCGGTGGAAAACAGCGCGAAGAGCGCATTGGCGGTCGAGAACTGGGTGCCGTTGAGGAGGGCGAGGCCCTCCTTGGGGCCGAGCTCGACCGGCGCCAGGCCGGCGCGGGCGAGCGCCTCGGTCGCCGGCATCCGCACCCCGGCGTGGGTCGCCTCGCCGATGCCGATCATCGCCGCGGTCATGTGGGCGAGTGGCGCGAGGTCGCCGGAGGCGCCGACCGAGCCCTGCGCCGGGATGACCGGCAGCACGTCGCGGGCGAGCATCGCCTCGAGCAGCCGCGCCGTGTCGAGCCGCACGCCCGAGGCGCCGCGCCCGAGATTGGCGAGCTTCAGCGCCATCATCAGCCGGACGATCGCCGGATCGAGCGGATCGCCGACCCCCGCCGCGTGGCTCATCACCAGATTGCGCTGGAGGGTGGCGAGATCGGCGTCGGCGATGCGCACGCTCGCCAGTTTGCCGAAGCCGGTGTTGATGCCGTAGACCGGCGCGCCGCGGGCGACGATCGCCGCGACCGCGTCGGCCGCGGCGCGGATCGCCGGCACGGCGGCTTCGTCGAGGCGCAGCGCGGCACCGCGGGCGATGGCGCGCCAGGAGGCGAGCGGCACGGCGCCCGGTGTGAGGATCACGGTGTCGGTCATCGACCTCTCCGAATGCGGGCGTGGAGCGGCAGCGCTCCGAGACCCTGGACGAGTTCGGCGGGCGTGTCGATCGACCAGACCGCCAGATCGCAGGCCTTGCCCGCCTCCAGCGTACCGATCGTGTCGAGCCGGCCGAGGGCGCGGGCGGCGTGGCGGGTGACCCCGAGCAGGGCCTCCGGCACGGTGAGACCGAACAGCGTCGCGGCCATCGCCGCCGCGAGCAGCGGCGAGGTCAGGGGCGAGGTGCCGGGGTTGTAGTCGGTGGCCACCGCCATCCCCACGCCGGCACGGCGGAAGGCGTCGATCGGCGGCTTCCTGGTTTCGCGCAGCACGAAGAAGGCGCCGGGCAACAGCACCGCGACGGTGCCGGCCGCCGCCATCGCCGCAGCCCCCGCTTCGGTCGTCCACTCGAGGTGATCGGCCGACAGCGCCCCGAAGGACGCGGCCAGCGCCGCCCCGTCCGAATCGGACAACTGGTCGGCGTGGAGCTTGACCGGCAGCCCATGGGCGCGGGCGGCGGCGAACACCCGCGCGGTCTGGGCGGGCGAGAATGCGATGGTCTCGCAGAAGGCGTCGACCGCGTCGATCAGGCCTTCGGCCGCGAGTGCCGGGATCATCGCGATCACCCGATCGACATGGGCTTCGGCGTCGCCGGCGAGCTCCGGAGCGATCGCATGGGCGCCGAGGAAGGTGGTCACCACCTCGACGTCGCGGATCTGCCCGAGGCGCCGGGCGGCGCGCAGCATCCGCGCTTCGCCGGCGAGATCCAACGCATAACCGGACTTGATCTCGACGGTGGTGACGCCGTCGGCGAGCAGTCGATCGAGCCGCGGCAGCGCGGTCGCGACCAGATCGTCCTCGCTCGCCGCGCGGGTCGCCGCGACGGTCGCGGCAATGCCGCCGCCGGCCCGCGCGATGTCGGCGTAAGAAACCCCGGCGAGGCGCTTCTCGAATTCGTCGGCGCGGTTGCCGCCGTGGATCAGATGGGTGTGGCAGTCGATCAGCCCGGGGGTGATCCAGCGGCCGCCGCAGTCGATCTCGCGCGTGGCGGTGAGCCCGGCGGGCCGCTCGGCGCGTTGGCCGACCCACACGATGCGGCCGTCGCGGGCGGCGATCAGCCCGTCGTCGACGAGCCCCAGCCCGGGCCGGTCGGCGGCCATGGTGGCGAGCCGGGCGGCGGTCCAGATCGTGTCGACGGTCGCGGTGGCGGTCATCGCGGGATCCTCGGGCGGGGGCGGGCAACGGCGCCCGACGTCTCTCGAACTTGCGAGCAGTCGGCGACGCTGTCAATATGTCTAGGCATATTGCGCGTCGTCACGCACCGGCGTCAGTCGCCGGCCGAGCGGAACCGGCCGACCAGCCGGCGCTTGTCGCCGGGATGGACCAGCCGCGCCCAGGTGATCGGCGTGGCATCGACCCAGGTGCGTCGTTCGACCACCAGACAGGCCGAGCCCGCCGCCACCGACAGGAGCTGCGCCATCTCCGGTGACGCCCCTTCCGCGACGATGACGTGTTCGGCGTCGCTCCAGGCGACGTTGCGAATCAACCAGGTTCCGGGCGGCAGGGCGGTGAAGCTCTCGGACGCGGCCTTCGGAACCGCCGTCAGGTTGATCAGCCGCCGTTCGATCTGCAGCGGCTCGCCGTCGGCGAAATGGCGCACCGAAAGGAACAGCGCCTCGCTGCCCTCCGCCAGGGCGAGCGGCGCGGCGCGCGGATCGTCGGCGTCGATCACCGTGCGTTCGAGGATCTCGAAGGAATAGACCGCCGAAAACCGCGCGACCTCCGCCTCGATGTCCCAGATCTCCAGCACCGGGCGCTCCGGCGGGCTCGACGCCACCACCGTGCCGAACCGCCGCCGCCGGGTCAGCAGCCCCTCCGCGGCGAGGCTGCGCAGCGCCCGATGCACGGTCATGCGCGCCGCGCCGTAGCGGCCGATGATCTCGAATTCCTTGGGGATCTTGAAGCCGGGCGCCCAGATGCCGGTGGTGATCGGCCGGATCAGAGCCCGGCGGATCTGCTGCCACAGCGGTCCTTGTCCGTCGAGGTCTTCCAGATCGTCGATCATCGCGGCGCTCCGGTCGGAGGAGGCCCGAACCGGTCGGGATCGTCGAGACTAGTGCGGCGGCTTTCCAATTGTCTATGCATAAATACCAGGGAGCCGTCAGGCGCCGCGGCTCGCCGTCAGGAAGTCGATCAGCGCCCGGCCGGCGTCGAGGATGTGGTCGCGGGTCAGCCGGGCCGCCGTCACCGCGTCGCGCCGGGCGCAGGCCTCGAAGATCGCCAGATGTTCGCGCCGCGCCTGATCCATGCCGTCGGTCAGCACCAGCTGCGCCCGGAGGTGGCGATCGACCCGGTCGAGGGCGGCATTGACCACCTGGAGATAATAGGGCCGACCGGCATCCTCGTAGAGCGTGGCGTGGAACGCCCGGTTGAGGTCGCCCCAGCGGCCGGGTTCCCGCTCCGCGGCGAAGGCCTCGCAGGCGGCGCGGGCCCGCTCCAGCGTCGCCGCAGACATGCGCTCGACCGATCGGGCGATCACCTCGGGCTCCAGCAGGGCGCGGAATTCGAAGATTTCGGCGATCTCTTCGACCGACTGCCGCGCCACCACTGCGCCGCGATAGCGCTGGGTGACCACCAGCCCCTGCTCCTCGAGCCGGGTCAGCGCCTCGCGGACGGGAATGCGGCTGACGTTGAACAATTTGGCGATGGCGTCCTGGCGCAGCGACTGGCCCTCGGCGAGATCGCCGGCGTTGATCGCCTCGCGCAGCGAGTCGTAGATCACCGCCGAAGCCGAAGCCATCTGGCCGATGTCGATCCCCTTGAGCTTCATCACCGTCTCTCGTTCGCCTCGTCGCCGTCCCGGCCGGCCGCGTCGCGCCCACCCCGGCGCTCCGGCGGGGGCCCTGCGTCGGCGCGTCGCACGAGCCTTCGCCTACGCTCGCCCGCCGATCCGGTCCAGTCCGATCCACCCTTGCGCAGGAAATCGGCAGGCTGCTCGAAAAAGTATATTGCAGATTGGATCCAATTCAATAGGATCCTCGTCGAACCGACGCCCGAGCGACGGTCCGCCGCCCGGGGGCCGTGCCCGCGGGGCAGGGGCCTTCCGTTCGGCGTCGCCCTCCGGGCCGCCCGGCCGGACCCACGACAAGAGGAGACCGCCCCCATGTGGCAGGGAGTGCTACCCGCCGTCACCACCAAGTTCACCCCCGAGGGCGATCTCGACCATGCCGAGATGGAGCGCTGCTGGGGCCTGTTGCTCGACGCCGGCTGTGACGGGCTGATCGTCTGCGGCTCGCTCGGCGAAGGCTCGATGCTGTCCTTCGAGGAGCGCCTGGCGACCCTGAAGACCGCCCAGCGCATCGCCGGATCGAAGCCGGTGCTGCTCAACGTCGCCGAGGCCGGCACCCGCGAGGCCTGCGAGCTCGCCCGCGCCGCCAACAAGGCCGGCGCCTCCGGCCTGATGATCGTACCGAGCCCGATCTACCACACCGAGCCGCGCGAGACCGTCGCGACCTTGCGCACCATCGCCGCCGCCGGCGATCTGCCGGTGATGATCTATTCCAACCGCGTCGCCTACCGGGTCGACGTCACCCCGGAGATCCTCGAGGACCTCGCCGACGACGCCCGCTTCGTGGCGATCAAGGAATCCTCCGACGACATCCGCCGCACCACCGAGATCTTCAATCGCCTCGGCGACCGCTTCGACGTCTTCACCGGCGTCGACAACCTCGCCTTCGAGGCGCTGACCGCCGGCGCCGTCGGTTGGGTCGCCGGCCTCGTCGTAGCCTTCCCGCGCGAGACCGTCGCGATCTACCGGCTGATCAAGGCCGGCCGCTACGCCGAGGCCCTGGCGATCTACCGCTGGTTCCGGCCGCTGCTCGATCTCGACGTCTCGACCTACCTGGTCCAGAACATCAAGCTCGCCGAGGCGATCGCTTTGGGTACCAACGAGCGGGTTCGCGGACCGCGCCTGCCGCTGTTCGGCGATCGCCGCGACCGGGTCGAGAAGCTGGTGCGCGACGCCATCGCCACCCGGCCCAACCTGCCGCCGCTCGACTGATCGATCGGGCCGGCGGTCGCGCCGGCCCCTCGCCCCCTGCCGTCGTCGTTCGAGGAGACGTGGTCATGCGCATCGCCGTGGTCGGAGCCGGCATCGTCGGCGGGGCGATCGCCCACGCCCTCCTCGACGAGGGCCACGAAGTCGAGATCCTCGAGCGCGAGGCGCCGTCATCGGGCGCCTCGGCCGGCAACGCCGGTTGGATCGCCCATCTCGACATCCTGCCGCTCGCCGGGCCCAAGGCCTGGGCCAACATGCCGCGCTGGATGCTCGACCCGTATGGTCCGCTGTCGATCGCTCCGACCTATCTGCCGCGCCTCGCCCCCTATCTGCTGCAGTTCGTGCTGGCCAGCCGCCCGTCGCGGATCGAGAGCTCGACCCTGGCGATCCGCGCGCTCAATGCCGGGGCCCTGCCCGCGTGGGAGCGCCGCCTCGGGGCGCTCGGCCGCCTCGATCGCCTGCGCCGGCGCGGCCTCTTGTCGGTGTGGACCGATGCCGGCGACTTCGCCGGGGCGGCCAAGCTGCACGCCCGCCAGCGGACCATGGGCATCGAGGTCGAGACGCTCGACGCCGGCGCGGTGCGTCGGCTCGAGCCGGCCTTCGGCGCCGCGGTGGTCGGCGGCGCGCTCTATCCCGCCGGCCTCAACGTCGACGATCCCCGTCGCTTCACCGAAGATCTCGTCGCTGCCGCCGTCGAACGCGGCGCCACCCTCACCGTCGCCACGGTGACCGGCCTCGAATCGTCTGCCGCCGGCATCGATCTCCGCGCCGCGACCCACGGCCTCGGGCGCTTCGACCGCGTGGTGATCGCCGCCGGCGCGTGGTCGAAGTCGCTCGCCCGGGCCGCCGGCGACCGCATCCCGCTCGACACCGAGCGCGGCTACAACATCACCGTCGCCCCCGGCGCCCTCGGCTTGTCCCGGCCGGTGATGTACGAGGGTCACGGTTTCGTCACTTCGCCGCTCGACACCGGCGACCGCATCGGCGGCGGCGTCGAGTTCGCTGGGCTCACCGCGCCGCAGAACGACGCGCGGATCGACGCGATGCTGAAGCGCCTCGGCCGGGTGCTGCCGGAGTTCCGGGTCGGCGAGGGCATCAAGTGGATGGGCCATCGCCCGTCGAGCCCCGACAGCCTGCCGATCATCGGCCCGGCCAGCGACGACGATCGCGTCATCCATGCCTTCGGCCACGGCCATTACGGCTTGACGCAGGGCGCGGTCACCGCCGAAATCGTCGCCGCGCTGATCGCCGGTCGCACGCCCCCGATCGACATCGCGCCCTACGCCGCCTCGCGCTTCTGAACCGGAGCCTCGGTCATGACCCGCCACAGCTTCTTCTGCATCGACGGCCACACCTGCGGCAACCCGGTGCGTCTGGTCACCGGCGGCTCGATCCCGACGCTCGCCGGCGCCACCATGTTCGATCGTCGCCAGGATTTCCTCGCCAATCACGACTGGATCCGCAAGAGCCTGATGTTCGAGCCGCGCGGCCACGACATGATGTCCGGCTCGATCCTCTATCCGCCGACCCGGCCCGACTGCGACGTCGCGGTGCTGTTCATCGAGACCTCGGGCTGCCTGCCGATGTGCGGCCACGGCACCATCGGCACGGTGACCATGGCGATCGAGCACGGTCTGGTCACGCCGAAGGTGCCGGGTCTGTTGCGTCTCGACACCCCCGCCGGCGTGGTCGAGGCCCGTTACGTGCAGAACGGCCCCTATGTCGAGCGGGTGACGCTGACCAACGTGCCGTCGTTCCTGCTCGGGCGCGGCTACGAGGTCGATCTCGACGGCTTCGGGCCGATCACCGTCGACGTCGCCTTCGGCGGCAACTTCTATGCGATCGTCGAGCCCCAGCCGGGCTACGGCGATCTCGCCGATCTCCAACCCTCCGACGTGTTGCGTCTCAGCCCGAAGCTGCGCGCCGCCTTCAACGCCCGCCACCGCATCGTCCATCCGACCAACTCGGCGCTCGATCGCCTGACCCACGTGATGTGGACCGGTCGGCCGATCACCCCGGAAGGCACCGCACGCAATGCCGTGTTCTACGGCGACAAGGCGATCGACCGCAGCCCTTGCGGCACCGGCACCTCGGCGCGGCTGGCGCAGTTGCACGCCACCGGTCGGCTCGCCGTCGGCGTCGACTTCGTCCACGAGAGCATCATCGGATCGACCTTCACCGGTCGCGTCGAGGCCGAGACGACGGTCGGCACCCTGCCGGCGATCGTCCCGTCGATCGGCGGCTGGGCGCGCACCACCGGTTACAACACCATCTTCGTCGACGATCGCGATCCCTTCTGGGCGGGCTTCCAGGTCGCCGACGCGTCCTGATCGCGCCGATCGATCACGGCGGCGGCTCTTTCGCCCACAGGCCGCGGCCGCGCTCGACGGCCGTGGCGTGGAGCCGCAGCAGGGCCGGATCTGCGAAGCCCGGATCGAGATCGACCCAGCCCTCGCCGACCAGCGTCTCGGCGATCGATCGGCCGCGCGAGCGACAGTCGCTCATCACCTGCACGGCGGCGGTATCGGCATTTTCGCTCTTCGGGCGGCAGACGAGATCCTGGCCGTTGATCATCGCCACCAGCATGGTGTGGGCGCGCAGGCCGCAGGCCCAGCGGGCGCCACTCTCGCCGGTGCACAGCCGGCGACGTTCGGGCGGCGCCAGTCCGTCGATGCGGGCGCGGCCGCCGGCGAAGGGAAAGGCCCCGTCGTCGGCCGGAAGGCCGGCGCGGCCGGAGAGTCGCGGGGCGGTGGTGTCGTCGGAAGGCGCGATGCGCTGGCGTTCTTCGGTCTTGCGGTCGATCCGCATCGGCGTCGGCACCCACACCGGCTGCGCCGACGGCGCGGGCGTCGGCCCGGGGCGCGGCGGCGGCGCGGTCTCACCGCTGGGCGGGGACGCGCTGCGCACGGACGGACCGCCGGCGACCTGCGACGCGGAGACGAAGAGCAGAGAGACGGCGCCGAACCCGGCGCTCCAGGCGAGCGGTGCGACGATCGAGCGGCGGCGACGGCGCGGCACCGCTCGGGGAGGGGAGGCGGGCGCGGCCGCCTCGCTCATCGGCGGCGGGTGTCGACCGCACCGCGGCCGAGTTCGGCGGGCGCCGACTTGCGCGCCAGCGACGGCTGCGGCTCGTCGGTCAACTGCATCGCGGTGATCACCACCGCGACGAAATAGCCCACCTGCAGCGCCAGCACGGCGATGCCGGCGACCATCGTTCCGGTGGCGAGCGTCACGGGGCCGACGATGCCGGCGGCGACACCGAGGACCACCACCGACAGGCAGGTCAGCAGCAGCAGGCGCACGTTGAATCGCAGGCCGAGCACGATGCCGGACAGGAGCGAGAGACAGGCCACGATGGACACGGAGGGCATCTCCTGAGGGAGGTCCGACGGACAGGGTGCAGGGCAAGAGATTAAGGCGTGGTTAATGCCGAGCAGAGCGCGGCACGAATTCTTCACGTCTGCGTCGAAAGTCGGGACGACGACTTCACACGTCGAAGGTTTCGACGGATCCCAAGGCCCGCGACAAGTCGTCGAGGGCGAAGGCGCCGGCCGAGGTCGAGATGCAGAAGGCCGACGAGCGTTCCGGCAGCGAACCGGTGACGGACACCGTCATGGTCTTCAGCGGCCCGAACACCGAGGAGAAGCCGGCATGAGCCGGCTGTGCGGCGACGAGGCAGAGAGCGAGCGTGGCGCTCTTCAGAAGGTTGTCGATCATGTCGACCTCCGATGTTCAAATCCGAGCCCGACTATCCCTCGCGCCGCATAAGGAAAACTTAGCGGCGGGGCTGTCCGGCGGGGTTTCGACTTGGAGGGTGAACAGTCCGTGACCACGCCACGGCCATTTGACGCGACCGCCCGCGGCGCGGCTGGGCGCGACGCGGGCGGGCGGGAGGAGCCTCCGGTATTCTACGGAGGGTCGTTGCGGGGGGGTCGAAAGGTCCCCGAGCGTCAGGCGTAGACGAGGAGCAGGTCCTTGGCGTCGATCGCCGATCCGGTGGTGACCGTCACCTCGGCGATCTTGCCGGCGCGTTCGGCGCGGATCGCCGTCTCCATCTTCATCGCCTCGATCGACAGCAGCACGTCGCCGGCCTTCACCGTGTCGCCGACCCGCACCTGCACCGTCGAGACGATCCCCGGCATCGGCGCGCCGACTTGCGACGGGTTGCCGAGTTCGGCCTTGCGGCGCGCGACGATCTTGGCGGAGACCGAGCGGTTCGGCACCTTGATGATCCGCGGCTGGCCGTTCATCTCGAAGAACATCTTGACCAGACCGCCGTCGTCGGTGTCGCCGATCGCCTGGGCATGGATCACCAGGACCTTGCCCTTTTCGATCTCGACGGCGATCTCCTCGCCCGCTTCCAATCCGTAGAAATAGACCGGAGTCGGCAGCGCCGCGGTCGGGCCGTACTGCTCGCGGGTCTTCATGTAGTCGACGAAGACCTTGGGATACATCAGGTAGGAGGCGAGCTGGTCGTCGGAGATCCGCGTCGGCTCGCGGTTGGTCTTCGCCGCCGCCTCGACCCTGACCGCCTCGAGGTCGGCGGGCGCCATCGTCGAACCCGGCCGATGGGTATAGGCCGGCTGATCCTTGAGGATCTTGGCCTGGAGGTCCTTCGGCCAGCCGCCCGGCGGCTGACCGAGGTCGCCGCGGAACAGTTGCACCACCGAGTCCGGGAAGGCGACGTCCTTCTCCGGATCGACGACGTCGGCGGCGGTGACCCCGGACGAGACCATCGCCAGCGCCATGTCGCCGACCACCTTGGAGGTCGGCGTCACCTTGACGATGTCGCCGAACAGCCGGTTGACGTCGGCATAGGCCTGGGCGACGTCGTGCCAACGCGCCTCGAGCCCCATCGAGCGCGCCTGTTCCTTGAGGTTGGTGAACTGCCCGCCCGGCATCTCGTGCAGGTAGACTTCGGACGCCCCCGACCGCAGGTCGCTCTCGAAGGCGCGGTATTGGTGGCGTACCGCCTCCCAATAGAAGCTCAGCCGCCGGATCGCCGCCGGATCGAGCCCGGTGTCGCGCGCCGAGCCCTTGAGTGCGGCGACGATCGAGCCGAGGCAGGGCTGCGAGGTCAGCCCGGACAGCGCGTCGATCGCCGCATCGATCGCATCGACGCCGGCATCGACCGCCGCCAGCACCGTCGCCGCGCCGATCCCCGAGGTGTCGTGGGTGTGGAAATGGATCGGGATCGACACCGCATCGCGCAGCGCCTGGAACAGGATCCGCGCCGCGTCGGGCTTGAGCAGGCCCGCCATGTCCTTGACCCCGAGCACGTGGGCGCCGGCCTGCTCCAGCTCCTTGGCGAGCGCGACGTAATACTTCAGCGAATATTTCGCCCGGTTCGGATCGAGGATGTCGCCGGTGTAGCACAGCGCGGCTTCCGCCACCTTGTTCTCGCTCGCCACCGCGTCGATCGCCGGCCGCATGTTCTCCACCCAGTTGAGGGCGTCGAAGATGCGGAACACGTCGATGCCGCCGGCCGCGGCGCGGCCGATGAAGTGGCGCACGACGTTGTCGGGATAGTTGGTGTAGCCGACCCCGTTGGCGCCGCGCAGCAGCATCTGCAGCAGGATGTTCGGCGCCTTCTCGCGGATCGCCGCCAGCCGCTCCCACGGATCCTCGGTGAGGAAGCGCATGGCGACGTCGAAGGTGGCGCCGCCCCAGCACTCCAGGCTGAACAGATCGGGCAGGCCGCGGGCATAGGACTCCGCCGCCGCGACGATGTCGTAGGTCCGCATCCGGGTGGCGATCAGCGACTGGTGGGCGTCGCGCATCGTCGTGTCGGTGACCAGCACGCGCTGCTGATCGAGCATCCAGCGGGCGAGCCCCTGCGGCCCGCGCTCGGCGAGGATCTGGCGGGTGCCCGAGCGGATCTCGGCGGCGAAGACCGGCGGAATCGGCTTGGCGACGTCCTTGTCCGGCAGCGCGCGCCCGCGCGTCTCGGGGTGGCCGTTGACCGTGACGTCGGCGATCCAGGTCAGGAGCTTGGTCGCCCGGTCCTGGCGGCGCGAGCCGCGGAACAACTCCGGGGTCTCGTCGATGAAGCGGGTGGTGTAGCTGCAGTCGACGAATTTCGGGTGGGTGATGACGTTCTCGAGGAAGGTCAGATTGGTGGCGACGCCGCGGATGCGGAATTCGCGCAAGGCCCGGTCCATCCGGGCGATCGCCTCCGCCGGGCTCGGCGCCCAGGCGGTGATCTTCTCCAGCATCGGGTCGTAGAAGCGGGTGATCACCGCGCCCGAATAGGCGGTGCCGCCGTCGAGGCGGATGCCGAAGCCCATGGCGCCGCGGTAGGCGGTGATCCGGCCGTAGTCGGGGACGAAGTTGTTCTCCGGGTCCTCGGTGGTCAGCCGGCACTGCAGGGCGTGGCCGTTGAGCCGGATGTCGGCCTGGACCGGGACGCCGCTCTCCGGCGTGCCGATCGCCGCGCCCTCGACCAGATGGATCTGCGCCTTGACGATGTCGATGCCGGTCACCTGTTCGGTCACCGTGTGTTCGACCTGGATGCGCGGATTGACCTCGATGAAATAGAATTTGCCGGTGTCGGCATCCATCAGGAACTCGACGGTGCCCGCCGCGACGTAGCCGGTCGCCTCGGCGATCTTGACCGCATGGGTCGAGAGTTCCGTCCGCTGCGCCGCGTCGAGGTAGGGGGCCGGGGCCCGCTCGACGACCTTCTGGTGGCGGCGTTGGACCGAACAGTCGCGCTCGAACAGATGGACCACGGTGCCGTGGACGTCCCCGAGGATCTGCACCTCGACGTGGCGGGCCCGTTCGACCAGCTTCTCGAGATAGACCTCGTCCTTGCCGAAGGCCGCCTTGGCCTCGCGTTTGGCGGCGTCGATGTCGCGCACCAACTGCGCTTCGTCGCGGATCACCCGCATGCCGCGGCCGCCGCCGCCCCACGAGGCCTTGAGCATCACCGGATAGCCAATGGTCAGCGCCAGCCGCTTGACCTCGTCGAGGTCGTCGGGCAAGGGCTCGGTCGCCGGCATCACCGGCACGCCGCAGGCGATCGCCAGATTGCGCGCCGCCACCTTGTTGCCGAGCCGGCGCATGGTGTCGGGCGACGGGCCGATGAAGGTGATCCCGGCCGCCGCGCAGGCCTCGGCGAATTCCGGGCTCTCCGAGAGGAAGCCGTAGCCGGGATGGATCGCATCGACCCCTGCGGCCTGCGCCACCCGCAGGATCTCCGCCACCGACAGATAGGCTTCGACCGGTCCCAGGCCCTTGCCGACCTGATAGGCCTCGTCGGCCTTGAAGCGGTGCAGCGCCAGTTTGTCCTCTTCGGCGAAGATCGCCACCGTCTGGAGCCCCAGTTCGTTGGCGGCGCGGAATACCCGGATGGCGATCTCGGAACGGTTGGCGACCAGGAGCTTGCGGATCTTCGGCACGGGTGGAGGGTCCTCTAATCGATTGAAAGCCGGGACCCATCCCCACGCCGGTCCGTCTCGGGGACGGCCGCCGCGGGCCGTCGCCGGCGTTTTCGCTGCACTGCACACTAGAGTAATCGGGGATTTTGCGAATGCAAGCACCCGATTCGTCGCCCCCTGACGCAAGGGCGGCGAAGAGCGGTGCAGCACCGTGTCGGGACCCTCGGCGAGGATCAGACGATGTCGGGATGCAACGACAGGAAATGCCGCAGCGCCATGGCCAGCGTCGCGGCATGGGCGGTATCGCCGGTGCGCGCCGCGGCGCGGATGTCGTCGACGATCATGTCGCGCACCACCTCCGCGCCATGGGCCTGATGCAGCAGATAATCGCCGAGCGCCGCCGCGGCGACCTCGGGAATGTGCTCGTGCTCGGCGATCGCCTCGATCTCGGCCGGATCGAGATCGCACAGTCCCAGGATGTCGTCCTTGGAGATCATGATGCGCCCTCCCGGTTCCCCGCCGGCCTCCCAACCGCACGGGGAACGTCATAATGTCGCACATCGTATCGCTCTTCGCCTTGACGCGCCGCAACGAAGCCTGTCGTCTGCCCGGAATTCCAATCGAGGAGTCGCACCCGTGCCCGCCGATCCCGTCCTCGTCGAAGTCCGGCGTGGTGATCACGTCGAGAGCCGCCACCGCGGCGCCGCGGTGGTCACCGATGCCGCCGGCCGTCTGGTCTTTGCGGTCGGCGACGTCGCCCGGCTGGTGTTCCCGCGCTCAGCGATCAAGCTGATCCAGGCCTTGCCGCTGGTCGAATCGGGCGCCGCCGATGCGCTCGGGCTGAGCACCGCCGATCTCGCCCTGGCCGGCGCCTCGCACAACGGCGAGCCGCGCCACGTCGCCGGCGCCGCCGCGATGCTCGCCCGGGTCGGTCGCGACGAGACCTGCCTGGTGTGCGGCGCCCAGTGGCCGCAGCGCGAGGACGACCGCGGCCGCCTCCACATCGAAGGCCGCACGCCGACTCGGCTCCACAACAACTGCTCGGGCAAACACGCCGGCTTCGTCTGTTTCGCGGTCCATGCCGGCATCGACCCGGCCGGCTACGGTGCGGTCGACCATCCGGTCCAGCGCACCATCGCCGCGGCGATCGAGGACGTCGTCGGCGTTTCGCTCGCCGACACGCCGCGCGGCCGCGACGGCTGTTCGATCCCGACCTGGGCGCTGCCGCTCGACGGGCTCGCCCGCGGCTTCGCGCGCCTCGGCAGCGGTACCGGCCTCGCACCGACCCGCGCCCGCGCCGCCCGCCGCCTGATCGATGCGGCGATCGCCGAGCCCTTCATGGTCGCCGGCACCGGCCGCTTCTGCACCGAGATGCTGACCGCCGCCGCCGGCCGGGTCTACGTCAAGACCGGCGCGGAGGGGGTGTTCTGCGCCGCCCTGCCGGATCTCGGCCTCGGGCTCGCGGTCAAGATCGCCGACGGGGCGACCCGCGCCGCGGAAGTGGTCACTGCGACGCTCCTCGCCGCGCTCCTCGGGCGCCGCGACGATCCGGCCTTCGATCGCTTCCTGCGGCCGCCGATCGTCGATTGGAACGGCGCGACGGTCGGTGGGGTCGCGGCGATCGACGGTTTGGCCGCCGACTTCGCCCCCTGAGAGGGCGCCGTGCCGGCCCGGACCGCCGGCGCCGCCCGATGCAATCCCGACGCAACCCGCGAAAGGCCCTTCATGCCCCGGACCATCATCGTCGATACCGATCCCTCGCCCGACGACGCCGTCGCCTTCCTGATGGCCCTGGGATCGCCCGACGAACTCGATCTCGCCGCGATCACCACCGTCGGCGGCAACGTGCCGCTCCATCACACCACCCGCAACGCCCTGAAGGCTCTGGAACTCGCCGGCCACCCGGAAGTGCCGGTGTTCGCCGGCGCGGCCGGGCCGCTGGTGCGCCCGCTCGCCACCGCCGAACACGTCCATGGCGCCACCGGTTTCGAAGGCTACGACCTGCCCGAGCCGAAGATCGTCGCCACCCCCGGCTTCGCGCCGCACGTGGTGATCGATCTGGTGATGAACCGCCCGCCCAAGACCGTCACCCTGTGCTGCCTGGCGCCGCTGACCAACATCGCCCTGGCGCTCGCCGAACGTCCCGAGATCGCCGCGCGGCTGGCCGAGATCGTGCTGATGGGCGGTGCCCGCCGCGAAGGCGGCAACATCACCCCGGCCGCCGAATACAACATCTTCGTCGATCCGGAAGCCGCCGAGCGGGTGCTCGCCTGCGGCGCGCCGATCACCATGATCCCGCTCGACTGCACCCACAAGGCGCTGACCAGCAAGGCCCGCCTCGCCGCCCTGCGCGCCCGGGGCACGCCGTTGGCGGAAGCCTTCTTCCACCTCCTGAGCTTCAACAAGCTGTTCGACGAGGGCCTCAAGGGCACCGACGGCGGGCCGCTGCACGATCCGACGGTGGTCGCCTTCCTGCTGCGCCCCGCGCTCTTCAGCGGCCGGCGGGTCAACGTGGCGGTCGAGCGCTCGGGCGAGTTCACCCGCGGTCAGACGGTGGTCGACTGGTGGGGCGTCACCGACCGGCCGAAGAACGTCCTGTGGATCGACGATCTCGATGCCGACGGCTATTTCGAACTGGTGTTCGAACGCCTGATCCGCGCCGAACGACGCTGATCGCCCGGCTCGGATCCGAAGTCGGATCCCGAATCAGATTCCGAACAGCCGGGCGATCTCGTCGACCGCGATCGAGGCCGAGACCGCGCCGTCGCGCACCCCGCCTTCGAGGTCGTGCAGACGGCCGCGCACCTTCGGGTCGGCGCGCAGCGCCTGCATCACCCGCTCCTCGAGCATCGACCACATCCAGGCGACCTGCTGGGCCCGGCGCCGTTCGGCGAATTCGCCGGTCGCCCCGAGCTTGAGCCGATGGGTCTCGACCAGCGCCCACATCTCGTCGAGGCCGATGTTGGCCAGCCCCGACACCAGCACCACCGGCGGCGTCCAGTTGGGGCTCTTCGGCGCCATGATGTTGAGGGCGGAGCGATATTCCGACGCCGCCCGCCGCGCCCGGGTGGCGTTGTCGCCGTCGGCCTTGTTGACCGCGATCAGATCGGCGATCTCCAGCACGCCCTTCTTGATGCCCTGCAATTCGTCGCCGGCGCCCGGCAACATCAGGACCAGGAAGAAATCGACCATCCCGGCGACCGTGGTCTCCGACTGCCCGACTCCGACCGTCTCGACCAGGATCACGTCGTAGCCGGCCGCCTCGCAGAGCAGCATGGTCTCGCGGGTCTTGGCGGCAACCCCGCCGAGCGTACCGGAGGCGGGCGAGGGGCGGATGAAGGCATGGGGATCGACGGCGAGCCGGGCCATCCGGGTCTTGTCGCCGAGGATCGAGCCGCCGCTGCGCGACGACGACGGATCGACCGCCAGCACCGCGATGCGATGGCCCTTGGCGGAGAGATTGGCGCCGAGCTGGTCGATGGTCGTCGACTTGCCGACCCCCGGCACGCCGGTGATGCCGACCCGGAGCGCCTTGCCGGTCACCGGCAGCAGGTGTTGGACCAGCGCCCGCGCCTTGGCCTGATGCTCGGGCTTCTTCGATTCGACCAGCGTGATGGCGCGGGCCAGCGTCGACCGGTCGCCGGCCTTGATCCGCTCGGCGAGATCTTCGATCGACACGTCGTGGGAGGCCGCGGTCGGGCGCGGCTCCCGGACCGGCGGGGTCGTCGAGACCGCTCCGGCGACGTCGACCGAGACGTGGGCGAGGCCGTCGGTCGGCGCGGCGAAGACGGATTTGGTCATGGCGATCGGCTCCGAGGGCTGTGGCCGTGCGTCGGCCGGCGATGCGGGTCGTCGCACCTCAGCCGGGCGGCGTCCAGATGATCCGTTGTAGCATGCCCGTGTCGAGGATTTCACGCGGCGGCAGGCTGGTGGCCATCGCCGCCTCGCCCTGGAACGAATAGGTCAGCGTCACGTTGGGCGCCCCGCGCGACCGGCAGATCGCCATGCCGAGCCACAGATTGGTGCCGATCCGGCAGGTCGCGGGGTCGGTGCGGGCTTCCGCGAAGCTCATGCCGGGCCGTTCGCCGGCCGGTCCCACCACGTGATGGGTGACGCCGTGGATCTGGGTGATGCGATTGCCTTGCCCCAGGATGTGCAGCACCTGGATGCGGCCGCCGTAGGCGTCCTTGAACAGCACCAGCGCGTCGGGGGTCGAGGTCTCGAGCCCGATGGTGACGTGGCCGGTGGTGTAGCCGGGGAACTGCGCCAGGATCGCCTTGGAGTCGAAGGGCATCGCCGCGCCGATCGGGCCCGCGCCGGCGGCGGTGATCTGCAGGAAGGTGTCCGCGGTCGCCTGGAACGAGGGCGCCGCCGGCCCGCGCGGCGCACTCGGGCGGAAGCTCTCGCCGGTCGGGGCGCAGGCGGCGAGCGCCAAGGCGAGACCGAAGGCGGTCGCCGCGCGAGCGCCGGGGGGCGTCGTCTGGGGTCTGTCGATCATGATCCTCGTCCGTTGGCGAATCGGCACGCCCGCTCTCACCGGGTGATGGGCCGGCGCGCGCGCCCTGTCCACATCCGGCCCGATCGCGGCGGGAGCATGGCGGCAGCGTTGCGTGGATACACGAGGACGCCGGCACAAAAGAGCGGGGTGGTGCGAACGCTCGGCCGCACCACCCCGCCGTCTTCGCCGCGAACGCCCCGATCGACCCGGATCGGGGCGACCGATCGTCGGCTCACAGGCCGGCCGCACCCGCCTGGGCGACCGCCATGTCGTTCTCCACCGAGCTGCCGGAGACCCCGATCGCCCCGATGATGACGCCGTCGGCGTCGTGCAGCAGCTCGCCGCCGCCGAACAGCACCAGCCCGCCGTTGGTCACTTCGATGCCGTAGAGCGACTGGCCGGGCTGGGAGATGTCGCCCAGTGCCTTGGTCGACATGTTGAACATCCGCGCCGTCTTGGCCTTGCGGATCGAGATGTCGACCGAGCCGAGGAAGGCGCCGTCCATCCGCTCGAAGGCCTTGAGGGTGCCGCCGGCGTCGACGACGGCGATGTTCATCAGCGTGCCCTGGCGCCGGGCCTCG
Source organism: Siculibacillus lacustris (assembly GCF_004328075.1). Lineage (GTDB taxonomy): Bacteria > Pseudomonadota > Alphaproteobacteria > Rhizobiales > Ancalomicrobiaceae > Siculibacillus > Siculibacillus lacustris. The sequence goes on along the minus strand of NZ_SJFN01000002.1, from coordinate 223,331 downwards.
GCCTTGGCCGCGGCGATCGCCTTCAGCGCCTGTTCGAGCGTGAGATCGGCGGCGAGTTGCAGTTTCGAGGTATCGGGCGCCGCGGGTGCCGCGCTGTGCTTGGACATGGGGTTCCTCCACGTTTCTCGTCGTTGTCGCCCACCGATTGGACACGCGCCATCGATCGGCCGTCCGATCGGGCGGCGGATGGTCGCGAGGATCGTCCGAGAGGCGAGGGCGGGCGCCGGCAGCCTCGCGCAGGACCGGAGGGCGGTCAATGTGGGTCCTTGGCCTGCGCCGATTTGTCGGAGGCACCGGAATCGTCGCAGATTGCGACGCCCGAAACGATGGAGGCCGCCCCTTTGCAGAGGCGGCCCCGGATTCGGCGTCGAAGAACTTGCGCAGCGCGATCGGCCGGTCGGCGTCGGATCACTCCGCGGCCTTGGCCTCCGCATAGCCGAGCTTGACGTTGAGGTCGTGGATCAGCTTGATCGCCGCTTCGGCGATCACCGTGCCCGGCGGGAAGATCGCCGCCGCGCCGGCGTCGATCAGCGCCTGGAAGTCCTGCGGCGGGATCACGCCACCGACCACGATCATGATGTCGGGACGGCCTTCGGCCGCCAGTGCCGCCTTCAGAGCCGGCACCAGGGTCAGGTGACCGGCGGCCAGCGACGAGACGCCGACGATGTGGACGTCGTTCTCCACCGCCTGACGGGCGGCTTCTTCCGGAGTCGCGAACAGGGGTCCGATGTCGACGTCGAAGCCGAGGTCGGCGAAGGCCGAGGCGATCACCTTCTGGCCGCGGTCGTGACCGTCCTGGCCCATCTTGGCGACCAGGATGCGCGGACGGCGGCCGTCGTTGGCTTCGAAGGCATCGACCAGCTTCTGGATCCGTTCGACCGCGTCGCCCATCTTCGAGACCTCGCGCTTGTAGACGCCGTGGATCGACTTGATCTCCGCGGTGTGACGCCCGAACACCTTCTCCAGCGCCAGCGAGATCTCGCCGACCGTCGCCTTGGCCCGCGCCGCCTTGATGGCGAGCTCGAGCAGGTTGCCGCCGGCCTTGGCCTGGGTGGTCAGCTCTTCGAGCGCCGCCTGGGTGGCCGGCTCGTCGCGCTCGGCCCGGAGCCGCTTCAGCTTCTCGATCTGGGCGGTGCGCACCGCCGAGTTGTCGACCTTGAGGACGTCGATCGCCTGTTCGGTGGTCGGCTTGAACTTGTTGACGCCGACCACGGTCTGCGAGCCGGAGTCGATGCGCGCCTGGGTCTTGGCCGCAGCTTCCTCGATCCTGAGCTTCGGAATGCCGGCTTCGATCGCCTTGGCCATGCCGCCGAGGCTCTCGACCTCTTCGATGTGGGCCAGCGCCTTGGCGGCGAGATCGGCGGTCAGCCGCTCGACATAGGCCGAGCCGCCCCACGGATCGATGGTCTTGGTGGTGCCGCTCTCCTGCTGCAGCAGGATCTGGGTGTTGCGGGCGATGCGCGCCGAGAAGTCGGTGGGCAGCGCCAGCGCTTCGTCGAGCGCATTGGTGTGCAGCGACTGGGTGTGGCCCTGGGTCGCCGCCATCGCCTCGATCGCCGTGCGCACCACGTTGTTGTAGACGTCCTGGGCGGTCAGCGACCAGCCCGAGGTCTGCGAGTGGGTGCGCAGGCTCAGCGACTTCTCGTTCTTCGGATGGAAGTTCTCTTCGACGAGCTTGGCCCACAGCAGGCGCGCGGCGCGGAGCTTGGCCACTTCCATGAAGAAGTTCATGCCGATCGCCCAGAAGAACGACAGGCGCGGCGCGAAGGCGTCGACGTCGAGGCCGACCGCGCGGCCGGCGCGGATGTACTCGATGCCGTCGGCCAGCGTATAGGCGAGCTCGAGATCGGCGGTCGCCCCGGCCTCCTGCATGTGATAGCCGGAGATCGAGATCGAATTGTACTTCGGCATGTTCTTCGACGTATAGGCGAAGATGTCCGAGATGATCCGCAGCGAGGCGGTCGGCGGATAGATGTAGGTGTTGCGGACCATGAACTCCTTGAGGATGTCGTTCTGGATGGTCCCCGACAGCTTGGCCTGATCGACGCCCTGTTCTTCCGCCGCGACGATGTAGAGGGCGAGAACGGGGAGCACCGCGCCGTTCATGGTCATCGACACCGACATCTGGTCGAGCGGGATGCCGGAGAACAGCGTGCGCATGTCGTAGATCGAGTCGATCGCCACGCCGGCCATGCCGACGTCACCGGTCACCCGCGGATGATCCGAATCGTAGCCGCGATGGGTGGCGAGGTCGAAGGCCACCGACAGGCCCTTCTGGCCGGCCGCGAGATTGCGGCGGTAGAAGGCGTTGGAGTCTTCCGCCGTGGAGAAGCCGGCATATTGCCGGATCGTCCAGGGCTGGTTGACGTACATCGTCGGGTAGGGGCCGCGCAGGAACGGCGGCAGGCCCGGCCAGGTCTTCAGAAAATCGAGACCCTCGAGATCGGCGGCGCCGTAGACCGGCTTGACGTCGATCTCCTCGGGCGTCGTCCAGATCGTGGCGCCTTCGCTCGAGGCCGGCACCGCGACGGTGGCGAAGGGAAGCTTGGTGAAATCCGGAATGCGGCTCATGGCCCAATCCTCGTTCTGGTCTGTCGGGAGGCGGACCGGATCGGTCGGGCTCGTCCCGGGAAGCGATCACGCCGGGCGGCCGAGAGCCGGCCGGCGAAGGTGGGTCGCGGGCGGACCGGGCCGCGAGGCCCGGTCGCGGCCCGAGGTCAGCGGCCGAGCGCCGCGAGCGCCTGGGTCAACACGGCCACCACGTCCTGGCCGAGATGGATGAAGCCGGTGACCCCGGCGGCCCGCAGCGTCGCTTCGCGGTCCGCGTCGGCCGGCTTGCCGGCGAGATAGATCGGCGATGCGCCGGCGGCGACCAGAGCCTCGGCGGCCGGAACCGCCTGCGTCTCGTAGACCGCGTCGGAGGAGGCGATCACCGCCCCCTTGGCGCCGGAGGCCTTGAACGCCGCGATCAGTTCGTCGAGCGAGGCGAAGCCGTCGTTGGTCAGCGCCTGGATGCCGCCCGCCTCGAAGAAGTTCTTCGACCAGGTGGCCCGCCCCGTGAAGTCGGCGATCCGCCCGAGATTGGCGAAGAACAGCTTCGGCCGCTCGCCCGTTGCCGCCAGCACCGCGTCGGCGGTGTCGCGCAGGGTCTCGAAGGCGGTGTCGAGCTCGACCGCCCGGAAGGGGGCGACCGTTTCGGCGGCGGCGATCTCGGCCGGCGCCTTGGGCTGGGCGTCGATCACCGGCACTTCGCGCTCGGCGATGTTGGGGAACTCGCTGATGCCGGTCACCGGCTCGCGCCGCTTGGCGATCGCGTCGAGACGCTTCTTGGCGACCGCCGCGACCTTGGCGAGGAACGAGCCCGAGCGCAGCGCCGCGACGATGCCGCCTTCCGCCTCGAGGCCCTGGAACAGCGTCCAGGCGAGCTCGGCGAGCTGATGCGTCTCGGTGTCGACGAGGCCCGACCCGGCCGCCGGATCGGCGACCCGGTGGAGGTTCGATTCCTCGATCAGGATGGTCTGGGTGTTGCGCGCGATGCGGCGGGCGAAGGCGTCGGGCAGGCCGACCGCCGAGCTGTAGGGCAGCACCGTCACCGAGGTCGCGCCGGTGACCCCGGCGGCGAAGGTGGCGATGGTGGTGCGCAGCACGTTGGTGTGGGCGTCGCGCCGGTTCATCATCCGCCGCGCCGTCTCGACATGGATGCGGGCGGGCGTCGGGGCGAGGCCGAGGGCGTCCTGGATCCGCGCCCACAGCAGCGTCAGGGCGCGCAGCTTGGCGATCGAATGGAACTGGTTCTGGTCGGCGACGGCGGTGAAGCCGATCTTGGCGACGGCCGCGGCGAGGTCGAGGCCCTGCGCCTCGAGCGCCTTGAGATAGGTCACCGCGGTGGCGATCAGCCCGGCCAGTTCCTGGGCTTCGGACGCGCCGGCGGCGTGCCAGACGCGGCCGTCGGCCTCCAGCACCGTGCCGGGGAAGCGCTTGCCGGCGGCGGCCGCCGCGGCGATCGCCGCTTCCGCCGCGACCGCGAGGCGTCCGCTCGCGGCGAGTTCGCCGACCGGATCCTGGATCAGCGCCAGATCGACGGTCTTGCCGGTCTCGGTGGCGAAGGCGGTGATCAGACCGGCCAACTCGGCGGTGCGTGCACCGGCGTCGACGCGGATCGGCACCAGGTCGACGTGGACGCCGGCCAGCAGTTTGGCGATGCAGCCGCCGCACGAGGCGGCAATGCCGAAACCGGCGGCCTGCGGGCTCTCGGCGAACACCAGATCGAGACCGCCGGCGCCGCCCATCAGATCGTCGAGGATCTGGGCATTGGCCGCCTTGGGCTCGGGAATGTCGATGCGCTGGGCGACCGTCCAGGGCTTGCCGGCGGCGCGACCGCCGAGCGGCGCGGGGACTTCGGTACCGACGTAGATCGGCTCGATGACGATGCCGTCCGCGGTCGTCGTCTTGAGCCGATCCAACGGCGTCGTCTTGAGGGCCTTGGTCGCGACCCCGACCCAATCGTCGTGGGTGCGAGCCGCGAACGACTCCGTGAAACACATCGCCTTCGAGTTCACCGTTACACTCCCGCTGTCACGCCGCTCCCCGATCCTGAGATCGCGGGAGCCGGACTTTGTGATGTTGCGCCCGATTTCGACCCGAAGCGGACGGGCGTCAATCGGGTCGAGGCTTCCCCCTTCGTCCGGTTTGCGGCGCCGAACGAAAAGCGTCGTCGAAAACCGTGATCCGAAACGTTTTTGAGGCTACGATCCGCTTACATTCTCCGATAGTATGAACACTGAAGAGGGGATGTCGATCAATCTGCGTTCCTCCCGAGAGGGAAATCACGAAAGCGGCCGTGACGCGGTCGCCGGCGCGAAATGTTCGTCGCGGGCGAGGTGGCGCGTCCGATCGCTACCGTGAAGACCGCGGAGCGCGGGAAATCGTCGTCGAATAATCGCCAGCGGTGCGTCTTGTATACAGAGTCGCACCGTCAAAAGCGACAATTGAACCCGTGATGGAACTTCTGACATTGAAGCCTGTGCAGAAGAAATCAGTGAGTCGGCGTGCATGGATCAGGGATTGGTACGCGGCATATATGGGGAGGCGACCCAGATTTCTTCGCTTCGGGAAGCCGATCGTGTTCTCGATTTTTTCGAGCGGGGATTGCGGCGGCAAGGGGCGAGCCATGTCCTCGTGACGGGGCTGCCGCTCCCGCGGCGCGCGGCGAGCAAGCTCATCCTGCGCATCGTCTGGCCGGATCTGCGCAACGGCGGCCACGTCATCGACGTCTCCAACACCGATCCGTTGCTGCGGCGGTGCCTGGGAACCCGGCGCGCCTTCGGGATCGGACCCAATCCGCTCGGCGACGAAGGCGTCGCCGAGGCTTCCGAGACCCTGAGTCGGTCCGACCTGATCGCGGCGGCCGGTGGGCCGGTGGCGCGTCTGATCGCCGTGCCGATCCACGACCTCAACCCCTACCAGGGCTGTGTGGTGATCGCCGGCCAGGATCTCGACTTCGATCCCGCGACGATCGCCGGCCTCGAATATTATTGCCTCGCCGCCTTCCGCACCCTGATCGAGGTCGGCCGCCTCGATCCGACCCGGCCGGGTGAACTCTCCGATCGCGAGCGCCACGTCCTGACCCTGTCGGCCGCCGGCAAGACCGCCTCGGAAATCGCCGGCTTGCTGGAGATCTCGCAGCGCACCGTGCACGCCCATCTCCAGAACGCCTGCGACAAGATGAACGCCGCCAACAAGACCCAGACCGTGGTCGAGGCCCTGCGTTACGGTCAGATCGTGCTCTGAAGGAGTGCCGCCCCGGCGGAGCGGGCGGACGGGCCGCAGCCCGCGGCGAGGGCCGCGGGAATACCTGCGATCGCCCGGTGCGGCGGCGCCCGGTTTCGGCGATCCCGCGGCGATTCGCGCGAGCGGCGGACCGGCGACGCGGCGTCGCGAAGCCCCTCGTACGCCTGCGGTGATCACCGCCGCGCACGACGATCCCGCGAGGATGGGTCGGCGGCCCCGGTCGGCCGCCATCGCCGCGCCACGAACGAAACCAGCGACGGCCAGCGCATCCGCCGGCCGCGTCTTCGCCGTCATCTCCCCGGTCGGCCGCGAACGTGTCGCGCCGCTCCGGCTCAGTAGGTCAGCACCGCCGGCAGGACCTTGGCCTGCTCGACCCAGTCGGTGACCGCCTTCAGGCTCGGCAGGGCCCGCACCAGATTCTTGGCGGCGTTGACCTCTTCCATCTTGGCCAGCAGGTTCTCGGGCTTGCGGTGCTTGAGTTCCTTGACCGTGTCGACGCCGGCCGCCTCGAGCAGGTCGGAATATTCCTCGCCGACGCCCTTGATCCGCATCAGGTCGGCCTTGTTGGCCCAGGCGAGGATCCGCGTCACGTCGATGCCGGTGGCCTCGGCGAGCTCCTTGCGGCCCTTGGCGTCCTTGGTGCGCTCCAGGAAGCCTTCGACCGTCTTGGCGCCGACGGCGGTGAGCTTCTCGGCGTAGACCGGGCCGATGCCTTCGATGGTGGCGATGTTGGTCATGCTTCTGTCCTCCGATGGTCTCGCGCCCCGGGCGCGACCGGGCGGCGCCCGAACCGGGCGCGCCTGCCCTCGGGGAAGTTGAAACGAAACGCCCGATTCTTCAATAGCCGCACCGGCGACCGCGGCGGCTCCGTCACCCGAGGAAGTGACCGACCCCGGGGATCTCGGCGACCAGCCTGTCGACCACCTCGTCGCCGGCGACCTGACGCAGATGGCCGATCAGTCCGCCGGCCAGCGCCTGCACCTGGCCGATTTCGAGCCCGTCCTTGCCGAGATGACCGAGCAGGGCCATCGCCTGACCGATCGCCCCGTCGCCGCCCATCAGACTGCCCAGAGCGCCCATCAGGCCACCGCCGGTCAGGCCGCCGAGCACCCCGGTGGCGCCGTCGGCGGCTTCCGCCGCCGCGGTATGGGCGGCGCCCGTCGCGGCGATCGCGTCGAAGTTCGGCAGGTATTGCCGGATCGTCTCGGTCAGCTCCGGCGAGGCCTGATTCGAGAGAAAGTTGACGATCATCGAGGTGGCCTTCTCGGCGAGCGCCGGTTCGATGCCGACCTGTCCGGCGAGCGTGTCGATGAGATCCTGCTGCATGGCGGGGGTCCCGAGAGAAGGCCGTCGCGGGTGCGCACGGCGGGAGGGCGGGGGAGGGGAGCCGTGGTCGCCGTCCGCGGCCGCCGGACCGTCGAAGGGCACGGCGGACGGCGCGGAAGACGGGCCGCCGGACGTCCGGACGACCGCGGCAATTGACACCATCCAGGGTGGAAAGGCAAGTCGGCGCCGGGACTTCGCCGGCCGGCTGCGAGTCCTCGTGGACCCTGCCGCCGCGGGCTGTGGGCGGGGGACGCGCGCCCCGCAGCCGGTTCCCAAGCCGCCGCCGCCGGCCTATAGGAAGAGTGGCAACGAAGGAGACGGCGACACATGGCGATCAACGGCGGCGTCGATCTGGGCCGGAGCGTCGAACCCGAGTGGCTCGAGCTGCGCTTCGCCAACCGCCACGGTCTGGTGACCGGCGCCACCGGCACCGGCAAGACCGTGTCGCTGCAGGTGATGGCCGAGGGCCTCGCCGCGGCCGGCGTCTCGGTGTTCGCCGCCGACGTCAAGGGCGACCTCTCCGGCATCGCCGCGCCCGGCACCCGCAAGGACTGGATCGACGCCCGCTGCCGGGCGATCGGCCTCGACGACTGGGCGCCGAAGACCTTCCCGGTCGTCTTCTGGGACCTGTTCGGCGAGCAGGGTCATCCGATCCGCGCCACCGTTTCGGAGATGGGGCCGCTCCTGCTGTCGCGCCTGATGGGGCTCAACGACACCCAGGAGGGCGTGCTCGCCATCGTCTTCAAGCTCGCCGACGAGGAAGGCCTCCTGCTCCTCGACCTCAAGGATCTGCGTGCCGCGCTGGCCCATGTCGCCGAGCGCGCCGATCAGCTGACCGTCGACTACGGCAACGTCTCCAAGGCCAGCGTCGGCGCCATCCAGCGCCAGTTGCTGGTGCTCGAACAGCAGGGCGCGGTGCATTTCTTCGGCGAGCCGGCGCTGGCCGTCGCCGATCTGATCGCCACCGATGCCCAGGGCCGCGGCACCGTCAACGTGCTGGCCGCCGATCGACTGATGGCCAATCCGCGCCTCTACGCCACCTTCCTGCTGTGGCTCCTGTCGGAACTGTTCGAGGAACTGCCCGAGGTCGGCGATCTCGACCGGCCGAAGCTCGTCTTCTTCTTCGACGAGGCCCATCTCTTGTTCGACGAGGCGCCGCCGGCCCTGCTCGCCAAGATCGAACAGGTGGTCCGGCTGATCCGCTCCAAGGGGGTCGGCGTGTGGTTCGTCACCCAGAACCCCCTCGACGTCCCCGACAGCGTCTCCGCTCAGCTCGGCAATCGCATCCAGCACGCGCTGCGCGCCTTCACGCCGCGCGAGCAGAAGGCGGTACGCGCCGCCGCCGAGACCTTCCGCCCCAACCCGGCCTTCTCCACCGAAGCGGCGATCACCGAACTGGCGGTGGGCGAGGCGCTGGTGTCGATGCTGCACGGCAAGGGCGTGCCGTCGATCGTCCAGCGCACCCTGATCCGCCCGCCCGAGGCCCGCGTCGGCCCGCTGACCCCCGCCGAGCGCACCGCGGCGGTCGCCGCCTCGCGGCTCGCCGGCCGCTACGACGTCACCGTCGATCGCCCCTCGGCCTGGGAAAAACTGCGCGGCAAGGTCGCCGCCCCCGCCCCGAGCGAGTCGGCGCCCGCACCGAGCGGCGGCGGCTTCTTCGACGGCATGCTCGGCGGCGTCCTGTCGAGCGTCGGCGGGCTCGCCTCGCGTCGCGTCGGCGGCCCGCGCTCCCAGACCCTCGGCGAGGCGATCCTGACCTCGGCCGCCCGCTCCGCCGCTTCCGCCGCCGGACGCCAGATCACCAATGCCCTGGTGCGCGGCGTGCTCGGCTCTCTCCTCAAGCGTTGATCTCCATCCGACCCGGGAAGGTTCCGCCGATGTCCCTCGCTTCCGCCCTCGACCGTATCGACGCCGCTCTGCCGGCGAGCCTCGAGCGCCTGTTCGCCTTCGTGCGCCTGAAGTCGATCTCCGCCGATCCCGCCTACGCCGACGAAGTCCGCATGGCCGGCACCTGGTGCGTCGCCGAACTCGAGGGCCTCGGCTTCGAAGCGTCGTTGCGCGAGACCCCCGGCCATCCGATGGTCGTCGCCCATTGGACCGGCCCGGTCGCCGATGAAGCCCGCCACGTGCTGTTCTACGGCCATTACGACGTCCAGCCGGTCGATCCGCTGCACCTGTGGCGCTCCGATCCCTTCGATCCCAAGATCGAAGTCCAGGACGGCGTGAAGGTGATCGTCGGCCGCGGCGCCGCCGACGACAAGGGCCAGACCCTGACCTTCATCGAAGCGGTGCGGGCGCTGCTCGCCGAGGACGGCCGCCTGCCGGTGCGCGTCACCGTGCTGCTCGAGGGCGAGGAGGAATCCGGCTCCCCTTCGCTCGAGCCCTTCCTCGCCGCCCACAAGGACGAACTCGCCCGCGACGTGGCGCTGGTCTGCGACACCAACATGTGGGCGCGCCGCCGCCCGGCGATCACCGCCAGCCTGCGGGGTCTGGTCGGCGAGGAGGTGACCATCGCCTGCGCCGATCGCGACCTCCATTCGGGGCTGTTCGGCGGCCCCGCCTGGAACCCGATCCGCCTCCTCACCCACGTCCTCGCCGATCTCCACGACGCCGACGGCCGCGTCACCTTGCCCGGCTTCTACGACGGCGTCGGCGATCTGCCCGACGAGGTGTGGAAGTCCTGGGAGGCGCTCGGCACCACCGAGGCGACCTTCCTTGCGCCGGTCGGTCTGAAGACCCCGGCCGGCGAAGTCGGCCGCTCGATCCTCGAACAGGTCTGGGCGCGTCCGACCTGCGAGTTCAACGGCATCCTCGGCGGCTACACCGGCGACGGCTTCAAGACCGTGCTGCCGGCCACCGCCTCGGCCAAGGTGTCGTTCCGGCTGGTCGTCGGTCAGGATCCGGCGAAGATCCGCGAGGCCTTCCGCGCTCATGTCCGCGATCGCCTGCCGCCCGACGCCACCGCGAGCTTCCATCCCCACGGCGGCAGCCCCGGTCTGGCCCTGCCCTGGGACAGCCCGTGGCTGAAGGTCGGCCTGACCGCGCTCGAGGCGGAATGGGGCGTGCCGGCGGTGGTGATCGGCGGTGGCGGCTCGATTCCGGTGGTCGGCTCGTTCGAGCGGATCCTCGGCATGCGCTCGCTGCTGGTCGGCTTCGGCCTCGACGACGACCGCATTCATTCGCCGAACGAAAAGTACGACCTCGAGAGCTTCCACAAGGGCATCCGCTCCTGGGCGCGCATCCTGACGGCGCTGGCGGAATGAACGAAATCGACGGCGGGACCTGCGCCCGCCGTCACTTCACCACGCCGAGCCGGCGCAGGATCAGGTAGACGATCCCCGATCCGCCGATGCACACCAGGAAGGCGTACCAGAAGCCGATCTCTTCGCTGTCGAACGGCAGGCCCTTGGTGTTCATCCCGAACAGGCCCGTGACCAGAGTCGCCGGCAGGAACAGGGCGGTCAGGATCGACAGGGTCGAGAGCTGGCGGTTCATGTGTTCGGCGGCCTTGGCCGACACTTCTTCCTGAATGATCCGCGCCCGTTCCTGGATCGCTTCGACGTCGCGCCCGAGCGAGGTGAGCCGCAGCGACACCCGCTCGGTCATCGCGAAGACGTCTTCCGGCAGATCGCGTTCGGGGTTTTCGACCAGCGCCGCGAAATGGATCCGCAGCGCGCCGACCTGACGGTTGAGCCGCAGCGCCATGCGCCGGACCGGACCGACCCGGAGGTCGTCAGGATCGACCCGATCGTCGACCACCCGGTCCTCGATGGTCTCCAGCTTGTCGGCGAGCTCGCGCGTCATGGTCGCGACCTGATTGGAGAAATTGTCGAAGATCTGCTCCAGCAGGGTGCCGCCGGCCTCGAAGGTCTGGCCCTGGGCGATGGCGCGCCGCGCCTCGTCGACCGAATGCAGCGCCTGACGCCGGCCGGTCACCAGGGTGCGGCGATGCAGCGCGAACTTCAGTCGGGCGATGTCCTGGGTGTCGTGGTCGAGCTCGCGGCGGAAGTCGGCGAACACCCCGAGCAGCGCGTCGTCCTCGGCGATCAGACACAGATGGTCGTCGGTTTCGAGCAGCAGTTCCTTGGCCGAATCGGGCAGCGGTGCGTGTTCTTCGATCCAGTCGCGGGCGCGGGCGTTGGCGAGGTTGAAGTGCAGCCACAGCCAGCCGGAGGTCGCGGTCAATTCGGTGGCGAGATCGGCGCTGCCGAGCAGCCGGCCGCCGCCTTCGTCGTCGAAGCCGTAGGCGCAGACCAGCCCCGGCAGGGCCTCCGCGAGGCCGCCCAGCGCCGTCTTCGCGTTTCGCGTCACGTTCGCATCGCTCGCCATGCGCCTGTGCTCCGCATTCCGGCGTCGCCGCCGTGCCATCCCGTCGTTGCCGTCATAGTCGCTCGGATCGGCGCTGTCGACGGCCGCGGCCCGTCGCAGGAGCGCCGAATTCTCGATCGACAAGCGCGACCGGACCGGTCGCTCCTGGAACTACGCCCTCGATCTCCTCGACATCCAGGACCCGAACAAGCTCGCCCGCCAGGGTGGCAAGGACGGCAAGCCGAGCTTCCCCCTCGTCACCATCGAGAACGTCGACGTGGTCGATCCGACCCACATCGTCGTCGGCAACGACAACAACTTCCCCGACTCGGCCGGCCGTGCCCTCGACGAGAACGACGACAACGAGTTCGTCCTGCTCGAGGTCGAGGACTTCCTGCAGGCGAAGTGATCGGCGCAGCGCACATCGCGGCGGGGGGGAGGGGCTCGGCGCCTCCCCCGGTCGTCGCATCGAGGCCCGCGCGAGGCCGGTCGCGCGGACGCCGGGCGACGCGGTATTGCGCGGGGCGCTCAGGCGAGGGTCAGCAGGCCCTCGAGGCTCGGCAGCACCGCGGCCGGGCGGAAGTCGTGATATTCCTCGGGCAGGTTGTTGCGGTTGACCCACACCGAGCGGAAGCCGAAGGCCGTCGCCCCGGCGGCGTCCCAGCGGTTGGACGACTGGAACGACACCGCTTCCGGGAACACCCGGTACTTGGTCGCGACCATGTCGTAGACCCGCGGATCGGGCTTGTAGACCCGGATCTCGTCGACCGAGACGATGTCGTCGATGACGTCGTCGATGCCGCCCGAGCGGCAGGCCGCCTCCAGCATCTTGGTGGTGCCGTTCGACAGGATCACCAGTTTGGCGCCGCGCATCTTCAACTGCTTCAGCACCTCCGGCACGTCCGGATGGACGTCGCAGCTCCAGTAGCTGTCGAGCAGGGCGGCGCGGCTGGCGCGGTTGGCCTGGGGGACGCGCGCGAAGGCGTAGTCGAGCGCCTCCTCGGTCAGCGTCCAGAAGTCCCGGTAGCGACCCATCATGGTCAGCATCCAGGAATATTCCAGTTGCTTGGCCCGCCACAGGGCGGATACCAACTGGCCCTCCGGTCCGACCTCGTCGGCGTGGCGCCGCACGGCGGCATGGACGTCGAACAGCGTGCCATAGGCGTCGAAGACATAGATCGAATGGGCCATGCGTCTCTCCGGGATCGATCGGAACCATGTACCGGAACGCTCCCCGTGTGAACTCTCTTGCACGGCCGATCTGCGGATTCCGATCTGCGTTGTGCGCCTGTCGGACGATCGTATAAGATCGAACATCCGCGGACCGCTCGGTGGTCCGCACCCCGTTCCGGCGTCCCGAGGAGAGATCGATGAGCCACGGAAACGAAGTGCCGATGTCCTGGACCTGGTATGACGGCCGTTGGCTGGAGGGCAATCCGCCGCTGATCGGCCCGCGGTCCCATGCCTTCTGGCTCGGCACCTCGGTGTTCGACGGGGCGCGCGCCTTCGAGGGCGTGGCCCCCGACCTCGACCGCCACTGTCATCGGGTCAACGCTTCGGCTCTGGCGGTCGGTCTCGCCCCGACGCTGCGCGGCGAGGAGATCATCGAACTCGCCGAAGAAGGCCGCCGCCGCTTCGCTCGCGACGCCGCGCTGTACATCCGGCCGAGCTACTGGGGCGAACTCGACGACCCGACCCTGGTGATCGGTGCCGATCCCGCCTCCACCCGCTTCGCCATGACCTTGTGGGAAGCGCCGATGCACGAGCCCACCGGTATCTCGGTGACCCTGTCGCGCTTCCGCCGCCCGTCGCTGGAATGCATGCCGACCAACGCCAAGGCGAGCTGCCTCTATCCCAACAACGCCCGCGCCGCCCGCGAGGCCCGCGACAAGGGCTTCGACAACGCCCTGGTTCTCGATCTGCTCGGCAACGTCGCCGAACTGGCGTCCGCCAACGTCTTCATGGTCAAGGACGGCGTCGTCCTGACCCCCGCCGCCAACGGCACCTATCTCGCCGGCATCACCCGGGCGCGCACCATCGATCTGTTGCGCAAGGCCGGCACCGCGGTGGTCGAGAAGACCCTGCGCTACGAGGATTTCCTCGAGGCCGACGAGATGTTCTCCACCGGCAACTACACCAAGGTGATGCCGATCATCCGCTTCGAGCACCGCGTCCTCGAGCCCGGCCCGGTCTATCGCCTCGCTCGCCGGCTCTACTGGGACTTCGCCCACGGCGGCTGAACGCCGCCGCCCGCGCCTTCGGGGCCGCGCGGTAGCGGTCGGGCGTTGCCGTTCGGCTTCATCAGCGCCGGCAGGGTCGTGCCGGCCTCGCTCGGCGAGGGGCTGCGCACCCGCGTCGAACCGAACGGCGTGGCGCGCGAATCGTCCCGTGACCGATCTTCGAGGGCCGGCTCGTAGGGACCGGCCCAGACCCCGGCGCGGCGGGCCTTCGCCTCGGCCAGGGCCTCGAAATGGTGCGCGCCGGCATGGAGCGCCGGAAAGGCGAAGCCGGCCCGGATCATGTGCAGCGCCAGATCCTCGCCGTCGACGCTGCAGCGCACCTCGAGCATCTCGGCGCGGGCATCCTCGGCGAGGAACGCCCGCTCACAGGTCGGTTCCTTGCCGGCGATGTGGTTCTGCAGGGTGGCGCGGGCCATCAGGCCGCAGGCGAAGCGGCGCCCGTCTTCGGCGAGACAGATTTCGTTGCGCCCCACCGGAACCACGCCGTGGAGCTTCAGGCGCTGCCGCAACGTGTCGAACAGCACCGAATCGATGGCGTCGAAGGGCGGTTGGGCCCGGAACGCCATCTCGAAACCGGCCGCCGGCGGCGCCGCTTCGGCGATCTCCGAGGTCGACGGTGCGGCGAAGGCCTCGAGCCGTCGCGCCGCGATCTGCGCCTCGGTCGACAGCGCACGCGGGCGCTCGACGGCGGCGACCGGCGCCGACGGGGGGGCGACCGCCGGCGGCGGCTCGGAGCGCCGTGCCGCGACCAGCGCCGCCACCGCCAGCCCGACCAGCACCGCCCCGGCGACCGCACCGATCACCACCGGCGGCACGCGGAGCGACGTCACCGCCGATCGGATGAAACCGGCCACGGCCGCGGGCTCGGTCTCGGCGGGGGCCGGTGCTGCTTCGGCGCTCGGGACCGGCGTCACATCGGGGTTCGCCGTCGGGACCGCCGGCGTCGCTCCGATCTCGGCTTCCGCGGTGTCGGGCGCGGCATCCGCCGGAACTGCGTCTCGCGGCGGCGGCGCGGACGCCTCGGCCGAACCGCTTCGTGGGTTCGGCGGGGCGTCCTGCGGCGACCGGCGCACGACGCCGTCGAGGCGGGCGAGGATCTCGCGGATCGTTGTGGCGAGGGGCGGAACGGGCGGCATGAGACTCGCATCTGTCGGCCGGAACGGCGGGAAGACCGGCGGATCGGTCTCGACCGAGGACGAAACCGAACGAAAACATAGCATGAAGGTTGCCGCGATCCGTAGGGAACCCTATGTTTCGTCTCGGCCCCTCTTCCCTCGCGACGCCGCGCCCTGCGCCCGGTCGACCGAGATCCTCCCGACGACGAAGGAGTTTTGCGATGGCTTTCGAACTCGCTCCGCTGCCTTATGCCTATGACGCGCTCGCGCCCTTTACCTCGGCCGAGACCCTCGAATTTCATCACGACAAGCATCATGCGACCTACGTCACCAACCTCAACAACCTGATCAAGGGGACGGAGTTCGAGGGCAAGTCGCTCGAGGACGTGATCACCGGCAGCTTCGGCAAGAACGTCCCGATCTTCAACAACGCCGCCCAGCACTACAACCATCACCATTTCTGGCTGTGGCAGAAGAAGGGCGGCGGCGGCAAGAAGATCCCGGGCAAGATCCAGACGCTGATCGACCGCGACCTCGGCGGCTACGACAAGTTCCGCGCCGACTTCATCCAGGCCGGCGTCACCCAGTTCGGGTCGGGCTGGGCCTGGCTGGCGCTGAAGGACGGCAAGCTGTCGATCACCAAGACCTCGAACGCCGAGAACCCCCTGGTCACCGGCGCCACGCCGATCCTGACCGCCGACGTCTGGGAACACGGCTACTACATCGACTATCGCAACCTGCGCCTCAAGTTCCTCGAGGCCTTCGTCGATCACCTGCTCAACTGGGATTACGTCCTGGAACGCTACGAAGCCGCGGTGTGATCGTCGCGTCCCTCGGAAGTTTCTTTACGGCCGGGCCTCGCGCCCGGCCGTTTCGTCTCTGCGGCCCGGCCGAATCACCGCCCGACGGAAACACTGCGGAAACCGAAAATTAGGGTCCTGCCGCTATGTCGAGCCGTGAGACCTGACGTAGGGGAGGGGGCGATGACGGAGCGGGACGATACTTTCGACGACGTCCGCGTCCTCGTCCTCGACGACAACCGCAACTTCCAGAATCTGCTGCGCACCATGTTGCGTCACATCGGATTCCGGCGGATCGACTTGTTTTCCGAACCCGCCGAGGCCCGCCGCCATGCCGTCGGGGCGCCGGTCGACCTCGCCTTCGTCGATCTGGTGATGCCCGGCGAGAGCGGCCTCGACTGGGTCCGCGCCGCCCGCCGCACCGATCGGTTGAGCAATCCCGAGATGGCCATCGTCATGGTCACCGGCCATTCCGACAAGCGCATCGTCGAGGCGGCGATCGACGCCGGTGCCGACGGCTTCCTGGTCAAGCCGCTGTCGCCCGATTCGCTGCGGCGCCACGTCGCCACCACCCTGAAGCGGCCGTTCCCCTACGTCCGTTCGGGCGACGGCTACTACGGCCCCGACCTGCACGGCCGCCGCCGCGCCGAGATCGTCGCGCCGATCGTCGAAGCCGGCGCGTCCCCGCGTCCCCGGCGCGAACCGGCGCGCACCGTGCCCGGGCTCGACGTGGCGTTGCGCGAGACGCCGGCCCATGTTCTCGATACGATGTTCCTCGATTGAGCCGCAGCCCGGTGGATCGTCCGGCCGGGGGCGGCGACGCTCCGGTGTCCCCGTGACCGTGCCCGCCCTCTGGCTCGACGCCTTTCCCGACCTCGCCGATCTCGCCGCGGCCGACCGGGCCCGCCTGCTGGCCGACGGGCGCGAGGTCGCTTTGGCGCCGTCGACGGTGCTGTTCACGCCCGGTACCCCGTGCGAGCTCTATCTCCTGGTGCTCGACGGCTCGATCCGTGTCCAGATGCTCGCCGACACCGGCCGCGAAATCGTCCTCTACCGAGTCGCCGCCGGTCAATCCTGCCTGCTCACCGCCGCCGCCCTGGTCGCCGGCGAGGCCTATGCCGCCGAAGGCGTGGTCGAGGCGCCGACCCGCGCGGTGGTGCTGCCGCGCCGCCTGTTCGAGCGCCTGCTCGCCGATTCCGGCGTGTTCCGCCGCTTCGTCTTCGCCGGCTTCGGCCACCGTGTCGCCGGCATCCTCGACTGCATGCAGCGGGCGGTGTTCCACCGCATCGAGCGGCGCCTCGCCCGTCACCTCGCGGCGGCGCCGGGCGGCTCGCTCGCCGTCACCCATCAGGATCTCGCGGTGGAACTCGGCACCGCCCGCGAAGTGATCAGCCGCCACCTCGAGGCCTTCGAGCGCCGCGGCCTGGTGCGCCGCCGCCGCGGCGCCGTCGACATCCTCGATCCCGCCGCGCTCGCTCGGCTCGCCGCGCCGGTCGATTGATCGGTCCGAAGGTCGGGGGGCAGGCGCCGCGTCCGTGTGACCAAGTCACCGACGGCCGCTCGTCGACGTGTCAGGGTCGGGGATCGGAGCCGCCGCGCCGCCGGCGCGTCGTCCGCAATCGACCGGAGAGCGTCATGACCAGCAACGTCGGTGGAATCGACAAGATCGCGCGCATCGTGGTGGGGCTGGCGCTGATCGCCTTCGCTCTGCTGGCGCCGGCGAGCCTCGGATGGAAGTGGATCGGCTGGATCGGCGTCGTGCCGCTCGCCACCGCCTTCCTCAATTTCTGCCCGGCCTATACGCTCCTCGGCATCAACACCTGCCCGATCGACAAGCGCTGAGCGAGGCCCGTCGCCGCCGCCGCGGCGCCGACGGGATCCGCGTCGGCGCGGTCAGGCCCCCGCCCGGCCGACCGCCAGGAGCGCGAAGGCCTGGACCAGGGCGACGTCCTTCAGCCGCGCGAATCGGCCGGCGGCGCCGCCGTGGCCGGAGTCCATGTCGGTCTTGAGCAGCACCGGGCGATCGTCGGTGCGGGTGGCGCGCAGCTTGGCCACCCATTTCGCCGGTTCCCAATAGGTCACCCGCGGATCGGTCAGCCCGGCCAGCGCCAGGATCGGCGGATAGGGCTGGGCGGCGACGTTGTCGTAGGGGCTGTAGCCGAGGATGGTGCGGAACGCCGCCTCGTCCTCGATCGGGTTGCCCCATTCCGGCCATTCCGGCGGGGTCAAGGGCAGGCTTGCGTCGAGCATGGTGGTCAGCACGTCGACGAACGGCACTTCCGCGACGATTCCCCCGAACAGCGCGCCGGCGCGATTGGCCACCGCCCCCATCAGCATGCCGCCGGCCGAGCCGCCGCGCGCCACGATCCGCCCGGCGGCGGTGAAGCCGTGGGCGATCAGGCCGTCGGCGGCGGTGACGAAGTCGTCGAAGGTGTTGGTCTTGTGCTCGCGCCGGCCGAGCGCGTACCAACGCCAGCCCTTGTCCTTGCCGCCGCGCACGTGCGCAATGGCATAGACGAAGCCACGGTCGACCAGCGACAGGATGTCGGTCGAGAAGGCCGCCGGAATGGCGATGCCATAGGCGCCGTAGCCGTAGAGCAGGGCGGGGGCCGATCCGTCGATCGGCGTGTCGCGCCGGTGCAGCACCGACACCGGCACGGTTTCGCCGTCGGGCGCGACGATCTGCAGACGGCGCGTCACATAGGCCGCCGGATCGTGACCGCTCGGCACCTCCTGCTCCTTGCGCAGCACCCGGTCGCGGGTCTCCAGGTCGTAGTCCCACACCCGCACCGGCGTGGTCATCGACGAATAGGTGAAGCGCAGCGTGGTGGTGGCGAATTCGTAGCCGGCCGAGGCGCCGAGCGAATAGGCCTCCTCGTCGAAGGCGATCGCATGTTCGGCGCCGTCGGCGAGGCGGCGGACGATCAGCCGCGGCAGACCGTCGACCCGCTCCAGCCGCACCAAGTGGTCGGCCAGTGCGATCATCGACAGGATCAGACGTCCGGCGACGTGCGGCACCAGGGGCCGCCACGAGTCGCGGGCCGTCGCGTCGATCGGCGTGGTCAGGATCTGGAAGTCCTCGGCGCCGCCGTGGTTGGTCAGGATCACGAAGGCATCGCCGCAGTGCTCGATCTCGTATTCCTCGGCGGTGATCCGCGGCGCGATCAGCCGCGGCGGCGTCGCCGGCGCATCGGCCGGGATCACCAGGGCTTCCGAGGTCTCGTGGTCGTGCACCGAGATCACCACGAAGGCGCCCGAGCGGGTCTTGTCGAGCCCGACGAAGAAGCCGGCATCGGCCTCCTCGTAGACCAGCGAATCCTCGGCGCTCGGCCGGCCGATCACATGGCGCAACACCCGCGACGGCCGATGTTCGGCATCGAGCCGGACGTAGAAGAAGCTCTGGCCGTCGGCCGCCCACACCGCTTCGCCGCCGGTCTCTTCGATGCGGTCGTCGAGATCGACCCCCATTGTCAGATCGCGCACCCGCAGCGTGAAGAATTCCGAGCCGTTCTCGTCTGCGCCCCACACGATACGGCGATGGTCGGGGGCATGGACGACGCCGGACAGGCGGAAATAGGCGGTCCCGGCCGCCCGCGCGTCGCCGTCGAGGAGGATCTCCTCGGGACCACCGTCGCGGGGGCTGCGGACGTGGATCGGATGCTGACCGCCGGGGGCGAAGCGCAGCCCATAGGCCCAGGGCCCGTCGGGCGCCGGCACGCTGGAATCGTCCTGCTTGATGCGGCCTTCGGCTTCCGCATAGAGGCGGGTCTGGAGCGCCTCGGTGCCGGCCAGCATCGCCGCGCAATAGGCGTTCTCGGCGTCGAGATGGGCACGGATCTCGGGATCGAGCCGGTTCGGATCGCGCATCACCTCGCGCCAGTTGTCGGCCCGCAGCCAGGCATAGTCGTCGCCGAGCGCGACGCCGTGGACGTGGCGCATCGTCGGGCGCCGCGCGGCTTCCGGTGCGGCGAGGCCGGCGTCCCAGGAAATGTCGGTCATCGGTCGTCCTTCGTGTCCGGGCTCGGATCGAGCGTCGGCTCGTTCATACAACAGTGCGGGCCGGTCGGGGGAGGCCCGTCGCGAACGACCCGGCGATTCGCCGTTCGGCAGGCGAACCCCGGCGAAATCGATACTCGGCGCCGGGCGATCGTCATCCCGGTTCATCTTCGCCGATCCTCGCGCCGATCCACCTTTTGTTGGGCGCCGACGCCGGCCGTGCGCGGTCGCGTCCGCCCACTCGCACCCGCGATCGCAGGTGCCCCGGGGAGAAGGGGAACCATCGACCCGAGTTCGCGCCGGATGCCGGGGGGATTCGCGTGTCTCGGCCGCCAACATCGGCTCCGGACTCGAGCCTTCTTCGCGGCCTACGAGCGCGATAGCCGGAGGCTGAGCAGGGTCTCTCGTCGGCACTTTGCTTGGCGGCGTCGGCCACGCCTTGCCGCAATGATGGAGCGGACATGCGTTTTTCGATGGTCGACTGCGAAATAACGCCCGTGAGGGGTTTCAATATCTTGTGCTCTGGTGAAGTTCTGCCTATAGGAAGCATACGATCGAGGGCCGAAGCGATTCATTGCTCGGGAGTGCGAATTCGGAACAGATTCGAAATCGACATTCGGCGTGAACCCCGAATCGAATGCGTTGTAATCGGAACGGCCGTGCGGCGTTCCTCATGTGAGACAGGTGACAAATGAGCGACATTTCGGGAAGCAGCAACCTGATCGATCTGGCGGCCGACATCGTGTCGGCCTACGTCAGCAACAATACGGTCCCGTCGGCCGAATTGGCCGGGCTGATCGCCGAGGTCTATGCCGCTCTGCAGCGCACGTCCTCGGGCGTGGCTCCCGAGCCCCTGCCGGAGCCGCTGAAGCCCGCCGTGCCGCTGAAGAAGTCCGTCACCCCGGACTACATCATCTGCCTCGAAGACGGCAAGAAGTTCAAGTCGCTGAAGCGCCATCTGCGCACCCAGTACAACATGACTCCGGAAGAGTACCGCGAGAAGTGGGGTCTGCCGGCCGATTATCCGATGGTCGCCCCCAACTACGCCCAGGCTCGTTCCGACCTCGCCAAGAAGATGGGCCTCGGTCAGCAGCGTCGCCGCGGCGCCCGCTGAGCCTCCGCTCGATCCGACGATCGCACGAAGCCGCCGCCCGGATCGGGTCGGCGGCTTCGTCGTATCCGGGGGGGCGGGGCGGGCCGGGCCTCGCGATTCGGCGTCGATCGTCAGCCGTCGTCGCCGCGCCGATCGGCCGGCCCGAGGCGAGATGCCGCACCGGCGGGCGCACCTGGGATCGCGGCGCATTCGCGGACCCGCTGCCGCGCCAGGGCGCGCCGCTCGGCGGCGGCCGCCTGCACCAGCCCGACATGGCGGTCGAGACTGTAGCTCCAGTGGCCGGCGCGCCCGCGCATCCGCTCGCCGCGCAGGGCCCGCAACAGCCGCCGCAACACCGCCGAACGCCCGCTCGCCGTGTCGTCGGCGATCTCCTCGGGGCCGACCGCGATCAGGCGCGGCAACATCCGCTCGCGCCGATAGGCCTCGCGTCCGGCGATCCTCGTCGCCCACCCCGGCGTGGCCGCGCCGCTCCGGCCGGCCGTCCCCGTCTCGCTCTTCGTCGCCGTCATCGGGATCTCCTCGTTCGAGGTCCCGATCTTCGCACCCCTCCCGCACCCGGGGATCGGTGCGGCACTTGTCCCCGCACCGAATGATTGTCCGAATTCACCATACAACTCGTTAGTTATCCCCGCCCGCCGAACGTCTCCGATAATCGAAAGGTATTTATTCCTATCGCGCTCGGACGGAGGAATTCACCATGCGGTTTTCGGAATGTGGGAGTGCCGGCCGGTCGGAGGCCGGTGCGGCCGCCCTTCGTGGGCCCCTGCGGCCCTGGACGCCGTCGCAACGCCGCCCGCGGCGCCGCCGCGCCCGCGGCCGCATCGACGGCGGCGATGCCATCGACGCCCAGTGCCGATGCCTGGAGGCGATCGTCGCCCAGGCCTTCCAGACCAGCCTCGATCAGTTGCGCTCCGACAGCCGCGGCGGCGCCCACATCGCCTTCGCCCGCCAGGTGGCGATGTATGTCGCCCACGTCTGGTTCGCCCTGTCGCTGACCGAGGTCGGCCGCCGTTTCGATCGCGACCGCACCACCGTCGCCCATGCCTGTCGGGTGGTCGAAGACCGCCGCGACGACCCGCGCGTCGATCGCGTGGTGGCGGCCATCGAGACCGCCGCCGATCTCGGCCAGCGCCTGGCCCGTGGACTGGGGACCGACGCATGACCTCCCGCGACGAACGCGCCACCCGCCGCCGCGATCGCCTGATCGCCCTCCTCGGCGATGCCGAAGCGATCGTCGACGGCGGTCCGCCGCCGGTCCTGCGCCTCCTCGGATCCGAGGGTCTGCGTCGCCTGCGGGTCGATCCGGATCTCCTCGCCGCCCTCGCCGCCGAGGGCGTGATCCGCATCGAGGCCGCCGCCGGCGGCGACCGGGTGATCCTCACCGCTGCTGGTCACGCCCTGCGCGGCGGCTTCGGTGTCGACCGGTTTCGCGCCGCCCACGGCGACGTCGTGCGCCGCGCGGTCGAGCCGGCCGGTCCGGCGGTGCTGGTCGACGAGGCCGAGAGCCCGCTCGGCCGCCTCGCCCGCCGCCGCGATCGCGACGGCCGTGCCCTCCTCGCGCCGGCCCGCATCGCCGCCGGCGAACGCCTGCGCCGCGACTTCACCCTCGCCCGGATGATGCCGACCGTGACCTCCAACTGGTCGATCGGTCGCACCGGCGGCGGCCCGCCCGGCGGCCCCGGCGATCTCACCGACCGCGCGCTCGCCGCCCGCGACAGGGTCCACGCCGCCCTCGACACGGTCGGCCGCGGCGATCTCGCCGACGTCCTGCTCGACGTCTGCTGTTTCCTGCAGGGACTGGAGACGGTGGAGAGCCTGCGTCACTGGCCGGCGCGCTCGGCCAAGGTGGTGCTCGACATCGCCCTCGGCCGGCTCGCCGTGCACTACGGTCTCGCCGAGGAAGCCCGCGGCCGCGACGGCCCCGGCCGCACCCGGCGTTGGGGCGCGGCCGATTATCGGCCGAGCGTCGGAGGCGGGACGGCGGCGGGTCGCGATTAGGGTGAGCGCCGATCGAGCCGAATCGGTCCGATCGCCGTGCGCCGCCGTCGACTCACTGCATTCCGATCGGGCGCTCTCTCAAACCCCGGCGCGGGCGGTGCGCGCCTCGTGGCGGATGCGCTCGATCATCGAGGCGACGCCGTTGGCGCGCTGCGGCGTGAGGTGTTCGCGCAGGTGCAGGGCGGCGAAGGTCGGCTCGGGATCGAGGGCGAGGATCTCGCTCGCCCGCCGGCCGGAGAACATCGCCAGGATCACCGCCACCAGCCCCTTGACGATGTGGGCGTCCGAATCGCCGGTCAGCCACAGACGCGGGTCCCCGGGGACGTCCGCTTCGATCCGCGTCGACAGCCACACCTGGCTGGCGCAGCCGCGCACCTTGTTGGCGTCGGTGCGCTCCGCCTCGTCGAGGGGCGGCAGGCCGCGGCCGAGTTCGATCAGGTAGCGGTACCGCTCCTCCCAATCGTCGATCACGTCGAAGTCGGAGAGGATGTCGTCGAGGCTCGGCAAAGGCGGGGTCTCCCGGTTCGCCCCTCTATACCCCGCCGCGGCGGAGGGGGGAACCGGCCTCGGCGTCACGCCGGCGAGGGCCGGAAGGCCGGGCGCGGCACCGGCAACGGTCCGTCGATTGGCCGGCCGTTGCGCGGCTGGGCAGGACCGGCGGTCGCCGACGGGGTCGAGCCGGTCGGCGCCGTGTCCTTGGGCTCGAGCTGGTCGTAGACCCATCGTGCGCCGTGGCGGGCCTTGGCCGAGAACGTGTCGGCGAAGGCCCGGCCGGTCTGGCAGGCGTCGGGATTGCGGCCGCAGAAGCCCTTGAGATCTTCGTAGGTGGAATGGGCCGCGCCGACCGCCTCGAAGGTCGAGACCGCACGGGCCGCGGGCACGCTCGGCGCCGCCTCTTCGCCGGAGGGGATCAGGAGCACCACCAGGGAGAGCCAGAAGGCGGCTCTGAGCAGGAAGAACATGGACGTGACCCTCGCAGGACGGACCGGCCGGAGGGAGGGGCGCGCCGACGGCGATCCCGCTTCCATCCGTGTCCGACCCTAGCGCAGAGCCGTGAAGTCCCGGTTGGAGCGATCGTTCAAATTGGATCGATCGGCGAGGTAACGCTACGTTCACCATGACCACCGATCGCCGTCGCGGAGGGCTTCCCAGGAGGGGTGAGAGCCCCGGAACGGCCCCTTCCGAGGGCCCGCGTGCCCCCCGGTCCACCGCTCTTCAACAGCCTGTTAAGTCCGGGATGCGAAGCTTCCGGAGGTCGCGGACCAACCCGCCCCCGCGTATCACGAGTTGTGAGTGAGCCAGTGAGCGAGTTACGTCATCAGGGCCTGCAGGCGCCGTTCGATCGGTTCGTCGACGGGCTCGTGCACGTCCGGGCCACCGTCGACCCCCTGGTGTGGCGCCGCCATCGCGCCTTCATCGCCGCCAACCTGTTCGTCGGGCTGCTCGCGCTCGGCCTGCTGCCGCTCTACCTCAGCGTCTGGGGACGCCCCGGACTGGTCGAAGCGGTGGCGCTGATCGGCCTGACCGCGCCGGCGCCGCTCGCCCTCTACGTGTCCCAGACCGGCCGCCTGATGGCCGGCCATCTCCTCGCCGCGGTGATCACCAGCGCGCTGCTCGCCTGGATCGGCGCCTTCACCGGCGGCCTCGGCTCCTATGCCCTGTTCGCCCTCGGCATCGTGCCGATGGAAGCGGCGCTGTCGGGCCGTCGCGACGTCACCCGCACCGCATTCGTCATCGCCCTGGCCGCGCTGGCCCTCGTCGCCGCCTTCGACGTCGCCGGCAGCCTGCCGGCCAGCGTCGCCGCCGGAGCCGGCCTGCGGTCCCTGGTCCCGATCCTCGCGGTCCTCTACACCGGCGCCCTGGCGCTGCGCATGGAGGCGCTGCACCGCGCCAGCGAAGAGGTCGCCCGTCGCCGCGGCCTCCACTATCGCCTGGTCGCCGACAACATCTCCGACATCGTCACCGGCCATGCCGGCAACGGCGACATCGTCTTCGTGACCCCCGCGGTCGAACGCGTCCTCGGCGTGCCGCCGTCGAGCATCCGCGGCGACGGGCTGTTTCGCATGGTCCATGTCGGCGACCGCCCGGCCTATCTCACCGCCCTGTCCGACGCCGTCACTCGCGGATTGACCAGTCAGGTCGAGTTCCGCCTGCACGTCGGCGAGACCGGCGAAGGCCGCGGCCGCTGGCTGTGGCTGGAGATGCGCTGCCGGCCGCTCGGCGAATTCGATCCCCTGTCGGGCAGCGCCAAGATCGTCGCGGTGACCCGCGACATCACCGAGCGCAAGGCCCAGGAGGCCGAAGTGATCCGGGCCCGCGAGGCGGCGGAAGTCGCCAGCCAGGCCAAGACCCGCTTCCTCGCCAACGTCAGTCACGAGTTGCGCACCCCGCTCAACGCGATCATCGGCTTCTCCGAGATGCTCGGCACCGAGATCTGCGGGGCGCTCCCCGATCCGCGCCAGCGGGAATACGTCGGCCTGATCCACCAGTCCGGGGCCCATCTGCTGCAGGTGGTCAACGACATCCTCGACATGTCGAAGATCGAGACCGGGACTTTCGACGTCGCGCCGGAAGCCTTCGAACTCGCCGATCTGATGTCCGGCATCGGCCACATGATGACCCATCAGGCCGAGGAGCGCGGCCTGACGCTGGCGCTGCAGCCGCTGCCCGAGATGCCGGAGGTGGTCGCCGATCGCCGCGCCTGCCGCCAGATCCTGATCAATCTCCTGTCCAATGCCGTGAAGTTCACCGACCGCGGCGGCGCCGTGACCTTCGGCGCCCGCCGCGACGGCACCGACGTCGCCCTGTGGGTGCGCGACACCGGCATCGGCATCGCCGAAAAGGACGTGGTGCGCCTCGGCACGCCCTTCGTCCAGGCCGATTCCGGCTACGATCGTCGTCACGAGGGCACCGGGCTCGGTCTCTCCGTGGTCAAGGGTCTGGCCGAACTGCACGGCGGATCGATGCGCATCGAGAGCCGCCTCGGCGAAGGCACCTGCGTCACCGTGCGCCTGCCCTTCGCGGGCGAAGCCGCGGCGCCGCCCCGCACCGCCCGCGTCGTCGATCTCGTCCCCGTCGTCCCCGTCTCCGAGCCCAGGCAGAAACGCGCATGACCGCCCCGCGATCCCTTCGTCCGACCTCCCGGGACGCCCGCTCCGTGGTCGACGGTCCCGACGTGGCCGGCAGCCTGCCGATCCGGATGGTCGAGACGGTGTTGCGCAATCCGGTGACCTCCGGCGGCATCTTCGTGTCGCTGGTGATGGTCGGGGTGATCGTCGCCAACGCCTTCGCCAATCAGCCCAAGCCCCATCCCCATCCGTTCTTCACCACCCGCCTCGCCGATCCGGCGCGGACCGCCCCGACCGGCGGCGCCGCCGTACCGACCGCGCCGGTGGTGCCGAGCGTGCTGCCGCGGCCCAAGCCCGCCGCCGCCCTCGACCAGCCCCAGGCGATCCAGGATCTGCAACTGGCCCTGCGCGACCGCGGATTCTATACCGGCCCGCTCGACGGCGTGGTCGGTCCGGCCACCGCCGACGCCATCCGCGCCTTCGAGCGTCGCCTCGGGGCGCCGCAGACCGGCGAGCCGACCGATCTGCTGATCGCCGCGGTGCGCGCCACCCCGCCCTTGCCGAGCGTCGCCGCGGCGCCCACCCCGCCGCCGCCCCCGGCCGCCCCGACGGTGCCGGCCCGCGCCGTCGCCACCGGACCGACGCCGCCGTTGCGCGTGCCCGCCGCCGATGCGGTCGCCTGGCCGGCCGCGGCGGAAGTCGCGCCGCTCGAGGTCGAGGCGCCGGTCGCCACCGCCACCATCCGCCGCGCGGCGCGCGAACCGCTGGCCCGCGGCGGCGACGAACGCCTGCAGAAGATTCAGCGCGCCCTGATCGGCGCGGGCTATGGTCCGCTCAAGGCCGATGGCCGCTGGGACGATCACGCCACCTCGGCGGTGCGTCGCTACGAGGCCGATCGCGGCTGGCCGGTGACCGGCAAGCCGTCCGATCGTCTGGTCTATGATCTGATGCTCGGTGGCGCCCAGGCGCGACGCTGACCGATCGCCGCATCGCGCCCCCCGCCACCGAGGAGGCCCGCATGCGCCTGCGTTCCGACATCTGGGTCGCCGCCCTCATCCGCCGAGCCTTCGGCGCCGGGGCCCATGCCGCGGTCGCCCACGGCGGCGACGCCATCGCCGGTGCGGTGTTCGTCACCGTCGACCGCCTCGACGGCACCTGCGATCTCTACGGGCCGCGCCCCCAGAGCCTCGACGACGGCGAGACGGCCGAGGGCACCCGCACCTTCGAGCGGGTGCTGTCGCGCGTCGACCGCCCGACCATGCTCGCCCGCATCGCCTCGGAACGCCGCTTCGATTCGGACCTGTGGCTGGTCGACGTCGAGGATCGCGACGGGCGCTGCTTCATCGAGCCGCCGCCGTATGATCCCGCCCGGCCGTCGCCGCCGCCGGTCGAATGGCCGCCGCGCGGCTGATCGCCGCCGTCCGTCCGTTCACTCCGCCCCGAGCCGCCGCGGCGTGGTCTCGCGGGTCGCCTCGCGCCGCGGCACCGCGGTCTCGCGCCGGTCGTCGCGCCGCTCCGCCGGATCGAGCACCCTTTGCGCCTCGCCCCGCGTCGCCGCCACCCCGCGCCATTGGCCGAGGAGATGTTCGGCGGTGCGCCACCCGATCCGCGCAGTCAGCGACGACAGGTCCTGCATCTGACCGAGGGTGGCGTGTTCGCCGGTGTGGAGCAGCAGGATCGAGGTCGCCGAACGTTCGTCGATGCCGAGGGCGGCGAGACACACCGCCAGGGCTTCCCCATGGGGGTCGGCGAGGATCCGCGCGACGTCGTCGACATCGAGCCGCAACGCCGCCGCGAGATCGTCGCGGAAGGCGAGGCGGTCGTGGATCACCAGCGCCGCGAACAGCCGCGGCCCGATCGCCTCGACCGCCTTGCGCCGCGACCGGCTCGGGGCCGCGCCGAGCGCCGCGGCGGTGGCACCGTCCTGGATCGCCCGCCAACGGGTCGCCGGATCGAGCGCCAGGAAGGTCGCCACGCTGGTGACCCGCGGCTCCGCCCGCGCCTCCGTCGCCGAGCGCGACGGCGAGGCGGTCGGCGGCTCGGCCGCCGGCACGACGATCGCCGCGGCGACCGGTTCGGTGGCGTGCGGTCGCGGCCGCGCCTCGGACGGCGCCAGATCGAAGGGCATCGGCCGGGTCAGCGAGGCGGCGACGTCGGGGGCGAGATCGAGCCGCTCGGCGACCAGCCGCACGTGCCCCGGCCCGCAGCGCATGATCTGCACCAGATCGGCCGAGGTCAGCACCGGCGAGCGCACCACCATCGGCGCGGCGACCCGCGGATCGTCCATCGCCAGACGCCGCGCCAGGGCCGGCAGCAGGTCGGCGCGCCCGGCGAGCCGATTCGACACCTCGCACCGATCCTCGAGCCCGACGTCGTCGAGAAGCCCCCCGACCAGATCGGCGAAGGTGCGGATTTCCGCCTTTTCGTGGGACGGATCCCGGACGAACAGATCCACGGCGTTGCGCAGGACCGAGGCGGAGGTGGTCGAGGTCGGGGGCGGGGAGGACGGCGCGATCGGGTCGTCGGTACTGTGGGGCATCGGGTCCCCTTCTCGTTGTCGTTCGGCGGTGAGGCGACGCGACCACGGTCCCGCCGAGAATCAGTTTCGAAGATTGTATTTAACGCTTCGTTAACCATGAAGGGGCACAGATCGTCGCAGAAAGTGCGTATCGGACGCGTCCGGACCCGGACGTGGACCGTCGGGTCGTGATCGCCTGCCGCCGTCGCTGGGCGGCCTCGGCGACCGCATTCCTCTTCCGAAGACGCGAGGGAACACCATGGGTGACGTCCTTGCCTTTCCGCCGCTGCCCCGCCCGCGCACCTCGCGGGGAGCGCCGCCGCTCGCCGGGGCGATGGGCGAAGTGGTGTTCTTCACCGGGGTCCGCATCGAACGCTGGACCGCGCTCCCGCCCGATCGTCACGACGAACCGCCGGGCGTGGTGCCGCCGAATCCGCGCCGGAAGCACCGCCGCCGTGCCCTCTGAGGCCCGTCGCGGGTCCCGCCGCCCCTCGGCCGCCGCCCGGAGAGCGCCATGACTCCCGCAGTCCTCCACGCGACGGTGATCGTCGCCGCCGTCCTCGGCCTCGCCGGCTGCGGTCGCGCGACTGGTGACTTCGGGCGTGCCGAACGCAACGTCGTCGACGATTCCTGGTTGCCGGCGCTCGGCGACCAGATCGCCCGCCACGGGCGCGGCGAACTGGTCTCCGACTTCAACCGCACCGACCGCGAGGGCGTGTTGCGCGACCGCGCCTGGAGCCTGGTGCGCCCGCCCCATGCCCGCGACTGGTTCGGCGCCTCGCTGGTCGAGTGGCAGCGCACCCGCATCCTGCCGACCGTCGATCCCCGCTTCGACCCCGACGGCTACTACAACTACCTGCGCCGCGATCCCTTCCGCTCGAGCGAGGCGCGGTGGAACCGGATGATCGCCGACATGCGCGCCGACGCCGCCCTGGTCGGCCCGTTCTGGGCCGAGGCGCGCCGCGTCCGCGACGACGACCGCGCCCGACTCGGCGAGGTCGACGGCCGCCGCGACGTCGCGCCGCCGGAGTTGAAGGACGCCTATGCCCGCATCGACGAGAACGCCCGGGTGGTCGACTGGGTGTGGCGGTCGATGCGCCTGCGCCTCGCCGCCTATCGCCGCGCCATCGATCGGATCGAGGTGGAGACGCCGTCCGATCGCCTCTACACCGCCAATCTCGCCTGGAACGCCCTGAAGGCCGCGGTCGACGCCGCCGAGCGCGACTTCCCCGCCGCCCCGCACGGCACCGCCCCCGAGCCTCCCGGCCGCTCGCGCTACGCCACCGGCGCCGGCATCCACGAGGACGTGCCGCAGAAGTGAGCCGGCCTCACGGCAGTACGGTGGTCCGGCATTCGGCGGTGGCCAGCGCCGCATCGATCTCGGCGGCCTGCGAGGCGAGCGGCACGAAGATCTTCAGCAGCGCGAAGCCGCCGCGGTCCTTCCAATCGACCACCACGATGTCGTCGAGTTCCTCGGGCGGGTTCTCGCGCAGCCGCGCCACTTGGGACGCGGTGGCGATCAGCACGTCGACCGCCTTCTGCGAAGCGGCGCGGTCGTCGATGCCGTAGACCGGCAGGCCGCGCCGGTCGTAGAGCTCGAGGATCCAATAGCCGTCGCCGGGGGTCGCCTTGATCCGCACCGGGCCGCCGTCGAGGGTGAAGCGGCAGATCGCATGGCGCATCGCCGGATCGAGGCCGGGCAGGGCGGTGGCCTTGCCCGGTTCGGCCGGCGGCAGGCGGCGGAACACCCCGTCGGCGCCGAAGGCGGCGATCTCCGCCCAGGGGTCGGCGACCGCGTAGCGCGGCACCCCGAACACCGTGACGATGTGGACGATGCCGGCCAGCAACACGGCGCCGATCAGGCCGACCAGGAGACGGATCATCGGCACCCCCGTCGGATCACGTGCGGCAGGTCGGCCGGCGTATCGGTGCCGGCGGCCACCGGCGTGTCGTAGAGGCGCAGCACCAGGGTCGGCGCGCCGCTCGCCGGTCCCGGCAGCCACAGGCCCGGACGGGCCTCGGCCGAGACCATCACTTCGAAGGTGCCGTCGGGGGCCCGCGTCACCTCGCGGCCGTGAACATGGGTGCGGCCGATCGGGTTGGCCGGCAGGCGGCCCTGGGGATCGAGCACCGACAGGGTCCACAGCCGCGCCGAGGGCATCGATCCGGCGACCGCGTAGTCGCAGCGCGCATCGAGGCCGTGGCCGGCGTCGTCCTGCGTCGCGCGGAACACCAAGCCTTCGCCGGCGCCCGAGACGATCTCGCCGGTGCGGGCGATGCGGGCGCGGGTATAGGGATCGACGGTTTCGGCGTCGACCGGCAGGTTCAGCCGCCACGCGCCGAAGGCGACGGTGCCGTAATGCGGCGCCGAGATCATGTACCACGCCGAGCCGAGCCCCAGAGCGAGCGCGACGATCGGCGGCAGGAGGATCAGCACGAAGAATCGCAAGGTCAGCGGTCCGATGCGGCCGACGCCGCGCCCTCGGCGCGGCAGGAGGGGAAGGACGACACCGGCGCGCGGAATCGACGCCGTCGCGGCTGCCGGATCCTCGGCGCCCCGGCGCGCGCCGTCAATGGCGGCGGCGCCGGACTTCGCAGGGACCGCGCATCGCGAGCGCTCCCCCGGTCAGCGGGCTGCGCCGCCGATCGCCGTCAGGCCGTCGCCGTGGGCCGCCAATCGGGTCAGGCCGCCGCCCTCGCCGCCGAGCGGCACCAGCCCGGTGCGCAGCGCCGGGGCCGTGGGTGCGGCCGGGGCCGGCAGGCTCGGGGCGGCCTTGAGGCGCCCTTCGAGGTCGGTCAGGGCGCCGATCGCCTTGGCCGACAGCGGCTTCGGACGTTGGGCCCCGGCCGCCGCAGCGACGTCGGCGAGACCGCCCGACGGCGGCCGATCGCCCGCCGCCACCGCCGGTGCGCCGCGTTTCGGCGGCGGCATGCCGGAAGCCTGCTTCAGGTCGATGTTCTGATGGGCGTAGGTCATGATGTCGTGCCAGATCGGCGCCGGCACCATGCCGCCGGTGACCCGCTCCATCGGCCGGTAGTCGTCGTTGCCGACCCACACCACCCCGACGTAGTTGCCGGTGAAGCCGCAGAACCACGCGTCGCGCGAATCCGAGGTGGTGCCGGTCTTGCCGCCGGCCGGCACGCCGTCGAGTTTGGCGTTGCGGCCGGTGCCGGTCTCGACCGCGTTGTAGAGCATCGAGGTGATCTCGGTCATCTTGTCGGCCGGGAAGATCCGTTCCGGCGGCGGCAGGTTCTTCGACCGCTCCCACAGGACCTCGCCCTTGGAGGTGGCGATCTGTTCGATCGCGAAGGGCGTCACCTTCAGGCCGCCGCTGGCGAACACCGCATAGCCGGCGGCGTGGTCGATCATGTGGACCTCGACCGAACCGATCACGAAGGGCCAGTCCGGCTTGACCGGCAGATCGATGCCGAACATCCGCGCCACCGCCGCCACCCGCTCGCGACCGATCTGCTGGGCCAATTGAACCGGAATCGAGTTGAGCGAGCGGGCGATCGCCTCGAGCAGGGTGACCCGGCCGTAATAGCCGCCGCCGTAGTTCTTCGGGCACCAGTTGCCGATGCACACCGGCTGGTCGGTGACCACGCTGGTCGGCGTCTTTCCGGCCAGCAGCGCCGCGGTGTAGACGTAGGGCTTGAACGACGAGCCCGGCTGGCGCGCCGCGTCGGTCGCCCGGTTGAACTGGCTGGTCGAATAGTCGCGGCCGCCGACCATCGCCCGCACCGCGCCGTTGGGCTCCAGCACCACCGCCGCCGCCTGGCTGATGTCGAGTTCCTCGCCGCGCTGGCGCAACTGGTTCTCGATCGCCTCTTCGGCCTTCTTCTGGATGCCGATGTCGATGGTGGTGCGCACGGTGAGCGTATGATCGGCCGGCGCCATCTCCTCGAGCTGGTCGAAGGCGTAGTCGAGGAAATAGTCCGGCGAATAGGTCCGCGCCCGGTCGATCGGCTTGGCCGGCC
Organism: Siculibacillus lacustris; assembly: GCF_004328075.1. GTDB lineage: Bacteria > Pseudomonadota > Alphaproteobacteria > Rhizobiales > Ancalomicrobiaceae > Siculibacillus > Siculibacillus lacustris. Next base: position 191,080 of record NZ_SJFN01000002.1, on the reverse strand, counting down.
GCCGCCGCGCGCCGATCACCTGGCCCTCGGTCAGGAAACCCGCCGCCACCATGTTCGACAGCACGTCGTTGGCCCGCGCCCGCGCCGCCGGCAGGTTGGCGTGGGGGGCGTATTTGGTCGGCGCCTTGAACAGGCCGGCGAGCATCGCCGCTTCCGACAGGTCGATGTCGCGCACCGACTTGCCGAAGTAGAAGTCGCTCGCCGCCGCCACCCCGAAATTGCCGCCGCCCATGTAGGCGCGGTCGAGATAGAGCTTGAGGATCTCCCGCTTGGTCATGTGGGTCTCGATCCACATCGCCAGGAAGGCTTCCTTGATCTTGCGCTCGATCGACCGCTCGTTGGTGAGGAACAGGTTCTTGGCGAGCTGCTGGGTCAGCGACGAGCCGCCCTGGACCACCGTCTTGTGGCGCAGGTTGGCGACCACGGCGCGCGCCGTGCCGATCACGTCGATGCCGAAATGCTCGAAGAAGCGCCGGTCCTCGGTGGCCAGCAGCGCCTTGATCAGATGATCGGGGAAGGCCTCGAGCGGCACCGTGTCGTTGAGCACGATGCCGCGCCGGCCGATCTCGTTGCCGTAGCGGTCGAGGAAATTGACCGCATAGTCGGCGTTCTTGCGCCAGTCGTGGCGGGTCACCTCGAAGGCCGGCACGGCCAGCGCCAGCGCCAACACCGCCCCGGCGGCCCCGAAGGTCACCGCGTCGTCGAGGATCTCGACGGCGAATCGCGAGATCCCGCGCAGGCGGAACGCCCGCATCGCCAGCGACAGCCGCCGATAGCGCTCGACCGAACCGACGAAGGCGCGATAGACCGTGGTGTCGACCCAGGCGTCGACGATCAGCATCCGCCGCTTCAGCCGCGCCCCGAAACTCGGCCGCGGCGGCGCCGGATCGGGCGTCGGAACGGCCGGCGTCGCGGACGGATCGTCGCCGGCGGGCGGCCGGCCGTCTGCGTCGTCGGGGCTCGGGGTCGGGTCGGACAAGGGTTCGGATCCGTCGGTTGCCGGCCTTCGCGCCCCCCGCCCAGGCGAGGGACGCGGGCCGCATGGTTGACGGGAGTTTAAGCAAAGCCCATGTCCGGGTCGAGAGCTTCGACCGATCGATCCTTCGCCGCGCCGCAAAACCGGGAGTTCCCGCCTTGGACGACTTCGAATCCCCTGCCGAGCCCTTGCCGTTCTGGCGCACCAAGCGCCTGGAGGAGCTCGACCGCGACGAGTGGGAGAGCCTGTGCGACCGCTGCGGCCGCTGCTGCCTCAACAAGCTCGAGGACGAGGAGACCGGCGAGATCTACTGGACCAACGTCGCCTGCCGCCTGCTCGACCACGCCTCTGCCTGCTGCAGCTCCTATCCGAATCGCCACGATTTCGTGCCCGACTGCATCGAGCTCGATCCCGACGAAGTGGTCTCGCAGACCTACACCTGGCTGCCGCCGACCTGCGGCTATCGCCTGATCGCCGGCGGTCGCGACCTGATGTGGTGGCACCCGCTGGTCTCCGGCGATCCCGACACCGTCCACGCCGCCGGCATCTCGATCCGCAACCGGGTGATATCGGAAGTGGATGTCCCCGAGGATCGCCTCGAGGATCACCTCGTCGACTGGCCGGGCCTCGTTCCCGACGGTACGACGCTGCCGCCGCGTTCGTGACGAGCGTCGTGAAATCAAAGGGTTGAACGAATCTCGGCGACCGGTTCAGGAAAATATTCCTGACTTCGGTCGCTTTTTCTTGACGACCGTACGTTGCTTCGGCACTCTTTCCTCACGATCGCAGTGGTGTCGGTGAAGCCCGGCCGCCCCGGCGCCGATCACCCCGCCCGGGGAGGGTCGCCGCCCTCCCGGCCCCGCCGCCCGACCCGCGTTCGTTCAAACCCCATTCCGTCCGTCGACGTCCCATTGCCCGAGGCTCCTCGGCCGCGCGGCATCGCCCGTCGCCGTCGGGCCCTTCGTCCTCGTCCCACGGGGGGCGCGTCTTGACCGACACTTCGTCCGCATCCGCCGCGCCGCCGGTCGCGCGACCCGCGCCCGCGTCGCCGCCCTGGGCGGAGATCCGCGCGCCTACGAGGGCTCGGCCCTGGCGGTCGGCGCCATCGCCGAGGTCTACGGCGTCACCGCCGCGCTGATCTATGCCCGCATCCGTCGCGAGGACTGGCCGCGCCGCCGCCGCCGCGGGACCGCCGCGACCCCGCCGGCCGCCCCGGCGCTCGACCGCGGCGTGCTGGTCGAGCGGCTGTTCCGGGCGGTCGAGCGGCAGATCGCCGAGATCGAACGCCGCTTCGACGGCGCCGCGCCGCCGAGCCTCGAGGAGAAGGACGCCCGCACCCTCGGGGCGCTGGCCCGCACCCTCGAACTCCTGATCGGCCTGGAGAAACAGGCCGGTCGCGACCCGACCGCAGCGGAGCCCGACATCGATGAGTTCCGCCTCGATCTTGCGCGCCGCCTTGAGAGCCTGCGACGAACGGACTGAACTCGACCGCGCCGTGCTGGCGCTGACCGCCGCCGAGCGCGAACGCCTGCGCGACGACTGGTCGATCTGGGCCCGCCCGGACCAGTTGCCGCCCGACGGCGACTGGACCACCTGGCTGCTGCTCGGCGGCCGCGGTGCCGGCAAGACCCGCGCCGGCGCCGAATGGGTCAAGGCCATGGCGCTGGGCCGCCCGCCCTTCGCCGACCGACCGGCCGGGCGCATCGCCCTGGTCGGCGAGACCCATGCCGACGTGCGCGACGTGATGATCGAAGGCGTCTCCGGCCTGCTGCGGATCCACCGCCGCGCCGAGCGGCCGCAATGGAAATCGTCACTGCGCCGGCTCGAATGGCCGAACGGCGCCGTCGCCCAGGCCTTTTCGTCGGAAGACCCGGAAGCCCTGCGCGGCCCCCAGTTCGAGATCGCCTGGGCCGACGAGATCGCCAAATGGCGCCATGCCGAGGAGGTCTGGGACATGTTGCAATTCGGATTGCGCCTGGGCGACCGCCCCCGCCAGGTCGCCACCACCACGCCGCGCCCGGTGGCGCTGGTCAAGCGGCTGGTCGGCGATCCCGCCTGTGCGGTGTCGCGCGCCTCGACCCGCGCCAATGCCTGGAACCTCGCGCCGCGCTTCCTCGACGCGGTGGTCGGCCGCTACCAGGGCACCCGCCTCGGCCGCCAGGAACTCGACGGCGAGCTGATCGAGGATCGCGACGACGCCCTGTGGCGCCGCGACGAGATCGAGCGCGGCCGCCTCGACGTCGCCCCGCCCATGACCCGCATCGTCGTCGCGGTCGATCCGCCGGCGACCTCGGGGGCCAGCGCCGACGCCTGCGGCATCGTCGCCGCCGGCCTCGGCGAGGACGGCGTGGCCCATGTGCTCGCCGATGCCTCGGCCCGCGGCCTGCGTCCGAGCGAATGGGCGGCGCGCGCGCTGGCCCTGCACGAGACCCTCGACGCCGACGCTCTGGTGGTCGAGGTCAATCAGGGCGGCGAGATGGTCGAGGCGGTGCTGCGCGAGATCGAGCCCGGCGTGGCGATCGAGGCGGTCCGGGCGACGCGGGGCAAATGGCTGCGCGCCGAGCCGATCGCCGCCCTCTACGCCCAGGGTCGGGTCCGCCACGTCGGCCCCTTCCCCGAACTCGAGGACGAGCTCTGCGACTTCGGCCCCCAGGGTCTGTCGTCCGGCCGCTCGCCCGACCGCCTCGACGCCTTGGTCTGGGCGCTCACCGCCCTGATGCTCAAGGGCCGCGGCCGGCCGAAGGTGCGCGGACTGTGACGCCACCGCCGCGGTGCAAGTCGCTGCGCTCCATGCACCCTACGACCCTGCACCCTGCCTCCAGGCACACCACGCCCCCCCGAGGACCTCCGCCCATGTCCCTCCTCTCCCGCCTCCGGCATCGGGTCCGACCCGCCGCCGGTCGACCGCCCGTGTCCGAGACCAAGGCCTCGCGGGTCGGCCCGCTCCTCGCCTGGGCCTCCCAGGGCCGGCCGGTGTGGACGCCGCGCGACTACGCCGCGCTCGCCCGCGAAGGCTATGTCCGCAATCCGGTCGTCCACCGCGCGGTGCGGCTGGTCGGCGAGGCCGCCGCCTCGGTGCCGTGGCTGCTCTACGAGGACGATCGCGAGCTGACCACCCATCCGCTGCTCGCCCTGCTCGCCCGCCCCAATGCCCATCAGGCCGGCCCGACCTTCCTCGAGGAGGTCTACGGCCACCTGCTGGTCGCCGGCAACGCCTGGATCGAGCTGGTGGCGGTCGACGGGGTCCCGCGCGAACTCTATGCGCTGCGCCCCGACCGCATGAAGGTGGTGCCCGGCCCCGACGGCTGGCCCGAGGCCTGGGACTACGGCGTCGGCGAGCGCACCTTGCGCTTCCGCGCCGACGGCGACGGGCCGCGACCGATCCTCCAGCTGAAGACCTTCCACCCGCTCAACGATCACTACGGCCTCGCCCCGCTCGAGGCCGCCCAGATCGGCCTCGACATCCACAACCAGGCCTCCGCCTGGACCAAGGCGCTGCTCGACAATTCCGCGCGGCCCTCCGGCGCCCTGGTCTATCGCGCCGACGGCGGCGCCAATCTCTCCGACGAGCAGTTCGAACGCCTCAAGCGCGAACTCGAGGACGGCTTCCAGGGCGCGGCCAACGCCGGCCGGCCGCTGCTGCTCGAGGGCGGGCTCGACTGGAAGGCGATGGGCTACTCCCCGAAGGAGATGGACTTCATCGAGGCCAAGCGCGAAGCCGCCCGCGAGATCTGCCTCGCCTTCGGGGTGCCGCCGATGATGCTCGGCATTCCCGGCGACAACACCTACGCCAACTACGTCGAGGCCAACCGCGCCTTCTGGCGGCTCACCGTGCTGCCGCTGGTCGCCCGCACCGCCGCCGCCCTCGAGGCCTGGCTCGCTCCCGTGTGGGGCGACGCGCTGCGGCTCGGCTGGGACACCGATGCGGTCGCCGCCCTCGCCGTCGAGCGCGAGGCGGTGTGGACCCGGGTCGGCACCGCCGACTTCCTCACCACCGACGAGAAGCGCGCCGCGGTCGGCTACGGCCCGGCCGCGCCCGCCGATCCGGGCGGCCCGCGATGAGCGATCTCGCCGCCGTCTTCGCCGAACGCGGCGATCTCGCCCATCTCGCCCTGTTCCTGTGGGCGTCCGGCGCCTCCGCCCTGCTGGTCTGGGCGCTGCGCGAACTCGCCGCCTCCAACCGCCGGTTCAACGACTTCGTCACCGAGATCGCCCGGCTCGAACGGCTGTTCGCCGATCCCGACTGATCCTCCGAGGCTCCGCCATGACCGAATGGATCGCGCGTCTCTGCGCCACCCCGCTCGCCGCCCGCCCGACGGCCGATCACCGCGAGGTCTTCGCCCGTTTCGTCGACCGCCTCGCCGCGCGTCTGCCGCGGCCCGAGCGCTCCGTTTCCCGCGAGGTCTGACCATGCCGCTCCTGCCGCTCGCCGCGCCTGAAGTCAAACGCCTCGCCGGCGAGGTCGACGCCGTCGCCGCCGACGGCACCTTCTCCGGCCACGCCTGCGTGTTCGGCGCCGAGGACCTCGCCCACGACGTGGTCGAGCGCGGCGCCTTCCTCGCCTCGCTCGCCCGCCGCGGCGCCGCCGGGGTCAAGATGCTGTGGCATCACGACCCGGCCGAGCCGATCGGTCGCTGGCTGGAGGTCCGCGAGGACGCCCGCGGCCTGTTCGTCCGCGGCCGCCTGCTCGACGGGCTGGCCCGTGGCCGCGAAGCCGCGACGCTGATGCGCGCCGGCGTCCTCGACGGCCTGTCGATCGGCTTCCGCGCCGTGCGCGGCGCGCGCGACCGCAAGTCGGGCATCCGCCGCCTGACCGAGATCGACCTCTGGGAGATCTCGCTGGTGACCTTCCCGATGCAGCCCGAAGCCCGCATCGCCGCGGTCGAGACCGCCGGCGCGGACCCGCGGGCGCGCGCCCACCTCCTCGCCACCATCCGCCGGGCCACCGCCCTCATCCGCACCACGAGGTGACCATCCCATGACCGACACCCCGATCTCCCGCGAGGCTCTCGCGGCCTGCGAATTCTCCGGCGACGCCGTCGCGGCGCCCGAGATCAAGTCCGCCGAGCCCTCGCCCGGCGCCCTCGATTCCGCCTTCGAGGAATTCCTGCGGACCTTCGAGACCTATCGCGCCGACAACGACCGCCGCCTCGCCGAAATCGAGAAGCGCGGTCACGCCGATCCGCTCCTCGACGAGAAACTCGCCCGCATGGACCGCGCCCTCGACGAGGACCGCCGGCGCGCCGATCGCCGCGCCCTCGACGCCGCCCGGCCGCACCTCGGCCGCGAGACCCGCGCCGCGTCGCCGCTGGCGCCGGAACACCGCGCCGCCTTCGAGAGCTACGTCCGCACCGGCGCCAGCCAGGGCCTGCGGCCGCTCGAGGAGAAGGCCCTGTCGATCGGCTCGGGCACCGACGGCGGCTATCTGGTGCCGACCGAGCTCGAACGCGAAGTGACGCTGCGGCTGGCGCAGATCTCGCCGATCCGCGCCATCGCCGGCAACCGCCAGGTCTCCGGTGCGGTCTTCGCCAAGCCCTTCTCGGCGACCGGCCCGGCCGTCGGCTGGGTCGGCGAGACCGCGGCGCGGCCGCAGACCGCGACCCCGCAGCTGCAGCAGCTGTCGTTCCCGACCATGGAGCTCTACGCCATGCCGTCGGCGACCGCCGCGCTGCTCGACGACGCGGCGATCGACGTCGAGAGCTGGATCGCCGAGGAGGTCCAGCAGGCCTTCGCCGAGCAGGAGGGCGCCGCCTTCGTCAATGGCGACGGTTCCACCCAGCCCAAGGGCTTCATGGCCTATGACCGGGTCGCCGCGGCGAGCTGGGTGTGGGGCAAGCTCGGCTATCTGGTCACCGGCGCCGCCGGGGCGCTGCCGACCAGCAACCCCTCCGACAAGCTGGTCGATCTGGTCTATGCGGTGAAGGCCGGCTACCGCCAGAACGCCGCCTGGGTGATGAACCGCAAGACCCAAGCCGAGATCCGCAAGCTCAAGGACGGCCAGGGCAACTATCTCTGGCAGCCGCCGGCCTCGGCCGGCGCCCAGGCGACGCTGATGAACTTCCCCGTCGTCGAGGCCGAGGACATGCCGGCGATCGCCGCCGATGCCTGCCCGATCGCCTTCGGCGACTTCCGCCGCGGCTATCTGGTGGTCGACCGGCTGGGGGTGCGCGTCCTGCGCGATCCCTTCTCCGCCAAGCCCTACGTGCTGTTCTACACCACCAAACGGGTCGGCGGCGGCGTCCAGGACTTCGACGCGATCAAGCTCCTGAAGTTCGGCACGGCCTGAGACCGGGTCCGGCGGACGCCCGTCCTGCCGCCGTCGGTCCCGAAGTCCGTCGTCGCCGATGCGGCCCGGTGGCGCGCCTCCCCCGCCACCGGGCCGCCCCCTCCCGACCCGAGAGCTCCCATGCCCGTGCTCCTGATCACCCCGCCGGCCCTCGAGCCGGTGTTGCTCGCCGAGGCCAAGGCCCATCTGCGGATCGACTCCGGCGACGACGACGACTACCTCGCCGCGATGATCACCGCGGCGCGGATGCAGGTGGAGACGGCGATCCGCCGTGTCCTGATCGACCAGACCTGGCGAGTGTGGCGCGACGACTGGCCCGGCGACGGGCGCCTGACCTTGCCGGTGGCGCCGGTGCGCTCGATCGCCGAGATCGTCGTCTACGACGCCGACGGCCGCCCCGAGACCTTGCCGCCCGCCGCCTGGACCCTCGATGCGGCGAGCGTGCCCGCCCGCCTCGTCTTCACCACGCCGCCGCCGGCGCGCCTGCGCCGGATGAACGGCCTGGAGATCGATCTGGTCGCCGGCTACGGACCCTCCGGCATCGACGTGCCGCAGCCGCTGCGTCTGGCGATCATGATCCTGGTGGCGCGCTGGTACGAGAACCGCGAGGGCTACGCCTATGGCGTGGTGCCTTCGTCGATCGCCGACGCCTTCGAGGCGCTGGTCGCCCCGCATCGGATCCGGAGGCTGACGTGACCCTCGCGCCCGCCTCCATCGCCGCTCTGCGCAGCCGCCTCGTCCTCGAACGCGCCGCGACCGCCGCCGACGGCACCGTCGCCTGGACCGCCGCCGCGACCCTGTGGGCCGCCCTGTCGCCCACCTCCGACGGCGAGGCCGAGCGCGGCGCCGCGCTCGCCGGTCGCACCGGCTGGCGGATCGAATGCCGCTGGCGCGACGACCTGACCAGTGCCGACCGGCTGCGCCGCGGCACCCGCATCTTCCGCATCCTGGCGGTGCGCGATCTCGATCAACGCCGCCGCCGACTGGCGATCCTCGCCGAGGAGGAGACTCCGTGACCACCGCGGCCCATGCTCTCCTGACGGTGATCCTCGCCCGCCTGCGCGCCGACGCTGGCCTCGCCGCGCCGCCGCTCGCCGGCCGCGTCTTCGACGCCCCACCCCGCGACGCCGCCTTTCCCCATCTGGTGGTCGACGCGATCACCAGCCGCGACCGCTCCGGTCTCGACGCGCCACTGGACGAGCATCGTCTGACGCTGCGGATCCTGTCGCGGGCCGGCGGGCGCGGCGAAGCCTCCGGCCTCGCCGCCGCGGTCGAACGCGCACTGTTGGCGCCCGGCCTGAGCCTCGCCGGCCACCGGCTGGTCGGCCTCGCCCGCGAGGGCCTGGAGAGCCGGCTGCTCAAGGACCGCACCACCGCCGAGGTGCTGCTGCGCTTCGTCGCCCTCACCGAACCGCTCGCAACCGACCCCTGACCGGGAGCCCGCCATGGCCATCCAACGCGGCAAGGACCTCTTGCTGAAACTCGACGACACCGGTGCCGGCAGCTTCGTCACCGTCGCCGGCCTGCGCGCCCGCCGCCTCGCCTTCTCCTCCGACACCGTCGACGTCACCACCGCCGACAGCCCCGACCGCTGGCGCGAGCTCCTGGCCGGCGCCGGCGTGCGCCGCGCCCATGTCTCCGGCGCCGGCGTGTTCCGCGACGCGGCTTCCGACGCCAGCGTCCGCGGCACCTTCTTCGCCGGTGCCGCGCGCGACTGGCAGGTGGTGCTGCCCGACTTCGGCACCGTCCAAGGGCCGTTCCAGATCACCGCGCTCGAATTCGCCGGCGACCACGACGGCGAGATGACCTTCGAGCTGACCCTCGAATCGGCCGGCGCCCTGGTCTTCACCGCCCACTGATCCCGCCCTCTCATCGGAGGATCCTCCCATGGCCAATCGTCGTCGCGGCGAGGTCGAGGCGCTCGTCGACGGCCGTCCGGTCGTCCTGTGCCTGACCCTCGGCGCACTGTGCGAACTCGAAACGGCCTTCGGCGTCGACGATCTCGCGGCCCTCGCGGCGCGCTTCGCCTCGGGGCGGCTGTCGGCGCGCGACATCCTGCGGGTGCTCGCCTGCGGCCTGCGCGGCGGTGGCACGGCGATCTCCGACGCCGAGGTCGCGGCGCTGCCGATCGACGGCGGCCTGCTCGGCGCCGCCGCGGTGGTCGGCGAGCTCCTCGCCGCGACCTTCGGCCGCGATCCCCAACCGGCCGATCCGCCGATCGACCGAGGGGAGGGCGGGGCCGTCCCTCCGGCCGTCTCGGGGGGCCCGGCGCCTTCCCCTGGGACGATCTGATGCGCCTCGCCTTCACCCGCTGGGGCCTGGCGCCGGCCGCCTTCTGGGCCCTGACCCCGCGTGAAATCGCCGCGGCCCTCGGGCCGGCCCCGGGTACTGCGGCCACCGATCGTGGGGCTTTCGAGCGGCTGATGCGTCGTTTCCCCGATCCGCCGGCCTGACGACATGCGAATTCGCATGACCCAGCGTCAAAATGGCATTTCGTACCATACCAGGATCTGGTCAGGCCACCGGCGATCCCGTATAAGAGCCTCGTCGGCGATGTCCGCCGACAGGGGAGAGATCGGCGCCGATCAATCGCAGCCCTCCAGGGCGTGCCGCCGATCGAAACACACGAGGATCGCAATCATGACCCGGATCGTACAGACCCGCCGCGCCGCCCTGGCGACGGTCGGTGCCGCGCTCGTCGCCACCGCCTTCGCCGCCCCGGCCGTCGCGGCCGACGACGCCGCCGCCGTGGCCGCCGCCGTCGAAGCGCTGCGCGTCGCGATGGTCGCCGGCGACGGCAAGGCGCTCGCCGCGCTGGTGTTCGACCAACTCGTCTACGTCCATTCCGACGGCCACCTCGACACCAAGGAGTCGTTCCTGAAGAGCCTCGACGGGACCAATTCCTTCAAGTCCCTGGCGCTGTCCGACCAGATCGTCGACGTGGTCGGCGACAACGCGCTGGTCCGCCACACCTTCGATTCGGTCAACAACCTGCCCGAGGGCAAGACCAGCACCGCCCACATCCGCGTGCTGCAGGTGTGGAAGCTCGACAAGGGCGCCTGGAAGCTGCTCGCCCGTCAGTCGACGCCGCTCAAGGTCTGAGCGGTTCGCGGGACGGCGTCTCGCCGGAGTCCGGAGCGCGGTTCGATCGAGGTCGAGCCGCGCTCTTTCTGTGTCCCTGCACCATTCGGGTTCACTCGTCCGACCGGAGGTCCGCCATGGCCGACGCCGAGAGCGGCGACGTCACCGCCGCCACCGACACCACGCAGTCGCTCGCCGTCTCGCTCGGCAGCCTCGACGGTCTCTCCAAGAGCTTCGGTCGCTCGCTCACCGCCGCCTTCAAGGGCGCGGCGGTCCAGGGCAAGGCCCTCGACGTGGTGCTGCGCGGCATCGCCGAGCGGCTGTCGAGCAAGGCCCTCGACACGGCGCTGTCGCCGCTGACCAGCCTGATCGCCAGCGGGACCGGATCGCTGTTGAAGAGTCTCGGCTCGGCCCTCGGCTTCGCCCGCGGCGGCGTCTTCGCCGGCGGCGGCGTTGTGCCCTTCGCCAGTGGCGGCGTGGTCGCGACTCCGACCTATTTCCCGATGACCGGCGGGCGCACCGGGCTCCTCGGCGAGGCCGGCCCGGAGGCGATCCTACCGCTCGCTCGTGGCGCCGATGGACGCCTCGGCATCGCCACCCAGGGCAACGGCGCCGGCGCCAACGTCACCTTCAACGTCACCACGCCGGACGCGGCGAGCTTCCGCCGGGCCGAAGCACAGGTGACCGGGATGTTGGCCCGCGCCGTCGGACGGGGACGGCGCGGGCTCTGACACCGGACCCAACGAGGAGGGGCTCAGGTTCCGGTGTGCCTCTGCCGCAGCAGCTTCTCGTGGATCTCGTCCAGGTGCCGCAGCCGTTTCTTCTTGAGCGTTTCCAAATACTCGTCGGACGCAGGTTCCATCTCGCTCTCGATCCGGAGAACCTCTCGGTTGACCTCCGTGTAAGCGGCGACGGCGTTCGAGAAATGTAGATCCGCAGCGGCCAGGTCCCGAATTTGCTCGGCCTGGCCCGGGAACTCTTCGACAAGGTCATGTGAAGAAAGGCTCATCATTTGTCTCTTCCTCCGTGACCCGATCGTTACCCGGACCGTGGGTGATCGTCCTTGCGGAAGATCAAAGTGTGTGAGGTTCGTGACGATGACCGGAACCCCCGTTTTCGACGAGGTGATCTTCCCCCTCGACGTCGCCCTGCGCGCCGCCGGCGGACCGGAACGGCGCACCGAGATCGTCGCCCTCGGCTCCGGCCGCGAGGTCCGCAACGCGCGCTGGGCCGACAGCCGCCGGCGCTACGACGCCGGCTCGGGCCTGCGCTCGCTCGACGATCTCCACGCCGTTCTCGCCTTCTTCGAAGCCCGGCGCGGCCGTCTCCACGGCTTCCTCTACCGCGATCCGGTCGACCATCGCTCCGGCCCGCCGTCGCGCGCGCCGACGCCGCTCGACCAGCCGCTCGGCACCGGCGACGGCGTCACCACGGCCTTCGCGCTCGCCAAGCGCTACGGTGACGGCGCCCGCGCCTGGAGCCGGGCGATCGAGCGACCGCTCGCCGCCTCGGTGCGGGTCGCGGTCGCCGGCGTCGAGCGGCGCGCCGGCATCGATTTCGCGGTCGCGGCGATCGGCGGCCTGGTGACTTTCGCCGGTGCCGCGGTGCCGCCGGCCGGCGTGGCGATCACCGCCGGTTTCGAGTTCCTGGTGCCGGTGCGTTTCGACACCGACGAGATTCGCGTCGACCTCGCCGCCTTCCTGGCCGGCGAGATTCCGTCCATTCCGCTGGTGGAGATCCGCCCGTGAAGACCGTCGCGCCCGAGCTCGCCGCCACCCTCGCCGGCGGCGTCACCACGCTCGCCACCTGCTGGCGCCTGATCCTCGCCGACGGCCGCGTCCTCGGCTTCACCGATCACGACCGTCCGCTGGTTTTCGGAGGCGTCACCCACGAGGCGGCGACCGGCTTCACCGCGTCGGAAGCCGTGGCCCGCGCCGATCTGTCGGTCGGCGGCCTCGAGGTCGACGGCGCCCTGTCGTCGCCGACCCTCACCGCCACCGACATCGAGGCGGGCCTGTTCGACGCCGCCGCGGTCGAGATCGATCTCGTCGACTGGAGCGATCCGAGCCGGCGCCTGCGCCTGCGCCGCGGCAGCCTCGGCGAGATCACCCGTCTCGACGGCGCCTTCCGCGCCGAGATCCGCTCGCTCGCCCATCGCCTCGACGAGACCGGCGGCCGCCTGTTCCAGCACCGCTGCGACGCCGACCTCGGCGACGCCCGTTGCGGCGTCGCGCCGATCGCCCGCGCCGGCACCGTCACGCGCGTCATCGATCGCCGCCGCATCGCCGTCGCCGGGCTTGCCGGCGTGGCCGAAGGCGCCCTCGATCGCGGCCTGCTGCGCGTCGCCTCCGGCGCCTGTGCCGGTCTGGCGGTGGAGGTCAAGGTCCACCGGGTCGACGCGGGCGAGGTGACGCTGGAACTGTGGCAGACGCCGAGCGCGGCGCTCGCCGTCGGCGACGCCGTCACCGTGTCGGAGGGCTGCGACAAGCGCTTCGAGACCTGCCGCGACCGCTTTTCCAACGCCCGCGCCTTCCGCGGCTTTCCCCATATTCCCGGCAACGACTTCCTGGTGGCCTCGCCGGACGCCGGCATGATCACCGATGGCGGAGCGCTGGTGCCGTGACCGAGTCCCCGCGTCCTCTCGCTGCGCCCTTCGACCGCGCCCGCATCGTCGCCGCGGCGCGCCGCTGGATCGGCACGCCCTATGTCCATCAGGCTTCCCTCGAAGGCGTCGGCTGCGACTGCCTCGGCCTCGTCCGCGGCCTGTGGCGCGAATTCTACGGCGCCGAGCCCGAAGCGGTCGAAGCCTACGGCCCCGACTGGGCCGAGGCCTCGCGCGCCGAACGGCTGATCGACGCCGGCCGCCGCCATCTCGTGGCGGTACCGCTCGCCGCGATTCTGCCCGGCGACGTCCTGCTGTTCCGCTGGCGCCCCGACCTGCCGGCCAAACACGCCGGCATCCTCGGCGCCCCCGACCGCTTCGTCCACGCCTATGACGGTGCCGCGGTGGTCGAGAGCCCGCTCGGCCCCTGGTGGCGCCGCCGCCTCGCCGCCGCCTTCGCCTTCCCCGGCCTCGCGCCGGGGGACACCGGCGCCCCCGCTTCGGAGTGATCCACGATGGCCACCCTGCTTCTCGCCGCCGCCGGTAGCGCCCTCGGCGGCGCGCTCGGTGGCGTCGGTGCCGCGATCGGTCAGGCGCTGGGCGGCGTCGCCGGCGCGGTGATCGACCGCACGCTGATCCGCTCGACGATGTCGGTGACCGGCCCGCGGCTTTCCGATCTCGACGTCCAGAGCTCCACCGAGGGCGAACCGATTCCCCGCGTCTACGGCCGCGTCCGCATCGCCGGTCAGGTGATCTGGGCGACCCGCCACGAGGAGACCGTGGTGCGCTCGTCGTCGGGCGGCAAGGGCGGCGTCTCGACCCGCAGCTATCGCTACTACGCCAATTTCGCGGTCGGCCTGTGCGAGGGCCCGATCGCCCGGATCTCGCGGGTGTGGGCCGACGGCACCGCCCTCGATCTGACCGCGATCACCTGGCGCGTCTACCCCGGAACCGAGACCCAGGCGCCCGATCCGCTGATCCTCGCTCGCCAGGGCGGCGAAGTGCCGGCCTATCGCGGCCTCGCCTATGTGGTGTTCGAGCGCCTGCCGCTCGAGCCCTGGGGCAACCGCATTCCGCAACTGACCTTCGAGGTGATCCGCGTCGTCGACACGCTCGAAGCGCGGGTCCGCGCCGTCACCATGATCCCCGGCGGCACCGAGTTCGGCTATGCCACCACCCCGGTCACCCGCACCACCGGGATCGGCGCCGCGGCGAGCGAGAACCGCCACACCGTCGCCGCCGCCACCGATTTCCTCGCCTCTCTCGACGAACTCTGCGAGCTCTGTCCCAACCTGCGCCGCATCGCTCTGGTGGTGACCTGGTTCGGCGACGACCTGCGCGCCGGCCATTGTCGCCTGCGCCCCGGGGTCGACGCCGCCGACAAGACCACCGCGCCGCTCGTCTGGTCGGTGGCCGGTCTGACCCGCGCCGAGGCGCGGGAAGTGACGCAGATCGACGGCCGCGCCGCCTTCGGCGGCACCCCGGCAGACGCCAGTGTGATCGAGGCGATCCGCGAGATCCGCGGCCGCGGCCTCGAGGTCCTGCTCTATCCCTTCGTGTCGATGGATGTTCCGGCCGGCAACGGCCTCTCCGATCCCTGGGGCGGCGCCGAGCAGGCCGCCTTCCCCTGGCGCGGCCGCATCACCTGCGACCCGGCGCCGGGCCGGGTCGGCACCGTCGACCGCAGCGCCACTGCCACAGCCCAGATCGCCGCCTTCGTCGGCACCGCCCGGCCCGCCGACTTCGCGGTCGCCGACGGGGCGGTGGTCTATACCGGTCCGGCGGAGTGGTCGCTGCGCCGCATGATCCTCCACCACGCCCATCTGGCGCTCGCCGCCGGCGGCGTCGACGCCTTCCTGCTCGGCTCGGAATGGGTGGCGCTCAACGCCGTGCGCGACGCCGCCGGCGGTCACCCCCACGTCGCCGCCCTGGTGGCGCTCGCCGCCGACGTCCGCGCCGTGCTCGGACCTTCGACCCGCCTCACCTATGGCGCCGACTGGAGCGAATGGAACGGCCACCGTCCGGCCGACGGCTCGGGCGATCTGACCTTCCACCTCGATCCGCTGTGGGCGAGCCCGGCGGTCGACGTCGTCGGCATCGACTTCTACGCCCCGCTCGCCGACTGGCGGCCCGGCCCCCATCTCGACCGGGCGATCGCCGATCTGCCGACCGATCTCGCCTATCTGCGCGCCGGCGTGACCGGCGGCGAGGACTGGGACTGGTACTATGCGAGCGACGCCGCCCGCCGCGCCCAAGTTCGCACGCCGATCGCCGACGGCGCCACGGCCAAGCCCTGGGTGTGGCGCGCCAAGGACCTGCGCAGCTGGTGGGAGAACCGCCATTTCGACCGGGTCGGCGGCGTCGAACGCCCCACGCCCACCGCCTGGGTGCCCGGCGCCAAGCCGATCTGGCTGACCGAACTCGGCTGCCCGGCGGTCGATCTCGGCGCCGATCAGCCCAACGTCTTCCCCGATCCGCGCTCTTCGGAGGGCGGCGTGCCGTGGTTCTCGATCGGGAGCCGCGACGATCTGCAGCAGCGCCGCACCCTCGAGGCGGTGATCGACGCCTGGGACCCGGCCCGCGACCCCGCCGCCAATCCGCTCTCACCGGTCTACGGCGGGCCGATGGTCGATCTCGACGGCATTCATCTGTGGACCTGGGACGCGCGGCCCTTCCCGGCCTTTCCGACCGCCCTCGACGTGTGGTCGGACGGGGCATCCTGGGCCACCGGCCATTGGCTCAACGGTCGCCTCGGCGGTTGCTCGCTCGAGGCGGCGATCGGCGCGATCCTCGCCGATCACGGCTTTGCCGACGTCGCCTTTCGGGCCGTGGCCGGCCATCTCGACGGTGTCTACATCGATCGCCGGATGTCGGCGCGCGAGGCGCTGGAGCCGCTGCTCGCCGCCTTCGGCATCGACGCCGTCGACTCCGGCACGGCGATCCGCTTCGCCGGTCGGGCCCGCCGCCCGGTCATGACCCTGACCGTCGACGATCTCGTCGACACCGGTGCGACCCATCTCGTCGAACTGCGCCGCGGGCAGGAATCCGAACTGCCGCACGAGGTCGCGGTGACCTTCTCCGATGCGCTGCTCGACCATCGCCGCACCACCGTCACCTCGCGCCGCCTCGCCGGCGCGGCCCATCGCACCTCCGACGCCGATCTGGCGGTGGTCGCGCCGATCGAGGCGATGGTCGGGGTCGCCGACGCCTGGCTCGCCGACCTGTGGGCGAGCCGCACCGTCGGCCGCTTCGCCCTCGACCCGACCCGCATCGCGCTGGAGCCCGGAGACGTCGTCGATCTCGTCGTCGCCGACCGCACCGAGCGGCTGCTGATCGAGAGCCTGACCGACGGCGCCCACCGCGCCGTCGAGGCCCGCAGCCTCGATCCCGAGCTCTACGGCCCGGTCCGCGCGGTGACCCGCCGGCGCGGCGGCGAGTTGCCGATCGCCCGCGCCGACCCGGTCGTCCATGTCCTCGACATCCCCCATGCCGACGCCGATGCGAATGCCCACCGACCCTATCTCGCCGCCTTCGCCGCACCCTGGCCGGGGTCCCTCGCGGTGTGGCGCCGGCTCGCCGACGGCGGCTACGACCTCGTCGCCGCCCTCGACCGTCCGGCGACCCTGGGCGAGACCGTGACCGATCTCGCCCCCGGCCCGACCGCCCTGTGGGATCGCGCCACGATCCTCGACGTCCGCCTCGCCGGCGGCACGCTGGCGTCGTCCGGCCGCGCCGCCGTCCTCGACGGCGCCGGCCGCGCCGCTGTGCGCTCACCCAATGGCGCCTGGGAGATCCTGCAATACGCCGCCGCCGAGCTGATCGGCCCGGCGACCTGGCGCCTCGGCGATCTGCTGCGTCGTCAGGGCGGCTCGGACGACGCCTGGGACGGGATCGCGTCGATCCCCGCCGGGGCCGCCTTCGTGGTCCTCGACGCGGCGCTCGCCCTGCTGCCGACCCGCCCCGACGACGTCGGCCGCGAGATCACGCTCCGCATCGGCGCCGCCGATCGCGACTACACCGCGTCCGGCACCATCGAGCTCCGGGTCACGCCGCAGGCCCGCGGGCTGAAGCCGTGGAGCCCGGCCCATCTCGGGGTGACCGGAGCGGCGACCGGCGGCGATCTGGTGTTCGCCTGGGTGCGCCGCAGCCGCGCCGCCGCCGCCGATTCCTGGGTCCTCGAGGAAGTGCCCGAGGTCGATCCGCCGGAAGCCTACCGGCTGGAGATCGCCCGCGCCGGAACCGTCCTGCGCCGCGTCGACGTCGCCACACCGACCTGGACCTGGACCCGCGCCGATCGCGACGCCGCGCTCGGTGCCGATCTCGCCGACGTCGTGGTCAGCGTCGCCCAGTGCGCCGCGAGCCTCGGCCCCGGCATTCCCGCCCGCCGCGCCCTGCGCCTCTGAGCGGCCTCCCGCCTCGCTTGCCCGCCACCCCGCGCCGGCCTCGCCGGTCGCCGCCGGAGTTCGATGCCATGTCGACCACCCCGCGTCTCGGCCTGCCCGTCATCGAAGCGGCCCAGGCCCAGAAACACGTCACCCACAACGAGACACTGCGCCGCCTCGACGCCCTGGTCCAGCCGGTGGTCGCCGGGCGCGGCTCCGGCACGCCGCCCGCCGCCCCCGACGACGGCGCCGCCTGGATCGTCGGGTCGTCGCCGACCGGCGCCTGGGCCGGCCGCGTCGGCGCCGTCGCGGTCTGGGACGGCGGCGCCTGGGACTTCCTCGTGCCGGCCCTCGGCTGGCAGCTGTGGGTCGCCGACGAACACCGCGCGGTGGTGTGGACCGGCACCACCTGGGTGCCGACCCACGAGTTGGTCGCGACCTTCGGCAACCTCGCCGGCGTCGGCATCGGCACCACCCCCGATGCGGTCAACCGCCTGCACGTGCGCGCCCCCGCCGCCCTGTTCGAGGCCGAGCCGACGGCGAGCGGCGGCAGCGGCGATCTGCGCTTCGTCCTCTCCAAGGACGCCGCCGCCCGCACCGCCTCGCTGCTGTTCCAGGACGCCTTTTCCGGTCGCGCCGAGATCGGGCTCGCCGGCGACGACGATCTCCACGTCAAGGTGTCGAGCGACGGATCGGTCTGGCGGAGCGCGCTGACCATCGACCGGGCGACCGGCAAATGCGCCTTCGGCCGCGGCACCCCGACCGACTGGTTGACCGTCGACAATCCCGCCGGCAACACCGCCTACGCGCAGACGGCCCGTTTCAACGTCTGGAACAACGCCGACGGGTCGCAGGCGACCCGCGTGGTCTTCGCCCAGCAGGCCTACAACACCTTCCTCGTCGAGGTCGCCGATCAGGCCAATGTCAAGGGCAACTGGATGTTCCAGCCCTATGGCGGCGCCGTCGGCCTGCGCTCCTGGCGCACCGCGGCGACGCCGATCGCGTTGGGCGGCACCACCGCCCCCGATGTCGACAACAGCCTGACCCTCGGCACCGCCGCCCTGCGCTGGGCGACCATCTACGCTGCCAACGGCACCATCAACACCTCGGACGCCCGCGACAAGATCATCGTCGGCGGTCTCGGTGCGATCGCCGGAAATCTGATCGACGCCGTCGATCCGATCCTGTTCCGCTGGCGGATCGGCGGCATCGACGTGGTCGAGACCGGTGAAGCGCCGATCGGTCGCAACGACGACGGCTCGCCGATCCTCGCTCCGACCCATCGCGACGTACCGCGTCCGGGCGTCCGCCTGCATGCCGGCTTCCGCGCCCAGGACCTCAAGGCGGCGATGGACGCCCTCGACGTCGAGTTCGGCGCCTGGGGCCTCGACGACAAGGCCGATCCGCAGAGCCGCCAGTGGCTGCGGCCGGATCAGCTGATCCCGGTGCTGTGGGCCGAGCTCCGCGCGCTGCGGGCGCGGGTGCGGGCGCTGGAAGCCGCCGCCGCGGCGGATCGCCCGCGCGACGCCAGACCGAGTTGACGCGCCGGGCGGTCGATGCCGCCCCGACGTCGCCGCCCCTGCCGCCCGAGGCGACGCCGATCCCCGAAATCGGGTGGGAAGATCCCGCGGGCCGCGCACGCGAGCCCCCCTGTCCGGAGGACATCAGCATGACGGAAGATCGTTTCGGGTCGACGTCGCCGACCCGCGAGACGCCGGCGGTCGAGGCCACGACGCTCACCACCCTCGCGCTTTCCGACACCGTCGACCTGCCGGTCTGCGCCAAGGCGCTGCGTGTCTGGAACGGCACCGGCGGCAAGATCACGCTCCTGGTGACGCCGATCAAGAACGCCGACGACGGCCTCGCCGGCGCCGTTCCCCTCTCCGTGCCGGCCGGCGTCGTCGGCTACGAGGCGATCGCCGTGCGCCGCATCTGGTCGACCGGCTCGACCGGCCTCGCCGCCGGTCTCGCCGCCGGCACGGTCGAAGTCATCCTGTTGACGGAGTGAGCCCATGACCTACGGAAATTTCGCCGGCGGTTCGCCGCGCCGGCCGATCGTCACCGGTCTCGGCTCGATCGTCGATACGCTCGCCCGCAACCTCAATTCCGTGGTGCTGGCGGTCAATGGCGATTCGACCTCGGCCGAGGTCGTCTCCCCGGGCTACGGCTTCCTGTTCTCGTCGCTGTTCACCCAACTCGCGCCGCTGGTGCCGCGGGCGCGGATCCAGTCGCGGCTGTGGTCCGACGCCACCCAGACCCATGCCCCGTGGGCCGTCGCCCAGGCCGGCGCGAGCGGCGAGCGCGGGATCTCGATGGGCACCACCAACGGCCGATATTGGACGGCGACGGAAGTCGGCAGTCCGGCCGGCGACTTCCTGCTCGAGGTCAAGGTCGCGCTCAACGAATGGAGCGACGCCGCCCTCAATCGCTGGTTCCTCTCGCAATGGAACCTCCCCACCGCGTCCGGCCGGCGCCTCCGCTTCGGCAAGACGACCGCCAACGCCATCATGTTCGAGTATTCGTTGGACGGCATCGCCTCGCAGTACTTCCCGGCGACGGCCGGGGCCTGGACGGTGCCCGCGAATGGCGCCCCGACCCGATTCCGGCTCGCCTATCAGGTCAACAACGGGGCCGGTCAGCGCGTTCTGACCATGTCGCAGTCGCTCGACGACGGCGCCACCTGGGCGCAGATCGCCACCACGACGACCGCCGGGGCATCCGCACCCTATGCCTCGACGATGAACGTCGAGGTCGGTTCGTCGTTCGGGGCCGCGGCGGCCGCCGGATCCGGCGGCATGAACGGCACGATCTTCGAGGCGATCTGGCTCGACGGCCTCGCCTCCGGCGCCGACCTTCTGCCGAAGCCGCTCGAGACCGCACGGCCCTATTTCGGCACCGACGGTTGCGCGGTCGTCGGCTCGCCGACCCTCTACCTCTACAACGCCTCCGCCGCCCAGAAGAACATCGCCTATCACGCCGACGCGACGCGCTTCCCCAAGACCGTGCCCAAGGCGTGGCCGCTCGTCCACGTCCTCAACGACGGCCACAACGAGGGCGCCCTGGTCGGCCCTTCGTGGACCGCCCAGCTCGCGGCTTGGGCGACGGCGGCGAAAGCCCGCAACCCCGACGCCGACCTCGTCGCGCTGACCCAGAACCCCCAGGCGCCGACGTCGCCGGATGGCTACTACCCGGTCCGCCATCTCGCCCGACAAGCCCAGCTGCCGATGTGGTGTGCCCGCAACGGGGTGCGCTGCATCGACACCGCCCGCGACTTCTGGGGCGCCGACGGCGCCGTCGTGGCGTCGCTGATCCAGGCCGATTCCGTCCATCCGACGCTCGCCGGCGACAAGCTGCGCGCCACGGCGATCCTGCGCGAGATGGCCGGGACCTGAACCGAACGGCGCCCTTCGGCGCCCGCTGCCACCGGTCGGGGCTCGCGCCCGCCGGCGGCTCACGCACGCGTCCGTCCGCGCGTCGCGGACCCGCGCTTTCCTCCAAGAGGTGCCAAGATGAAGGGTTATCGTACCATCGCTCTCAACACCGTCGCCGCCGTCCTCGGTGCCCTGATGTCGACCGACTGGGGCGCCGTCGCCGATCCGAAGACCGCCGGTCTGGTGGTCGGCGGCCTCGGCCTCGCCAACACCGTGCTGCGCTTCTTCACCGACGGTCCGGTCGGCGGCGCCCGCACCGGCGCGTGACCGCGTGCGCGACGCCGGCCCCCCGGCGTCGCGCCGTCGTTCATGGTGCATTCAGCGGCCGCTCCGCAGGATGGACCCCATGAAGCGTCTCCTCGCCGTCCTCGCCCTGATCGTCTCGTCTCTGCCCGTCGCGGCCGAGGAGCCTCTGCTTCCGCCCGGCAACGGCGGTCGCAGCCTGACCCCGCCCGCCGAGATCGTCTGCCTCGGCACCGCCGCCGCGCAAGGGGCGATCCGCGACGGCCGCGCCCGCCGCTTCGCCGAGGTCGGACGCGATCTCGACGGCGACCTGCTGCGCGCCGATCTCTGTCGCTCCGACGACACGCTGCTCTACCGGGTCACCGTCCTCGACCACGGCGGCCGGGTGCGCCGTCTGCAGATCGATGCCACCTCGGGACGGATGATGTACGATGGCCGCTGACCGCCCGCGAAGGGCGGTCAGCGCTGTCGATTCGCGAGGTGTGACGTGCGTCTGCTGGTGGTCGAGGACGATCGGAACCTGAATCGGCAAATCGTCGATGCGCTGGTCGAAGCGGGTTACGTCGTCGACAGCGCCGTCGACGGCACCGAGGGTCATTTCCTCGGCGACACCGAGCCCTATGACGCGGTGGTGCTCGACATCGGCCTGCCCGGCATGGACGGCATCACCGTGTTGGAGACCTGGCGTCGCGCCGGTCGCCGCATGCCGGTGCTGATCCTCACCGCCCGCGACCGCTGGTCCGACAAGGTCGCCGGCATCGACGCCGGCGCCGACGACTACGTCGCCAAGCCCTTCCACATGGAAGAGGTGCTGGCCCGAATCCGCGCCCTGGTGCGCCGCGCCGCCGGCCGCGCCTCCAACGAGATGGTGGTCGGCCCGGTCGTCCTCGACACCCGCGCCGGCCGCGTCACCGTGTCCGGGGCGACGGTCAAACTGACCTCCCACGAATATCGTCTGCTCGCCTATCTGATGCTCCACCAGGGGCGGGTGGTGTCGCGCACCGAGCTCGTGGAACATCTCTACGATCAGGACTTCGATCGCGATTCCAACACGATCGAGGTCTTCGTCGGGCGCCTGCGCAAGAAGCTCGGGGTCGACCTGATCCAGACGGTGCGGGGGCTCGGCTACAGCGTGGGCGCCACCGCCGATGCCGGGTAGTTCCCTCGCTCGTCGATTGTTCGTGCTGATCGCGCTGTGGAGCGCCCTGTCGCTGGCTTCCGCCGGCTTCGTGCTGATCACCGCCTATCGCTCGTCGGTGGAGGCCGCCTTCGACGAGCGGCTGGCGGTCCACCTGAAGACCCTGATCGGCGCGCTCGCCGCCCAGGCCGACGGCGCCGGCACCTTCCGCCAGCCCGAGAACCCCGGCGAGGCGCGGTTCGAACTGCCGCTGTCGGGCTGGTACTGGGTGGTCCGTCGCGTCTCCGACGACGGCATCGCCGCAATCTCGCGCTCGCTGGTCGGCGAAGTCCTGCGCCTGCCCGGCGACCTCGGCGCCACCGCCGGTCGCGACCACATCCTGCGCGCCTATTCCGAAGGGCCGGATCGCCAACATCTGCGCATCCTCGAGCGGATCGTCGATTTCGACGGCCGCGAGCGCTTCCGCATCGCCGTGGCCGGCAACGCCGGCGATCTGGAAGCCGACATTTCGCGCTTCTCCTGGCGCACCGCCTTCCTGCTCGGGCTGGTCGGCCTCGGTCTGGTGGTCGCCACCCTGGTCCTGGTGCGTATCGCATTGGCGCCGCTCGAACGCATGCGGCGGGCCCTGTGGCGCATCCGCTCCGGCCGTTCCGAGCGCCTGGAGGGCCGCTTCGCCGCCGAGATCGACCCGCTCGCCCAGGAGCTCAACGCCCTGATCGAGGCCAATCGCGAGGCCACCGAACGCGCCCGCACCCATGTCGGCAACCTCGCCCATGCGCTGAAGACGCCCCTGTCGGTGATCGTCAACGAGGCCCGCGCCTCCGATCAGCCGATGGCGCTCCGGGTCGTCGAACAGGCCGAACTGATCCAGAGCCACCTCGCCCATCACCTCGACCGCGCCCGCATGGTCGCCCAGCGGCGCACCATCGGCGTGGTCACCGAGGTCGAGCCGGTGGTCGAGCGGCTGATCCGCGCCATGCGCCGGATCCACGAGGACAAGAACCCCGAGATCACCCTGGCGCTCGATTCCGGCCTGCGCTTCCGCGGCGAGCGCGAGGACCTCGAGGAGGCGCTCGGCAATCTCCTCGACAATGCCTGCAAGTGGTGTGCGACCCGCGTCGCCGTGTCGGTGCGGGCGCTGCCGCCCGACGGGGCCGACGATCGCCGCCATCTCCTCGCCCGGGTCGACGACGACGGCCCCGGCCTCGATCCCGATCAGCGCGCCGCGGTGCTGGCCCGCGGCCATCGCCTCGACGAGAAGGTCCCGGGCTCGGGGCTCGGCCTGTCGATCGTCGCGGAGCTCGCCGCGCTCTACGGCGGTAGCCTGGTGCTCGCGGCCGCGCCCGAGGGCGGTCTGCGTTGCGATCTGCGCCTACCCGCCCTGTGATCGCGCTTCCCCGATCTCTGCTGGGAGTCTCGGCCCAATTCGGCCATGATGGCATGGCCAAGAGGTCGGGGTCCGGTGGCGATTCCGCCGCCCGCTTCTTCGACCCGTCCGATCGTCGCTTCTCGCCCGCCGCCCGGTGGGCGCAGGATCGGACCGCCATTGCGGGAAGTCCTCCATGCCGCTCCGCCGTCCGTTCCTGATCCTCGTCCTTTCGGCTTCGGTCGCCGGCTGTACCGCCACCTCCGACCCGAAGCCCACGCTCGGATCGGTCGCCGGCTCGCTGACCGGCGGCCTGATCGGCACCAAGGGCGGCAAGGCCGCCCATCGCCCGACGTCCCCGGAAGCCGCGGCTCTCGCCGACGCCTGGGCGGGAACCGAACTCGGCCGCCGCCTCGACGAACGCGATCGCCAGATCGCCGCGGAGGCCGAATTCGACGCGCTGGAGACCGGCGCCGCCGGTGCCGCGCGCGATTGGCAGAACCCGGCGACCGGCCGCCGCGGCACGGTCACGCCCGGCGCGCCCTACTCGGTCAATCAGTACACCTGCCGCGATTACGTCGACGTGGTGACCATCGAGGATCGGCCCGAGGCTCACCGTGCCACCGCCTGCCGCCAGCCCGACGGCAGCTGGCGCCCGCTCGGCTGAGCATCCCGCGACGATCCCTCGTCGTCACTCATCAATTCTTAAAATATCCGAACCATCTTGTAGGTGACGGCGGAAGTGCCGGGGCGTCGTCGAACCGGTCGGGTTCGTCGCTTCCGGTGACGTCGTCGGGTCGACGCGCGCTCGCGATGGAGCGCGCGGGCGATCGGTTCTGTTTCGAACGGGGGTCGCCGATGCCCGAACCCGGGCTGCTCACGTCCAAGGTCCGCGCCTACATGGAGTCGCTCACTCCGATGGCGCGCGCCATGCTGGTGCGCTCGCTGCGCGCTTCGGCGTCGCATGGCGACATTCCCAACGAGGTCATCCTGGCCGCCATCGAGGGCCTGGAGATCGCCGGCGAACCGACGACCCCGGTGCGGCGGCCCGCTTCCGCGCCCGCGCCGACCGTCGGCGAACCCTGGTCGCAGCGCCTGGAATCGGCGTTCTTCGCGCCGCTGGCGCCGTTCCTGGTCGACGATTCGGTCACGCCGCATCTCACCGGTCGCATCGCCCGCGCCCATCTGCCGGTGATCTGGAACTGGATCCGCCGCGACGCGGCCGCCGAGGACGTCGATCGGGCGCTCGCCGCCGACCCCTACGACGCCGCCGCCGACGCCACTCCGGTCGCCCGCAAGCTGCGCCGCGACGCAATGGTCCAGGTGGTCGGCTTCCTGCGCGACGCCGGCACCGAATCGCGCGCCCGCCAGAAACTGATCGGCCAACTCGGTGGCGAGGCGATCTATCGCGATCTCGTCGACGTCGCCTATGTGCTCCAGAACGAAGCGGCCTTCGCCAATCTGTTCGCGCAGCTGCCCTCCAACATCACCACCTTCGACGTGGCCGAGCCCTCGCGTCTCGCCGATGTGATCCGCGCCTCGATCGAACAGGTGCAGATGACGCTGGAGTGGATTACCGCCGCGGTGCTGACCCGCACCGCCAATCCGGTGGTGGTCGCCCATCTCGCCTGCCGTCTGGTCGGCTCGAGCGATCCGCGCCTCGTCGCCGGCAGCCGTTACGCCTGCCTGATCGAAGGTCTGCTCGCCCTGATCGAGCGCCACGCCGCCTGCGCCAAAAGCCGCGGCACCGATCCGCAGTCGCGCACTCGCTTCTTCTCGGATCTGCGCAGCTATCACGACATCAGCCGCTCCTTCGGCCATGTCTTCGTCATCGAGGACGTGCCGACCTGGTTCCGTCGCCTCGGCGCCGCCCGCGTCGTGATGTCGGAAGCCGTGTCGCAGCGCATCGAAGTGGCGCCGGGCCTCGTCCGCCGGGCGCTGCGCGTCGAAGCCTCGGGCGGCCAATACGGTTCGCGCTTCGACCCGGAAGCGGTCGAGGACGCCGAATTCGCGGTGCGCCTGTCGATCGAAGCCCGCCTCGCCGCCGAGACCCTCGCCGTCAACGAGGTGGTCGGGCGCATCCGCAAGCAGATCGAGACGACGCTGGAGCACATCTCCGGCAAGCTCCTGGCCGATCTCAAGGCCTCGCCGTCGCTCGACCGACGCGCCCTGGTCGACGCCAGCGACGCGGCGATTCGCCTCGCGGCGATCGTCTTCGGCGAGGATTATGCCGCGGTGCTGCGCAAGAGCCGCGACAACGCCCTGCAGAAGCCGGCCAAGGCCGCCGGCTGATCTCGCCGCTCCCCGCGGTCGCTTGATCCCGGTCAATACCCCGTGTGGCGCCCGACGATACGGTCGTGCACCATTGCTCCTCGGTCGCGCTCCGCGTATCTGACCGTTCGGGAGCGCGTCCCGCGTCGATCGACGACGGGCGCCGGTCGATGCCGAGACGACGAGGAGCGGGTGTCCACACGATGCTGATCTGGGCCCTGTTCGCCGCGATGACCGCGCTCGCCGCGCTGATCGTCCTCGTACCGCTCGCCCGTCGCGGGCGCGCCGGCGTCGGTGCCGCGACCGAGAGCGGCGACGCCTCGGTCTATCGCGACCAACTCGCCGAGCTCGATCGCGATCTCGCCGAGGGCCGGGTCGGCGACGGCGAGGGCGAAGCCGCGCGCGCCGAGATCGCCCGCCGCCTGCTGCGCGCCGCCCGCCGCTCCGACATGCTCGGCGATCCCGCCTCCGCCGCCGCTCGGCTGCGCCGCCGCGCCGTCGCAGCGATCGCCGTGATCGTCCTGCCGCTGGTCGCGGTCGGCGGCTATCTGGCGCTCGGCCGTCCCGACGTGCCCGATCGGCCGCTCGCGTCCCGACTCGCCGCCCGCCCCGAGGGCCAGTCGATCGACGAACTGGTCGCCCGCGTCGAGGCCCATCTCGCCGCCGAGCCGAACGACGCTCGCGGCTGGGACGTGCTCGGGCCGATCTACATGCGGCTGAACCGCCCGGCCGATGCCGCGGAAGCCTTCCGCACCGCCATTCGCCTCGCCGGCGCCACCGAGCTCCGCCAGAACGGCCTCGGCGAGGCGCTGACCGCCGCGGCGGACGGCGACGTCGGGCCCGAGGCCAAGGCCGCTTTCGAGGCCTCGCTGACCGTCGCCCCGGCCGGCGTGCTGCCGCGCATGTATCTGGCGCTCGAGCGCGCCCAGGCCGGCCGCCTCGACGAATCCGCCGAGCTCTGGCGCCGCCTGATCGCCGCCGGCACCGAGGCCGACGCCTGGCTGCCGGTGGCCCGCGCCGAACTCGCCAAGGTCGAGGCCGCGGCCCGCGAAGCGGCCGCCCCCGGCGCCGCCCCGCCGTCGCCCGCGCCCACCCCGGCCGAGGTCGAAGCGGCGTCGCGGATGACCGCGGCCGAGCGCGCGGGCATGATCGAGGCGATGGTCGCCCGGCTCGACGAGCGCCTGAAGCGCGACGGCGGCGGCATCGACGACTGGGAACGATTGATCCGTTCGCAACGCACGCTCGGACAACGCGACGCCGCCGCGGCGACGCTGGTCCGGGCCCGCGCCGCGCTGGCCGCCGATCCGGCGGCGCAGACGCGGCTCGACGCCCTCGCCGCCGGCGACGGGGAGGGGAAGGCACCATGACCCGCAAGCAGAAGCGACTGACCCTGATCGGCCTCGCCGGTCTCGTCCTGGTGGCGGCGGTCGGCCTGGTGCTGATGGCGCTCGGCGACAAGATCACCTTCTTCACCTCGCCCAGCGACCTCGCCGACGGCCACCTGCGCCCGGGCACCCGCCTGCGCCTCGGCGGGCTGGTCGAGCCGGGCTCGGTCGAGCGCGACACCGGCACCACCGTGCGTTTCCGCGTCACCGACGGTGCCAAATCGGTCGCGGTGTCCTATACCGGGATCCTGCCGGACCTGTTCCGCGAGGGTCAGGGCACGGTGGCGGAGGGCACGCTCGCCGCCGACGGCAGCTTCCGCGCCGACACGGTGCTGGCCAAACACGACGAGAAATACATGCCCAAGGAGGTCGCCGACGCACTCAAGGCGAGCGGCCACTGGCAGGAGGATGCCGCCAAGGCGACGCCGAAGCGGTGACGGGCGGGGGGCGCCCGCCGCCGATGGCGGGTGACCCTGTGAGTTTCGCGGAGCCGCGGGCGCTTCCTTCTCCCCTCGTGGGAGAAGGTGCCCGAAGGGCGGATGAGGGGGAGAGCGGTTCCCCGCGATGCGGCGTCGGTGGTGAGGTCGAGACCACTCATCCGGCGCTGACGCGTCCCCTTCTCCCGCAAGGGGAGAAGGGAACCGGGCTTCGCCCGCAACGGGATCGCGCGCCGTTCGGGGCCGGGCGCAACGCAAGAATCGGATCTTCGGATCCGCAGACGAACCGCCGATCGGCGGAACGAGGGGAGGGGAGCCGGAATGATCGTCGAACTCGGACATTATGCCCTGGTCCTGGCTCTCGCCCTCGCCCTGGTGCAGGCGGTGGTGCCGATCTGGGGGGCCCGGATCGGCGACGCCGCGCTGATGGCCACCGCCGGCCCGACCGCCGCCGGCCAGTTCCTGTTCGTCGCGCTGTCCTTTGCGGCGCTGACCTGGGCCCACGTGGTCTCCGACTTCTCGGTCGCCAACGTCTTCGAGAACTCCCATTCGCTGAAGCCGATGATCTACAAGATCTCCGGCGTGTGGGGGAACCACGAGGGCTCGATGCTGCTGTGGGTGACCATCCTGGCGCTGTTCGGGGCCCTGGTCGCCGTGTTCGGCCGCAATCTGCCGCCGATCCTCAAGGCCGACGTGCTCGGCGTCCAGGCCTGGGTCGCCGCCGCCTTCTACCTGTTCGTGCTGGTCACATCGAACCCCTTCGCCCGGCTCGTCTCGCCGCCGCTCGAGGGTCGCGACCTCAATCCGGTCCTCCAGGATCCGGGCCTGGCGATCCATCCGCCGCTGCTCTACCTCGGTTATGTCGGCTTCTCGATCGCCTTCTCCTTCGCGGTCGCCGCGCTGATCGAAGGCCGCATCGATGCCGCCTGGGCGCGCTGGGTCCGGCCGTGGACGCTCGCCGCCTGGGTGTTCCTGACGCTCGGCATCGCCATGGGCTCCTACTGGGCCTATTACGAGCTCGGCTGGGGCGGCTGGTGGTTCTGGGATCCGGTCGAGAACGCGTCCCTGATGCCCTGGCTCGCCGGCACCGCGCTGCTCCATTCGGCGATCGTCATGGAAAAGCGCGACGCGCTGAAGATCTGGACCATCCTGTTGGCGGTCCTGGCCTTCTCCCTGTCGCTGCTCGGCACCTTCCTGGTGCGCTCCGGCGTCCTGACCTCGGTCCACGCCTTCGCCTCCGATCCGACCCGCGGCGTGTTCATTCTGGCCATCCTGGTGGCCTTCATCGGCGGCTCGCTGACCCTGTTCGCGATCCGCGCCCCCGGCCTGACCAAGGGCGGATTGTTCGCGCCGATCAGCCGCGAGGGCGCCCTGGTCTTCAACAATCTGTTCCTGACTTCGGCCTGCGCCGCGGTGTTCTTCGGCACGCTCTATCCGCTGATGCTGGAGGCGGCGACCGGCGCCAAGATCTCGGTCGGCGCGCCGTTCTTCGACGCGACCTTCGGGCCCCTGATGGTGCCTCTGCTGATCGCCGTGCCGATCGGCCCGTTCCTCGCCTGGAAACGCGGCGACCTGCTCGCCGTCGCCCAGCGCCTCGCTGCGGTGCTGGCGCTGGCCATGGCCGGCTTCGCGGTCACCTGGTGGGCGACCCGCGGTGGCCCGGTGCTGGCGCCGCTCGGGGTCGGACTGGCGCTGTGGCTGGTGCTCGGGGCGCTGGCCGAGGTCGCCTTCCGCGTCCACCTGTTCTCCGAGGCGCCGCGCAATGCGCTTCGCCGCGCCGTCGGCCTGCCGCGCTCGGCCTGGGGCACGATGTTCGCCCATCTCGGCCTCGGCCTGACGCTGCTCGGCATCGTCGCCGAGAGCAATTGGCGGATCGAATCGATCCTCGTCATGAAGCCCGGCGACACCGTGCAGGTCGGCCGCTTCTCGCTCGCCTTCGACGGCGTGGTGATGCGCCGCGGTCCCAATTTCGACGAGGCGGTCGCCGGCTTCGCGGTGCGCGACGGCGGCGGCCGGCCGTTCCGCATGGAGCCGTCCAAGCGCACCTTCCGCGCCCGGCCGATGCCCACGACCGAGACGGCGATCGCCACCTACGACGGCTTCTCCCAACTCTACCTGTCGCTGGGCGACACCCAGGCCGACGGCGGCGTCGCCATGCGCATCTATTGGAAGCCGCTGGTGCTGCTGATCTGGCTCGGCTGCGTCGCCATGGCGCTCGGCGGATGCATCTCGCTGACCGACCGCCGCCTGCGCATCGGCGCGCCGCGTCCGCACCGGGTTGCCGCCGAACCGCCGGCCGGCGATCCGCAACCGGCCGAATGAGGAGGCGACCCATGCGTTTGCCCGCCGTCGCCGCCCTGGCGCTGCTCCTCCTCTCCGCCCTGCCGGCCGGGGCGGTGAAGCCCGACGAGATGCTCGCCGATCCGCGCCTCGAGTCGCGCGCCCGCGCCCTGTCGGAAGAACTGCGCTGCCTCGTCTGCCAGAACCAGTCGATCGACGACAGCGACGCCGATCTCGCTCGCGACCTGCGCCTGCTGGTGCGCGAGCGCATCGCCGCCGGCGACAGCGACCGCGGCGTCCTCGACTATCTGGTCGCCCGCTACGGCGAGTTCGTGCTGCTGCGCCCGCGCTTCAATCTCCAGACCGCGCTCCTGTGGCTGACGCCCTTCGCGGTGCTGGCGCTCGGCGGTCTGGCGATCGCCCGGGGCGTGCGCCGCCGCGCCGCCGCCGCACCGGCCGCGCCGCTCGACGACGACGAGCGCGCCCGCCTCGCCGCGCTGCTCGCCGAGGATCGTTGAAAGCGGCTCGCATTACCGATGTGAAATCGCAGCTACCGTCTTATGTGCGTAACGCTGCAAGGAGTACAACCTATGATTGATATCGTGCAAGTACTGATCGAAGCGTTGAACGCCATCCGCTCGCGCGATTGGCAAATGCCATCGCAGCGCATCCGGGTTTTTCTGGCCGTGGCCAAGGCGCCGGGTTGCAGCTTGGACAACATCGTGGTGGCTTTGGGAAACTCGGGGGAAGACCTCTCCTTGGCCTCGGTCTCTCGGCAGATCTCGTCACTGGCGAGCAAGCCCGGTGCGGGACGCAAGACGATGGAAACGCCCCTGATCGAGCAAGTCCTCGACCTCAATGGGGGGCCGCTCCAGCACTACCTCACCGCACAGGGAAGGATGATTGCACGAGAGATGATCAAGGCAATTGCCGGAGACGATGCGGCCTTGGCCTGGAAGGTCCCAACCGGGCGCGAGTCACGGCGTTGACGATGGTGCGATCATCTCAGGGGGTTAGTTTCATGTCTATCGAAGGTTACCGATCTTTAATCCCCATGCAAGCGGGCCGTAAGGCGACGGCGGCGATGATCGGGATCAACGACGGGGTGAGCCTCCGCCGAACCGATCAACCCACCGGATGCGCCACATGACCCATG
This sequence comes from Siculibacillus lacustris, assembly GCF_004328075.1. Taxonomy (GTDB): domain Bacteria; phylum Pseudomonadota; class Alphaproteobacteria; order Rhizobiales; family Ancalomicrobiaceae; genus Siculibacillus; species Siculibacillus lacustris. Next base: position 160,046 of record NZ_SJFN01000002.1, on the reverse strand, counting down.
GATTCCCCGATCCCCGCGCCACCGCCGAAGCGCGCGCGATTCGCCGCAAGGCGATCCTCGCCGGTGCCGTCTCGCTCGCCGTGGTCGGCGGCCTGACCGCCGTCGACATGCTCGGCCATATGCCGAGCGTGCGCGCCGAGACCCCGGCCGCGTCCCCCTCGGTCGTCTCCCCCCTGCTCCAGAACTTCTCCTTCGCGCCGATCGTCGAGCGGGTGCGTCCCGCCGTGGTGTCGATCCGGGTGCGCGGCGAAGCCCGCCCGAACCGCGAGAGCTTCATGGAGACCTTCCCCGATCTCCCCGAAGGCAGTCCCTTCGAGCGCTTCTTCCGCGAATGGAACGGCCCCGGCCGGCCCGGTGGTCGCGGCATGGGTCCCCAGGGCCCGGGTCAGGGTCGCGGTCCCGGCCGCGGCGAAGTCGTGATGTCCCAGGGTTCGGGCTTCATCATTTCGCCCGACGGCAAGGTCGTGACCAACTTCCACGTCGTCAAGGACGCGGCGGAAGTCACCGTGCTGACCGACGACGGCACCGAGTACAAGGCCAAGGTCCTCGGCTCCGACGAGAAGACCGACGTGGCGCTGCTGAAGATCCAGGGCGGCCGCACCGACTTTCCGACCGTACCCTTCGCGACCGGCGAGATCCGCCCGGGCGACTGGGTTCTGGCGGTCGGCAATCCCTTCGGCCTCGGCGGCTCGGTCACCGCCGGCATCGTCTCGGCCCGCGGCCGCGAGATCGGCGCCGGCCCCTACGACGACTTCCTCCAGATCGACGCGCCGATCAACCACGGCAATTCCGGCGGTCCGACCTTCGACCTCGCCGGCAACGTCGTCGGCATGAACACCGCGATCTATTCGCCCTCCGGCGGCTCGATCGGCATCGGCTTCGCCATTCCCTCGACCACCGTCCAGAAGGTCATCGCCCAACTCGAGAAGACCGGCGAAGTGGTGCGCGGCTGGCTCGGCGTGCAGATCCAGCCGATCGGCCGCGACATGGCCGATGGTCTCGGTCTGAAGGACGCCCGCGGCGCCCTGGTCGCCGAAGCCCTGCCCGACGGCCCGGCCGCCAAGGCCGGCATCAAGGCCGGCGACGCGATCCTGGCGGTCGAGGGCAAGCCGATCAAGAACGCCCGCGACCTGTCGCGGACCATCGCCGGCTACGATCCCGGCAGCAAGGTCAAGGTGACCATCGTCCGCGCCGGCAAGGAGCAGACCATCGAGGTCGATCTCGCCCGCATGCAGGCCGAGGCGCGGGCCTCGACCCCCGCCGCCACCGACGGCGCCCCGACGTCGCTCGCCGATCTCGGGCTGATGATCGCTCCGGCCTCCGAGGTCGGTGAGACCGGCGACGGCGTCGCGGTGGTCAAGGTCGATCCGCGCGGACCGGCCGCGGCTCGCGGCATCCGGGTCGGCGACGTCATCGTCGAGGTCCAGGGCCGCACCGTCGCCACCGCCGCCGACGTCGGCGAGGCGGTCAAGGCGGCGCGCACCGAAGGCCGCAAGGCGGTTCTGATGCGCGTCCGTTCGCCCGAGGGCACGCGCTTCGTGCCGGTGCCGATCGGCGCCTCCTGACCCGCGATCGCCGCCGCGGCGCTCGCCCCCCAGCCCCTCGCCGCGGTGTGCCGAGACCGGCGGTGGACCTTCGGGTCCGCCGCCGGTCGTCCTTCGATCGGCCGATATTCGGAGAATTCCGTCGATCGCCGAACCCGACTAGAGTGGTCCCATGCGAATCCTCCTCGTCGAAGACGACCGCGAAGCGGCGACCTATCTGATCAAGGCCCTGCGCGAGGCCGGTCATCTCGTCGAACACGAAGCCGACGGCGAGGGCGGCGCCCATGCCGCCGCGACCGGCGACTACGACGTGGTGGTGATGGACCGGATGTTGCCCAAGCGCGACGGTCTCGGCATCGTCCAGGAGATGCGGCGGCGCGGCGACCACACGCCCGTCCTGGTGCTCTCGGCACTCGGTCAGGTCGACGACCGGGTCGAGGGCCTGCGCGCCGGCGGCGACGACTATCTCGCCAAGCCCTATGCCTTCACCGAGCTCCTCGCCCGGGTCGAAGCGCTGGCCCGCCGCCACGCCCCCGGCGCCGTCGACACCAGCTACCGGGTCGGCGACCTGATGCTCGATCGGCTGTCCCACACCGTGACCCGCGCCGGCGAGGAGATCGTGCTGCAGCCGCGCGAGTTCCGCCTGCTCGAGTTCCTGATGAAGAACGCCGGTCAGGTGGTGACCCGCACCATGCTGCTCGAGAACGTCTGGGACTATCACTTCGATCCCCAGACCAACGTCATCGACGTCCACATGTCGCGGCTGCGCGCCAAGATCGACAAGGGCCAGGACCGGCCGCTGCTGCACACCGTGCGCGGCGCCGGCTACATGATCCGCGAGACCCCGCGATGACCGCCCGGCCGGCCGGGGCGGCGCGCGAACCGCTCTTCGCCCGCCTCGCGCGCGCCTCGCGCACTACCGCGGTGCGACTGTCGATCCTCCATCTCGTGGTGTTCTCGATCTTCTCGTTCTTCCTGGTGGTGGTGGTGTCCCACGACGCCGCCCGGATCATGACGCTGCAGCTCCACGAGGCGATCGACGTCGACGTCGCCGCGCTCGAGGATCAGTACCGGCTCGGTGGTCTGGTGCGGCTGTTCTACGCCCTCGACGAGCGCGGCCGCCGCCCCGACGCCGGCCTCTATTACGTGGTCGACACCTCGGGCAATCCGATCGCCGGCAACGTCGCCGAACTGCCGCCCTCCGCCTTCGACGACACCGACGACGAGGCCCGCCCGGTCGACTACGTGCGCTTCGAGGCCGGCAAGGCGATCCAGCACGTCGCCCTGGTGCGCTCCTTCGCGCTCGACAACGGCTTCCGCGTCCTGGTCGGGCGCGATCTCGGCGAGCGCGACCGCTTCCGCGTGGTGGTCCGCCGCGCCTTCCGGGCGATGGTCCTGATGCTGGTGGTGCTCGGCGGCGTCACTTGGCTGTTCCTGTCGCGCCGCGTCCTGCGCCGCATCGATCAGGTCTCCGAGACCTCCGGCCGGATCGTCGCCGGCGACCTCTCCGGCCGCCTGCCGGTGACCGGCGCCGGCGACGAGTTCGACCGCCTCGCCGTCGCGCTCAACGGCATGTTGGCCAAGATCGTCGACCTGATGAAGGGCCTCAAGGACGTCTCCGACAACGTCGCCCATGATCTCAAGACGCCGCTGACCCGGCTGCGCAACCGCGTCGAGGGCGCGCTGTCCGGCCCGCCCGACCTCGAGCGCTGGCGGGAGGCGCTGGAGGCGACGATCGAGGAATCCGACGCGCTGATCCGCACCTTCGACGCCCTGCTGATGATCACCCGGGTCGAGGCCGGCTCCGCCCTGACCACGCCCGAACCGGTCGACCTCGCCGCCCTGGTGCGTGAGATCGCCGAACTCTACGAGCCGGTCGCCGAGGACGCCGGTACCAGTCTGACGGTGAAGGCCGAGCCCGCCACCGTCTCGGGCAATCGCGAGCTCCTGGCGCTCGCCGTGACCAACCTCGTCGACAACGCCCTGAAATACGGCCACCCCGGCGATCGCCCGGCGACCATCACCCTGGCGGTGACCACCGGTCCCGCCGGCGCCGCCCTGTCGGTCGCCGACGACGGTCCCGGCATTCCCGAAGCCGACCGCGAGCGCGTGCTCGGCCGCTTCGTCCGCCTGGAGGCCAGCCGCAACGCCCCCGGCTCCGGCCTCGGCCTCTCGCTGGTCGCGGCGGTGGCGCAGCAACACCGGGCCACCCTGACGTTGGAAGAGGCCACCCCCGGCCTGCGGGTGGTGCTGCGCTTCCCGGCGCCTTGAGTCGCGATTTCTGCGAATTCTTCGCGTTCGCAGACTCCGGGACATTGGCGGCGCGCTTCTTCTCGGCCATTCTTCCCCGACGCTGCGTCGGCCGATGCGGCGATCGAGGGGGAAACCATCCATGTGTGACCAATGTCTGGGAATCGGTATGAAGCGCCGCGCCTTCCTCGGGCTCGCCGGCATGGCCGCCGCCGCCGCTGGCCTCGGCCTCGCGCCGCGGCCGGCCGCCGCCGCGCCGACCGGGCTCACCGCCGATCAGGCGCTCGCCAAGCTGAAGGACGGCAACGCCCGCTTCCTCGCCCAGCCGCAGGTCTGCGCCGCCGATCTCTCCGGCCAGCGCTCGAGCGTCGCCGGCGGGCAGGCGCCCTGGGCGACGGTGTTGTCCTGCGCCGACAGCCGCGTCCCCCCGGAACTGCTGTTCGGCGGGCTCGGGCTCGGGGAATTGTTCGTGTGCCGCAACGCCGGCAACATGATCGACACCGACGTGCTCGGCACCATGGAATACGGCGCGGAACATCTCGGCTCGCCGCTGATCGTGGTGATGGGCCACCAGCGTTGCGGCGCGGTTGCCGCGGCCTGCGACGTGGTGACCAAGAAGGCCAAGTTGCCCGGCTCGATCGGGCCGATGGTCGAGCCGATCCTGCCGGCGGTGAAGGCGGCGCAGAAGGCCGGCGCCACCGATCTGGTCGACGCCACGGTGCACGAGAGCGCCCGCCGCACCGCCGCCAAGATCCCCGGACGCAGCAAGATCCTTTCCCACCTCGTCCACGAGGGGAAGGTCAAGATCGTCGCCGCCTATTACGCCCTCGATACCGGCAAGGTCGAGTTCCTCGCCTGATCGCCGCGAATCGGCCTGCGCGTGAAAAATCGCGCTTCCGTCGCGCCGAGTTCGCGAAATCCGCGCCTCGAAACCGCCCGTTCGGTCCGCCGGACGGGCGATTTCGTCGTAGAACCCCGTCGACGCGTCCAAGGTCGGCTTGACCGCACCGCCCCGGCACCGTCATCTCGGGGCGACGATCCGCGCGGGATCGGCGGGAAGGACTCGACGGCGATGGACGTTGATACGGGCGGCGACGCCGGCGCACTGATCGATCGGATCGTCCGGCCCCTGGCCCCCGGCGACCGCAAGGCCGCCGAGATCGGCCTCTCGCGCGTCCTCGAGCGCGCCGCCGGCCCGGCGGGCGCCCCCTTCCGCGCCGCGCTCGCCGCCGATCCGCGCATCCGCCGGGTGCTGCTCGGGGTCTTCGGCAATTCCCCCCATCTCACCGATCTGGCGATGCGCGATCCCGCCCGCCTCGCCCGGATCCTGGCGAGCGACCCGGCGGCGATCCTCGCCGAGCTGGTCGCCGCCGCCGACGGTCTCGCCGCGCCCGACGAAGCCGCGCTGATGACGGCGCTGCGGCACATCAAGCAGGGCGCCGCCCTGACCATCGCACTCGCCGATCTCGGCGGCGTCTGGGACATCGTCCGGGTCACCGATGCGCTGACCCGCCTCGCCGATGCGACGCTCGGGGCCGCGGTGCGCTTCTGCCTCGCCGACGCGGTCGCCCGCGGCAAGCTGATCCTGCCCGACCCGGCAGACCCGGCGGCCGGCTCCGGCTGGGTGCTGCTCGGCATGGGCAAATACGGCGCCCACGAACTCAACTATTCCTCCGACATCGATCTGATCGTGTTCTTCGACCGCTCGCGCGCCAAGCTCGCCGATCCCGACGAGGCGGTCGATCTGTTCGTCAAACTGACCAAGCGCATGGTCAAGATCATGCAGGAGCGCACCGTCGACGGTTACGTCTTCCGGGTCGACCTGCGCCTGCGCCCCGATCCCGGCGCCACGCCGATCGCCATGTCGCTCGACGGCGCCTTCCAATATTACGAGAGCATGGGCCAGAACTGGGAGCGCGCCGCGCTGATCAAGGCGCGCCCGGTGGCCGGCGACCTCGCCGCCGGCTGGAACTTCGTCTCGGAGATCCGACCCTTCATCTGGCGCAAGTATTTCGACTATGCGGCGATCGCCGACGTCCATTCGATCAAACGTCAGATCCACGCCCACAAGGGCCATGGCGAGATCGCCGTCCACGGCCACAACGTCAAGCTCGGTCGCGGCGGCATCCGCGAGATCGAATTCTTCGTCCAGACCCAGCAGCTGATCGCCGGCGGCCGCAACCCGAATTTGCGCGGCCGCGGCACCCTCGACATGCTCGCCCGGCTGGCGGAAGAGGGTTGGATCGAGGCGGTGGCGCGCGACGAGCTGACCGAGGCCTACGGCTTCCTGCGCAACGTCGAACACCGCATCCAGATGGTCGCCGACGAGCAGTCTCACTGCCTGCCCGACGACGACGCCGGCGTCGCGCGGATCGGCCGGATGATGGGCTTCCGCGGCGCCCGCGACTTCGCCGCCGCCCTGCGCCGCCGCCTGACCTGCGTCCAGGGCCACTATGCCCGGCTGTTCGAGAATGCCCCCGACCTGTCGAGCGGCACCGGCAATCTGGTCTTCACCGGCGACGAGGACGACCCCGGCACCCTCGATGCGCTGACCGCCATGGGCTACGAGCGGCCGCGCGACGTCACCGCGGCGGTGCGGGCCTGGCACTTCGGCCGCTACCCGGCGACCCGCTCGACGGTCGCCCGCGAGCGCCTGACCGAACTGACGCCGTCGCTGCTGACCGCGCTGGCCGCCACCGACAACGCCGGCGCCGCCTTCCTCGCCTTCGACCGGATGCTCGCCCACCTGCCGACCGGGGTGCAACTGTTCTCGCTGCTGTGCTCCCATCCGGCCCTGCTCGAGCTGCTCGCCCTGGTGATGGGCGTGGCGCCCAAGCTCGCCGATACCCTCGGCCGCCGGCCCCACGTCTTCGACACCCTGATGGATCCCGCCTTCTTCGACGCGGTGCCGAGCGCCGCCGATCTCGAGCGCAACCTCGCCCGCGCCTTCGCCGAGGCCGCGACCTATGAGGACCTGCTCGACCGCGCCCGTATCTTCGGCCAGGAGCAGATCTTCCTGGTCGGCGTGCGGGTGCTGACCGGCACCCTGTCGGCGGTCGAGGCCGGCGTCGCCTATGCCACCCTCGCCGAGGTGGTGGTGCGCCGCCTGTTCGACGCCGTCGAGGCCGAGTTCGCGACGATCCACGGCCGGGTGCCCGGCGGTCGCGCGGCGGTGGTGGCGCTCGGCAAGCTCGGCGGCCGCGAGACCACCGCGGCCTCCGACCTCGACCTGATGCTGCTCTACGATTTCGACGCCGAGGCCGAGGCCTCCGACGGGCCGCGGCCGCTCGCCCCGAGCCAGTACTACATCCGCCTGACCCAGCGCCTGATCGCCGCCCTCTCGGCGCCGACCGCCCAAGGCCTGCTCTACGAGGTCGATTTCCGCCTGCGCCCGTCGGGCAACAAGGGGCCGATGGCGACGCGGCTCGCCGCCTTCGAGAGCTACCACGCGGGCGATGCCTGGACCTGGGAACACATGGCGCTGACTCGCGCCCGGGTGATCGCCGGTCCCGCCGACTTCGCCGCTCGGGTCGCCGCGGCGGTGCGCACCGTGCTGGCCCGGCCGCGCGATCCCGATCGCCTGCGCGCCGACGTCGTCGAGATGCGCGAGATGATCGCCACCGAGAAGGGCACCACCGACCCCTGGGACATCAAGCAGGTGGCGGGCGGCCTCGTCGACGTCGAGTTCGTCGCCCAGTATCTGATGCTGCGCGACGCGGCGCGCGACCCCGGAGTGCTCGACACCAACACCGCCGGTGCCCTGCGCCGCCTGGTCGCCCACGGCAGCCTCGATCCGGCGGCCGGCGAAGAGCTGCTCGCCGCGATGCATCTGTTCCAGGGCCTCACCCAGGCCCTGCGGCTCGCCGCCGACGGGCCGTTCCACCCGGCCGACGTGCCGCGCGGCATGTTGACCCTGCTCGCCCGGGTCGGCGAACTGCCCGACTTCGCCACGCTGGAAGCCCATCTGCGCGACACCGAGCAGCGCACTGCCGCACTCTGCCGGCGCCTCCTGGGCCGCTCGCGCGGGCGCCGACCCGCTGCCGCGGCAGAAAGCATGAACGATCGGTAATCCGCCGACAAAGTCGCGGCAATGTGGAAGGGGCTAGCGTCGTCTTCGAAGGGCGGGACGAAGCCCGGGCGATTCCTCTCGGCATCGCCGCCGTCCGCCGCCTTCGAGGAGACACGCACATGAAGACCTGGACCAAAGCGTTGATCGGTGTCGCCGCCCTGGCGGTCACCGCCGCCGGCGTCGCCCATGCCCGCGGCCCGATGGGCGCCTGCGGCAACCCCGACACGATGGGCTACGGCCCCGCCTGGGGCGATCACGCCGGCGGCCCCGGCATGAAGGGCGGCATGGCCGGCCCGCACGGTTGGGGCCATGCCCAGATGGTCGACCGGATGTTCGACAAGCTCGACACCGACAAGGACGGCGCGGTCACCCTGGCCGAAGCGATGGCCTTCGTCGACGCCCGTTTCGACAAGATCGACACCAATCACGACGGCGTGATCGACCGCGCCGAGATCGACAGCTGGGTCGGCCGCCGCGCTCCCAAGGCCGCCGAGCACTTCCTCGCCCAGCACGACCTCGACGGCGACGGCAAGGTCACCAAGGCCGAGTTCGAGAAGCCGGCGAAGAAGCTCTTCGCGCTGTTCGATCGCAACGACGACGGCAAGGTCACCAAGGACGAGCTCGAGAAGGCCCATGCCGCCATGCCGCACGGGCCCATGGGTCCCGGCCACGGCGGGATGATGCCGGGCGGCATGCCCTGGATGTCCCCGGGCGATGCCCCCGCCGCGCCTCCCGCGCCGCCGGCCAAGTGAAGATCCGGCGGAGGGCCCTTCCCGGGGGCCTCCGCCGCTCCATCGCCTGCCGGGTCGGCGGGGACGATCGCATGCCCGACGCGATCGGCCCCGTCTCCGGATGCGAGGCGCCGCGCCGGGCAACCGACGCGGCGCTTCTCGTTTCATGACCGGAGAGGGGCCTCAGGAAGCGACCGCGAGGCGCGTCTCGACCGGCTCCGGTCGGGGCAGGGTCAGCGACACTTCGGTGCCGACCCCCGGCGCCGAGCGGATCGACAATTCGCCGCCGTGCAGCTCGACCAGCGACCGAGCGATCGCCAGGCCGAGGCCCGAGCCCTTGTGCGATTTGGTGAACTGGTTCTCGACCTGGACGAAGGGCCGGCCGATCGAGGCGAGCAACGCTTCCGGGATGCCGATGCCGGTGTCCTCGATCGTCACCACGATCGCCGTCTCTTCGGCCTGCGCGCGCAGCACCACGCGTCCGCCGGTGGGCGTGAACTTCACGGCGTTGGACAGCAGGTTGAGCATTACCTGCTTGACCGCGCGACGGTCGCCGACGAACACCAGCCCCGGCTCGACCATCGGCGTCAGGACGATCTCCTTGTCGGCGGCGGCGCGGGCGATGATCCGGCTCGCCTCGGCCAGGATCTCGTCGAGGCCGACGGGATCGCGGGCGAGCTCCATCCGGCCCGATTCGATCTTCGACATGTCGAGGATGTCGTTGATGACGTTGAGCAGGAACATGCCCGAATCGTGGATGTCGCGGGAATATTCGGCGTATTTCTCCGGCCCGAAGGTGCCGATCATGTCGCGGCTCATGATCTCGGAGAAGCCGATGATCGCATTGAGCGGGGTCCGCAGCTCGTGCGACATGTTGGCGAGGAAGTCCGACTTGATCTTGTTGGCCTCTTCGGCGCGGACTTTTTCTTCCGAATATTTCTCGGCCAGTTCGACCAGCTGTTGCGCCTGGATCTCCAGCTTGCGCCGCGACGAGCGCAGGTCGAGCACCGTGCCCATCAGCCGCTTCTCGCTCTCCAGCAGGCGTTCCTCGTGGCGCTTCAACTGGGTGATGTCGGTGCCGACCGAGACGAAGCCGCCGTCCTTGGTCCGCCGCTCGTTGATCTGCAGCCAGCGTCCATCCTCGATCTGCGCCTCGAAGGTGCGGGCGCCGTCCTCGGTCGGGTCGACGGTGTCGACCGGCAGATGCACCATCGGCTGACGCCCGGCCTTCATCACGTCGGCATAGGACGCGCCCTGGCGTACCGAGCCTTCGGGCAGGTCGTGCAGCTGTTGGTACTTGGAATTGCACATCACCAGCCGGTTGTCGGCGTCCCACAGCACGAAGGCTTCGGAGATCGTCTCGATCGCGTCGCGCAGGCGCAGGTCGGCGGTGACCGTGGTCTCGACCAGCCGCCGATGCTCGGTGATGTCGGCGGCGATGCCGATCAGGTGGCGCGAGCCGGTCTCCGGCCGATCGACCACTTCGGCCCGCACCCGGAACCACAGCCAACCGCCGTTGGCGCGGCGCAGCCGGAAGGCCTTGTCGAGGGTGGTGACCTCGCCGCTGAGCAATTGATTGGCGAGCGTGCCGAAATCGATGTCGTCCTCGTGGGCGAGGCGGCAGATCTCGCCGAAGCCGACGATGCCGTCCTCGGTCGGCAGATCGAGCATCTCGAACATCGACGACGACCAGTAGAAGCGGCCGCGGGCCAGATCCCAGTCCCAGAAGCCGCAGCGCCCGCGCTTGAAGGCGGCGTCGGTGCGCGCCGACGTGGTCGCGTAGAGGGCGTCGGCACTGTTGGCGCGCAGGGCCTGGACGAAATAGGCGTAGGTCAGCACCAGGAGGATCACCGCGGTGAACACGAACAGCGTCACGTTCGTGCGCAGATCCTTGCGCCAGTCGATGAACACCGCCTGTTGCGGCTGGTAGACCGCCACCGAGCCGGCCCCGCCTTCGATGTGGTGGACCGTGGCGAAGGCTGGGCGGCCGTCGGCGAGGGCCACGTCGAGCACCCCGGCGCGCGCCCCGAAGGTGGTCATCGGCTGGGCCGCGGCGAAAATCGAGGTGAGCGGCCGCTTCTCGAGCGTCGCGGCGGTCGGCACCGTGGTGACCACGATGCCTTCGGAATCGGCCACCAGGATCTGGCGGCCGCCGGTGGTCACCCGGTTGGGCAGCAGTTCGGTGAGCACGTTGCGGGTCGCCGCCTCGAAGCCGATCTCGGCGAGGTGGGCGTCGGCGCGGCCGAGGCCGGAGGCGACCGCCGCGGCGACCAGGGTCGCCTCGTCGCGGGCGCCGTCCTCGAGCGCCTGACGGGTCTCCATCACTCCGACGATGCGGGTCAGCGCCAGCACGGCGATGAAGGTGATGATCAGCACCGGGATCGACCGGCGCAACAGCGGCTCGAGCCGGACGATGCTGCGATAGCTCGGCGTCGACAACAGGTCGATGTGACCGGTCAGCCGCGGGCGGCTTCCGAAACGGAATCGGCGTTGCCGAATCCCGGATGTGTCATGGGCAGAAGCCTGCGCCATGGGATCCCCCCGCGGTCGATTCGATGAATGATTCGACCGGGTTGATACCCCCACCGCCCCGCGAATCACGGTCATTTGAATCGACGTGTCGGGCCTTGTCCAGAGGGTCTTTACACTTCGGTAACCATCCGGATCGGGTTCCGCGACGTCTTCCGCTACGGCTCGGCCGAGTTCATTCCAACGATCGACCGGCGATGTCGGCGACGTCGCGCGACAGATCGGGGGCGGCGACGATCCGTTTCAGCTCGGCTTCGGCATAGGCCCGCCGCCGCGGCTCCAACGCCCGCCACGAGCGGAAGGCCGAGAGCAGGCGGGCGGCGACCTGCGGATTGATCCGATCGAGCATCAGGACCTGGTCCGCGACGAAGGCGAAGCCGGCGCCGTCGGCGCGGTTGAACTGGGTCTGGTTGCCGGTGGCGAAGGTGGTGATCAGCGCCCGCACCCGGTTGGGATTGGTCGCCGCGAAGGCCGGATGAGCGGTCAACGCCCGCACCCGGTCGAGGGTTTCGGCCCGCGGCGCCGTCGCCTGGACCATCAGCCACTTGTCGATCACCAAGGGATCGCCGGCGAAGCGCTGGTAGAAGTCGGCGAGCAGATCCTCGGCACTCGGCAGCCCGACGGTCACCGCGGCGGTGAGGGCGGCCAGCCGATCGGTCATGTTGTCGGCTTGCCTGTAGCGTTGGGCGGCGAGGTCGCCGTCGCCGGCCCGCACCAGGTGGTCCAGCACCGCATTGCGCAGCGCCCGCCGCCCGGCGGCCTCCGCGTCGGCGCGATAGGGACCGCTCGACGCCATCTCGGCGTGGATGCGGCGGAAGGTCGCGCGTCCGGCCGTCGCCACCCGAGCGCGCAACTGCTCGATCGCCGTGGCGATGGCGTCGGGATCGACGTCGGTGCCGATCTCGCGGGCGACGTCGGCGTCGTTGGGCAAGGTGATCGCCAGCGCCCGGAAGGCGGTGTCGAGGCTCTCGTCGGCGGCGACCGCGGCGAAGGCCGACGCCAGCGCCGGATCGATCTCGACCGTCTGTCCGGTCCGCGCCGCCTGAGTGCCGCTGATCAGCGCCCGCATCGCCAGGGCCTGACCGGCCTGCCAGCGGTTGAACGGGTCGCGGTCGTGGCTCATCAGATGCAGCAGGTCGGCGGTGTCGGAGCCGAGGGTCAGCCGCACCGGCGCCGAGAAGCCGCGCAGCAGCGACGGCACCGGCCGCGCCGTCACGCCCTCGAACACCACCTCGTGGTGGGCGCCGTCGAGCACGATCACGTCGCCGGCGACTTCGGCGCCGCTCACCCGCTCCCAGGCGAGGTCGTCGCCGGAGGGGCCGACCAGTCCGAAGCGGATCGGCACCACCATCGGCGCCTTCACCGGCTGGCCGGGGGTGGGCAGGGCGGTCTGGTCGAAGGTCAGGCGCAGCCGCCCGGCCGAGGCGTCCCAATGGGTCGAGACCATCACGTCGGGGGTGCCCGACTGGGTGTACCAGAGCTTGAAGCGCTCGAGATCGCGGCCGGTGGCGTCGGCGAAACAGGCGAGGAAGTCCTCGATGGTCGCTGCACTGCCGTCGTGGCGCGCGAAATAGAGATCCATGCCGGCCCGGAAGCCGTCGGCGCCGATCAGCGTCTTCAGCATCCGCACCACCTCGGCGCCCTTCTCGTAGACGGTCGCGGTGTAGAAGTTGTTGATCTCGCGATAGGTCGAGGGCCGCACCGGATGGGCCAGGGGACCGGCGTCCTCGGGGAACTGGTGGCTCTTGAGCAGCCGCACGTCGGCGATGCGCTTGACCGGCCGCGAGCGCTGGTCGCCGGAGAAGTCCTGGTCGCGGAAGACCGTCAGGCCCTCCTTGAGGCACAACTGGAACCAGTCGCGGCAGGTGATGCGGTTGCCGGTCCAGTTGTGGAAATACTCGTGGGCGATCACCCCTTCGACATGGGCATAGTCGGCGTCGGTCGCCGTCTCGGAGTCGGCCAGCACGTATTTCTCGTTGAAGACGTTGAGACCCTTGTTCTCCATCGCCCCCATGTTGAAGTCGTCGACGGCGACGATCATGAACACGTCGAGGTCATACTCGCGGCCATATTCGGTCTCGTCCCAGCGCATCGAGCGCTTCAGCGAATCCATCGCGTGCGCGGTGCGCGCGCCGCGGCCGGGCTCGACGTAGATCTCGAGGGCCACCTCGCGCCCCGAGGCGGTGACGAAACGGTCGGCGATCCGTTCGAAGGTGCCGGCGACCATCGCGAACAGATAGGCGGGCTTGGGGAAGGGATCGTGCCACACCGCGAAATGGCGGTCGGTGCCGGGGACGTCACCCGCGTCGATGCGGTTGCCGTTCGACAGGAGGTACGGCGCGGCGGCGCGCGGCGCCTCGATGCGGGTGGTGTAGACCGCCAGCACGTCCGGGCGGTCGAGGAAATAGGTGATCCGCCGGAACCCTTCCGCCTCGCACTGGGTGCACCAGTTGCCCGAGGTCCGGTAGAGGCCCATCAGCTTGGTGTTGCGCTCCGGATCGAGCCAGGTCGTCACCGTCAGGTGGAAGTCGTCGGCCGGCGGGGTCCGGACTTCGAGGCGTTGCGGCGTGGCGGTCCAGGCGTCGGGCGGCAGCGGTGCGCCGTCGAGGCGGATCTCGGCGAGGTCGAGCTCGTCGCCGTCGAGCACCAGGGGCGTGCCGGCGGCAATGCCGTCGCGGCGCCGGAACAGCGTCTCGGCGACCACCCGGGTGCCGTCGAGATCGAGCCGGAAGTCGAGCCGGACCTCGGTGATCGCATAGGGGGTCGGCCGATAGTCGGCGAGCCGAATCGTTTCGGACGTCCTGCCCTCGCTGCCCAGATCCATGATCACGTCCTTTCGCTCGGTGGTCCCGCGCGCTCGGCGCGGATCGCTCTCGCCCGGCCGCGGCGCGGGTCGAGAGCCGCGCACCCTATCCGCGATCGCGGGCGCCGTCAGCACCGGCGTCGCGACCGGCCCCGCGGGCGCGACCATGCCGCCGCAACCGCCGCCGCGTCGTTGATATCGATCACGCGCCACGGCCGTAGCGATCGCTTTCGGCCGCCGCCGGCCCGCGAGTTGCGCGTCCTCCGCAACGGTCCGCCGGGTTGACGGATCTGCGACTTTCGATTATCTTGTGACGAATAACGTAATTCGTCAGTCAACAAATCCTTACCGCGATCCCGCCGATCCGACCATCGGCGCCCGACGAGGACCCGCAATGACCGAACCGGACGCTCACGAGACCCGCGCCGACACTCGGACGCGCATTCTCGACACTGCGGATCGCCTGTTCGGCCATTACGGCTACGGCAAGACCACGGTCGCCGACATCGCCCGCGAGCTCGGCATGTCGCCGGCCAACGTCTATCGCTTCTTCGCCTCCAAGCTGGAGATCGTCGAGGCCAAGTGCGAGCGCATGTTGGCGCAGCGCCACGCCTACAATCTCGAGATCGTCGCCTCGGGCGGCAGCGCCGCCGATCGCCTGCGCCGCTTCTTCATCGACAACCATCGCCTGAATCTCGAGGCCTTCGTCTCCGACCCCAAGACCTACGAGATCGTCGAAGTGGCGATGGCCGAGGAATGGGAGACCATCCAGGCCCATCTGGTGCGCATGACCGACGTCCTCGAGGCGCTGATCGCCGAGGGCGTGGCCGCCGGCGAGTTCCCGCCCCAGGCCGACATCCGCCGATCGGCGGTCTGCGCGCGCCAGGCCCATGTGTCGCTGTTCCATCCGACCTTGCTGCGCCAGTGCGCCGACGACATCGAGCGCGCCGGCCCCGAGGAATTGTCCGAATTCATCCTCAGGGCGCTGAGATGCCCCTGACCGCGGGGACGCGCCCGGCCGCCGATCGGCCCATCCAGGAGAGGCTCCACTCATGACGTCTTCCGTCCTGCGGCGTTGTGCCGTCGCCGTCGTCCTCGTCGCCCTCGCCGGCTGCAAGGAGGAGAGCGCCGACAAGGGCGGCGAGCCGGTCCGCCCGGTCAAGGTGATGACCGTCGCCGCCGCCGCCGAGACCCGGCCGATCCGCTATTCCGGTTCGGTGCGCGCCCGCGTCGAGACGGCACTGGGCTTCCGCGTCGGCGGCAAGATCGTCGAGCGCAAGGTCGACGTCGGCCAGCGCGTCGAAGCCGGCCGCGTCCTCGCCCGCCTCGATCCGACCGATCTCAAGCTGTCGTTGCAGACCGCCGAGGCCAACGTCGTCGCCGCCCGCTCGCGGGTCAAGGTCGCCGAGGACGGCCGCGAACGCGCCCGCGCCCTGGCCGCCAAGGGCTTCGTCACCAAGGCCGGCCTCGACGGCGCCACCCTCGACGCCGATCAGGCGGTCGCGGGCCTGGAGGCCGCCCTGTCGGCCCGCGATCAGGCCGCCAACCAGATCGCCTATGCCGATCTCGCCTCCGATGCCGACGGCATCGTCACCGACATCCGCGCCGACGTCGGCCAGGTGGTCGCCGCCGGCACGCCGGTGGTCACCCTCGCCCGCGACGACGAGAAGGAAGTGGCGATCGCCGTGCCCGAGCAGGACGTGGTGCATTTCGCCAAGGACCAGACCGTCGGCGTTCGCTTCTGGGCCGACAAGGATCTGCGCCTCGCCGGCCGCATCCGCGAGATCGCCGGCAGCGCCGACCCCGCCTCGCGCACCTATGCCATCCGCATCGCCCTGCCGGCCGACGACCGCGTCCGCCTCGGCATGACCGCCACCGTCGAGGCCGACGTGCCGGTCGCCGCCGGAACCATCGTCGTGCCCTTGTCGGCGCTGGCCGAAGCCGGCGGCGTCACCCGCGTCTGGGTGGTCGATCGCGCCACCGCCACCGTCGATCCTCGGCCGGTTACCCTCGGCGCGGTGGTGCCCGAAGGCGTCGGCGTGGTCGCCGGCCTGAAGCGCGGCGACATGGTGGTCACCGCCGGCGTCCAGTTCCTGGTGCCGGGCAAGAAGGTCCTCCTGCCGGGGACCGCCGCCGACGGCCGCAGCGTCGTCGGCGCCGAGAACTGACGCTTCGCCGCCCGCTTCCCTCTCCGAGATCGTGCCGGCTGTCGGCAGGAGTTCGCCATGCTCAATCTTCCCGTCCCCGGCCAGGGCTTCAACCTCTCGCGATGGGCGATCCACCACGGCCATCTGACGCGGTTCTTCTTCGTCCTGACGGTGATCGCCGGCGTCCTGTCGGTGATGTCGCTGGGTCAGAAGGAAGATCCGGAATTCACCTTCCGCGTCATGGTCGTCCAGGCGGTGTGGCCCGGCGCCAGCCTCGAGGAGATGCAGGACCAGGTCGTCGACAAGATCGAGCGCAAGCTCCAGGAGACTCCCGGCCTCGAATTCGTCAAGTCCTACACCCGCGCCGGCTCGGCGGTGGTGATGGTGACGATTCGCGGCGACGTGTTCGGCCGCGACGTCGCCGACGCCTTCTATCAGGTGCGCAAGAAGATCGGCGACATCTCCGGCAACTTCCCCGCCGGGGTGCTCGGCCCCTATTTCAACGACGAGTTCGGCGACACCTACGTCGCGCTCTATGCCTTGACCGGTTCCGGCTACGGCTATCCGGAACTCAAGGAATTCGCCAAGCGCGCTCGCGACACCGCCCTTCGGGTGGGCGGGGTCGAGAAGGCCCAGATCCTCGGTGATCAGGATCAGAAGATCTACGTCGACGTCTCGTCGAAGACGTTGGCCGAACGCGGCATCAACGCCCAGACCATCGCCGATGCGCTCGCCCAACAGAACGCCATGGATCCCGCCGGTCGCGTCGAATCCGGCATCCGCTCGGTGCGCATCGCCGTCGAAGGGGTGTTCCACCGCGTCGAGGACCTGCGCGAGCTGCGCATCCGCGCCGGCGCCGAGGTGATCCGCCTCGGCGACATTGCCACCGTGTCCTCCGGCCTGATCGATCCGCCCGACCGCCTGTTCCGCTTCCAGGGCAAGGACGCGGTGCTGCTCGGCGTGGTCATGAACAAGGGCGGCAACGTCACCGCACTCGGCACCGAGCTGTCGGCGGCGATGAAGACCCTGGAGGCCTCGCTGCCGGTCGGCGTCGAACTCGGCCACGTCTCCGATCAGCCCAAGGTCGTCGCCCACTCGATCGACGAATTCTTCGAGGCGCTGATCGAAGCGCTGGTGATCGTGCTGGCGGTGTCCTTCCTGTCGATCGGCTGGCGCGCCGGTCTGGTGGTGGCGGTGACCATCCCGCTGGTGCTGTGCGCCACCTTCGCGGTGATGTCGGTGATGGGCATCGATCTGCAGCGCATCTCGCTCGGTGCCCTGATCATCTCCCTCGGCCTGCTGGTCGACGACGCGATGATCGCGGTGGAGATGATGGAGCGCAAACTCGACGAGGGCCTGGACAAGATCTCGGCCGCCTCCTTCGCCTATACCTCGACCGCCTTCCCGATGCTCACCGGCACCCTGGTCACCACCGCCGGCTTCATCCCCGTCGGCTTCGCCAAGTCGACCGCGGGCGAATACGTCAACACCCTGTTCTGGGTGGTCGGCATCTCGCTGTGCGTGTCGTGGGTCGCCGCGGTCTATTTCACCCCGTGGCTCGGCAACATGCTGCTCAAGGCCCGCCCCCATTCCGGCGAGCACCGCGACGCCTACGGCACCCGCTTCTACCGTGGCCTGCGCGCCGCCATCTCGTGGTCGGTCGGCCATCGGGTGATCGTCCTGGTGGCGACGCTCGCCGCCTTCGTGGTCGGGGTCAACGGCTTCAAATACGTGCCGAAGAGCTTCTTCCCCGAATCGACCCGGCTCGAACTGCTGGTCGACCTGTGGTTCCCCGAAGGCACCGGCATCGCCGAAGTCGACGCCCGCACCCGCGAGATCGAGGCCCGCATCCTCGCCGACGGCGATCAGGCCTATATCGCCACCTTCATCGGCGAAGGCGCGCCGCGCTTCTACCTGCCGCTCGACCAGCAGCTGCGCAATCCCAACTTCTCCGAGATCCTGGTGGTCGCCAAGGACCTGCCGGCCCGCGAACGTCTGGTCGGGGCGATCCGCGGCCTGCTCTCCCGCGACTTCCCCTCGATCCGCTTCAAGGTCGACAAGCTGTTCAACGGCCCGCCGGTCGGCTGGGCCGCCCAGATGCGGGTCACCGGCCCCGATCGTCGCGAGGTCCGGCGCCTCGCCGACCGGGTCACCGAAGCCTTCCGCGCCGATCCGGTGGTCTCCACCGTCCACGACGACTGGCTCGAGCCGGTTCCGGCCCTGCGTCTGGTGGTCGACCAGGACCGCGCGCGTGCTCTGGGGGTGACGTCTCAGGTCATTCGCCGCACCCTCCAGGCGGCGCTGTCCGGCGCGCCGATCGGCGAGTTCCGCGACGGCGACGAGACCGTGTCGATCCAGCTGCGCGAATCCGAAGGCGGCCGCAATCTCCTGACCGCGGTCGAGGAGACCTACGTGCCGACCGCGTCCGGCCGCAGTGTGCCGATGTCGCAGGTCGCCCATGTCGTGCCGGTGCTGGAGCCGGGCATCGAATGGCGGCGCAACCGCCTGCCGTCGATCACCGTGCGCGGCATCATCCCCGACGGCATGCCGTCCAACGACGTCACCCAGCGCATCTACGACGGCCTGAAGCCGCTGCGCGACCAGCTCGCCCCCGGCTATACCATCGAGATGCAGGGCGGCGTCGAGGAATCGGCCAAGAGCCAGGCCTCGATCAACGCCAAGGCGCCGATCATGATCCTCGTCATGATGGTGCTGCTGATGATCCAGCTGCAGCACTTCGGCAAGACCATGCTGGTGTTCATGACCGCGCCCCTCGGGCTGATCGGCGCCTCGGCGGCGCTGATCCTCACCAACTCGGCCTTCGGCTTCGTCGCCATCCTCGGCGTGATCGCGCTCGCCGGCATCATCATGCGCAACTCGGTGATCCTGATCGACCAGATCGGCCAGGATCTCGAAGCCGGCCACCCGCCGTGGCACGCCACCGTCGAAGCCGCGGTGCGACGCTTCCGGCCGATCATGCTGACCGCCGCGGCGGCGGTGCTGGCCCTGATCCCGATCGCCCAGTCGGCCTTCTGGGGTCCGATGGCCTACGCCATGATGGGCGGCATCCTCGCCGCCACGGTGCTGACCATCTTCGTGCTGCCCGCGGCCTATGCGCTGTTCTTCCGAGTGCGCCGGCCCGAGCCGGAATCCGGCGAGGACCGCATTCTCCATGGCACGTCGGTGGAAGAGGCGCTGACCGATCCGGAGGCCGGCGCGGCGGCCGGAACCTGATCCCGGCCGCGCCGGCTCAGCGGGCCGGCGCCACCGGTCCGTCGGAGTCGCGCAGGATCAGCTCGGCCGGCCAGATCGGGATCGCCTGCGGCGGCTGCCGGCGGATC
Source organism: Siculibacillus lacustris (assembly GCF_004328075.1). Classification (GTDB taxonomy): domain Bacteria; phylum Pseudomonadota; class Alphaproteobacteria; order Rhizobiales; family Ancalomicrobiaceae; genus Siculibacillus; species Siculibacillus lacustris. Next base: position 140,632 of record NZ_SJFN01000002.1, on the reverse strand, counting down.
ATCCGTTCCAGCACGTCGACTCCGTGACGGGCCATGTCGCGCACCGGGGTACGCACCGCGGTCAGCGGCGGCCGGGTGTGCGGCAGCAGGGCGTCGTCGCCGAGCGAGATCACCGCGACGTCGCGTCCGGGCGTCAAGCCGCACCGGTACAGCGCCGTCAGGCCGCCGTGCGCCATGCGGTTGTAGAGATAGACGAAGGCGGTCGGCGGTGACGGCTCGGCGAGCACCGCCTGCGTCGTCTCCGCGCCGCCGTCCTCGCTCGGCGGACCCTCGTAGAGCACGACCTTCAGCCCGACCGCCGCGGCTCGGCGACGCAGCGCCGCCCCGTGGGCGCGGGCATACTGATGGCGCGCCACCGGCGAGATGCAGGCGACGGCGCGATGGCCGAGTTCGGTCAGGCGCGCCACCACCGCGGCGGCCGCGGCATCGGTGTCGGGACCGATGGTGATCACCCCCGGCAGCGGCTGTTCGGTGGCCCCGAGCACCACGAAGGGGAAGTCCGAGGCGCGCAGGAAATCGATCCGCCAGTCGTCGATCTGCGGCCGCAGCAACAGGATGCCGTCGACGCTGCGCTCGCGGACCGTGCGCTTGAACGGGCCGCGATCGGCGCGGTCGCGCTCGAGATCGAGCCCGGTACCGAGCAGCACCATGTCGAGTTCGAGCTCGTCGAGGCGCGACCACGCGGCGGCCACCGCATCGAACAACATCGTGTCGGAATTGCCGAGATTGTCGAGCCAGGCGACCACCCCGATCGAATCGGTACGCCCCTTCTGGAGCCGGCGCGCCACCGCGTTGGGCACGTAGCCGATACGTGCGGCTTCGGCGAGCACCCGCCGCTTGGTGTCTTCCGCGACGTCCGCATAGTCCGACAGCGCCCGGGAAACCGTAGTGACGCTGAGGCCGAGCGCCGTCGCGATGAGGCGGAGAGACATGATTCTACTTTTTGTTGAAGGATAAGAAAATACACCAGTAGGAGCGGCGGAAGCTGGTCATATTTACGGTTCGGGCTTTTCTGATGCAAGTTCCCACTGCGAAAAAGTCCGGCCTTCGAGCGTTGGTCGGATGGTTGAGCTTCACAGTGTCCAGAGATGGCGACTTTTTCGCGTCCGGTGCACTGTCGAAGGCAGGCGCGACCGAGCGGAAGGGCGCGCAGATCAGATCGAGTAGGACCGAGAAGAACGCCTCGGACATTCGCGCCGGTGTCTCACTACTCTGCAGAACGAATGTTACGCTGCGGAAGACGTGGCCGCCCGGAATCTTCCGACGGCGCCGGTTCGTCCCGGCGAACCACCTTCGCGCCGGGCCGCGGCGGGTTGCGCGCCGCGCCTCGATCCGTCCCGCGGGCCCCGCGATCGACCGCCGTCGCGCGTGCTCGTCGCCCGGCGATTCGCGCCGCGAGGCCCGTTGACGCGGTCGGACGGAGGGTGTCTATCGGGCCGAGGCGACCCTCGGGTCGCGATGCCGACCCGAACCGGAGACCCGTCATGGCCCCGACCCGCGAGACCGTGATCGCCGCCCTCGCCGACCTCACCGGCCCCGACGGCCGCACCCCGCTCGCCGCTTCGCCGGCGCTGTCCGAGATCGCCTTCGTCGGCGACCGGGTGTTCTTTTCGATCGCCGTCGATCCGGCCCGCGCCGCCGAGTTCGAGGCCCTGCGCAAGGCCGCCGAGAGCCGCGTCGCGGCCCTTCCGGGGATCGCCGCGGCCACTGTCTCGCTGACCGCCGAACGCGATCCCGCCGCCGCGCCGCCGCCGCGCCCGGCCGCCGCGCCGCGTCCCGAATCGAAGAACCGCGTCGATCTGCCCGGCGTCCGCCACATCGTCGCGGTCGCCTCCGGCAAGGGTGGCGTCGGCAAGTCGACCACCGCCGCCAATCTCGCCTTGGCGCTGGCCGGGCTCGGCCTGCGCATCGGTCTGCTCGACGCCGACATCTACGGCCCGTCGGTGCCCAAGCTGTTCGGCCTCGGCGGTCGCCGGCCGGAACTGCGCGACGGCCGGATCATCGTGCCGATCGAGGTCTTCGGTATCCGCGTGATGTCGATCGGCTTCCTGGTCGACGAAGAGGCGCCGATGATCTGGCGCGGGCCGATGGTGATGAGCGCCGTCACCCAGCTGCTGCGCGACGTCGACTGGGGCGAGCTCGACATCCTGGTGGTCGACATGCCGCCGGGCACCGGCGACGCCCAGTTGACGCTGGCCCAGGCGGTGCCGCTGGCCGGCGCGGTGGTGGTCTCGACGCCCCAGGACCTCGCGCTGATCGACGCCCGCCGCGGCGTCGCGATGTTCGAGAAGGTCGACGTGCCGATCCTCGGCATCGTCGAGAACATGTCCTATTTCGTCTGCCCGAACTGCGGCAGCCGCCACGACATCTTCGCCCACGGCGGCGCCCGCGACGAAGCCGCCCGCCTCGGCGTGCCCTTCCTCGGCGAGATCCCGCTGACCATGGCGATCCGCGAGGGCTCGGACGGTGGTCGCCCGATCGTCATCGACGCCCCCGACGGTCCCCATGCCGTGGTCTACCGCGAGATCGCCACCCTGGTGCGCGCCCGCCTCGACGGCGCCGGCGCGGTGCGCCGCCCGCCGACCATCGTCATCGAGTGAGCCGAGGCCCGGCGGGAAGCACCGTTCCGGCCGGTGCCCGGTCGGCCGCGTGATCGATGAGCCGAAATCCGGTTGAATCGCGGCTTCACGCCGCATTACCCGAAATCCGGTTCATCCGCGCATCCACAACCCACGCCCCGGCAGCCGGTCGCGATCGTGCGGGGCGGCGAAGTCGAGCGCCGGGCCCTTGGGCACGATGCCGGTCGGGTTGATGTGGCGGATCGAATAGTAGCCGCGCTTGATGTGGTCGATGTTCACCGTCTCGGCGATGCCCGGCCATCGATACAGCTCGCGCAGGTAGCCCGACAGCGCCGGGTGGTCGACGATCCGCCGCAGATTGCATTTGAACGCGCCGAAATAGGCGGCGTCGAAGCGCACCAGGGTCACGAACAGCCGCCAATCGGCTTCGGTGAGGTGCTCGCCGGCGAGGTAGCGCGAGGTCGCGAGATGCGCCTCGAGCGCCGCCAGCATCGCGAAGACCTCGTCGAAGGCCGTCTCGTAAGCCCTCTGGGTGCGGGCGAAGCCGGCGCGGTAGACGCCGTTGTTCAGCGCCGGATAGATCCGGGCGTTCCACGCGTCGATCGTCGGCCGCAGCGGTTCGGGGTAGAGCACCACCCGATTGCCGGTCAGCCCGTCGAAGGCGCCGTCGAGCATCCGTACGATGTCGGCGGATTCGTTGTTGACGATGGTCCGCTCGACCGTGTCCCACAGCACCGGCACCGAGACCTTGCCGGTGTAGCGCGGGTCGGCACGGGTGTAGAGCTCGTGCAACGCGCCGATGCCTTCGACCGGATCGCGGCTGCGGCCGTCGGGATCGCGGAAGCTCCAGCCCTCTTCGCCGAGCTCCGGATCGGCGACGGTGATCGGGATCACCGCGTCGAGCCCCTTCAGTTTGCGCCAGATCAGCGTCCGGCTCGCCCAGGGGCAGATATAGGCGACATAGAGCCGGTAGCGTCCGGCCACCGCCGGCAGGGTCGCCGGGACCGTCGCGCCGGGAGCGTGGAACTCCGGGGTGAGGATCTCGGGCGCCACCGGCCCGCCGTCGGCGGTCAGCCAGCGGCGGAAGCGGGTCGGTTCGCGATGGAAGGCGCCGTCGCGGGTCTCGCTCGCCGCCACTTCGCCCGTCATCCAGACCCCGTCGATCAGTTGCGGCATGGTCTCGCTCCTCTCGGTGGTCGCGCCACCCGTCGTCAGACCTAGCCCCTGCGGGCCGGCCTGCCCAGCGGCGCGCGCGACGACGCACCGTTCGCCCTGAGGCGACGACCGCGGTGGAGGACCATTCGAAAATCATGCTAGGGGAAGATCGCACCACGACACGGCGAACCCGTCACCGCGTCGGGCGGCACCCGGCGCGGACCGGGCGAGGGGAGGGCGGATGCGGCCCCAGAGCGCGGCACAGGGCGACGGCTACGTCTGGCAGATCGATGTCCTGCGCCTCGTCTTCGCGGTGATGGTGGTGGTCGGGCACGCCTATGTGCTGGTCCACGAGCTCCATCCCGGCTGGAGCCCGTGGCCGATGTCGCGCCTGGTCACCGGCGGGTTGTGGGTCTCCGGCTTCTTCGTGCTCTCCGGCTACTGCATCGAGCGCGCCGGCGGTGGCCGCGCCGATCGCGACGTCGCGACCTATCTGGTGGCGCGCCTGACCCGCATTCTGCCGCTCTATGCGGTCTTCCTCGCCGTGGTCGGGATCGGCGAACTCGGCCTCGCCGCGGTCGGCGGCCGCCCGGTGATGTGGGAACCCCACGAAATCAACCTGATCTGGCAGGCCGGGATGCTCCAGGGCATCCTCGACCCATACGGCGCCTACAACGCCAGTTGGTCGCTGACCCACGAATTGCTGAGCTATCTCGCCTGGGGCGCCTGTCTGGCCCTGGTGCCGGCGCGTCGGCGGCGCCTCGTCGCCTTCGCGCTGGCTTTCGCCCTGCTCGCCCCCGGCGTCGCCGCCCATGCGGCGATCGGCACCCGCGCCAGCTACACGCTGGTGTCGCTGCCGCTCTATTTCTTCTTCTGGCTGCTCGGCAGCCTCGCCGCCACCGACGTCGACCGCATCCGCGACGGCCACGGCCGCCGGTTCGGCGCCGCGGTCCTGGCGATCGCCGGCACCGTCGCGCTGTGGAACCTGTTCCAGCCGCGCTGGGGCGACACCGTGTGGATGGTGTTCTGGTCGCTGGCGCTGGCCGCCGCCCTGTGGCTCCTGCCGCCGCGCCCCGGCGGCGTCCGGCCGAGGCCGTCGCCCCGGCTGCTGGCGATCGCCCGCGTGGCGGGGCTGGCGAGCTACCCGATCTACCTCGGCCACGGCATCGCCCTGATCGCCGCCGGCACGGTGGTCAACCACCTCGACGCCGCGCCGCCGCCGGAGGTGCTGTTCCCGGTCTATGTGGCGGTGGCGGTCGGTTTCGCGGTGATCGTCGGCTATCCGGCCGAGGTGCGGACCCTGGCCTGGCGCGCCGGGGTGTTGCGGCGCCGGCGCGCGGCGGATGCGGGCGAGTGAGGGGGCTCTTCGAGAAACCCGTCGGCCCCCGGCGATGGCATCGATACCGGCACAAACGGCAGGGTTCAGCCGAGGACCTGCCGCGGCCATCCCTTCTCCCCTTGCGGGAGAAGGTGCCGCGAAGCGGCGGATGAGGGGTCTGGGCACCCCCTCTCGAGCCGGCGCGTGCGGAACGGTCGATCCCCTCATCCGGCCTTCGGCCACCTTCTCCCGCGAGGGGAGAAGGGAAGGGGCGCTCCGCGGCGCTACCACTCGTCGCAGTGGGCGCCCCCGAACCACCGGGTGCTATTTTGCCGGGTCTCCGCAACTCCGTCCCGCGCCCCGCTTCAACCGGAACGACCGTGCCAACTCGAACCAATTTCCGAGCTCTGGATCATACATGGTGATCGTTTCGAAGCCGGGTTTGCTGATGCACCATGAAAATTGAAAAAACCTCATGCCGTGAGGCATGAGGCTGCTCATATGAACTTCCCTCTGTGGTTCGAAATATACGTGTCCGGATCTGTTTGTCGTCTCCAATTTTACTCTATCTTCTGAAAACCCTGGAAATTGGTGGGAGGTCAACTCGACCAGGGCACCTTCGACGGGTGCCCCGGTCTCGTCGACGACGGTCACCTCCGCGGTGGGGGAAATCGTGTCGAGCGTCGGAAACGGAATGCAGCCGCCGAGCATCAACGGACCGAGCACCGCGAAGGCCGAGCCGAATCGCCGCGTCCCCCCGCCCATCACCGCCTCCCGCGCCGCCCTTTCCCCTTGTACCTGGCCGTCCCCGCCGCGGTCGACGGGGCCGGACGTCGCGGCGGCTCGCCCGCGCCGAGCGGCACTTCGGTGCGGCCGACGGTCATCTCGTCGAGCGAATTCTTCCTCACCTTGGTCGGCGGGAGATTGGCGTTGCGGCCGTATTTCTTGTCGCCGGCATAGCCGCCGGTGGCGTCGTCGACCGTCGATTGCCGCGCCAGCGGATCGTCGGCGAGCACCAGCTCGGTCGCCTCCAGCCGCTTGATCTCGTCGCGCAGCCGCGCCGCCTCCTCGAACTCGAGGTTGGTCGCCGCCTTCTTCATCCGCTCGCGCAAGGACGCGATGTGGGCCGCGAGGTTGTGGCCGACCAGATGGCCTTCTTCCGCGAAGCCCGCCTCGATGGTGACGTGGTCCTGCTCGTAGACCGACGACAACACGTCGGAAATGTTGCGCTTGATCGATTCCGGGGTGATCCCGTGTTCGAGGTTGTAGGCGACCTGCTTTTCGCGGCGCCGATCGGTCTCGGCGATCGCCAGCTCCATCGAGCCGGTCATGTGGTCGGCGTAGAGGATCACCCGGCCGTCGACGTTGCGCGCGGCGCGGCCGATGGTCTGGATCAGCGAGGTCTCGGAGCGCAGGAAGCCCTCCTTGTCGGCGTCGAGGATCGCCACCAGCGAACATTCCGGAATGTCGAGACCTTCGCGCAGCAGGTTGATGCCGACCAGCACGTCGAAGGCCCCGAGCCGCAGATCGCGGATGATCTCGATGCGCTCCAGGGTTTCGATGTCCGAGTGCATGTAGCGCACCCGCACCCCGTTCTCATGGAAATACTCGGTGAGATCTTCGGCCATCCGCTTGGTCAGGGTGGTCACCAGCACGCGGTTGCCGCGCGCCGCGACCTCGCGCACTTCGCCGAGCAGATCCTCGACCTGTTTGGTCGCCGGCCGGATGTCGATCGGCGGATCGATCAGCCCGGTCGGGCGGATCACCTGCTCGACGAACACGCCGCCGGCCTCTTCGATCTCCCAGCCGCCCGGGGTCGCCGACACCGCCACCGTCTGCGGCCGCATGGCGTTCCACTCCTCGAAACGCAGCGGCCGGTTGTCCATGCAGGACGGCAGGCGGAAGCCGTATTCGGCCAGCGTCGCCTTGCGCCTGAAGTCGCCGCGGTACATGCCGCCGATCTGCGGAATGGTCACGTGGCTCTCGTCGGCGAACACCAGCGCCTCGTCGGGAAGATATTCGAACAGGGTCGGCGGCGGCTCGCCCGGCTGGCGCCCGGTCAGATAGCGCGAATAGTTCTCGATACCGGCGCACGCCCCGGTCGCCTCCATCATTTCGAGATCGAAGGTGGTGCGCTGGTCGATGCGCTGCATCTCGAGCAGCCGCCCGGCCGCTTCGAGCTCGGTCACCCGGTGCTTCAGTTCCTTCTTGATCGACTGGATCGCCTGCTGCAGCGTCGGCTTGGGCGTGACGTAATGGGAATTGGCGTAGACCTTGACGAACTTCAGGTCCTGGCTCTTCTGTCCGGTCAGCGGATCGAATTCGGCGATGCTCTCGATTTCGTCGCCGAAGAACGAGATCCGCCAGGCGCGATCTTCCAAATGGGCGGGAAACACTTCGACCGTGTCGCCGCGCACGCGGAAGGCGCCGCGCTGGAAGGCGACGTCGTTGCGCTTGTACTGCAGCGCCACCAGATCGGCGAGCAACTGCCGCTGGTCCATGCGTTCGCCGACCTCGATCGAGAAGGTCATCGCCGTATAGGTCTCGACCGAGCCGATACCGTAGATGCACGAGACCGAGGCGACGATGATGACGTCGTCGCGTTCCAACAGCGAGCGGGTGGCGGCGTGGCGCATCCGGTCGATCTGTTCGTTGATCGAGGATTCCTTCTCGATGAACGTGTCGGTGCGCGGCACATAGGCTTCCGGCTGGTAATAATCGTAGTAGGAGACGAAATATTCGACCGCGTTGTGCGGGAAGAACGACTTGAACTCGCCGTAGAGCTGGGCGGCCAGGGTCTTGTTGGGGGCGAGGATCAACGCCGGGCGCTGGGTCGCCTCGATGATCTTGGCCATGGTGAAGGTCTTGCCCGAGCCGGTGACCCCGAGCAGCACCTGGGTGCGGTCCTGGCGATTGATGCCTTCGACCAGTTCGGCGATCGCCGTCGGCTGGTCGCCGGCCGGCTCATAGGGGCTCTCCAGCACGAAGCGGATGCCGCCCTCCGACTTGGGCGGCCGTTCGGGCCGATGCGGCGTCCACAACTTGCCGTCCTTGAACAGCGGATTGCCCGAGGAGATCAGCGCCGACAGCGCCTCGACCGTGGCGGTGGCGCCGCCCTGCGGCACCTGACCGGCGTCTTCCAGGCCGATCTCCAGGCCGGACACGGCGTTGAGCCCGCTCGCCACCCGTTCGGTGGCGGTCGCCGCGTCGCCGCCGGCCTTCTTCGGCCGTCCGCGGCTCTTGGCCGGCGCCGGCGCCGGCGGCTGCGCCGCCTTGGCGATCTCGTCGGCCCAGTCCGAGATCGATCCCGACAACGGTTTTGCCCCGACGTCGAATCCGGCCTGAGGCGCCTCGCCGAAACCGGGGGGCTGCGGCGCCTCGCCGAAGCCGAACGGCGCGGCGTCGTCGCTGCCCCACGGCGGATCGGCCGGCGCTCCGGCGTCCTCCGCGGGACCACGGGCGGGCGACCGCTTCGACGGGGCGGCGGGCGAGGACGGGCGGGACGAGCGGGGCGGTCGGGTCATGCCGGGAATATGGCGTGAGTCCGGCCCTGCGGAAAGGGTCGTGTTCCCTTTTCGTGCGCATGGACGTCGTTCGACATGACGTGGTGTCGGTGCGACGATCCGAACGCCGACGCGAGACTCTTGAAGGTCAGGTTTGCCGAGCAGATATTCAGGAATGGCCTTCGTTGTGATACCTTCATGCCCTCGGGATGGTTGGTTGTCGCGGCCTTTGGTCGAGCTTGGCTGAGCAGTTTCGAACGAAGCGCTCAGATGAAAGACGACGAAGGACCTATCGGTTCGCACGACGATCGGAATACGCGAATGTTTCTCGATTTGGGGAGATGAGTGCGATGGCTGACTCGATCGAGAGAGAAGTCGAATTGAATTTCAATGCCTTCCAAGAGAAGGTCGGGGATTTGATCAAGACGGATCGCGGGAAATTTGCGTTGATGCGGAACAGCGAAATCATCGGAATTTACGATACATTGCGCGATGCGCACACGACTGGGCGGAGTTTCTACACCGATGGTCTGTTCTCGGTGCAGGTAATCGAAACGAGCCCGGTAAATCTCGGGATGTTTTCCTATGCCGTGCCTTTGGCTCAACCACAATAAGTCGCAGATTTTCATAAACGTTGCGATCTTTGATGCCAACGGGCTGGTCGATCTCGGCGGCGGAGAGGTCGATTTTGGTGCGGGGAACATCAACGATCACATGTTCAAGGCTCTGGTCGACACCGGCGCTCAGCGTACGATGATTTCGAAAGCAGCGGCGCAAAAATTGAAGCTGCGGCCCATTGGGAAATTCCCGGTTCTGGGCGTCGGTGGAGTTTCATATCACAACAATTATTTGTTCAATGTCGGATTTGTCGTTGGTTCGAAGGGGTCAGGTGAGAATGAGTACAAATTTGAGGCACATATTTTACAGGATCTAATTCAGGGTGGGGAGCTCGATTTGGAAAATGCGGGCTTCGACGTGTTGCTCGGAATGGACGTTCTTGCGACGGGATCGTTGGCGGTTGAAGGCGTAGGCACGTTCAGCTTTTCGTTCTGAATTGTGATCGGAACTATTGTCTTTTCGAGATCGAGCAGTGCAATTCCGTCTGTTGGCGTCGTGAGTTGCATGGAGCGCGGCGACTTGCACCGTTCGCACCTGGAGTGCCGCGCCCCATGGTGCAAGTCGCTGCGCTCCAGGCACCCGACGGGCCGTGCCTCAGTCCCGGAACACTACCGTGCGCTTGCCGTTGAGCAGCACCCGGTCGTCGAGGTGATGGGCGAGCGCCCGCGCCAGCACCCGCCGCTCGATGTCGCGGCCCTTGCGGACCAGCGTGTCGGGCGTGTCGTGGTGGCTGATCCGCTCGACGTCCTGCTCGATGATCGGCCCCTCGTCGAGGTCCGGCGTGACGAAATGCGCCGTGGCGCCGATCACCTTGACGCCGCGCTCGTGCGCCTGGTGATAGGGCTTGGCGCCCTTGAAGCCGGGCAGGAACGAGTGGTGGATGTTGATGCAGCGCCCGGCCAGCGCCGTTGCGAACTCGCCGGACAGGATCTGCATGTAGCGGGCGAGCACCACGATCTCGGTGTCGGTCGCCTCGATCAAGCGCAGGATCTGCGCCTCCTGCGCTGCCTTGGCGCCCGGCTCGATCGGCAGGTGATGGAAGGTCGTGTCGGTGAATTCGACGTGGGCATAGGCCTCGCGCGGATGGTTGGCGACCACCGCGGTGACGTCCATCGGCAGTTCGCCGATCCGCCGGCGATAGAGCAGGTCGACCAGGCAGTGGTCGAACTTGGACACCAGGATCATCACCCGCCGCCGCTGCGCCCGGTCGCGCAGGCTCCAGGTCATGCCGAAGCGCTCGGCGATCGGCGTCAGCCCGGCGCGCAGGTCGGCCAGCGTCGGCCCGTCGACGTCGAACACCACCCGCATGAAGAACTGGTTCGACAGCGTGTCGTCGTACTGCGCGGCATCGGAGATGTTGCAACCGCGTTCGAACAGATGGGTCGACACCGCCGCGACGATGCCCGGGCGATTGGGACAGGACAGGGCGAGGACGAAACTGGCACTCGACATCGGCGGCGGACTCCCCGGGGCTGCGACGGACCGCGCGACGGTGGGGCCGCACCGTCGGCGTTCGGCGTTTAGACCCTTCCGCCGTCGTCGTCGAGAGCCGACGCGGCCGGCGGCGCCGGTCCCGTGGCGGTCGCGTCGAGGCCGAGTTCGGCGAGCAACGCCTCGACGCCGAGCACGTCGAGGCGCGGTGCCAGCTCGCCGTCGATCATCGCCGAGGGGCCGGAGGCGCACAGGCCGAGACAATAGGCCGGTTCCAGGCGCAGCCGACCGTCGCCGGTGCGGCCGTACCAGGCGATCCCCAGGCGGGCGGCGAGCCGGTCGCCGAGGGTGCGGCCGCCCCGCCTTGCGCAGCTCTCGCCGCGGCAGACGCCGATCACATGGGCCTCGCCCGGCGCCGGCCGAAAGGTCGCGGCGAAGGCGATCAGCGCCCGCGCCTCGAAGGCCGAGACGCCGAACCGCGCTTCGAGCAGGGCCGCCGTCTCGGCGGCGCGGTGGCCCGCTCGCGCCCGCAGCAGCGGCAGCGCGCCGTCGTCGGTGGGGCCGGAGGGCATCGGAGGTTCGGCAACGGCGGGCAGGGGCAGGGGGTGAGGGTTCGCGGTCATCGGCGGGGCCTAGCCGGCGAGGATCGCCGCCAGCGCCGCCGGCACCTCGGTGATCGAGGCGAGGCGGCGGTGGCGCGGCAGATCGTCGGGGATCTCGGCGCGCTCGTGCACCCAGGTGATCTCATAGGGAATGTGCAGGCCCCAGAATCCGGCCTGGATCGCCGGCAGCACGTCGGAGGCGGCGGAATTGCCGATCATCACCGCCTCGCCCTCGCCGGCCCCCCAGCGTCCGAAGATCCGCCGATAGGTCGCCGCGGTCTTCTCCGAGACGATCTCGACGGTCTCGAACAGCTCGGCGAGGCCGGAGCGCGCCACCTTCTGTTCCTGGTCGAGCAGATCGCCCTTGGTGATCAGCACCATCGGGTGGCCGGCGCCGCGCAGCGCCCGCAGGGTCTCGACCACCCCCGGCAGCGGCTCGACCGGATGCTGCAGCATGTCGCGGCCGATCGCCAGGATCTCGGCGATCACCGCCACCGGCAGGTCGGCGTCCGACACCGCCAACGCCGTCTCGACCATCGACAGGGTGAAGCCCTTGATGCCGTAGCCGTAGAGCTTGAGGTTGCGGCGCTCGGTGGCGACCAGCCGCGCGGCGAGGTCCTCGGTCGCGGCGTGGCCGGCGAGCAGGTCCATGAAACGCTGTTCCGAGAGATGGAAGATCGTCTCGTTGTGCCACAGGGTGTCATCGGCATCGAAGCCGAGAATGCGGATCGTCATGCGTCCCCCGTCGAAGCTCCGGCTGCGACAGTAGGGGCATCGCGGCGGCGCGGCAAGGCGGACGTCGGCGGTTGACAGCGCCGCGTCGGCGCGCACAGTGCCGGCCGATCGACATCCCAGGGAGAGACGAAATGCGCACCCATCCGTTCGGTGAGACGGGCTTCACCGTGAGCGAAATCGGCTTCGGGGCCTGGCAGATCGGCGGCTCGTGGGGCGAGGTCGGCGAGGCCGAGGGCCGCGCCGCGCTCACCGCCGCGCTCGACGCCGGTGTGACCTTCGTCGACACCGCCGACGTCTACGGCGACGGCCGCTCCGAGAAGATCATCGCCGATGTACTCGGCAACCGCCGCGGGCCGCGCCCGATGGTCGCCACCAAGGCCGGCCGCCGCCTCGACCCGCATGTCGCCGACGGCTACACCAAGGCCAATCTCGAGGCCTTCGTCGACCGCAGCCGCGCCAATCTGAAGGTCGACACCCTCGATCTGGTGCAACTGCACTGCCCGCCGACCGAGGTGTTCTATCGCCCCGAGGTCTTCGCCGGTCTCGACGAACTGGTCGCCCGCGGCAAGATCGCCCACTACGGCGTCAGCGTCGAGAAGGTCGAAGAGGCCCTGAAGGCGATCGAATACCCCGGCGTCCGCTCGGTCCAGATCATCTACAACCTGTTCCGTCAGCGCCCCGCCGGCCTGTTCTTCGCCGAGGCCAAGCGCCGCAACGTCGCGATCATCGCCCGCGTGCCGCTGGCCAGCGGGCTGTTGTCCGGCAAGATCGGCCGCGACACCGCCTTCGCCGCCGACGACCACCGCGCCTTCAACCGCCACGGCGAGGCCTTCGACGTCGGCGAGACCTTCGCCGGCGTGCCCTTCGAGGTCGGCCTGACCGCGGTCGAGGAAGTCCGCGCCCTGGTGCCGCTGGAGGCGTCGATGGCCGCCTTCGCGCTGCGCTGGATCCTGATGTCCGACGCGGTCACCGTGGTGATCCCCGGTGCCCGCAACGCCGCCCAGGCCCGCGCCAACGCCGCCGCCGCCGAACTCGCGCCGCTCACCCCGGCGGTGATGGCCGCGACCCGCGAGATCTACGATCGCCTGATCGCCCCCCACGTCCACCAGCGTTGGTGAGGCGAGCGGCGGGATCCGAATCCGCCGCCGCCACCGATTTCATCTCCGATTGCTGCGAGGCCCGCGAAACCGCCGTTTCGCGGGCCTTTTGCCCTTGTCCGGCGACCCATCCGGGATTTTACTGACACGGGCGTGCGACGCCTCCTGCGATCCGGGCTTGCCGGGCCGCGACGAGAGGCACGGACCGGGAGGGCCGGCCGAAGATCGCCACGGGGAGGGGACGGCATGGCCAACTACCTGATCGAAATGGTGCCCTATCGCTCGGTCGGCTTCGTCGTCTACGGCGACCTGGAGCGATGGAATTCGACCATGCCGCGGGTGCCGCAGGTGCTGCACGAGGTCGGCGGCCGGGTCCGCCGGCGCGACGGGGTCCGCGATCCTCGCCTGTCGGCCGGATCCTACGGGGTCGGCGCCATGGCCATGGCCTGGGACGAATTCGTCGAGTCCGGCATTCCGGCCGATTTCGTCGCCCAGCCCTTCGTCACCCTCGACTCCGACATGCACCCGCGCGCCGTGCTGGTGGTCCGCGCCCTGCCGGAGCCCGGCGCCGTCGTCGACGGCTGGCTGCTGGCGCCGACCGGTCGCGGCTATCGGCCGTGCCGCGTCGAGGGCCTGATCGCCAAGGTCGACGAGGCCGAGTTGTGGATCGGCCCGGTGTTCAAGTTCGGCGGCGTCGCCGCGGTGGCCGGCAAGGAGGGCGCGGTCGGGGCGCTCGGCAACGCCGCCACCGGTCAGGTGTTTCCGTTCCTGATGACCGCCACCCGCGCCGGTCTCGGCTGGGGCGGCTCGGTCGGCTTCGCCCTCGGCCTCGCCTATGGCTTTTCCGCGCCCGCCGCCTTCGTCGGCACCGACACCAGCAACATGATCGACTTCAGCCTGGCGCTCGGCGCCCGCTGGGGCACCTTCCTGAAGAGCGCCAATCCCAAGGCGATGAAGACCGGCGTCGCGGCGGTGCGCGCCGGCTCCGCCCTGTTGCGCGAGATCCGCGGCACGGTGCGTTCGACCCAGGCGCTGGTCTCCGCCGCCTCGCGCTTCGTCAATTCCGAGGCCGGGGTCAATCTCGCCAAGAGCATCGCCGGCCTCGGCCTGCTCGACACCGGCGGCACCACCTACACCACCATCGACATCCCGGTCGGCGGCGCGGGGGCCGAACTGGCGGTGTTCGCGTCCTTCGGTTCGATCAAGGCGGTCGACGCGGCGAGCGTCGACTCCTATCTGAAGAGCATCGGCACCAACCCCTTCGGCGCCTCGTGAGGGCCGCCGATGGGCGTCGATCGCCGAGGCCGAGCTCTGAGCGGCGGGGGACCCCGGCTCAGGCGCCCCGGCGGCGCAGGGGGCCGTAATTCCGGAGAATCTCCTCGGCCGGAATCATGCTGGTGAAGGGCCACGTACCGATGCTCACGACCTCGTAACCGAGATCGAGCAGGGAATAGGTGGCTTCGACGGCGAGCTCGAGCGTGGCGTATTTGTCGACACATTCGAGGTCTTTGCTGCGGTAGCAGACTTTCCATGATGTCATGTGGTATCAGGTGGTGTTTATTCCCACCGTCTCAATGAGTGGCATGTGTTCATTTCGTGATCATTTGCCATCGCGAGACACACCGTCGACATGATCGACGGCGTCGAATGGGCTGGTGGGGCGAGGTGAGAACTTCGAGGGAACGACGGATCTTGCGTCGACCCTCGTAGTAATACTTCATAGCTCCGTCGCTCACCCGGCGGCACGGCCGCGGGCGGTCCCGCGTTCGGGTCGCGGTCGACGCGGGCGGCGGTGGAGATTGCGGTCGCGTCGGCGCGCGATCTGCGCGATATAGCCGGCGCGGCGCGGCCTTCGGGCCCGCGCGACGGCGATGGAATCGACGCAGCCGGAACCGAACCGAAGATGACCCCGACCCCTGCCGCCCGTTTCTCGGTCGCCCCGATGATGGATTGGACCGACCGGCATTGCCGGGTGTTCCACCGTCTGCTGACCCGGCGCGCGACGCTCTATACCGAGATGGTGACCGCCCCGGCGGTGATTCACGGCGATCGCGACCGGCTGCTCGGCTTCGCGCCCGAGGAACACCCGGTCGTCCTGCAACTCGGCGGCTCCGACCCGGCGGAACTGGCGCGGGCCGCGGCGATCGCCGCCGACTACGGTTACGACGGCATCGATCTCAACTGCGGCTGCCCCTCCGATCGCGTCCAGTCCGGCCGCTTCGGCGCCTGCCTGATGGCCGAGCCGGATCTGGTCGCCGCTTGCGTCGCGGCGATGCGCGCCGCGGTGGCCCTGCCGATCTCGGTCAAGTGCCGGATCGGCATCGACGACGCCGATCCGCGGGAGCAACTGCCGCGCCTCGTCGAGGCCGTCGTCGCCGCCGGCGTCGCCACCGTGACCATCCACGCCCGCAAGGCCTGGCTCTCCGGCCTCAGCCCCAAGGAGAACCGCAGCGTGCCGCCGCTCGACTACGACCTGGTGTTCGAGATCAAGCGCCGCTGGCCGGATCTGCCGATCACCATCAACGGCGGCATCCGCGACCTCGACGGCGCCGAAGCGCTGCTCGCGCCCCGCGGCAGCGTGCGTCTCGACGGCGTCATGCTCGGCCGCGCCGCCTACGAGACGCCGGAGATCCTCGCCGGGGTCGACCGTCGGATCTATGGCGAGGCGGTCGCCGACGTCGATTCCTTCGCGGTGATGGAGCGCCTCGAGCCCTATTGCGCGGCGCTCATCGCCGACGGCGGGCGCCTGTCCCACGTCACTCGCCACATCCTCGGCCTGTTCGCCGGCCGCCCCGGGGCGCGGGCCTTCCGGCGCATCCTCACCGAAGGGGCGATCGTCCCCGGTGCCGGCCTCGAAGTGCTGCGCGCCGCCACCGCCGCGGTGCGTCGCCCGGCTCGCGAGGTCGAAGACAGCGCGTCGGGCGCCCTCGCGTCCGACGCCGCCGCCTGAGCGCTCAGCGCATCCGTCGGGTCTTGAGCATCTCCTCGCGCGCCGCCCGCGCCGCGCGCCGGGCCGGCAGATCGGCGGTGATGCGCGTGCGCTCGGCCTCCGACAGGCGGATCCACCGCGAGATCTCGTCGATCGTCCGAAAGCAGCCGAGGCACTGCTTCTCGATCGGGTGCAACTGGCACTCGCGGCGGCAGGGCGACGGGATCGGCGCGGCTTCCTCGGACATCGGTTCCTCGACGGGTCGGCTCGGACGGCAGCGGATTTGACCCGTTCGCGCCGCCCGACGCAAGCACGCTGCTCCAAAGAACGAATTGCAATAGATGTGAATTGAACGTTAGGATTGTGCATCTCAATCGTCGGGCCACCGGGGGGCAGCCATGACCGATCTGACGTCGTTCCTACACGTTCCGTGGTCGGGCCTCGCCGGCCTGGTGACGTTGGTGCTCGCGGTGCTGGTGCCGATCGCCTTCATCGTCTGCAATCACGAGGTACGCATCCGCCGCATCCGCCTGATCGAGGAGTTCCGCCGCAACTTCATCGAACCGGCGGCCGAGAAGCTCGAGAAGCGGGATCAGAACTCGCCGTCCTTCGAATTCGCGGTGACCAAATACACCGTCGATCTGTTCGGACTGATCAAGCCCGGAGAGATCGACGACCTGCGCCGTGGCGGCACGTCGTCGAAGGAACTCTATGCGCTGGTCGATATCGCCTGGATCCATCGCATCGTTGCCAATTGGGTGCTGCTCTTCGCCTTCCTGCCCTACGCCCTGGTGGTCGGCGCGGTGGTCCATCTCGTGTTCCGCCTGGAGCCGCCGATCGTCGATCAGGCCGTGACCTTCGTCGCCGGCGAAGCCGGTCCGCGGCTTCTGGTGGCCGGCCTGCTCGGCGCCTATTTCTTCACGATCCGCCTGCTGATGCGGTCGGTCACTATCTTCGATCTGACCGCCGGCACGGTATTGCGCGTCTTCGGCCATTTCCTCGAGACCGCCGTGGTGGTGCTGATCTTCGGCGCACTGAGCGACCAGTTGGGCTCGGCGATCGTCGGCACCAAGCCCTCCGCGGAGTCGATCGTCGGACATGTCGCCGCTCTCGGATCGGGGCTGATGCTGCTCGGCGCCTTCGTGATCGGCTCGGTGCCCGACGCCGGCATCCAGTTCCTCTACACGATGGGGCGCCAACTCGCCGCCGAAGACAAGATCGGTTTCCTCTTCAGTCTGATCAAGAAGACCGACAACCGCTTCACCGACATCACCCGCTCGATCTCCCTCGACGTCATCGACGGCATCGACTATTCGACGCGCTATCGTCTGGAATGGATCGGTCTCTACGAGGTCCAGAACCTCGCCGCCTGCAACCCGATCCTGCTGCACATCGAATCGCCCTACGGCATCTATCAGGCCGTCGATTGGGTGGCCCAGGCTCAGCTCTGCACCATCGTCGGGCTCGAACGCTTCCTGCTCCTACAGCAGTACAACATCCGCACCATCTTCGATCTCGAACGCGTGGTGCAGAGCGCCAAGTCGACCCACGAGGCCCGGCTGATGGTCGCCTCGATCCTGTTCAACCGTACCGAGACCTTCGGCGCGGTGCTGAAGGCGGCCGGCTGGGGCGAGCGAGGCATCGTCCCGCTCGGTACGCTGTCCTGCGGGCCCGATTGCATCGCCCCCGGCAAGACGGCGACCGACTACGCCACCTGGGTGCTCGACATGGTGCGCCGACCCTCGACCATCCTCGTCCGCAATCCCGAGTTCGATCCGGCGAATCCGTTGAAGAACCCGCGCTTCCTGCCGGTCGAGGCCGACGATGCCACGTTGCAGCATTTCGTCCGCACCATGGTCGACGACCTCCATGTCCACCGCCTGCGCGAGGTCTGGGAAAAGATCGCCCTTTCGCTCGGCCGTGACGGCGCCCATCTCGACGACAACATCGACGTCGACGATTGAGGTGACCACGACGCGCCGAATCCGAAGCGTCGACGGCGCTCAGGCCAGCAGCGCGACCAGCGCGGCGATCTCGGCGATCAGCGTTCCGGCGCCGATGACGTCGCCGGTGTGGCCGCCGATCGCGCATTTGGCGAGCGCCGCGAGCCCGACCAGACCACCCGCCGCGGCGATCGGCGCGGCGACGACGTTGGCGAGCGGCAGGAACGGTAGGGTGGCGGCGAGGAACAGCGCCGCGGCACCGAGCCCGGCGACCGCCAGCGTCGACGCGGTCGGCGCCCCGACGGCCCGCGCCAGCCCGTCCGGCCGCGCCGCCGGCGTCGCCACCATCAGGCCGAGCGGCAGCACCCGCACCAGGCCCGCCAGCCCGAGCGTCACCACGGCCGCCGCCGGACCGTCGACCCGGTCGAGGAGGTCGGCGACCAGCGCCGTACGCAGCACGAACTGCACCACCAGCGCCGCGCCGCCGAAGGCGCCGATGCGGCTGTCCTTCATGATCTCGAGCCGCCGTTCGCGGGTCGCGCCGCCGCCGAAGCCGTCGGCCACGTCGGCGAAGCCGTCCTCGTGGAAGGCGCCGGTCACCGCCGTGGTCACCGCCACGCAGAGCGCCGCGACGGTGAGCGAGGACAGGTCCGAGGCGCCGAGCAGCGCCAGCACCACCGCACCGGGCACGAGAATCACCGCGCCCGACAGCGGCAGCATCCGTACCGCCCGGGCGAAGGCCGGCAGCCGGCCGGGATCGTCGCTCGGCGACAGCTGCGGCACGGCGACGCGTGAATAAAAACGCACCATTCCGGCGAAATCGGCGAGCGCGTGGTCGAGGAACTCGGGGAGCTGCGGCATCTCGCGCCTTCCACTTTACGGCTGGGACAGAGGCGGCGCCGGCGCCGTCGCGCCGGGGCCGGGGGGTGGGGCGCCCGGTCGGGGACCGCCCGACCTTGCCGACGTCCGCCACCGGGTATAAGGCCGAGGACCCGACCCCCCCGTTCCGAGGACGATCATGGCCGCCGCGTCCCTTCCCTTCGACGACTTCCGCGATCTCGTCAATCTCCTGCCCGCCCCCGACGAGGCGGCGCTCGCCGCCTTCCGTGCCCGCGACGCACAGCTGACCAAGATTCCCGGCTCGCTCGGACGACTCGAGGAGATCGTCGAGCTCCTCGCCGCCCACACCGGTCAGATCCCGCCCAAGGTCGAGCGGCCGCTGGTCGCCGTCTTCGCCGCCAATCACGGCATCACCGCCCAGGGCGTCTCGGCCTTCCCGGCCGAAGTGACCAAGCAGATGGTCGCCAACTACGCCGCCGGCGGCGCCGCGGTGAACCAGATCTGCATCGCCGGCGACCTCGGCCTCAAGGTGTTCGAGCTCGCCCTCGACCTGCCGACCCCCGACATTTCGGTCGCCGACGCCTTCGACGAGGCCGGCTGCGCCGCCACCATGGCCTTCGGCATGGAATCGCTGGCCGGCGGCGTCGACCTGCTGTGCCTCGGCGAAATGGGCATCGGCAACACCGCGGTCGCCTCGGCGATCTTCTTCGCCCTGTGGGGCGGCAAGGCCGAAGACTGGGTCGGCCCCGGCACCGGCGTGGTCGGTCCGGCGCTCGCCAACAAGATCGCCGTGGTCGATCGCGCGGTCGCGCGGATCGGCGGGGAACAGGATCCCTTCGAGATCCTGCGCCGCCTCGGCGGTCGCGAGATCGCCGCGATGGTCGGCGCGATCATCGGCGCGCGCCACCAGAAGGTGCCGGTGATGGTCGACGGCTTCGTCACCACCGCTGCCGCCGCCCTGGTCCATGCCATGAACCCCCAGGCCATCGACCACTGCCTGTTCGCCCATGTCTCGGCCGAGCCGGCCCATGTCCGGGTGCTGGAGAAGCTCGGCAAGCGGCCGCTGCTCGATCTCGGCATGCGGCTCGGCGAAGGCACCGGCGCGGCGCTCGCCGCCGCCCTGGTCAAAGCCGCCTGCGCCACCCACGCCGGCATGGCGACCTTCGCCGAGGCCGGCGTCTCCAACAAGTAAGACCGACGCGCCCGACGGGCGATCGCCGACGCGAAGAGACCGCGGACTCCCTCGGGAGGTCCGCGGTCTCTCTGCATGGGACGCGATCTCAGGCGGCGCGGACCGTCGCCAGGAAGCGCTTCATCTCGTGGCCCAGCGTGTCCGACTGCTGGGCGAGGTCGCGGGCGGCGGCCAGCACCTGGGTGGCGGCGGTCGAACTGTCGCCGGCGGCATGGGTGATGCCGGTGATGTTCTGCGACACCTCGTGCGTTCCGGCCGAGGCCTGGGCGACGTTGCGGGCGATCTCCGACGTCGCCGAACCCTGCTGGTCGACCGCCGTGGCGATGCTCCCGGCGATGCGGTTGAGCCGTTCGATCACCTCGGTGATGGCGACGATCGCCGTTGCCGACGAGCGGGTCGACTCCTGGATGCCGCCGATCTGCGTCGAGATCTGCGACGTCGCCTTGGAGGTCTGGTCGGCGAGCTGCTTGACCTCGGCGGCGACCACCGCGAAGCCGCGGCCGGCTTCGCCGGCCCGGGCCGCCTCGATGGTGGCGTTGAGGGCGAGCAGATTGGTCTGGGCGGCGATGTTGTCGATCAGGTCGACGACCTGGCCGATGCGGCTGGCGGCGTCGGCGAGATCGCGCACCCGTGCCGCGGTCTCTTCGGCGTCGCGCGCCGCGCGCCCGGCGACGCTGGTGCTCTCGTCGGCCTGCCGCTTGATCTCGCCGATCGACGACGACAGTTCTTCCGCCGCCGACGCGACCGTCTCGACGTTGGCGGAAGCCTCTTCCGAGGCGCCGGCCACCGCCACCGCCTGAGCCGAGACCTCCTCGGCCGCCGCCGACATCGCCTGGGCGGAGGCCTGGAGCTGAGTCGCCGCTCCGACCACCGATTGGACGACGCCGCCGACCGCCGCCTCGAAGGCATCGGCCATGCGTGCCATTTCCGCCCGGCGGGCCGCCTCGCCGTCGATCTTGGCGCGCTCCTGGTCGGCGCGCAGGCGTTCGTTGTCCTCGAGCCCGCTCTTGAACACCGCCAGCGTCGCCGCCATCGTACCGACCTCGTCACCGCGTCCGGCACCGGGGATCACGACGTTGCGGTCGCCCTTCGACAGGCGCGCCATCGCTTGCGTGATCGCCACGATCGGGCGCGAGATGCCCCGCCCGATCAGCACGGCGACGACCAGTCCGGCGATCAGACCGCCGATCGCCAGGGCCCACAGGAGGGTGTGGATCGAGTCGAGGAGGCGCGCGGTCTTGGCCTGGAGGGCGGCGGCATCGGCCTGCGCGTCGGCGGTCGCCGCGTCGAGGGCCTTCGAGGCGACGCCGACGACGGCGCCCATCCGCGGGGCATTGTCGTCGAGCACCTGGGAGATTCCCATGAACCGATCGAAGGTCGAGGCGTACTCGCCATAGGTCGCCCGGATGGCTTCGGCGTCCTTGCGCACGCTCGCCGGTGCCCGGGTCGCAATCGTATCGAGGGCGGTCGCCAGTTTCTGGACCTGCTCCTTGAATTGCGCCCGCCCCGCAGCGTCGGCATTGTCGATCGTCGTGCGGGCCTGCAGGCGCAACGCGATGAAGCTGCGGGCGGCCTTCTCCACGGCGCGTCGAACGGATTCGTCGGCGGTCAGTTCGTCGCGGACCGCGAGCTGCTCGAGACCCTGCTCGATACGCGTGCCGAGCGGCGCCAGGACCGCGTTCTTCAGCCGCGCCAGCTCGAGTTTGCTGGTCAAGGTCACGCCCGAGAATCCGCGCATGTACTCGTCGAAATTGCTCTTGAATTCGAGGAGATATTTGTGCTGCTCCGGGTCGGTGATCCGCGCCAGAGACGTATCGAGATCTTCCACGACGATCTGAGCGTTCTTGCGCGTCGTGGCTTCGGAGTTCTCCTGCGTCATGTAGACGAATTCCCGCACCGAACGCCGAAACTCGAGAAAGCCGGCCTTGAGCTTGGCAACGGTGGCGATGGTCGTCGTGCTCCGTTCGAGATCGTCGAAGGCGACACGCGTATTGGCGAAAGAATAAATCGCGATGGCGGACACGACGACCAGAATTGCGAGCGTCGACGAGAACCCGGCCAGGATCTTGCCCGATATGTTCAGTCCGAAGCGCGCGCGGGACCGGTCGGAATTCTCGGAGATCTTCATATGGTGGCTCCAGTTCGACGCCTGGAGGGTGTCGCGGCGACGCGGACCGGCAGGCGGAGGGCAAGACGTCCCGTTCGCGCCGGGACGTGGCGGAACCGAGACGAGCGGTACTGTCGAGGTCGGTGGTTAATTCGGTGTTGAATTGAACGAGATTTCGCTGCCTGCGACGATCCGACCTGCGCGGCAGGTTCCTTTACGTAGTCGAAAACGAAACGCCTTCTCGCGGCGTATTCGGATCTCTGAACATGGCATGGTTGTGTACGGCCACCTCACGGAACGCCGTATGACGGCGATGTACGCGGGCGATGCACCAGCGATCGCCTCTGCGGCGCGATGGGCACCGCGTCGCCCGACCGGTCGATCTGCGCGACGAGGGTCTCAGCCCTCGACCTGGCGGCGCATCGCTTCGAGGATGCTGGCGGCGCCGGCGTGGCGCAGCGGTTCGCCGGGGGTGCGGCGCTGCGGCCGTTCGTCGATCTGCGGCAGGATCTCGAGCACCCGCGACTTCGGCACCGTGACGGTGATGTCGGTGCCCTCGCGCAGCTTCGACTTCAGCTCGAAAGTGCCGCCGTGCATCTTGATCAGCGCCTGGACGATGTTGAGTCCGAGGCCGGTGCCCTGTTCGGCCGACTTGATGGCGATCGAGCCCTGACCGAAGCGCGACAGGACGATCGGGATCTCCTCTTCGGGGATGCCCGGGCCGGTGTCGCGGATCGACACGTACTGGCCGCCGCCCGCCGTCCAGCCGACCTTGATCGTGACGGTCCCGCCCGACGGTGTGAACTTCACGGCGTTCGACAGGATGTTGAGGACGATCTGGCGCAGTGCCCGTTCGTCGGCCCAGATCTTCGGCAGCGCCTCTTCGTACTGCTCGACCAGCGTCAGGCCCTTGTTGCGGGCCCGCAGCCCCATCATGTGCACGCAGTCCTCGACCACGAAGGGCAAGGTGATCGATTCTTCGTTGAGGGTGTAGCGACCCGCCTCGATCCGGCTGATGTCGAGGATTTCGTTGATCAATTCGAGCAGGTGGCGGCCGCTGTCGTGGATGTCGCCGACGTAGCCCTTGTAATAGGCGTTGTCGAGCGGCCCCATCAGTTCCGACTGCATGACCTCGGAGAAGCCGAGGATGGCGTTCAGCGGCGTGCGCAACTCGTGGCTCATGGTGGCGAGGAAGCGGCTCTTGGCGAAGTTCGCCTCTTCCGCCTTGCGCAGGCTCTCGTCGGAGATCGCCTTGGCCTGTTCGAGTTCGCCGATCAGCGCATCCTTCTCGGCGCGCGCCTCGATCTCGGCGAGCGACGCCTTGTAGAGGCGATGGCCGAGCAGAATGAAGAACACCTGGGTGGTCGCCGCCATGCCGGCCATCACCATCTGCGGCGACACTGCGGGCAAGTCCATCGCCCCGGGGCGCGACAGCAGCCCGAGCGCGGTGGTCACGGTGATCGGGAAGGTCGCCGCGAACATCGCCGCCGGGATGTTGGAGGCGAGGATCGCCGCCATCGCCACCACCACCAGCATCGCCGAGAACTGGAACACGTCGACCAAGCCGGAGCCGTCGCCGGGCAGCAGGAACAGCATCGCCCAGGCGAGCCCGCAGGCCCCGTCGACCGCCGCCAGCCGTCGCCGCCAGCCAGCCAGCGACACGTCCTTGCGTTCGGTCTTGAGAAAGGCCTGCGCGAAATAGAGGCCGGTGAGATGGGCGGCGACCGTCACCGTGGTCCAGGCGCCGATCAGCACCTTGTCGGTCCACATCGCCCCGAGCGCCGCCACGCCGGCGACGAGAGCGAACACCCAAGGGGCGGAGGCGAGCCGCATCCGCGCGTGCTCGACCATCAGTTCCCAATCGAAGGCCGGCTTGACGTCGGTGCCCGAGTCGAGGCGTTCGCGCACGTCTCGGACGGTGCGCGCCACATGACGGCGGCGTTCGGCTCGCTGGGCATTCTTCGCGGTTCGGGCCGAACGGTTCGCGGCGACCTCGTCCGTCGACACGTCGCTCCTTCCCAGGGGTCTGTTGTGGTGTTGCGGGCCATTCGACGCTAAGGGGGAATGCTTAAGGAATCCCTCGGGAAGAGGGAGCAATTCGAACGAGGTCGGAGATGTCCCTGCTCCGCGTCCGCTCGCCGCGCTGGGGTCTGCGGATCGCGCTGGTCGCGGTCGCGGTGACCGTCGCGGCGCACTGGTGGCGCGGCGATCTCGGAACCTGGCGGCCGCCCGACGTCGAGGGACCGGTGATCGGCACCGTCACCGGCCGACCCCACCTCGCCGACGGCGACAGCCTGGCCTTCGGCGACCGCCGCATCCGCCTCGTCGGGATCGACGCGCCCGAACTCGACCAGGACTGCACCGTCGGCGGCAATCGCCGGCCCTGCGGCCTCGAAGCCCGCGATCGGCTCGCCCAGCTGATCGCCGGACGCGAGGTGACCTGCGCCTGGACGCGCTTCGACAAGTTCGGCCGCGGTCTCGCCCGTTGCCGCGTCGGTGGCACCGATCTCGGCGCCGCCCTGGTGCGCGACGGTTGGGCGGTCGCCTTCGGCGGCTATGCCGGCGAGGAGGCCGAAGCCCGCGCCGCCGGACGGGGCCTGTGGGCGGGAACCTTCGTCTGGCCGCAGGACTTCCGCCGACGCAAGGCGATTCACGGCACCGGCGGCGCCGGTCGCTTCGCCGACCCGGAGGACGACCCGTGACCGCCGATGCCCCCGACCTCGCCGGCCTCTGCGCCGAGAT
Organism: Siculibacillus lacustris; assembly: GCF_004328075.1. Classification (GTDB taxonomy): domain Bacteria; phylum Pseudomonadota; class Alphaproteobacteria; order Rhizobiales; family Ancalomicrobiaceae; genus Siculibacillus; species Siculibacillus lacustris. Next base: position 115,841 of record NZ_SJFN01000002.1, on the reverse strand, counting down.
CGCCGCCTGTCGCCTGTGCCGCGACGCGCCCACCGGCCGGCCGTTGCCGCACGAGCCGCGGCCGGTGCTGGTCGCCTCGGCGACCGCCCGCATCCTGGTCGCCGGACAGGCACCGGGCGTTCGCGTCCACGCCTCCGGCCGCCCCTTCACCGACCCGTCCGGCGATCGCCTGCGCGCCTGGATGGGGATCGATGCGGCGACCTTCTACGATGCCGCGCAGATCGCCGTGGTGCCGATGGGCTTCTGCTTCCCCGGTCACGACGCCGCCGGCGGCGACCTGCCGCCGCGCCGCGAATGCGCGCCGCAATGGCGGGCCCGGGTGATGGCGGCGATGCCGGCGGTCGACTTCGTGCTGGCGCTCGGCCGTCCGGCCCAGCTCTGGCACCTCGGCGCCGATGCCGGTCCCTCTGTCGCAGCCGCGGTGGCCGATTGGCGCCGCCTGCTCGACCGTCCGGGCCTGCCGCAGGTGCTGCCGCTGCCCCATCCGTCCTGGCGGAATTCCGGCTGGTTGAAACGCCATCCCTGGTTCGACGCGGAAGTCGTGCCGGTCCTTCGCCGGCTGGTCGCGGAACGCCTGGCTCATGCTCCCGATCCCTCATGAATTGGAACATCGTTTTTATTTGCCGGCCGACATTGACGTCGATTGGAAAAATAGGCACCGATAGGGGCTGATTTTCGAAATTCAATACCAAATGCCGCCAGTGGAGTGGGCCCGTGATCGACCGCATCGACCGTAAGATCCTGCAGATCCTCCAGGAGGATTGCACCGTTCCCGTCGCCGAGATCGGCCGCCGCGTCGGCCTGTCGACGACGCCGTGCTGGCGCCGCATCCAGAAGCTCGAGGAAGACGGGGTGATCGTCGGCCGCGTCGCGGTGCTCGATCCGCGTCAGGTCAACGCCAAGGTCACCGCCTTCGTGGCGATCACCACCAACACCCATTCCGACGAATGGCTGAAGCGCTTCGCCGAGGTGGTGGCGCAGATGCCCGAGGTGGTCGAGTTCTACCGCATGGCCGGCCAAGTCGACTATCTGTTGCGGGTGGTGGTACCCGACATCGAGGCCTACGACGCCTTCTACAAGCGCCTGATCGCCAAGATCGACATCGCCGACGTCTCGACCTCCTTCGCCATGGAGCAGATCAAATACACCACGGCGCTGCCGCTGCAGTACGTGGTGGTCGAGAAGCCGGTGCCCGAGAAGTCGGCCGGCTGACCGCCGCGGTTGTGGCGTGCCGGTGCCTCGGATAGGGTCGGCCCGCCGCCACCGATCCTCGGTGACGCCCGAGAAGGCTTCGATCGATGCCTCCTGCCGCCGCCGTATCCGCCGAGCGATCCGCCGATACACCGCGCCGACGCGCCGTCCGCCTCGCGTCCCTCGTCGTGGCGCTCGGGCTCGCCGCCTGCGGCGGCCGCTCGGAGACCGCGCTGCTGCCGACCACGCTCACCGCCGAGGGCACGTCGCGCGTCGACATGCTGGTCGCCACCACCCGCGCCGCCACCGGCAAGCCCGAGGCGCCCTACACCGGCGAACGCGGCGCCGAGGTGTCGCTCGATCGCTTCGTCGTGTCGATCCCGCCCGAGGCGGCGCGCAAGGTCGGCGAGATCCAGTGGCCCGAGACCTCGCCGGCCGATCCGGCCAAGAGCTTCGCCGTGCTCGAGGACCGCCGCCTGACCAAGCCCGAGGCCGTCGCCTGGTTCCACCGCAGCGGCAGCCGGCGCATGCTGGTCTTCGTCCACGGCTTCAACACCCGCTACGACGAGGCGGTGTTCCGCTTCGCCCAACTGGTCCACGACAGCGGCACCGACTTCGTGCCGGTGCTGTTCAGCTGGCCGTCGCGCGGCTCGGTCTGGGCCTATGCCTACGACCGCGAGAGCACCATCGCCTCGCGCGACGCGCTGGAATCGGTGCTGCGCGGCGCCGCCGCCGACCCGGCGGTCAGCGACGTGACCGTGCTCGCCCATTCGATGGGCGGCTGGCTGGCGGTCGAGGCGCTGCGCCAGATGGCCATCCGCGAGGGCAAGGTGCCGTCGAAGATCGGCAACCTGATCCTCGCCTCGCCCGATCTCGACGTCGACGTGTTCCGCGGCCAGATCGCCCGCATCGGCCGGTCGCCGCGGGTCACGCTGTTCGTCTCGCGCGACGACCGGGCGCTCGAACTGTCCAAGCGCCTCGCCGGCGGCGTCGACCGCCTCGGCGCCATCGATCCCTCCACCGAACCGGCCCGCGGCACGCTCGAGAAGGCCGGTGTCACGGTGCTCGACCTGACCGCGCTGCGTACCGGCGACAACCTCAACCACGGCAAGTTCGCGCAGAGCCCGGAGATCGTCCGCCTGCTCGGCCAGCGCCTGATCGCCGGCCAGTCGGTGACCGATTCGCAGGTCGGCCTCGGCGACCGTCTCGGCGCCGTCGCCCTCGGGGCGGCCGGCACCGTCGGCTCGGCGGCGAGTTTCGTGGTCACCGCGCCGATCGCCGTGTTCGATCCCCAGACCCGCTCCGGCCTCGGCGAACGCGGCAGCCGGGTCGGCGAGGGCCTGTTCGGCACCTTCGATCCGCTGTTGAAGTAGTCGGGGCGCGGAAATCGCCGTCGGACGGTCCATCGCCGAACTCGGTTCGGCCGGCTCTGCCCGACTTCGACGGGCCTGTGGGTCGGCGTCCTCTCCCCCCTCGCGGGACCTTTGCACAATCTGTCCCAGGGTCTTCGATCCGCTCGAACGGATACCCGAGAGGGTGCACACCCACCGCCGTCATCCCCGGCGGCGCGGCACGCGCCGGGAAGGGGATCCATAATATTTTCAGTATCTTACCGAAGTTCTGGGCTCCCTTCCCTCGCTGCGCTCGCCGGGAGCGACGGTAGAGCTCGATCTCCAGCGAAAAGTTCGGGAAATTGCGCAAAGGTCCCCTCGAGGGGGAGAGACAGAGAGGGGGGGTACGGCCTCTCTCCTCGCGCCGCGTTGCGAGATCGTGGCTCCTCGCCCCCCCTCCCTGTCCCTCCCCCTCGAGGGGGGAGGGGACGATGGAGCCGCGGATCCAAACCACAGCAGAGATCGATGACATGCCGTCTTCGGCTCTCGACCCCCGCCTTCAGTCCTTGAACCCCGGCAGGTCCTGCGCCTCGTCGAGTCGGGCGAGTTTCAGGGCCAGATCGGCGGCGAGGTCGAGGTCGATCTCGAGCAGCCGCCGGCTCATGAACGAGCGGAAATAGTCGCCCCACATGAATTCCTGGAACGGCGTGTCGTCGTCGGTAAAGGCGCGGTCGCGCACCCGCCGGGCGAGCGAGCGCCAGGGATTGTCGGTGAGATCCTTGACGTGGGTCGGGATCGCCGCGAAGGGTCGCTGATTGCCTTCGGCATCGATCGGCCAGCAGCGCGCCGCCGCCTTCATCCGCCGCCAGAAGGTCGGAAAATCGTCGCCCGACCAGTCGTCGAGGCAATCGCCGAGCACCGCCCCCTCGAGATCGACCTTCCACAGCGCCCGCACCAGATGGTGGTGGTCGACCATGAAGATCCGCCCGCCCGGCCCGATCACGTGCGGGATCGCCTTGCGGGCGAGATAGTCGCGTCGGTCGCCGGCGTTCATCGCGACGAGCTTCTGGGCGCGTTCGGAGACCTCGGCGAGGCCGAGGGTCAGTTGGGTCGGTCGCAGATCGGCGACGGCGATGGTCTTCTGGGCCATGGCGGCTCCTCCCTCGCCACCATCTTAAGGTCGCTTCGGGCGCCGTGGCCAGATACGAAGCCGGCGACGACCGCGTTCTCCCCGTGCTATAGGACGCCGCGGTGGCCGATCTTCGCGATCGGCACCGCGCCGCTCCACGCTGTCGCTCGACGGGACTCCATGCGCCGCTTCTCCGCCCTCGTCGCAGCCCTGCTCGCCGTCCTGCTCGCCCTGCCGTGTGCGGCCGCGCCGGCCGGCCCCGCCGCACCGCGCCGCCTCAAGATCGGCCTCGACGGCGCCTATCCGCCGTTCAGTCGCCTCGCCGCCGACGGCACCATCGACGGCTTCGACGTCGAAGTCGCCCGTGCGGTCTGCGCCAAGTTGCCCGCCGACTGCGATCTGGTGACCCTCGGTTGGGACGATCTGGTGCCGGCGCTGCTCGCCCGCCGGGTCGACGTCACCGTCGCCTCGCAGCCGATCACCGACGAGGCGCGGCGGCGCATCGAATTCACCCGACCCTATTGGGGCGTGCCGCCGCGTTTCGTCGGCCGTCTCGTCGATCCGCCCACCGCCACGCCGCCCGCCGGGCTCGCCGGGCGCCGGGTCGGCGTCCGCGCCGGCACCGTCCATGCCGCGTGGCTCGCCACCGCCCACCCGGAAGCCCAGCGCGTGCCCTTCGCCGCCGAGGCCGACGCCCTCGAGGCGCTGGCCGACGGCCGCGTCGATCTGGTGTTCGGCGACACGCTGACGCTGTTCGACCGCCTCGAGCGGCTGCGCCCGCTCGGCCGAACCGGCTTCGTCGGCGGCGAGGTGGTCGACACCCGCGCCTTCGGGGCCGGAGCCGGCCTCGGCTTCCGCCGCGAGGACCGCGATCTCGGCGCCACCCTCGATCGGGCGCTCCTCGAACTCGACCGCGACGGCACCCTCGATCGTCTGGTCGGCCACTGGTTTCCCTTCGCGATCCGCTGATCGCATCCCCACCCGACGAACGCAGGAGACGAACATGGCGAAGGTCGCATTTCTCGGATTGGGCGTGATGGGCGCGCCGATGGCCCGCCATCTCGCCGTCAAGGGCGGCCACGACGTGGTCGTCTACAATCGCACCGCCGCCCGGGCCGACGCCTGGGTCGCCGCCAACGGCGGCCGCGCCGCCCGGACCCCGGCGGCCGCGGCGGAAGACCGCGACGTGGTCTTCGCCTGCGTCGGCAACGACGACGACCTGCGCGCCGTCACCCTCGGCTCGCACGGCGCCTTCGCGGCGATGGGCCGGGGATCGATCTTCGTCGACCACACCACGGCGTCGGCCGACGTCGCCCGCGAATTGGCCGGCGCGGCTCACGACCTCGGCATCGGCTTCCTCGACGCCCCGGTCTCCGGCGGCCAGGCCGGCGCCGAGAACGGCGTCCTCACCGTCATGGTCGGCGGCGATCCGGCGACCTTCGCCAAGGCCGAGCCGGTGATCGCCGCCTTCGCCCGGGCGGTGACCCTGATGGGTCCGGCCGGCTCCGGCCAGCTCGCCAAGATGGTCAATCAGATCTGCATCGCCGGCGTCGTCCAGGGCCTTTCCGAGGCGATCCACTTCGCCCATCGCGCCGGTCTCGACGTCGAGAAGGTGATCGCCACCCTGTCCAAGGGCGCCGCCCAGTCGTGGCAGATGGAAAACCGCTGGAAGACGATGGACGAAGGCCGCTTCGAGTTCGGCTTCGCCGTCGACTGGATGCGCAAGGATCTGGCGATCGTCCTCGACGAGGCCCGCCGCAACGGCGCCAGCCTGCCGCTCACCGGTCTGGTCGATCAGTTCTACGCCGACGTTCAGAAGATGGGCGGCGCCCGTTGGGACACCTCGTCACTGATCGCCCGCCTGGAAAAGTGACCACCTCCGGCGGCGGCTCGGCGCGGGAGATCGATCGCGGCGCGGTGGTCGGGGTGATCCTCGCCGGCGGCCTCGCCCGGCGCATGGGCGGCGGCGACAAGGCATTGCGGCCGCTCGCCGGGCGGCCGCTGCTCGCCCATGTCGCCGATCGGCTGGCGCCGCAGGTCCGCGCCCTGGCGCTGTCGGCCAACAGTGATCCCGCGCGTTTTGCCGCCTTCGGCCTGCCGGTCCTCGCCGATCCGGTCGCCGGGGCGCTCGGGCCGCTCGCCGGCCTCGCCGCCGGCTGGATCTGGGCCGCCGGGCTCGCTCCGCCCGCCGCCCTGGTCGCCACCGTCGCGGTCGACACGCCGTTTCTGCCCGAGGATCTCGTCGCCCGCCTCGCGCAGGCGCTCGCTGCCGCGCCGGAGGCCGAGGTGGCGGTCGCCGCGTCCGCCGGGCGCGTGCATCCGGTCGCCGCCCTCCACCGCATCGGCGACGTCGCGGCGCTGGTCGCAGGCCTGTCCGACGGCTCGCTGCGCCGCGTCATGAGCTGGATCGACGGCCGCCGCCCGGTGATCGTCGACTTCCCCGCACTCCCTTGCGATCCCTTCGAAAATCTCAACACCGAGGCCGATCTCGCCCGCGCCGAGGCGCGGATCCGGGCCGCCGCCGACGGTGGCCTTCCCTTGGGGCAGGGCAACGGAAGTCCAAGTGAGGCGCGTACATCGGGCACTTGTCAGAGCCCGGGGGATGGGCTCTAACCACGTCTCGGATCGGTGTTTCCCGTTACGCAGATTTGCGGCGCGGGCGGTCCGATGCCGTCGTGGGGATCGCTCGCATGAAGCGCCGCCAATTTCTTCGAGCCGCCTCGATCGGCGCCCTGGGGGGCGCCGCCGGGTTGCCGTTGGCCGCGCCGGCGATCGCCCAGAGTGCGCCGAAGATCGAGTGGCGGCTGACCTCGAGCTTTCCGAAGTCTCTCGACACCATCTATGGCGGCGCCGAACTCCTCGCCCGCACCGTCGCCGAGGCGACCGACGGCGCCTTCCGCATCCAGGTCTTCGCCGCCGGCGAGTTGGTCCCGGGGCTGCAGGCCGCCGACGCCGTCTCCGACGGCACCCTGGAGATGGCCCACACCTGTTCCTATTACTATGTCGGCAAGGATCCGGCCTTCTGCTGGGGCACCGCCGCGCCCTTCGGGCTCAACGGCCGCCAGCTCAATGCCTGGTTCTACCACGGTGGCGGCAACGAGCTGCTCGACCGCTTCTACGACCGCTGGGGCTTCGTGGCGCTGCCCGGCGGCAACACCGGCACCCAGATGGGCGGCTGGTTCCGCAAGGAGATCCGCACCCTCTCCGACCTCGCCGGCCTCAAGATGCGCATCGGCGGCATCGCCGGCCGGGTGCTGGCCAAGCTCGGGGCGGTGCCGCAGCAGATCGCCGGGGGCGACATCTATCCGGCGCTGGAGAAGGGCACCATCGACGGCGCCGAATGGGTCGGGCCTTACGACGACGAGAAGCTCGGCCTGCACAAGGTGGCGCCCCACTACTACTATCCCGGCTGGTGGGAAGGCGGCGCGGCGATCCACTTCTTCATCGACAAGGCCAAGTGGCTCGACCTGCCGCCGGCCTATCGGGCGATCCTGACCAGCGCCGCGGCCCAGGCCAACGTCGACATGCAGGCCAAGTACGACGCCCGCAATCCGGCAGCGATCAAGCGTCTGGTCCAGGCCGGCGCCCAGCTCCATCCCTTCCCGGTGGAGGTGATGGACGCGGCGCTGCGGGCCGCCAACGAGCTCTACGCCGAGATCGGCCGCGACAACCCGTGGTTCAAGACGCTGCACGAGTCGGTCATGGCCTTCCGCGCCGACGAGTATCTGTGGTGGCAGGTCGCCGAATTCGGCTACGATGCCTTCATGATCCGCGCGCGCACGCGCAGCTGATCGGACGGCTTCGCCGCCGCCCGCGACGACGGGACGAGGACTTGGGAGGGTCCTCGCCTCGGGAAGCAACAAGACCATCGGCCGCACGACGGCCGAAGAGATCTCTGGGAGGAGACCGCACATGGAACGTCGTGATTTTCTGAAGGCCGCATCCGTCGGGGTGATCGGATCGGCATCCGCCGCGACTCTCGCCGCTCCGGCGATCGCCCAGAGCGCGCCGAAGGTGAGCTGGCGCCTGACCTCGAGCTTCCCCAAGTCGCTCGACACCATCTTCGGCGGCGCGGAAGTGCTGGCCAAGGCCGTGTCGGACGCCACCGACGGCGCTTTCCAGATCCAGGTCTTCGCCGCCGGTGAACTGGTGCCGGGGTTGCAGGCCGCCGACGCCGTCACCAACGGCACGCTGGAGATGGCCCACACCTGTTCTTATTACTACGTCGGCAAGGACCCGGCCTTCTGCTGGGGCACCGCCGCGCCGTTCGGGCTCAACGGCCGCATGTTGAACGCCTGGTTCTACCACGGCGGCGGCAACGAGCTGCTCAACGAGTTCTACGCCAAGTACAACTTCATTGGTCTGCCCGGCGGCAACACCGGCACCCAGATGGGCGGCTGGTTCCGCAAGGAGATCAAGACCGTCGCCGATCTCAACGGTCTCAAGATGCGCATCGGCGGCATCGGCGGTCGGGTGCTGGCCAAGCTCGGCGCGGTGCCGCAGCAGATCGCCGGCGGCGACATCTATCCGGCGCTGGAAAAGGGCACCATCGACGGCGCCGAGTGGGTCGGACCCTACGACGACGAGAAGCTCGGATTCTACAAGGTCGCGCCCCACTACTACTATCCCGGCTGGTGGGAAGGCGGCGCGGCGCTGCACTTCTTCATCAACAAGGCCAAGTGGGCCGAACTGCCCAAGGCCTATCAGGCGATCCTGACCAGTGCCGCCGCCCACGCCAACGTCGACATGCAGGCCAAGTACGACGCCAAGAACCCGGCGGCGCTGAAGCGGCTGGTCCAGGCCGGCGCCCAGCTCCATCCCTTCCCCGGCGAGGTCATGGACGCCTCGCTGAAGGCGTCGATCGAGCTCTACGCCGAGATCTCCAAGGAGAACGAGCCGTTCAAGAAGCTCCATGACGCGGTCATGGCCTTCCGCAACGACGAATATCTGTGGTGGCAGGTCGCCGAACTCGGCTACGACGCCTTCATGATCCGCGCGCGCGGGCGCTGACCCCGATCGGGCCGGTCCGGCGACGGATCGGCCCCCCGCACGTGCCACGATGCCCGGGCTCGCCCGGGCATCGTCGTTTCAGGAGTCCGCCCACGCCGCTTCAGAACTTCGGCGGCTGGCCGAGGTCGAGCCCGGGAATGTCGAGACCCGGCAGGGTGTTGAGCTGGTCGAGCGCCTTCTGCTGATCGACCGCGTTGACCGCCTCCTTGGCGCCGATCACCATCCCCGGCACGGTCATCACCAGGGTCACCATGATCAACTGGATGACCACGAAGGGCACCGCCCCCCAATAGATCTCCGAGGTCTTGATCGGCGCCATGGTCCGCCCGGTGATCTTGTCGGTATAGGGGATGCGCGGCGCCACCGAGCGCAGATAGAACAGCGCGAAGCCGAACGGCGGATGCATGAACGAGGTCTGCATGTTGACCCCGAGCATCACCCCGAACCAGATGATCATCGTCTTGGCGATGTCCTCGGGGCTGTTCAGGTTGAACGAATGGGCGATGGCCAGCGCCGTCGGGTCCATCGTGAACACCTTCTCGGCGGCCGGCTTGATCAACGGGATGATGATGAAGGCCAGCTCGAAGAAATCGAGGAAGAAGGCCAGCAGGAACACCGCCAGATTGACCACGATCAGGAAGCCGTAGAGGCCGCCGGGCAGCGAGGCGAGGATCTCCTCGACCCAGACGTGGCCGTTGACGCCGTAGAAGGTCAGCGAGAACACCCGCGCCCCGACCAGGATGAACACCACGAAGGCCGACAGCTTGGCGGTCGATTCGGTCGCCTGACGGACGATCGCGGCATTGAAGCGCTTGGGATCGTGATCGATCCAGCGCTTCATCGCGGCCAGCAGCATCGCCCCGGCCGCCCCCATGGCGCCGCCCTCGGTCGGCGTGGCGACGCCGATGAAGATCGTGCCGAGCACCAGGAAGATCAGCGACAGCGGCGGCACCATCACGAAGGTCACCTGCTGCGCCAGCCGCGACAGGAACCGGAAGCCGAGGAAACGGTCGCAGACCCAGTTGAGGCAGGCGATCGCGAAGGAGAAGGCGACGCCGACCGACATCGACAGGATCACGAAGTCCGGCCCGCCCTTGAGGCCGCTGCGGCTCATCGTGCCGACCCCGACCGCCGCCGAGATGCCGACCAGCAGGGCCAGCGACAGGATGCCCCGGCTCTCGTCGGCCCCGGCCAACACCCGGGCCAGCCGCACCAGGAACAGCAGCGCCAGCACCACGATCGCCGCCAGGATCGCCGCCGACAGGCTGCCGCCGATGGTCCCCGACGAGAAGCCGTCGACGATCGCCGTGCGCAGGCCCGGTCCGAAACCGACCGCCGCGGCGGCGAGGCCGGTGGCGATCGCCGCGGCGTTGATCCGACCGAGCCGCAGGGCGATCTTGGGATCGGTCTCCTTGAAGCCGATGGCGTCGGGCGGCAGGCCGGGGGCGGCCTTGGGGAAGATCACCGTGACCAGGAACACGTAGAAGGCATAGAGCGCGGCGAGCACCAGCCCGGGCACGAAGGCGCCCTCGTACATCGCCCCGACGTCGGCGCCGAGCTGGTCGGCCATGACGATCAGCACCAGCGACGGCGGGATGATCTGCGCCAGCGTCCCCGAGGCGGCGATCACGCCCGAGGCGAGGCGGCGGTCGTAGCCGTAACGCAGCATGATCGGCAGCGAGATCAGGCCCATCGAGATCACCGAGGCCGCCACCACGCCGGTGGTCGCGGCGAGCAGCGCGCCGACGAAGATCACCGCATAGGCGAGGCCGCCGCGGATACCGCCGAACAGCTGGCCGATGGTGTCGAGCAGATCCTCGGCCATCCCCGAGCGTTCGAGCACCAGCCCCATGAAGGTGAAGAACGGAATCGCCAGCAGCACGTCGTTGTTCATCACGCCGTAGATGCGTTCCGGCAGCGTCTGCAGCAGCACCCAGTCGAGATGGATGTTGCCGTGGCTGAACGGCGCGAGTTCCACCCCGACGAAGAAGAAGAACAGACCGCAGCCGGCCAGCGAGAAGGCCACCGGATAGCCGAGCAGCAGGAACAGCACCAGCGACGCGAACATCAGCGGGGCGATGTTGTGGGCGACGAACGCGGCCATGAATCTCGTCCAATCGATTGAAATGCCAGAGGTCGGGCGAAGGTCGGAGGGCCGCGATCAGGCCTTGGGCGGGCCGTCGGCGGCGACGCGCTCGGCTTCGGCGATGGCCAGCAGGCGTTCGGCTTCGGCTTCCGCCGCGGCGTGATGGCCGCCGGCCGCATGGGCGTCTTCGATCAGCCCGCGCATCACCGCGATACGCTTGATCAGCTCGGACACGCCCTGCACCAGGAGCAGTGCGAAACCGATCACCACCAGCGACTTGGCCGGCCATTGCGGCAGGCCGCCGGCCGAGAAGGACTGCTCGTTGCCGAAGAACGAGCGGGTGAAGAACGGCACCGCCGTCCACAGGATCACCGCGACCATCGGCAGCAGGAACAGCACGTGACCGATCAGCTCGATGACGTTGCGGGTCCGCTTCGACAGGGTGGCGTTGACGATGTCGATGCGGATGTGTTCGTTGGCCTGCAGCGTCCACGACGCGCAGATCAGGAACACCGCCCCGAACAGCAGCCACTGCGCCTCCAGCCAGGCGTTCGACGAGGCGTCGAACACTTTGCGGATGATCGCGTTGAGGGTGGAGATGACGATCGCCGCGACCAGGAGCCACGATACGGCGCGGCCGAGCCGGACGGTGAAGGCGTCGACGGCCCGTGAAAATCCGATGAGTGCCTGCAAACGACGTTCCTCCCCCTCGCGTGACCCTCTTGTGCGGGCGATCGGCTCCCCCCGGATCGGCCGCCGAGATCGGCGCAGGTCGGCACCATAGCAAGCGACCGGATCGAGTCCTAGTCTTTCTACATAGGAGGATTGCGTGAGACGCCGGGCGGGAACGGTCGAGCTCGGGCCGCGTTGTACCGAAAGGCGACCCGTGTCCCGCGTCGGGGAAGGAGTGTCGTCGCCGACTTCGTGATAAGGATGCGCGGCACGGGCGGCCTTCGGGCCGCCTTCCTCTTCCTGCGGTTCGCGCGCCCGGCGCCGCCGCGCCTCTTGGGATTTCGTCGCTCGTGGAAGCCTTCGCCTACGATCGCCCGGCCTTCTGGCTCGCCGTGTTCAAGCTGATCTGGATCGATCTGCTGCTCTCCGGCGACAACGCCGTGGTGATCGCCATGGCCTGTCGCTCGCTGCCGCCGATCCATCGCCGCATCGGCACCATCGCCGGCGCCACCGCCGCGGTCGGTCTCAGGATCGTCTTCGCCTCGGTCGTGGCGATCCTGATGCATCTGCCCTATCTGCACGCCGTCGGGGCGGCGCTGCTGCTGTGGATCGCCGTCGATCTGGTCGGGCCGGAGCCCAAGCACGAGCAGGCCACCGCCGCGGCCCGCAATCTGTGGCACGCCATCCGCATCATCGTCGTCGCCGATGCGGTGATGAGTCTCGACAACGTCGTCGCCATCGCCGCCGCCGCCCATGGCTCGATCGTGCTGATCGCCCTCGGGCTGGCCCTGTCGATTCCGCTGGTGGTCGCCGGTTCGCAACTGGTGATGCGGCTGATCGAGTGGTCACCGCTGGTGATCTGGGCCGGCGCGGCGCTGCTCGGCTGGGTCTCCGGCGAATTGCTCGGCGACGAAGTGGTGCTGCAGACGTGGTTCGCGACCTGGCCGCTGTTCGCCGACTTCGGCCTGCCGGCGATCTGCGCTCTGGCGGTGGTGGTGGTCGGCCTCTTGCTGCGCCGCCGTCGGCGTCGCCCGCCCGCCTCCATCGCTTGATCCCGTCACGCCGCGGCGAGGCGGGCGCGCCGTTCGCTGTCGATCGAATAGAGCCCGGTCGCCACCACGACCGCCGCGCCGATCACCGTCGGCAGGTCGGGATAATCGCCGAACAGCGTGAGGCCGAACACGAAGGCCCACACCAGCAGCACGTAACGGAACGGCGCGATCGCCGAGGTCTCGGCCAGCCGCGTCGCGCGAATCAGGAAGACGTAGCCGATCAGCAGGCCGGAGGACGCCAGAAAGAGCGTCGCGATCTCGCCCGGGTTCGGCACGCGCCACAGCGGTTGCAGCGACACCGCGCTCTCGAACGGGATCAGCAGCGGTCCCATCGCCGTCACCGCCACGGCGGTGGCCAGCGTCACCAAGGGAGTCGGGATGGTCGCCGACAGCCGCGCCGTGGCGATGTCGCGCAGCACCACGCAGACGACCGAAGCCAGCACCAGGAGCGACATCGGATCGAATCCGTCGAGCCCCGGCCGCACGATCACCATCACGCCGCAGAAACCGACGGCGATCGCCGCCCACCGCCGCACGCCGATTCGTTCGCCGAGGAACAGCGCCGCCGCCACCGTCATGGTCAAGGGCGTCGCCTGGAACACCGCCGTGACGTTGGGCAGCGGCACGTGCACCAGGGCGATCAGGTAGCACAGCGTCGCCCCGAGCTCGCCGATCAGCCGCAGGACGATGCGCGGATCGACCAGCCGCCGCCACTCGCGCCACGACCCCTCGTGGATCACCGCCAGCCCGATCAGCGTCGCGGCGATCAGGCCGCGCAGGAAGATCGTCTCGCCGAGCGGCAGCGACCGGGTCGAGAGCTTGGTGAAGGCATCGCTGACGGTGAAGCCGAGCATGGCGACGTTCATCAGCAGGATGCCGCGCGTGTTGTCGCGGACGAGGGGCATGGGGATCTCGGGCGGGGCGCAACGGCGAGGGCGCGAAGGACCGTCGCCCGGCGAAGGGAAGAACCACCAGATCTAGCCGGGAGCTCGCGCCGCCGCCACCCGAAAACGCCGCGTCGGCCTTGCGTCAGCCGCCGGTGGTGTTCATGTGGCGCGCCACCGCCACGCTCGCGCCGGCCCCGGTGTCGGGTACGATCATGAAGTCGTGGCCCTTGGGCTTGCGCCCGATCGCCTCGACGATCGCCGCGCGCAGGGATGCGTCGCCGTCGCTTTCGCGCAGCGCCTGGCGCAGGTCGGCGTTGTCGTCCTGGCCGAGGCACATGTAGAGCCGGCCGGTGCAGGTGATCCGGACGCGGTTGCAGCTGTCGCAGAAATTGTGGGTCATCGGCGTGATGAAGCCGACCCGGCCGCCGGTCTCGCCGACCGTCACCCAGCGCGCCGGGCCGTCGGTGGCGGCGTCGTCGCGCGTCGCGTCGCTGATCGTCCAGCGGCGTTCGAGGTCGGCGCGCACCTCCGACAGCGGCAGATACTGATCGACCCGTTCGCCGCCGATGTCGCCGAGTGGCATCGTCTCGATCAGCGTCAGCTCCATGGCGCGGGCATGCGCGAATCGGATCAGATCGTCGATCTCACCGTCGTTGAAGCCCTTGACCGCCACCGCGTTGAGCTTGATCCGCAGCCCCGCGGCGAGCGCCGCGTCGATGCCGCCGAGCACGCGTGAAAGGTCGCCCCAACGGGTGATCTTGCGGAACTTGTCCGGGTCGAGCGTGTCGAGCGACACGTTGATGCGTCGGACCCCGGCCGCCGCCAGGTCGGCGGCATGGGTGGCGAGCTGCGAGCCGTTGGTGGTCAGCGTCAGTTCCTTCAGCGCCCCGGACTCCAGATGGCGCGACAGCGACCGCACCAGGGTCATCAGGCCCTTGCGCACCAGCGGTTCGCCGCCGGTCAGCCGGATCTTGCGGGTGCCCATCGCCACGAAGGTCGAGCACATCCGGTCGAGCTCTTCGAGGGTCAGCACGTCCTTCTTGGGCAGGAAGGTCATGTCCTCGGACATGCAGTAGTGACAGCGGAAGTCGCAGCGATCGGTGACCGACACCCGCAGATAGCGAATCGCCCGCCCGAAGGGGTCGACGAGCCCCTCGGGTGCGTGGCCCGACGGGGCGCTCTCCGTGGCGACGGTCTTCATGGCTGGTTCACTCCCGGATCGCCGACGCGTGCCCGCGACGGAGGTCGCGAGGTCGATGGCCGTCCGGAACATATGATTGGAAAAAACGCCGTCAACCACATAGATCAAGAGACGGACGAGAGACCGCTGCACGACGTCTCGACCTGTATACGGCGGGGAACAACGTCGGCTCGACCGACGCCCCGGATCCGAAGGACCAATGTTGCGATGACGAAGACGATCTGGCCGACCGAAATCCGCCTGTCCAAGGACCGCCGGACGCTGAACGTGACCTTCGACGACGGTCACGCCCACGCGTTTTCCGCAGAATATCTGCGCGTCGAGAGCCCTTCGGCGGAGGTCCAGGGGCACGCCCCGTCGGAACGCCGCACCGTCGGCGGCAAGCGCGACGTCCGCATCCTGGCGGTCGATCCGATCGGCAACTACGCCGTCCGCCTGAGCTTCGACGACGGCCATGCCACGGGCATCTACGGATGGGATTACTTCGAGGCGCTGGGCCGCGATCGCGACCGGCTGTGGGCGCGCTATCTCGACGAATTGGCCGCCAAGGGCCTGCGCCGCGAGCCGTGAGCGGGGCGCAAGACGACGAAGGCCGGCGAGGGATGTCGCCGGCCTTCGGAAACTCGCGTGCGGTCGCTCAGTTGATGACGACCACCCGGGCGCCGACCCGGATCCGCTCGTAGAGATCGGTGACGTCGTCGTTGGTCATGCGGAAGCACCCCGACGACACCGCCTGACCGATCGTCCAGGGCTCGTTGGAGCCGTGGATGCGGTAGTAGGTGGAGCCGATGTACATCGCCCGCGCGCCCAGCGGATTGTCCGGGCCGCCCGCCATATAGGCCGGCAGATGCGGCTGACGGCGGCGCATTTCCGGAGGCGGGGTCCAACCCGGCCATTCGGCCTTGCGCGTCACGGTGTGCTGGCCGGCCCAGGCGAAGCCCGGGCGACCGACGCCGATGCCGTACTTCAACGCCTTGCCGTCACCGAGCACCAGATAGAGGCGCCGCTCGGCGGTCTTCACGACGACCGTACCCTTGGCGTAGTTGCCTTCGAAGGAGACGGTCTCGCGCGGAATCGGCGTGAAGTTCTGTCCACCGGCGTAGGCGGGCGTGGCGCCCGGACCTTCGACGACGTTGCCGAGGGCATCGTAACGGTTCTGGACACCCGGATTGTATTCGGCGCCGGCCGGCATCGACAGGAACAGGGTTCCCGCAGCCAGGGCCGCCGCCATAAGCAAATGCCTGCTCATGCCGACTCCTCGTCGATTCAAGTTCTGAAATTCTTCGAAATCGCCACGACGAACCACACCCGCCGCATGCGTCGAACATATGATGGGACAATTCGCCACCCGGGGGCAACCCGTAGATCGCGATTGCGCGCCGTCGATCGGTGGCCGCGTACGTTTCCGCAGGCCATGTGATCCACTTGCAACGCGTTCAGCGAAGTGTCGGGCGCTTCGATTAGAATTCGAACGACCTTCTTAAGCGAAGCCTCATGAAGCGAGAGCAAGATCTGCTTCACGCCGATCCGCACTCTCGGATCGCGACGACACATGACGGGGCGGCCATGGCACTGGATCCGATGCATCTCGATCTTCTGGCGCGCGATGCGAGCCCGTCCGGACGCGGGCGATTGCTCAGCGATCTCTCCCGGCTGATGTTGGTCGACCGTCAGGCCGATCCGACGGAACTGGAGATCTTCTTCGACATCGTGCGGGCGATCCTCGCCGGCACCGCCGTCAACGACCGCCGCGTGTTTTCCGAGACCGCGGCCGATCACGCCGCCGTCCCACGCGATCTGGTGTTGATCCTCGCCGAGGACGAGATTCGAGTCGCCGAACCGGTGCTGACCCGCTCGGCGCTGCTGACCGACGACGATCTGATGGCGCTGACCGAACGCAAGAACGACGACCATCGTCTGGCCATCGCCGCCCGCACCCGCCTGTCGCAGGCGGTCTGCGCCGCCCTGGTCCGCCTCGGCTCGGTCGCGGTGTTGCACCGGGTCGGCGGCAACGACGGCGCCGACCTCGCCGACGAGACCATCCGCGAACTCCAGGCCCATGCCGAGCGCGATCCCGAACTCCAGCGCATCCTCGGCGAACGCCCCGATCTGCCCGAGCTGCTGGCCCGCTGCATGCGCAACACCCTGCGCCGCATCGCCTCCCGCCCGCAGCCCGAGACCGCGGAAGTCCCCGCGGCGAAGCCCGCCGCACCGCCCGCCGTCGAACGCTCCGCGACGGTGCGCCCGCTGCGCAGTCCCGCCGCCGACGAGCGTCCCGAAGTGGTCCGCCTGCTCGAGCGCGTGACCGCCGGCGAACTCACGGCGAGTGCCGTCGTCGCCGATCTAGCCGCCGCCGATCGCCACGCCGAGCTCGCCAGTTTCCTCGGCTCCTTCGCCGACCTCGACGAAACCCAGGTGATGCGCGTCCTGGTGCGCGCCGACAGCGTCGGCATCGCCACGGTCGCCCGCGGTCTCGACATCGACGAGACCGCCTATGCGGCGATCGTCGAGCTGCGCCAGCGCCGCCTGAAATTCTCCGCCGCCCAGAGCCGCTGGGAGCGCGAACACTTCGAGCGCCTCGACGCCGTCGAAGCCCGCGCCACCATCAACCAGCACGGATCCCGGCGCGCCCGCGCCTGATCGTCCGCCGGTACCGAGATCACGGCCGCCGCCTTCGGGTCGGCGGCCGTCGTCGTTTCGGATCCCTCCCGTGTCGACCGTCGCCGACGCGGGCCGAGAACTCCCGATCGATCAGCCGAGATTCAGTTCCTTGAAGAAGTCGTTGCCCTTGTCGTCGCAGACGATGAAGGCCGGGAAGTCGACCACGTCGATCCGCCAGATCGCCTCCATGCCGAGCTCCGGATACTCGATGCACTCGACCTTCTTGATGCAGTCCTGGGCGAGACGCGCCGCCGGGCCACCGATCGAGCCGAGGTAGAAGCCGCCGTGGGTCTTGCAGGCGTCGCGCACCGCCGCGGAGCGGTTGCCCTTGGCCAGCATCACCATCGAGCCGCCGAACGACTGGAACTGATCGACGTAGGAATCCATCCGCCCGGCGGTGGTCGGGCCGAACGACCCGGAGGCATAGCCGGCCGGGGTCTTGGCCGGACCGGCGTAATAGACCGGATGGTTCTTGAAGTAGTCGGGCATGCCTTCGCCCGCCTCCAGCCGCTCGCGGATCTTGGCATGCGCCAGATCGCGCGCCACGATCAGCGGCCCGGTCAGCGACAGCCGGGTCTTGATCGGATGCTTGGACAGTTCGGCGAGGATGTCGGCCATCGGCCGGTTCAGGTCGATCTCGACCACCCGGTCGTCGAGGTGATCGTCGGTGATGTCGGGCAGATACTGCGCCGGATCGTGCTCGAGCTGCTCGATGAACACGCCGTCCTTGGTGATCTTACCGAGCACCTGGCGGTCGGCCGAGCACGACACGCCGATGCCGATCGGCAGCGAGGCGCCGTGACGCGGCAGGCGCACCACCCGCACGTCGTGGCAGAAGTACTTGCCGCCGAACTGCGCGCCGACCCCGAGATCCTGGGTCAATTTCCAGATCTTGTCTTCCATCTCGAGATCGCGGAAGGCGTGGCCGCTCTCCGAGCCGTGGGTCGGCAGGCCGTCGAGATAATGGGTCGAGGCGAGCTTGACCGTCTTGAGATTGGCTTCGGCCGAGGTGCCGCCGATCACCACCGCGAGGTGGTAGGGCGGGCAGGCGGCGGTACCGAGCGTCAGGATCTTCTCCTTGAGGAAGGCGAGCATCCGGTCTTCGGTCAGCATCGACGGCGTCTGCTGGTAGAGATAGGTCTTGTTGGCCGATCCGCCGCCCTTGGCGATGAACAGGAACTTGTAGGCGTCCTCGCCCTCTTCGTAGATGTCGATCTGGGCCGGCAGGTTGTTGCGGGTGTTCTTTTCTTCGAACATCGAGATCGGCGCCAGCTGCGAATAGCGCAGGTTGCGCCGCTGGTAGGAATCGAAGATCCCTTCCGCGAGTGCGGCCTCGTCGCCGCCGCGGGTCCATACCCGACGGCCCTTCTTGGCGCTGACGATCGCCGTGCCGGTGTCCTGGCACATCGGCAGGATGCCGCCGGCCGAGATGCAAACGTTCTTCAGGAGATCGAGGGCGACGAAGCGGTCGTTCTCGGTCGCCTCGTTGTCGGTCAGGATCTTGGCGAGCTGGGCGAGATGGGCCGGGCGCAGATAGTGGTTGATCTCGCCCATCGCCGTCTCGGCGAGCATGGTCAGCGCCTTGGGATCGACCACCAGCATCGGCTCGCCGTGGAAGCTCTCGACGGTCACGAAGTCGCCGTCGAGACGGCGCCACGGCGTGTCGTCGTGGGCGAGGGGGAACATCTCGGAATACTGGAACGCCGGCGTCTCGGTGGTCATCGGACATCGTCTCCCGCTGGCGACCGACGGGTCGCACGAAGGCGCGGCCGAAGGCCGCCGCTCGCCGCGGTTCTAGAACGATCCGCGACGAGCGCCAAGGTGTCGTTGGTCGGGGGAGGTTCGCACCCGACGCCGGGCGCGGCCCGCTTCGTTCAGGGCGCCAGCACGTAGGCGCCGGGGGCGGCGGCGAGGACCGGCAGCCCGCGTTCGGGCGCGCCGAGCGTCGGCGGGACGACGCGCGCGCCGGAGCGCATCGCCAGCCATTCGAACCACGCCGTCCACCACGATCCGAGATGCGGCGTGGCGATCTCGCCCCAGTGCTCGGGGTCGACGTAAGCGGCACCCGGCGCCTTGACCGCCGAGCGGAACGACCGGCGCGGATGGCCGGGCTCGGACACGATGCCGGCGTTGTGACCGCCGGTGGTCAGCACGAAGGTGGTCTCGGCCTCGGCCAGCAGGGTGATCTTGTGCACCGACATCCACGGCGCGACATGGTCGGTCTCGGTGCCGACCGCGAAGATCGGCACGTGAATGTCCTCGATCGCCACCGCGCGGCCGTCGACCTCGAAGCGCCCTTCGGCCAGCCGGTTCTGCAGGAACAGCTGCTCGAGGTATTCGGCGTGCATCCGGTAGGGCATCCGGGTGGCGTCGGCGTTCCAGGCCATCAGATCGTTCATCTCGACCCGCTTGCCGAGCAGGTAGTCGTCGACCATCCGGCCCCACAACAGATCGCGCGCCTTGAGCATCTGGAAGGCGCCGGCCATCTGCTTGGTGTCGAGATAGCCGCGCTCCCACATCATGTCTTCGAGCACCGTCAACTGGCTCTCGTCGATGAACAGCGACAGCTCGCCGGCACGGGTGAAGTCGGTCTGCGCCGCGAGCAGGGTCATCGAGCCGAAGCGCGGCGCCGCGTCGCGGGCCTGGCGCGCCGCCTCGATCGCCAGCAGCGTGCCGCCCAGGCAATAGCCGACGCCGTGGACCTTGGCCGGACCGGCGATCGTCGCGATCGCCTCCAGCGCCGCCACCGGGCCGAGGCGGCGGTAGTCGTCGAGCCCGAGGTCGCGGTCGCCACCGTCGGGGTTCTTCCACGAGATCACGAACACGGTGAAGCCGGCCTCGACCAGATGGCGAACCATCGAATTGGCCGGGCTGAGATCGAGGATGTAATATTTCATGATCCAGGCCGGGACGATCAGGATCGGCTCGGGATGCACCGTCGCGGTGGTCGGGGTGTACTGGATCAGTTCGATCAGCCGGTTGCGGTAGACCACCGCACCGGGCGTCGCCGCCACCGCCTCGCCGGGCCGGAAGTTCTCGACGCCGGCCGGCGGCTGTGCCGAAGCCTTCCGCCGCGCGTCGTCGAGCGCATGTTCGAAGCCGCGCAGCAGATTGGCGCCGCCTTCCGCGCGGGTCGCCTCGACCACGTCCGGATTGGTCGCCGGGAAGTTCGACGGCGACACCGCGTCGAGCATCTGCCGCGCCGCGAATTCGACCAGCCGCAGGTGATGCGGCTGCGCCCCGCGCACGTCGGTGGTCGCCTCCTGCCACCACGCCGTGCCCATCTGGAAGGCGTCGGACAACAGGCGCCACGGTGCGGCGTTCCAGGCGGCCGAGCGGAAGCGCGGATCGCGACCGGCGAGCGGCGCCGGGTCCGCCCCGCCGAGGCTCGCGGCGAGTGCCGTCCGGCCGAGGTCGAGCCACTTGTGCATCGCCGAGTCGGCGAGCGCTCCGAGCTTGCCCGGCGAGGCCGCCAGATGCACCGCCCAGTCGTAGTTCGCGATCGCCAGCGCGCTCGGCGACAGGCCCTTGGTGGCGCGCGCCAGCGTCGCATGGGCCGCCCGATCGATCGCCTCCGCCGTGGCCAGCCGCTCCGCCGACGCGCCCGGCATCGGCCGCGCCGGCGGTCCCTTGCGCGCCCGCCCGGTGGCCGCGGCCACCTCCGTCGGCGTTTCGATCGGAATGGCGGCGGTCGTCGCCCGGCTGACGGTGTTCATGGCGGTTGCCTCTGCTGGCGGCGGGAGGATCCCGCAGCGTTCGGCCCCCGGCGGTACGATTCGCGGCGACGGCTCGAATATCAGTCGGCACCGTTGCGCCCGCATCAGGGACGACGCCATGATCCGCGTCAAACGTTGCTGAGCGGTATACCGCAACGCACCGCGACGGTTCTACGCAGCTTTTTCGGAACATCCCGCATCCGCTTGCCGCACTTGCGAAATCGGTGCGAGACCGGCGGCGATGCCATCGGACCAAAGTATTATTTCAGATCGGGTCGAGATCGGTCCGCGGCCGGGGATCCGCCGCCTCCCAGCGGTCGAGGAAGGTCTCGACCGGCAGGCTGCGGAAATCGGGCAGCGCGCGGCGCAGCGTCGCGTGGCTCCAGTTCCACCAGGCCAGCCGCATCAGCCGGTCGGCGATTGGCTCGGAGAACCGCCGGCGGATCACCCGGGCGGGATTGCCGGCGACGATCGTGTAGGGCGCGACGTCGCGGCTGACCACCGCGCCGGCCCCGACCACCGCGCCGGCGCCGACCGAGCGGCCGGGCAGGACGATCGCCGCCCGGCCGATCCAGGCGTCGGGGCCGATCGTCACCCGCTGCGCCCGGCGCCGGTCGAACTCAGCGACCTCGTCGGCCTGATCCTCGAAATATTGCCAGGAGCGATAGGTGAAATGCGCCTGCGCGGCGCGCTCCAGCGGATGATTGGCCGGGTTGATCCCGACCAGCGCGCCGATCGACACGAATTTGCCGATGTCGGCATAGACGATCTCGCAGTCGTTGACCGCATAGGAGTAGTCGCCGAAGTCGCATTCGATCACCGTGGTGCGGGCGCCGATCTTGACGAACTTGCCGAACCGGCTGTCGCGGGTGACCGCGCTCTCGTGCACCAGCGGTTTCGCTCCGAGCCGGCGCTTGCGCACATGGGCGGGCAGGGCGGCCTCGCCGTGGGCCGCCTCGGTGGTCGCCGGGGTCTCTCGGGTCATGGGGGGCCTCCTCGCCGCGTCGGTCGCCGCGGGCGTGCGCCGACGTCGAATCCGCGCCGATCATCGGCCGCCGATGCCGGCCTGTCGACCGGGCCGACCGCCGGTCGGGGACGCGGTCGCGACCCCGAGGTGGCGGGAAAAGCGTCGCAGGGGGCCCCGCGCAGTCGAGAACTGCGATCTTGCCCATTGACATCCCCCCTCGCGGTCTGGCGATTGACCCGATGCGGGATCACGTCCGCCGGCACGTTCGGTTCACCCCGACGGGGCGGTTCGGGCGCGGTCGGACGGGGGCGTCACCGCGGTCTGCCGGATCGAACCGGTCGGACACGGACCATCCTACAGCCATTCCGGCACGGCTCTCCGACCGAGGGAGGGCGACGGCGCCGGTCGTCAAGGAGAATGAGATGAACCAGTCCGAGACCGAAGCGTTGACCTGGAAGGTATCGGCGGCGATCCGCGCCCTCGCCATGGACGCGGTGGAAGCCGCCAAGTCGGGACACCCCGGCGCGCCGATGGGCATGGCCGAGATCGCGTCCGTGTTGTGGCGCGACCATCTGCGCTTCGATCCCAAGAAGCCCGCCTGGCCGAACCGCGACCGCTTCGTGCTGTCCAACGGCCACGGCTCGATGCTGCTCTACGCGCTCCTCCATCTGACCGGCTTCGATCTGCCGATCGAGGAGTTGAAGCGCTTCCGCCAGCTCGGCTCCAAGACCCCGGGCCATCCCGAGAACTTCGTCACCCGCGGCGTCGAGACCACCACCGGGCCGCTCGGCCAGGGGCTGGCCAACGCCGTCGGCTTCGCCATCGCCGAGCGGACGCTGGCCGCCCAGTTCAATCGGCCGGGCCACGACATCGTCGACCACAACACCTGGGCGTTCTGCGGCGACGGCTGCCTGATGGAAGGCATCAGCCACGAGGTCTGCTCGCTGGCCGGCACCCTCGCTCTCGGCAAGCTCAAGGTGATCTGGGATTCCAACGGCATCTCGATCGACGGCAAGATCCACGAATGGTTCGCCGAAGACACCTGCGCCCGCTTCGAAGCCTATGGTTGGCACGTCATCCGCGCCGTCGACGGCCATGACCGCCACGCCCTCGAGGCGGCGATCGCCGAAGCCGAGCGCGTCACGGACAAGCCGGTGTTCATCCAGGCCAAGACGGTGATCGGCCTCGGGGCGCCCAAGAAGCAGGGCACCGAAGCCAGCCACGGCGCGCCGCTGGGCGCCGAGGAGATCGCCGCGGTCCGCATCGCCATGAACTGGCCCTATCCGCCGTTCCAGATCCCCGCCGACGTCTATGCCGAATGGGACCAGTCAGCCAAGGGCGCCGCCCGGTCGAGCGAGTGGGAAGGTCGCTTCGCGGCCTATGCCGCCGCCCATCCCGAACTCGCCGCCGAGTTCGAGCGCCGCGTCGCCGGCCATCTGCCGGCCGACTTCGACACCTTCGCCCAGGCCACCCTCGAGGCGGTCCAGGCCCAGGCCGAGACCATCGCCAGCCGCAAGGCCAGCCAGAACGCCCTCAACAACCTCGCTCCGAAGCTGCCCGAGTTCCTCGGCGGCTCGGCCGACCTGACCCACTCCAACCTGACCAACTACAAGGGCACGCTGCCGATCACCCGCGATCCGGCCGGCAACACGATCCTCTACGGGGTGCGCGAATTCGGCATGACGGCGATCGCCAACGGCATCGCCCTGCACGGCGGCTTCCTGCCCTTCGTCGCCACCTTCCTGGTGTTCTCCGACTACGCCCGCAACGCGGTGCGCATGTCGGCGCTGATGCACCAGCGGGTGGTCCACGTCTACACCCACGACTCCATCGGTCTCGGCGAGGACGGCCCGACCCATCAGCCGATCGAGCACGCCGAGAGCCTGCGGATCATCCCCAACCTCGACGTCTGGCGGCCGTGTGATTCCGCCGAGACCCAGGGCGCCTGGAACGCCGCGGTGTCGCGGTCCCAGGGCCCGAGCGCCCTGCTCCTGTCGCGCCAGAACCTCGCCGCCCAGCCCCGCACCCCGGCGCAACTCGCCGAGATCGCTAAGGGCGGCTACGTGCTGGTCGAACCGACCGAGGCGCCGCGCGCGGTGATCGTCGGGACGGGCTCGGAGCTGCAGTTCGCCACCGCCGCCCAGAAGGTGCTGGCCGAGGCCGGCATTCCGGTGCGGGTGGTGTCGATGCCCTGCGTCGAGGCCTTCGAGCGCCGTCCGGCCGAAGAGCAGGCGGCGGTGCTGCCGGCCGATCTGCCGACGGTGGTGATCGAAGCCGGCGTGACCCGCGGCTGGTGGAAGATCGCCGGCCGCACCGGCGCGGTGATCGGCATCGACCGCTTCGGCGAGAGCGCCCCGGAAAAGGTGCTCTATCCGCTGTTCGGCTTCACCACCGACAACGTCGTGGCGACCGTCAAGCGCGTCCTCGGCTGATCCTCGGCCGAGCGGAAATGCAATCTCTGCCGATGCGAGCGCGTCTTGCATCGGCAGAATCCCGATCGGGGGATCTTCGTCCGTGCCAACCCCATGGACCAACGACTCTCTTGAACCGATCGGCGTGGCGGCTTAACCCCGGACCGTCGAAGCGTGCTAGTGTCGGCGCCTTCGAAACCGATCGGGGAGAATGCGATGCCGCTCGTTTCCATGCGCCAGTTGCTCGACCACGCCGCCGAGAACGGCTACGGCCTTCCGGCCTTCAACGTGAACAATCTCGAACAGGTGCGCGCCGTGATGGAGGCCGCTCGCGAGACCCGCAGCCCGGTCATCCTGCAGGGCTCGGCCGGCGCCCGCAAATATGCCGGCGAGCAGTTCCTCCGCCACCTGATCCAGGCCGCGGTCGAAGCCTATCCCGAGATTCCGATCGTCATGCACCAGGATCACGGCGCCTCGCCGGCGATCTGTCAGGCGGCGATCCGCTCGGGCTTCACCTCGGTGATGATGGACGGCTCGCTCCAGGCCGACGGCAAGACCGTCGCCTCCTACGAATACAACGTCGAGACCACCGCCACCGTCGTCGCCTTCGCCCATTCGATCGGCGTCTCGGTCGAAGGCGAGCTCGGCGTGCTCGGGTCGCTCGAGACCATGAAGGGCGACAAGGAAGACGGGCACGGCGCCGAAGGCACCATGACCCGCGAACAGCTCCTGACCGATCCCGATCAGGCCGCCGACTTCGTCAAGCGCACCCAGGTCGACGCGCTGGCGATCGCCATCGGCACCTCGCACGGCGCCTACAAGTTCTCCAAGAAGCCGACCGGCGAGACCCTCGCCATCAGCCGTATCAAGGAGATCCACGCCCGCATCCCCAACACCCATTTGGTGATGCACGGCTCGTCGTCGGTTCCCCAGGAGCTGCTCGAGGAGATCCGCAAGTACGGCGGCGACATGAAGGAGACCTACGGCGTTCCGGTCGAGGAGATCGTCGAGGGCATCAAGCACGGCGTGCGCAAGGTCAACATCGACACCGACCTGCGTCTGGCCATGACCGCCGCGATCCGTCGCGTCTTCGCCACCAAGCCCGGCGAATTCGATCCGCGCAAGTACAACGCCGAAGCCCAGAAGGCCGCGTCGGCGGTCTGCAAGGCCCGCTACGAGGCCTTCGGCGCCGCCGGCCAGGCCGACAAGATCAAGGTCGCCCCGCTCGAAGAGATCGCCGCCGGTTACGCCTCCGGCAAACTGGCGCAGATCGTCAAGTGAACGACGTCGGGTCCGCTCGCGCGGATCCGACCGAAACAGTGGGAGGAGAGCGCCGGTGGACGGCGCCGCCCGAGACGGACGCCGCCCGGAGAGATCCGCGGCGGCGTCTTCGTTTGCGGGGGGAGGTGCCCGTTGGGTGCATGGAGCGCAGCGACTTGCCCCGGCCGAGGTCGTGGGGACGCCCGGAGCGAGCCTCGCCGGCCCACGGTGCAACTCGCTGGCGCTCGATGTACCCTACGGCCATGCACCCTACGTCCCCCGTCCTCGGCTCACCTCTCGGCGGCCTCCAACCGCGCGGTGGCGGTCTTGATGAACGCCAGTTCTTCGCGCCACGGCAGGGTCCGGGCGACCTCGGGATCGGCCAGCGCGTCGTCGAACACCGCCCGCAGCTTGGCGAGCCGGACCGGGTCGCCGCCGGCGAACGCCAGGGCGCGGTCGCGCCAGCGCCGGGCGAGATCGAGGGCCGCCGGCGCGCCCGGGTCGGTGCCCGCCAGCGCCCGGGCCTCGGCCAACAGCGCCGCGCGCTCGGCCGCCGCCGCGCCGTCGTCGGGCGGGCGCRCCGGCGGCATCATCGCCCGGCGCTCGGCTTCGGTGAAGTGCTCGGCGAACAGCGGTGTCAGCGCCTCGCGCCAATCGGGTCTTTCCTGGGTCATGACGATCTCCTTCGTCAGTTTCACGAGATCGTCCACCGACAGGCTCTCGCCGGCCGCGAGCCGCGCCCGCGCCGCGGCGACGGTCGCCGCCGCCGTCTGCAGCCGGGCGATGCGCTGGCGCAGGTCGCGGTCCTGGAGGTCCAGGATCGGCCCGAGTTCGTCGCCGAGCCCGGCGATACAGGCGCCGATCTGGGCGAGCGACAGGCCGAGCGACCTGAGCGCCAGGACCTGGTGCAGGCGACGCATCTGGACGGGACCGTAGACGCGGTATCCCGCGGCCGTGCGATCCGGCGCGACCAGGCCGTGGCGCTCATAGACCCGCAGCGCCTTGATCGAGACGCCGAGCACGGCGGCGGTCTCCCCAGCGGTCCGGTAGTTCGAGATCCGGCTCAATCGCGCCTCCCGTCGATGGACGCCCGTGGTTCTGCGGCCGGCCCCTGGGGCCGAGTCAAGGGGTCAGTGGGGGCACACCGGGCCCGGTAGGGTGCAACTCGTAGGGTGCCCGCCGTAGGGTGCATGGAGCGAAGCGACTTGCACCGGCGGAGGTCGTGGGGGACGCCGGAGAGAGCCATGCCCGCCTCTGGTGCAACTCGCTCACGCTCGATGCACTCTACGAATACGCTCGGCAGTTCGCGGGCACCGTCGGGGCGTGCCTGTTCTACCCTAGGACGCATAGATAAAACGCATCAATTATTTCTATGTCTTAGCTTCTTTATGAGTAAATCTCGAAAATCACATGCGGATATCAAAGATAGATAAATCAATAAAATTACAGATATTGGTAATAAAATGAAAATATTAAATAAAACGCCTCTATAAATGTTACCACTCTCGGTTTTTGAGACTAGGCAATGAGAAGGAATATCAGGATAATAATCTATATGAATTTCGCTTTCTGTGAAATAGGCGTGTGATGCGACTAAGACTTTTGCCTCGACCATTCTTCCCCGTGAAACAGTGAATTGTATTTCCAGTTCCTAGATGCCTTTACCAGTTCTGAAGGACTCGCTCTTTGATGTAACCTTCGCATAGGCGGGCGCGGAATCAATTAGAAGTAGCCTGTATACATTTAGTTCAGGTCCAAGGAGAAAAATAATCGGAAGAATAGCCGGCAATGCGAGCGCTGGTGTGTAGTTGCGCGCCGTCATGGTCGTTACTCGCGGAGTGTGTCGGAATGCTCCGAAGTTAATTCAATAACATAGAAATTCTGATATCGAAATTGTCGAGAATCCGTACGACCCACTTCTCGCACGCGCCTCTTTTTGCGCTCGCACTACCAACGACAGCAGAATCCCGGTGGCGAGGTCGCCGGGATCGAGTGGGGAATGGTCCATTGGTCCGTAGGGTGCATGGAGCGCAGCGACTTGCACCGGCCGAGGTCGTGGGGAACGCCGGAGCGCACCACTCCCGCCCATGGTGCAACTCGCTCGCGCTCGATGCACCCTACGACCTTGCACCCTACGACCGTGCACCCTACCGCGATGCCCCTCGGAGCCCCCTCCGATCGAGGCACCGTGTCACAGGCCGCCCGTCCTTGTCCCTCGCCCGCCGCCATGCCACGATGCCGGCGGTTCGGTGCCCTGTCGGGAGAATCGGGAACACGGTGCAAATCCGTGACGTGCCCAACGCCGTGAAGGGGGACCGCTGCGAGGCTCGGCTCGTCCGAGCAGCGACCACTGGCATCTGCCGGGAAGGTCTCGCCGCGGGTTGATCCTCAGTCGGAAGACCGGCCGAGCCCTCGTGGGTCTGTTCCGCATGGACGGCGGAACCGATCGCAGATGGCTCGTGGGGACCACCGATGCCGATCTCCTTCTCCGCTGCCCCTGGGGCGGCCCCGTCTACCCGTACGCTCGAGTCCACCGACCTCGCGACCGCCGATGTTTCGGCCGGCCGCGGGATCTCCGCCTTCCGCATGGAGCGGACCCACCCCTCGCTCGTCACCGACGGCGTCGCCGCGCACGAGCAGACCCTCGCCGTCGGCAACCCGTTCTGGGTGTTCTTCGTCCTCAATACCGGCATCGCCACCTGGCTGATCGGCGTGCTGGTCGCGGTGATGGGGCTCGATTTCACTCAGGCGATGGGCGTCATTCTGATCGGCAGCGCCGTCGGCGGCGCCCTGCCGGCGGCGATGGCGGTGCTCGGACCGCGCACCCGCCTGCCGCAGCTCGAGGTCGGCCGCTTCGCCCTCGGCGCGACCGGCAAGCGCCTGCCCGCCCTCCTCAACTGGATCGGGGCGATCGGCTGGGACGTGGTGTTCAATTCGCTCGCCGCCGCGGCGCTGATCGCGCTGGCCGCCGGCTCCGGGCTCGGCCTGCCGTCGTGGCTGGCCTTCGGGATCCTGGTGGCGCTGCAGCTGCTGGTCGGCCTGTGGGGCCATCACCTGATCCAGGCCACCGCCCGCTGGCTCGGCCTGCTGCTCGGGCTGGCCTTCGCGATCCTCGGCGTCGTCGCCGTGGCCCGCACCGGCGTCGCGGTGACCGGGGTCGCCGCGCCGATCGGCGCGGTGTTCGCGGCGTTGCTGCTGGTGGTGTCCTACTCGATCACCCTGGCGCCCTACGCCGCCGACTACACCCGCTATCTGCCGGCGGCGACGCCGGGCCGCAGGGTGTTCGTCCCGGTGTTCGCCGGCCTGTTCACGGCCTCCGTCGCCTTCTGCTTCTTCGGCTGGGCGACCGCCTCGCTGGTCACGGAGCCCTCGCCCGTCGCGGTGATGGACGCGCTGAAGACGCTGGCCGGGCCCTTCGCCCCGGTCGTGCTGTTCCTGGTGGCGCTCAATTCGGTGCCGTGCAATGCGGTCAACGACAATTCCGCGGCCTACAGCCTGATTTCTGCCGGCGTCCGGATCTCGCGTCCGCTCACCGCGGTGATCGGCGCGGTCCTCGGCTACGTCGTCTGCCTGCTCGCCTCCGACGACTTCGTCGCCTTCTTCGAGAACTTCCTGTTCCTGTTCGCCCATGGCATCGCGCCCTGGGCCGCGGTCCTGCTGACCCATTGGCTGATGGTCGGCGATCGGCAGGGGACGCCCGCCGGGATCACCGTCGGCTGCGGGATCTTCGTCGCGGTGACCATCGCCTCGATAGGCCTGTTCTCGGCGAACTCGCTCTACACCGGGCTGCTGTCGGAGCGGATCGGCGGCGCCGACGTCGGCCCCTATCTCGGCTTCGCCGCCGCGGCGCTGCTCGAGGCGTCCTGGCTGCGCTTCGGGCGGAAAGGGCCGTAGGGTGCACCCCGTAGGGTGCATGGAGCGCCAGCGAGTTGCACCGGCGGCGGTCATGAGGGACGCCGGGGCGGGCTCGGGCGCCGACGGTGCAACTCGCTGGCGCTCGATGCACCCTACGTTGCGGGATGCACCCTACGACCACGCATCCTACTTCCGCGATGCACCCGGCGGCCTCACCCCAATCGTTCGGCGTGCCAACGCAGATGGTCGGCGATGAAGCCTGCGATGAAGAAATACGAGTGGTCGTAGCCGTCCTGACGTCGCAGCGTCAGCGGCATCCGCGCCGCCTCGCAGGCCGCCTCGAGCAGCTCCGGCTTCAGCTGCGCCGCCAGGAATCCGTCGGCGGTGCCCTGGTCGACCAGCAGGCCGGGCAGCCGCGCGCCGTCCTCGATCAGCGCGCAGGCGTCGTAGGTGCGCCACATCGTGCGGTTCGGCCCGAGATAGCGGGTGAACGCCTTCTCGCCCCACGAACAGTTCATCGGCGAGGCGATCGGCGCGAAGGCCGAGACCGAAGCGAAACGCGACGGCTCGCGCAACGCCAGGGTCAGCGCCCCGTGGCCGCCCATCGAATGGCCCATGATCCCCTGACGCATCATGTCGACCGGCAACTCGCGCCCGACGAGGCCCGGCAATTCGTGTTCCAGCCAGGAGCGCATGCGGTAGTTGGTCGACCACGGTGCCTGCGTCGCATCGACGTAGAATCCGGCACCGAAGCCGAAGTCGTAGGACCCCGCCGGATCGCCCGGCACGCCCTCGCCGCGCGGGCTGGTGTCCGGGGCGATTAGCATCAGCCCGCGCTCGGCAGCGACCCGCTGCGCCCCGGCCTTCACCGTGAAGTTCTCTTCCGTGCAGGTCAGCCCGGACAGGAACCACACCACCGGCACCGCTTCGCGCTCGGCATGTGGCGGCGCGAACACCGAAAAGCGCATGTCGCACCGGGTCTCGGCCGAAGCGTGCCGATAGGTCGTCTGGGTGCCGCCGAAGCACTTGGATCGGGAGACGATGTCGAGGGCCATCAGAACACCACTACGGAACGGATCGACTTGCCCTCGTGCATCAGATCGAAGGCGGTGTTGATCTCGTCGAGCGGCATCGTATGGGTGATCAGGCTGTCGATGTCGATCTTGCCGTCCATGTACCAGTCGACGATCTTCGGCACGTCGGTGCGGCCACGCGCCCCGCCGAAGGCCGAGCCTTTCCAGACGCGGCCGGTGACCAGCTGGAACGGACGGGTGGCGATCTCGGCGCCCGACGGCGCCACGCCGATGATGATGCTCTCGCCCCAGCCGCGATGGCAGCATTCGAGCGCCTGGCGCATGGTGTGGACGTTGCCGATACATTCGAACGAATAGTCGGCGCCGCCGTCGGTCAGATCCTGGATCGCCTGGACCACCTTGTCGCGCCCGACCTCGTCGGGGTTGACGAAATGGGTCATGCCGAACTTCTTGGCCATCTCGACCTTGGACGGGTTGAGATCGACGCCGATGATCTTGTCGGCCCCGACCATGCGGGCGCCCTGGATGACGTTGAGGCCGATGCCGCCGAGCCCGAACACCACGACGTTGGACCCGGGCCGCACCTTGGCGGTCCAGATCACCGCGCCGATGCCGGTGGTCACGCCGCAGCCGATGTAGCAGATCTTGTCGAAGGGGGCGTCCGGCCGCACCTTCGCCACCGCGATCTCCGGCAGCACGGTGAAGTTCGAGAAGGTCGAACAACCCATGTAGTGGAAGATCTCCGACCCGCGCGCCCCGACCGCCTCGCAGGAGAAGCGCGAGGTGTGGTCGGGCATCAGGCCCTGGCCCTGGGTGGCGCGGATCGAGGTGCACAGGTTGGAGCGCTGCGACAGGCAGGTCTTACATTGCCGGCATTCCGGCGTGTAGAGCGGGATGACGTGATCGCCGACCTTCACCGAGGTCACCCCGGCGCCGATCTCGCGGACGATGCCGGCGCCCTCGTGGCCGAGGATCGCCGGGAACTTGCCCTCCGAATCGAGCCCCGACAGCGTATAGGCGTCGGTGTGGCAGACCCCGGTGGCCATGATCTCGACCAGCACCTCGCCGGCCTTCGGCCCGGCAATGTCGATGGTCTCGATGGTGAGCGGCTGATTGGCGGCCCAGGCCACCGCGGCGCGCGACTTCATGGGGGACGTCTCCTCGGATGGCCGGGATCTGCGGAGCGAGTCCCGTGCGCGTGGTGATCGGCCGCTTGAATCGGCAGATCCACTTAAGGAGAGATCCTAACGAGTCCCGCACGCGACCGATAGTCGCGCGCGACGAAGTCGGCGGCGCGCTCTTACGCGCCGCCCGCCCCGATCGAATCGACCGAAGCCCGGTCGCCCGCCGCGTCAGGCGCGTCGGCCGACCAACGCGAAGGCCCCGCCCTGTGGATCGACGGCGTTGACGATCCAGTCGCCGCCCGGCACTTCGACCGGGCCGTGGAAGACCTGCCCGCCGTTGGCGCCGATGTGGGCCGCCGCCGCGTCGATGTCGGGCACGCGGAAATAGAAGGTCCAGCCCGGTGCCGGCCGATGCTCCGGCTTCGGCATGATCGCGCCGATCACGCTGCCGTGGCGCAGGAAGGCGTAGGTGCCGAGCGGCCCCATGTCCATGCCGCCGTCCTGGATCCAGCCGAACACCGTGCCGTAGAAGGCGAGGGCCCGCCGTTGGTCGATCGCCGACAGCTCGTTCCAGGCGCAGTGCCCGGGATGCGGTCCGTCGGCGGCGAAGGCGCGGCTGGCATGCCCCTCGACCGACCCGCGCATCACGTAGAACGGCACGCCCTCGGGGTCGGCGACCAGGGCGAAGCGGCCGACGCCGGGCAGGTCCTTGGCCGGCATCACCACGCCGCCGCCTGCCGTCGTCAGGGTCGTCACCGCGGCATCGACGTCGTCGACCGCGACGTATCCGATCCACCCGGTGCGGGCGCCGCCCGCCACCATCTCCGGCGTGAGCGCCAGAATGCCGCCGGCATGATCGCCGTCGGGCGCGGTGATCTGGCGATAGTCGGCGCCACCCCCGACGTCCATGGCCGGCCCGACGCTCCAGCCGAGCAGCGGACCGTAGAAGGTCGTCGCCGCTGCGGCATCGGTCGTCATCAATTCGTACCAGATCCAGTCACCGTGCTTGTTGGACATCGCTTCCTCCTCCCTCGTGAACCGTCGTCTCCCGTTCGAACAACAGCGCCACGTAGCGCCGCAGATGCGCCACCGCCTCGCGCGCCGCCTCCGCGTCGCCCGCCGCCTTGGCCAGCACGAATCCACCCTGGATCACCGCCTGGGTGTGCAGCGCCAGACTGCGGGCGGTCGGGGCGACGAGGCCGCGGGCGGCCAGCGCCGCGGCGAAATCCGCCTCGAGCGTCGAGGCGTGGCCGAAGATGCTGCGGCCGCAGGCGTCGCGGATCGTCGGGCTCTCCAGATGGATCTCCTGCGCCAGGGTCCCGACGACGCAGGTGAAGGCGTCGATCGGTCCGTCGATCAGCGCGGCGCGCAAGTCGAGATAGGCGAAGATCCGCTCCAAGGGATCGTCTCCCCGGTGATAGGGCGCCGCGGCGAACAGCCGCCCGGTGGTCTCGCTCCAATGGTCGGCGAGCGCGACGCCGTAGGCGTCCTTGGACGCGAAATGGTGGAAGAACCCGCCCTTGGTGACGCCGGCGGCGCGGCAGAGCTCGTCGATGGTCGTCGCCGCATAGCCGCGGCGGCGAACGATCGTCACGCCGGCATCGAGCAGGCGGGTCCGAACGGGGCGAAGGTCGGCGGTGGCTTCAGGGGAACTACGCATACAAAGAAACATACCGACCGGTCGGTTTCTGTCAAGATCGTGTCCCGCGGTCGCCGTGAGCGGGCGGAGGGGCATGGGGCCGCGCCGTCGCTGTCTGCGGTCGTGATCGCCTGCGGCGGCCCGACCGGTTGACTCGTGTGCCCGGATCGCCCTTGCTGCGCGACCGTGTCGTCTGATCCGCGAGGTTCGCCATGCTCCCCCCCGTCATCGCCGCTTCGATCCTCGCCGCCGACTTCGCCCGTCTCGGCGAGGAAGTGGCCGACGTGCTCGCCGCCGGGGCCGACTGGATCCATTTCGACGTGATGGACAACCATTACGTCCCCAATCTCACCCTCGGTCCGATGGTGCTGGCGGCGCTGCGCAAGCGCACCCCGGCGCCGATCGACGTCCATCTGATGGTCGAACCGGTCGATCGGATGATCGAGATGTTCTGCGAGGCCGGCGCCGACAGCGTCACCTTCCATCCGGAAGCCAGCGACCACGTCGACCGTTCGCTGGAACTGATCGCCAAGCACGGGGTCAAGGCCGGCCTGGTCCTCAACCCGGCGACGCCGCTGTCGGTGCTCGACTGGACGTTGCCGCGCCTCGACATGATCCTGCTGATGTCGGTCAACCCCGGCTTCGGCGGCCAGTCGCTGATCCCCCACGTGCTCGACAAGGCGCGGGCCGTGCGCGAGCGCATCGCCGCCTCCGGCCGCGACATCCGCCTGGAGATCGACGGCGGCATCAAGCTCGACAACGTCGCTCGCGCCGCCGCCGCCGGGGTCGACACCTTCGTCGCCGGCTCGGCGATCTTCGGCGCGCCCGACTACCGTGGCACCATCGCCGGCCTGCGCGCGGCGATCGCCGAAGGCCGCGGCGAGATCATCGGCGTCTGAGCGTCGACCGGGCCGAAAACCGAGGCCCGGCGACGCTCGACGATGCATCCCGGCTGAGTTACTTCATCTTCGCCGCAAGATTGGTGAAGGTATTGTTCATGTTGGTCCCGAGTTTTCCGGCGCCGGTAATGACCGCGCTCGCCACGAGCGAGGCGATCAGGCCGTATTCGATCGCGGTGGCACCGCTCTCGTCGGCGGAAAATTTTCGGAAAAGCGCCAGAAACATCGCAGGATCCTCTCGTCACGGTACGAGGATCTTGGCATCGAGATGTTGAGCCGGCGTAAAGCGACGTAGTTGAGGAATGTCACTCGCGATCATCGACCGCTCCGGGCGGTCGCATCAATCTCCCGTCAACCTTCCGCCGCGCTCGCGGCGGCGCCCAGCGCCGCCACCGCGTCCCACAGATCGGCGAAGTCGTCGATCACCGCGTCCGGCTGGTAGCTGGCGACCGGCGCGTCGGTGTAGCCCCAACTCACCCCGATCACCGGAATGCCGGCGGCCCGCGCCGCCGCGACGTCGTTGAGGCTGTCGCCGATCATGATCGCCCGCGCCGCGTCGCCGCCCGCCCGGGCGATGGTGCCGAGCACGTGGGCGCCGTCGGGCTTGCGCACCGCGAAGGTGTCGCCGCCGCAGATCGCCGCGAAGTGGGCGGAAAGTCCGAGGGCCTCGATCATCCGCACCGACAGCGCCTCGGGCTTGTTGGTGCAGATCGCGAAGCGCCAGCCGGCCGCGGCGAAGCGTGCGAGCATCGCGGTCACCCCGGGATAGGGCCGGCTCTCGGTCACCAGATCGGCGGCATAGAGGGCGAGGAACACCGGGAACAGCCGATCGAGATCGGCCGCATCGGGCTCGCGGCCGTTCATCCGGAAGCCGCGGGTCAGCATCGCCCGCGCCCCCGCGCCGATCAGCGCGCCGGCGTTCTCGATCTTCACCGCCCCCAGGCCTTCGCCGGTCAGCACCCGGTTGAGCGCCCCGATCAGATCGGCGGCGGTGTCGACGAGGGTGCCGTCGAGATCGAACACGAGAAGAGGGGCTGACATGGTGCGGCGGCTCCGGTGAGGGGACGGCGGACACTAACCGGGGCGAGCGGCTCGCGAAACCCGGCGCGACGCACGTCTGTCCGGCACGCCGCCCGCCGCGGGGACTGGCGAGCCCGTCCCGCCTGCGCTATGGAGACCCGGGTCCGTACGTATGCCGCCCGCCCGGACCGCCGCGTCGGCGCAAAGGGCCGGCGGTCACCGGTCGGCAGAATGGGAACGACGATGAGCGTCGCATTGAAGCGGCGGGCCGCCGAGGCGGCTTTCGCCTTCATCGAACCGGGAATGCGGTTGGGGCTGGGCACCGGCTCGACCGCCGCCGAATTCGTCGATCTGCTCGGCGCCCGCGTCGCCGCCGGCCTCGACGTGGTCGGCGTGCCGACCTCGGCGCGCACCTTCGCCCAGGCGACCGCCCTCGGCATCCGTCTCACGACGCTGGAAGAGACCCCGGACCTCGACCTCACCGTCGACGGCGCCGACGAGATCGGCCCGAATCTCGCCCTGATCAAGGGCGGCGGCGGCGCGCTGTTGCGCGAGAAGATCGTCGCGGCCTCCTCCGCCGGCATGGTGGTGATCGCCGACGCCTCCAAGACGGTCGCCGAACTCGGCGCCTTTCCGCTGCCGATCGAGGTCGTGCCCTTCGGCTTCGCCTCGACCTTGCGCCGCCTCGAACGCCTCGTCGCCGAGCTCGGGCTCACCGCCGATCTGCGGCTGCGGCCGGGCCCGGCGTCCGATCCCTACCTCACCGACGGCGGGCATTGGATCGTCGATGCATCGTTTCGCCGGATTCCCGATCCATCGAGGCTCGCGACCGCCCTCGACGCGACGGTCGGCGTCGTCGAACACGGGCTGTTCCTGGGCTTCGCCACCGCCGCCGTCGTGGCGCGCGACGACGGGGTCGAGGTGCTGCGCCCTTGAAGCCGGGCGGCCCGCTGCGCCGCCGCCCGGACGTCCCTTTCGCTCTTTTTCCCTTCGGAAGACTCAACGGAGTTCATCGATGCTCACCCCGTTCGCCACTCGCCTCGCCGCCGCCGCCGTGATCTCCTTCGGCCTCTCCACCGCGGCCCTCGCCGAGGACTATGCCAAGGACCACATCGCCGCCGCCCGCGCGGCGATCGAAGCCTCCCACGTCAGCGACGGCTTCGACAACATCCTGATCGGCCTCACCCAGCAGACCAAGGCGATGCTGGTGCGCACCAATCCGGCGATCTCGGCGCAGATCGACGAGGTCACCAACGCCGCCGCGATCGAGCTCGCCGCCAAGCGTCCGGAGCTCGACCGCCAGATCCAGGAGATCTGGGCGGCGCGCTTCACCAAGCCCGAGCTCGAAGAGATCACCAAGTTCTACGCCTCGCCGGTCGGTCAGAAGCTGACCAAGGAGACCAACGGCCTCGTCCAGATGACCGGCGTCGCCGCCCAGGTCTGGCAGCAGAAGATCAGCCAGGAACTGCTGGCCAAGGTCCGCGAAGAGATGCGCAAGCGCGGCTTCAACCTCTGAGCCGCCGCATCCGTCGCCGCTCCGGCGGCGATCTCCCTTTGCCCGCGCCGTTTCCGTCCGAGAGGTCCGCGATGAGCTTCGACTACGATCTCTTCGTCATCGGCGGCGGCTCGGGCGGCGTACGCGCCGCGCGGATCGCCGCCGGCCACGGCGCCCGGGTGGCGGTCGCCGAGGAATATCGGGTCGGCGGCACCTGCGTGATCCGCGGTTGCGTGCCCAAGAAGCTGATGGTCTATGCCGCCCGCTTCGCCGACGACTTCGCCGACGCGGCCGGCTTCGGCTGGACGGTCGGCCCGGCCGCCTTCGACTGGCCGACCTTCCTCGCCGCCAAGGATCGCGAGATCGATCGCCTGGAGGCCGCCTACGGCACCAACCTCGACCGCTCCGGCGTCGAAGTGCTGCGCACCCGCGCCGAGATCGTCGGCGAACATCAGATCCGCCTCCTCGCCGACGGCCGCACCGTCACCGCCGCCCATGTGCTGGTCGCCACCGGCGCGACCCCGGTCCGCGACGCCGGTTTCGAAGGCGAGGCGCTCGCCGTCACCTCCGAGGAGGTGATGAATTGGCCGGAGCGGCCCCAGCGCCTCCTGGTGCTCGGCGGCGGCTACATCGCGGTGGAATTCGCCAGCCTGTTCAACGGGCTCGGGACGCAGACCACGCTGCTCTACCGCGGCGAGGAGATCCTGCGCGGCTTCGATCTCGAAGTCCGCCGGCATCTGCACGGCGAACTGTCCGCCCGCGGTCTCGAGGTGATCACCGGCGACGTCGTCGCCCGCCTCGAGCGCACCCCCGAGGGCCTCCGCGCCACCACCCGCGGCGGCCGGGTCTCGACCCATGACGCGGTGGTTCTGGCGATCGGCCGACGTCCCAGCACCGCCGGTCTCGGGCTCGACCGGGTCGGTCTGGCGCTCGCCCCGAACGGCGCCGTGCCGGTCACCGGCACCGCCGCCACCGCGCTGCCCTGGCTCCATGCCGTCGGCGACGTCACCGACCGGGTCGCCCTGACCCCGGTGGCGATCCGTGAGGGCCATGCCTTCGCCGATACCCTGTTCGGCGGCCGCACCGTCGAGGTCTCCCACGACCTGATCCCGACCGCGGTGTTCTCGACCCCGGAAGTCGGCACCGTCGGCGCCGGCGAGGAGGACCTCCAGGCGATCGGCCGCGGCTACGACGTCTATCGCGCCACCTTCCGGCCGATGCGCGCCGTGCTCGCCGGTCGTGAAGGCCGCACCCTGATGAAGATCCTGGTCGATGCCGCCGACGATCGCGTCCTCGGCGTCCACATCGTCGGGCCCGACGCCGCCGAGATGATCCAGGTCGTGGCGATCGCCGTGCGGATGGGGGCGCGCAAGGCCGATTTCGACGCCACCATGGCCCTGCACCCCAGTGCCGCCGAGGAACTGGTGACCATGCGGAGCCCCACCGGCCATTGGCGTCCGGCCACCGACCCGATCGCGACCGGGTCGGGAACTGCGCCGATTTGACCCGCTCCCCGGGCAGGGCTATTTTCCGCCGCGTCCGGACGGGTCGGGGGTGGCACGCCGCGGATCGTGGGCGGAGCGTCGTCGATCCGCCGTCGGTGGTGACCCGAGCGGGGGCGGGGCGCCGGCCGCTTTTCGACTCGACTCCCGCTTTGCAATGATCAACGACGGCGGTGCGCTGCGCACCGTGCGAGGAGAGGGCCATGGCCCCGAACGACGAAGACCGCTCCGAACACGACGCCGCCGTGGCGAAATCCGCGGATGGTGAGGCGGTCCTGGCCCAGACGGCGCCCGACCTCGATCACATGCCGTCGGTCGGCCTCAAGCCGCACGCCCACGCCGCCGGCCATGCCGGGGTGCTCGCGGCGCTCGGCATCGTCTTCGGCGACATCGGCACCTCGCCGATCTACACCCTCGACACCGCCTTCAAGTCCGGCGTCATCCACCCGGTTCCCGACGACGTCCTCGGCTTCCTGTCGCTGATCGTGTGGTCGCTCTTCGTCGTGGTCGGCATCTGGTACGCGGTGTTCATCATGCGCGCCGACAACCGCGGCGAGGGCGGCATCTTCGCCCTGATGGCGTTGGCCGCCAAGTCGGTGCCGCGCTTCGCCGGCTTCATCGCGGTGGCCGGCATCATCGGTGCCTCGCTGTTCTACGGCGACGCGGTGATCACCCCGGCGATCTCGGTGCTGTCGGCGGTCGAAGGCCTCGAGGTCATCGCCCCGGCGTTGGAAGAGGTGGTGCTGCCGATGGCCATCGTCATCCTGACCACGCTCTTCGCGGTCCAGCGCGGCGGCGCCTCCAAGGTCGGCGGCTGGTTCGGACCGATCATCCTGGTGTGGTTCGCGGTCCTCGCCGTGGTCGGCATCAAGGAGATCGCGTTCTATCCGCAGGTCCTCTACGCCCTCGATCCGCGCGCCGGCATCGAGTTCCTGATCGGCACCGGCCCGGCCGGATTCGCGGTCATGGCGGTGGTGGTGCTCGCGGTCACCGGCGGCGAGGCGCTCTATGCCGACATGGGTCACGTCGGCCGCGACGCCACCCGCAAGGCCTTCGCCTTCGTCGTCGCCCCGGCCCTGGTGCTCAACTATCTCGGCCAGGGCGCCTGGGCGCTCGGTCGCGCCGCCGGCGGCTTCGACGTCGAAAACCCGTTCTTCCATCTGGTCTCGGCGCATTTCGCGGTGCCCCTGGTGCTGCTCGCCACGGTCGCCACCGTGATCGCCAGTCAGGCGGTGATCTCCGGCGCCTTCACCCTGACCCATCAGGCCGCCCATCTCGGCTTCTGGCCGCGCACCGACACCCGCCACACCTCGGCGGAGGAACGCGGTCAGGTCTACGTCCATTCGATCAACCTGCTGCTGTTCGTCGGCGTCATCGCCATCGTGCTGATCTTCCAGAAGTCCGAGAAGCTCGCCGAGGCCTACGGCTTCGCCGTGACCGGCACCATGGTGGTCACCACCATCCTCGCCTACATCGTGGCGCGCGGCGTGTGGGGCTGGAGCCGCCTCCAGGCGATCCCGCTGGTCGGTTGCTTCATGGTGATCGTCCTCGCCTTCTTCGTGTCCTGCGCCACCAAGATCCTGCACGGCGCCTGGCTGCCGCTGGTGATCGGCGCGCTGCTGATCTTCGTCATGTCGGCCTGGCGGATGGGGCGTCTGCGGCTCGCCGCCCGCCGGCGCCACGAGGGCGTGCCGATCAAGATCGCCCTCTCGGCGCTGCGCAGCCCGCGCATCGAACACGTCCGCGGCACCGCCATCTACCTGATGGAAGATCCGTCGCTGGCGCCGCGGTCGTTCCTGCACAACCTCAAGCACAACAAGTGCGCCCACCAGCAGATCGTCTTCCTCTACATCCAGACCACCGACGAGCCCTGGGTCGACAACGCCACCCGCGCCTCGGTCGATCAGCTCGGCGACGGTCTGGCGATGGTCAAGGTGCGCTTCGGCTTCATGGAGACGCCGGACGTGCCCAGTGCCGTCAAGGCGACCGAGGCGATGGGCGTCTATGTCGACAAGAAGGACCTGAGCTTCTTCGTGTCGCGCGCCCATCTGGTCGAAGGCGACGAGGGCGGCATCTGGACCTGGCTGCGCGGATTGTTCATCTTCCTCTACCGCAACCAGGCCGATCCGGCCGAATACTACCAGATCCCGCCCGGCCGGGTGATCGACCTCGGCGCCCAGATCACCATCTGACGGGGCAATCGCCCCGTCCCGTCATGCGAAAGCCCCCCGCAGCGGACCGTTGCGAGGGGCTTCGTCGTTTCGGGGACGACGCCGGCGGTCAGCCGACGAACAGTTCCGGCCGGGCGTCGGCGAGGCCGCGCAGCATCGCGGCATAGTCGGCCACGTGGTCGAGCATCTCGCGCGCCGCCACTTCCGACTGGCGGGCGAGCAGTGCGTCGAGGATGCGGCGATGGGCCGAGAAGGCGCCGCGCAGCGACGACGCGTCGGGGCGGAACAACTCGCGGCAGCGCTTGACCGTCGCCAGACCGATGTCGACCTGATGGGCGACGTGCGGATAGGGCACCGCCCGGGCGATCGCCGAATGGAATTCCATGTCGAGCGAGAAGAATCGCGCCGGCGCGTCGGCCAGGATCGCCTGATCCTGGGCCTCGAGGTTGCGGGTGAGGCTGCGCAGCAGCAGTTCGTTGCCGTCCTCGGCGATCCGACGGACCGCCGCCGCTTCGAGGGCGCCACGGATGAACAGGCTCTCGCTCATCGCCACCAGCCGCAGCCGCGCCACATAGGAGCCGCGCTGCGGATAGATCTCGACGAGTCCCTCCTGCTCCAGCCGCGACAGCGCCGCGGTCACCGGTTGCTTGGAGACGTCGAGCTTGGCGCAGATCTCGACTTTGTCGATGAACACTCCCGGCTGCATTCGAAACGACAAGATCTCGTCTCGCAACCATTGATAGGCGCGCTCCGACTTGCGGACGATCAGCCCGTCGTCGTCGTCCAGTTTCTCGGTTTCACGAGCGCCACGCAACATGGCCTTCCTCCCCTCCGCCCGATGCCGCCTCTGCGGGCTGCGATCGGAAAATTTTCGACGATTCGGCATGGTCGATTGCGATCGCCGTTCCCTAGACGGTGTCATGTTAGTCCGATTGCGGTTTTTCACAATCGGACCTTATACAGATAATCTAAAGTCGAATATTTGCATGTAAATGTAAGGGGCTGCCGAGGCGTAAGAAGAATCCAACTGAGCCTCGCCCACCGTCTCGCCGACGCGAAGCACATGCAACGGCACTGCGAAGTTCGCCGGGGGCATGCCGTGCGCCGGCGCGCCGGTGGTCAAGGTCGGGACGAGTGTGTATAAACGCGCTCCTCCGTCGCCCCGGCGCTCGCCCGGGCGCGGGGGTACGCCGGTCGCCGGCGTGGCGAAGGCGCCGCGACGGGGCGGAGCGACAGGAGCGGGATCGATGACGAAGTCCTTGAACGCGGCCGGTTGGTCGCCGACGAGCTGGAGAGCCAAGCCGATCGTCCAGGTGCCCGACTACGCCGATCGGGCGTTGCTCGCGGCGGTCGAGGACGACCTCGCGACCTGGCCGCCGTTGGCCATCGCCGACGAGATCCGGCGCCTGCGCCGCCAGCTCGGCCGCATTGCCGATCGCAAGGCCTTCCTGCTCCAGGGCGGCGACTGCGCCGAGAGCTTCGCCGAGCATTCGGCCAATCAGATCCGCGACTTCTTCCGCATCTTCCTGTCGATGGCGGTGGTGCTCACCCATTCCGCCGGCCTGCCGGTGGTCAAGGTCGGCCGTATCGCCGGCCAGTTCGCCAAGCCGCGCTCCTCCTCGGTCGAGCGGCGCGACGGCCTTGAGCTGCCGTCCTATCGTGGCGACATCATCAACGGCTTCGACTTCACCGCCGAGTCGCGCGAGCCCAATCCCGAGCGCATGCGCATGGTCTATCGCCAGTCGGCGGCGACCCTCAACCTGCTGCGCGGCTTCGCCCACGGCGGCTATGCCAAGCTCGAGCGCGTCCAGGGCTGGATGGTCGAATTCCTCGCCGACAGCCCGGTCGCCGAGCGTTTCGCCGAGGTCGCCGATCGCATCTCCGAGGCGCTCGACTTCATGGCCGCCTGCGGCCTCACCGCCGAGACCGTGCCGCAACTCCAGTCGGTCGACTTCTACACCTCCCACGAGGCGCTGCTGCTGCCCTACGAGGAAGCGCTGACCCGCGAGGATTCGGTCGAGGGCGGCTGGTACGACACCTCCGCCCACATGGTGTGGATCGGCGACCGCACCCGCCAGCTCGACCATGCCCACATCGAATATGTCCGCGGCATCGCCAATCCGATCGGCCTCAAGTGCGGCCCGTCGCTCGACGCCGACGGCCTGTTGCGCCTGATCGATACCCTCGATCCCCGGAACGAAGCCGGCCGCCTGACCCTGATCGCCCGCTTCGGCGCCGACAAGGTCGGTCGCCACCTGCCCGATCTGGTGCGCGCCGTGGCCCGCGAAGGCCGCAATGTCGTGTGGTCCTGCGACCCGATGCACGGCAACGGCATCACCTCGACGTCTGGCCACAAGACCCGGCCCTTCGACAAGATCCTGTCGGAGGTCCAGAGCTTCTTCGAGATCCACCGCGCCGAAGGCTCGTGGGCCGGCGGCGTCCACCTCGAGATGACCGGCAAGAACGTCACCGAGTGCATCGGCGGTGCCGTGGCGATCCAGGAGGCCGACCTCGGCCAGCAGTACGACACCGCCTGCGATCCGCGGCTCAACGCCGCCCAGGCGCTCGAACTGGCCTTCCTGGTCGCTGCCGAACTGAAGAAGGATCGCGCCGGCCGGCCGCCGGCGACCCTCGTCGCCGCCGAGTGAGGCGCGCGGCGCACCCGTAACCCGGCCCGCGGACGGAGCCTTCCGCCCGCGCCGCCGACCGGTTGGACCATCGTTCGATAAAGCCGAACGATCCGTCCTTGGCCGGTGCCATCGCCGTCGATTGACGAACGATCGCGGAAGCACGATCTCAGTAGGACCGGTAGCGCTCGCCTACCGGGCGCCCCAGCGTCGACGCCCCGACGCCGTCCGAGAGATCCGCCGATGACCGCTCCCGCTCCCGCCTCCGCCCTGCCGGCGTTGTTCGTCTCGCACGGCGCCCCCAACATGATCCTGCACCCCAGTGCGGCCCGCACCTTCCTCGCCGGCCTCGCCGCCGACCTGCCGCGTCCGACCGCGATCCTGTCGGTCTCGGCGCATTTCGCCGCCGCCCGCCCGACCGTCGTCGCCGATCCCCATCCGGCGATGATCTACGATTTCGGCGGCTTCGAACCCGAGCTCTATCGGATGGTCTATCCCGCCCCCGGCGATCCGGAACTGGCGGGGCGGGTCGCCGAGGCGCTGGCCGCCGCCGGCCTGGAGCCGGCGATCGCCGCCCGCCGCGGCTACGATCACGGCACCTGGGTGCCGCTCAAGCTGATGTATCCGGATGCCGACATCCCGGTCGTCCAGCTCTCGGTCGAGCCGCGTCGCGATCCCCGCCATCATTGGAACCTCGGCCGGGCGATCGCCGGCCTGCGTGCCGAAGGTGTCCTGGTGCTCGCCTCGGGTTCGCTGACCCACAATCTGCACGAGGCCTTCACCCCGACCGGCCTGCGCCCGCTCGATGCGCCGAGCCCCGCCTGGGTGTCCGAATTCGCCGATTGGGTCGCTGCCAAGGTCGCCGCCCACGACGTCGAGGCGCTGCTCGACTATCGCCGCGCCGCGCCGCACGCGGTGCGCAACCACCCGACCGACGAGCACCTGCTGCCGTTGTTCGTGGCGCTCGGTGCCGGTGGCGAGGAGGGCCTGCGCATCCACGACAGCCGCAACTTCGCGGTTCTCGCCATGGACGCCTATCGCTTCGCCTCGTGAGGCGAACGGCCGCCCACCGGCGCGCGAACTGGAATTCTATCGGAGTCGAACGAGAATGCCGCGAATTCCAGCGAATTTTCGGCATTCCGTTCAACCATTGCTTAGCCATCGTCGGTGACAGTGTGGCCGGGGCGATCTTCCGATCGTTCGCCACCCCTGCGGGTGCACTGCATCGGAGAATCCCGCATGCGCAGTCTCGTCGACGTCGTCAAGAAGGTCGGCT
This sequence comes from Siculibacillus lacustris, assembly GCF_004328075.1. Taxonomy (GTDB): domain Bacteria; phylum Pseudomonadota; class Alphaproteobacteria; order Rhizobiales; family Ancalomicrobiaceae; genus Siculibacillus; species Siculibacillus lacustris. The sequence goes on along the minus strand of NZ_SJFN01000002.1, from coordinate 71,625 downwards.
ATGCCGTCGACATCGGCTATTGGCTGGTCGACGTCGACAAGCGTCAGGTCTACCTGCCCAAGGGCCTCGGTCGTCCCCATGGCCCCGACGATCCGCCGGTCGAGACCGGCTATCAGGTGCTGAGCCTCGAGCGCACCGTCGCCTGTGTCGAGGAGCCCGACCGCGACCGGTTCCGCGCCTATCTCGCCGAGATCCTGCAATCCCCCGACTGCGACCGCGTCGTCGAGGTCGCCTGGCACGCGTCGTGGGGCGGCCGTATCCATCTGCGCCTCGCCGCCCGCCGCGTCGGCACCGGCCCCGGCAGCCGCATCGTCGGCCTGGTCGAAGTGCTGAACCGCTGGAAGGAGGCCGAGCACGTCGCGCGCAGCCTGTCCTTCATCATCGAGGCGCTGTTCATTTCCTCCGACGACGGCATCATCATCTTCGACGCCCACCTCAAGGTCCGCCGCCTCAACCGCAATGCCCTGGAACTGTTCGGCATCACCGAGGCCGAGGAGGACGCCGGCGACTGGGCCGGCGTGATCGAGGCCAAGCTGCCGCGTTCGACCCGCGAGCGCCTGATCGAAGCGGTCGGCAGTTCCTCGGCGGTGTCCGGCATCCTCGCCCTGTCGGGCCTCGGTGGACCGCGTCTGGCCTGGCGCGCCAACCCCTGGGGCAACGGCGCCGAGGAGATGTCCGGCATCGTCATGGTGGTCACCGCCAAACGCGCCGCGCGCGAGGCCGATCTCGTCGAACTCGGCCTCGCCCCGACGCGCCCCGCCGCCGCCCCGGCGCAGGTCCTTCCCGAACCGCCGCCGGCTCCCGTCGTGGTCCCGCCGCCGCGCGAGTCGCGCCCGCCGTCGAACCACCGGGCGCTCGAATGGGTCAAGCACCCGATCCTGCTGGTGTCGATCGAGACGGCGGAGGTGATCTACGCCAACCGCGCCGCCCGCGAAGCCTTCCACGTGCCCGCCGATCGGCGCAGCTTCGTCGAGAACGTCTGCGATCTCTCGGGCTTCCCCTCGGACCCCGATCCGCTGACCATCACCACCGCCGGTCACCTTCTCCTGCACCTCAAGATGGGCGCCCGGGTCGGCCGGATGTTCGACTACGACGACGACCTGCTGTTCGTCGAGTATCACGACGAACCCCGACCCTTGCGCATTCCGGCGGTTGTCGCGGCGCACGCGGCGCGGTAGATCTCGGGTATGACCGATCGCCTTCTCGTCGCTCTCGCCCAAATCGCCCCGGTCGTCGGCGACGTCGCCGGCAACCTCGCCAAGGCCCGCGCCGCCCGTGCCGCCGCCGCCGAACGCGGCGCCGATCTGGTGCTGTTCTGCGAACTGTTCCTCGCCGGCTACCCACCCGAGGATCTGGTGCTGAAGCCGGCCTTTCATGCCGCCTGCATGACGGCGCTGACCGACCTCGCCGCGGATACCGCCGACGGTGGCCCGGCGGTGCTGATCGGCCTGCCCTGGCGCGACGCCGACGGCCTGCACAACACCCACGCCCTGCTCGATGCGGGCAAGATCGCGGCGCTGCGCCACAAGGTCGACCTGCCCAACTACGGCCCCTTCGACGAGAAGCGGGTGTTCGTGCCCGGCCCGCTGCCGGGTCCCTTCGAATTCCGCGGCGTGCGCATCGGCGTGCCGATCTGCGAGGACATCTGGGGTCCCGCGCCGGTCGCCTGCATCGCCGAGACCGGCGGCGAGATCCTGCTGGTGCCCAACGCCTCGCCCTACCGCGCCGGCGTGCTCGGCGAGCGCTTCGCGGTGGCCACCGCCCGGGTCGCGGCGGTCGGCCTGCCGCTGCTCTACCTCAACCAGCTCGGCGGCCAGGACGAACTGGTGTTCGAAGGCGCCTCCTTCGCGCTGGACGCCGACGGCTCGCTCGCCGTGCAGCTGCCGGCCTTCCGCGAGGCGCTCGAGGTCGTCGAACTGACCCGCCGCGACGGTCGCTGGCGCGTCACCCCCGGCACCCGCGCCGAGGTCGAGACCGGCGTCGCTTCCGACTATGCGGCCTGCGTCCTGGGCCTGCGCGACTACGTCGACAAGAACCGCTTCCCCGGCGTCGTCCTCGGCCTGTCGGGCGGCATCGATTCGGCCCTGGTCGCGGCGATGGCCGTCGATGCGCTGGGTGCGCCCCGTGTCCATGCGGTGATGCTGCCCTATCGCTGGACCTCGTCGGACAGCCTCGAGGACGCCGCGGCCTGCGCCGATGCGCTGGGCATCCGCTACGACGTGGTGCCGATCGGCGTCGCCGTCGACGGCTTCGAAGCCCTGCTCGCCCCGGTCTTCGCCGGCCGCGCCGCCGACATCACCGAAGAGAACCTCCAGTCGCGGACCCGCGGCACCATCCTGATGGCGATCTCCAACAAGTTCGGCCCGATGGTCCTGACCACCGGCAACAAGTCGGAGATGTCGGTCGGCTACGCCACCCTCTACGGCGACATGAACGGCGGCTTCAATCCGATCAAGGACCTGTACAAGACCGAGGTCTATGCCGCGGCCGCCTGGCGTAATGCGAACCGTCCGGTCGGCAGCCTCGGCCCGGCCGGCGTGGTGATCCCCGAGCGGATCATCACCAAGGCGCCCTCGGCGGAACTGCGCGAGAACCAGACCGATCAGGACAGCCTGCCGCCCTACGACATCCTCGACGGCGTGCTCGAACGGCTGGTCGAGAAGGAGATGGCGGTGGTCGACATCGTCGCCGAGGGCTACGACGAGGCCCTGGTGCGGCGCATCGAGCGCCTGCTCTACGTCGCCGAATACAAGCGCCGTCAGGCCGCGCCGGGGGTCAAGATCACCGCCCGCAACTTCGGCCGCGACCGCCGCTATCCGATCACCAACGGCTTCCGCGATCCCGGCCGCCCGGTCGACCTGCCGGAGGTGCCGGTGTCCCGACCGTCGAGCCCCGTCGTCGTCTGACCGTTCCGCCCGAGGTCGTTCCCGTGTCCGCACCCGTCGTCCGCTTCGCCCCGTCGCCGACGGGCCGCATCCACATCGGCAACGCCCGCACGGCGCTGCTGAACTATCTCTTCGCCAAGTCGCGCGGCGGGACCTTCATCCTGCGCTACGACGACACCGACACCGAACGCTCGCGCCCCGAGTTCTCCGCGGCGATCGCCGAGGATCTCGCCTGGCTCGGTCTGGTGCCCGACCGCGTCGAGCACCAGTCGGCGCGGCTGCCGCGCTACGAGGCCGCGGCCGACGCTTTGCGCGCCGCCGGCCGCCTCTACCCGGCCTTCGAGACCGCCGACGAACTGGAACGCCGCCGCCGCCGCCAGATGGCCCGCGGCCTGCCGCCGGTCTACGACCGCGCCGCCCTGGCGCTCGGCCCCGACGAGATCGCCGCCTTCGAGGTCGAGGGCCGCCGACCCCATTGGCGCTTTCGTCTCGACGGCCGCCGCGTCGAATGGCTCGACGGGGTGCGCGGCGCCCAGACCATCGACACCGCCTCGCTGTCCGATCCGGTGCTGGTGCGCGAGGACGGGACTTTCCTCTACACCCTGACGTCGGTGGTCGACGACGTCGAGATGGGCGTCACCGACATCGTCCGCGGCGAGGACCACGTCACCAACACCGCGGTGCAGATCGAGATCTTCGAGGCGCTGGGCGGCGCCGTGCCGCGCTTCGCTCACCACAACCTGATCGCCTCGACCACCGGCGAGGCGCTGTCGAAGCGCCTCGGCTCGCTGTCGATCGGCTCGCTGCGCGAGGCCGGTTACGAGCCGATGACCGTCGCGGCGATCGCCGTGCTGACCGGCTCGTCGGAGGAGATCCGCGCCTATCCGGACCTCGCCGCCCTCGCGCCCCACGCCGATCTCGCCGCGGTGTCGCGCTCGACCGCCCGCTTCGATCCCCACGAACTCGACGCGATCAACGCCCACCTGCTGCACGGCCTGTCCCATTCCGACGCCGCCCCGCGGCTCGCTGCCCTCGACGCCGATCTCGGCCCGGCCTTCTGGGAGGCGGTGCGCGACAACCTCGGCCGCCTCGGCGACGCCGTCGCCTGGGCCGCGGTGGTGCGCGGGCCGATCGAGGCGGCGAACGACCCGGAAGATCGGCCGTTCCTCGCCGCCGCGGCGGCGCTGCTGCCGCCCGAACCCTGGGAAGACACCACCTGGGGCAGCTGGACCGCGGCGATCAAGGCGGCGACCGGGCGCAAGGGCCGCGCCCTGTTCCATCCCTTGCGGCTGGCCCTGACCGGCCGCGACGAGGGGCCGGAGATGAAGCGGCTGCTGCCGCTCATCGGTCGCCGAAATACTTCGGACCGACTGTCCTGACCTTGGGCGGCGGGGCCGGTTCGGCCGTCGCCTGGGCGCCGTCGCCACCCTCCGTCGCCACCACCACCGGGATCGGCGCGCCCGGCTCGAAGCCGGCGACGATCTCGGCCTGGGTCTCCGGGTCGGCGTCGGGCCCCGGCCGCGGATGCGGCGAGGGCACGTCGTCGAGCGCGAAGCCGCGGGTCGGCAGTCCGCGCCCGCCGAGCAGTCCCCCCGCCGCGGCCGGCAGCAGGCTCGGATCGGGCCGGCCACAGCGGCAGTCGGGAACGACCTGGGTGCGATAGCGGAAGGCGTTGGGCAGCCGGGTCAGCGGCTCCATCGTGTCGGCCGACAGTGCCTGCTCGGCCTCCTCGCCGGGATTGTGATGGAAATAGAGCCGCGTCTCGGTGCCCGGACATAGCGCCTTGCAGACATTGGCGTCGGTGCCGAGCCGACCGCGCGGCGCGTTGAACGAGATCGGGAAGAAATAGCCGTCGCAGGTGCGCACGCACAGCGTGCGGAAACTGCCCGACATCGCCTGGGCCAGCGCCGGGTCGAGCTCGTCGGGCGGCGTCTCCGATTCCGGTTCGACCGTCGCGGTGCTGCCGAACAGCGCCGCGAACAGGCCGGTCGGACGGCTCGGCGGCGGCGTGCGGATCGTCGCGCCGCCGACGCCCGGCGGCATCTCGTCGCCGGCGCGGGTGGTGAAGGGCACCCCGCCGATGGTCACCTGACTGCGCGATCCCGGATTGGCGCTGGTCCCCGGCGGCACCACGGCGCCGGCCGGTGGACGTTCGTTGCAGTGCAACTGCGCCATCAGCGCCTGCAGCCGGGCGCGCTCCGGCGAAGCGGCGGCGCGGTCGCCGCCCATCCCGGCATATTGGCGCTCGAGCGCCGCGAGATTGGTGGTCATCTGCTGGCCGCGCGCCACCACCGCCGCGCAGCGCGTGTCGATCGCCCCGGCGCAGCGCGCCGCCATCGCCCGGTTCTGTTCCAACGCCGCCCGCTGCTCGGCGATCGCCCCGGCCCAGCGGTCGGCGTTGCTCGCCGGGACCTTGGCCAGCGCCGCCAGCCGCGCCGTCAGATCGTTGCAGACATAGGCGTTGGTCTGGGCGAGCGCCGGCGCTGCGGCGATCAGCCCGAGCGCGACCACGACCGCCCGGCCCACGCGGCCGAACGACGGTCGCGCGGAGGCTCTACGGACAAAACTGTCGGTCGTCTCGATCCTCGGCACGTGCGAATCTCCCGTCGCCGGGTATACATCGCCGGAGCCCTGCGAGGGTATCACGCCGATCGTCCGATCGCGCGGCGCTTCGCGGGCCGGGGAGGGCGCATCCCCCCTCCCGCTCCGGCGAAACGAGACCCATATGAGGGGCTCACAGAGGAGATACGCCATGCCGTCGCCGCTCACTCGCTCCGGTCTCGCCGCGCTCGCCCTGGGGGCGGCGCTCGTCGCCGTCGCCGCACCCGCCGGCGCCGAGGAGCCGGATCTGATCTTCCGCAAGTCGACGGTGTGGAAGCTGCTCACCCCCGACGACAAGCTCGCCGTCTACGGCATCGACGATCCCGACGTCGAGGGCGTCGCCTGCCACTTCACGGTGCCCGAACGCGGCGGCCTGAAGGGCATGGTCGGCCTCGCCGAACAGACCTCGGACGTGTCGCTGGCCTGTCGCCAGGTCGGGCCGATCAAATTCAAGCGCAAGGTCGACCAGGGCGACGAGATGTTCCGCGAGCGCCGCTCGCTGTTCTTCAAGAAGATGCAGATCGTCCGCGGCTGCGATGCCAAGCGCAACACACTGGTCTATATGGTCTACACCGACAAGATCATCGACGGCAGCCCGAAGAATTCGACCTCCTCGGTGCCGCTGATGCCCTGGGGCACCGAGCCGCCGCCGCGTTGCGCCGATTTCGTGAAGTGACGACGCGCCGATCGGCATGATACGCGGTCTCTCCCCGGCCGGGTGTGCGGCCGGGTGGCGATCGGATCGTCGGTCGGCGCCTGCCGGGCCCGTCCGATCGGCAAGCGAGGGGGAGACCCATGTCCAAGCAGTTTCCGAGCCTCGGCTCGATCCATCGCACCTTCATCGCGCGTCAGAAGATCTTTTTCGCGGCTTCCGCCGCGCCCGGCGCCCGGGTCAACCTCAGCCCGCGCGGCACCGACGCCCTGCGGGTGCTCGCCGCCGACTGCGTCGTGTGGCTCGACCTCACCGGCTCGAGCAACGAGACCGCCGCCCACCTCGCCGCCGACGGACGCCTGACCCTGATGTTCTGCGCCTTCGAGGGGCCGCCGATGATTCTGCGCCTCTACGGGCAGGGGCGGGTGATCCGGCGCGGCACTCCCGACTATGCCGAACTGCTGGCCACCCACTACGACGGTGACGAGCCGCGCGGCGCCCGCCAGATGATCCGACTCGACGTCGATCTGGTGCAGACCTCCTGCGGCTACGGCGTGCCGCGGTTCGAGTCCGTCGGTCCGCGCGATCAGCTCGACCATTGGGTGGCCTCGCGCACCGACGCCGAACTCGAGGACTATCGCCGCCGCAAGAACGCCGTCAGCATCGACGGCCTGCCCACCGGCCTGTTCGACGACGTCGCCCCGCCGAGGGCCTGACGGTCCGCACGCAGATCCGCCCCGCCGCGGGCGGATCTTGACTTTTGCCCGCGTCCGCCGCCTCGTCGCGCGCTTGCGCCGCCGGCCTCCGCCGCCGGCGGTTCGGAGGACCGGACGTGCTTCCCGATCAATGGCCGCTTCTGGCGCTCGCCGCCTTCTTTGCCGGGACCGTCGATGCGGTGGTGGGCGGCGGCGGCCTGATCCAGGTGCCGGCCCTGCTGACCATCTTCCCCGGCGCGGCAATTCCCGTGCTGTTCGGCACCAACAAGGTCGCCAGCATCGTCGGCACCGGCGCGGCGGCGCTGCACTTCGTCCGCCGGGTGAAGCTGCCCTGGGCGATCGTCGTGCCGGCGACCATTGCCGCCCTGGTCGGCGCCTTTGTCGGCGCGGCTTGCGCCTCGGCCCTGCCGCGCCGCTGGATGGTGCCGCTGGTCATCGCCCTCCTGGTCACCACCGCCGTCCACACCTTCCTGCGCAAGGAGTTCGGCCGCCTCGAGACCCGCGGCCCGGTCCCCGCCGACCGGCCGCGCGGCGCCGTGCTCGGCGGCCTGCTCGGCTTCTACGACGGCATCTTCGGCCCCGGCACCGGATCTTTCCTGATCTTCGGCTTCGTGCGCTTCTTCGGCTTCGACCTGGTGCGCGCCAACGCCGCCACCAAGATCGTCAACACCGCCACCAATTTCGCCGCCCTGGCGTTCTTCATCGCCCATGGCGCGGTGATGTGGCCGGTCGCCCTGATGATGGCCGCCTGCAACCTGCTCGGCGCCCAGCTCGGCGCCCGCATCGCCATCCGCTGGGGCTCGGTGTTCCTGCGCCGCGCCTTCCTGGTGGTGGTGGTCTCGTTGATCGCCAAGCTGATGTGGGACTTCGTCACCGGTTGATCGCGCGATCGGGGCCCCGAGACGACTGGTCGTCGCGGATCATCGTGCTAAAGTCGTAAGGGAACCACCCGAGGGTGCCGACCCTTACGCAGGCCTCGGCCGCCCCTGCCGCCGACGAGAGGACCGAAATTGATGGACGCCACCCTGGATCCCGCCGTCGACGATGCCGACAAGGACCGCCCGCTGTTCGACGACATTCGGCTGCTCGGCCAGATCCTCGGCGACATCGTCCGCGAGCAGGACGGCGAGGCCGCCTTCGAGGTGGTCGAGGCGATTCGCCGCCTGTCGGTGGCCTTCCAGCGCAACGCCGACGCCGAAGCCGGCCGCGGTCTCGACGCGCTCCTCAAGCGCCTCAGCCCGTCGGAGACGGTGTCGGTGATCCGCGCCTTCACCTATTTCTCCCACCTCGCCAATCTCGCCGAGGACTGCCACCACCTGCGCCGCCGCGCCGTCCATCACGACCGCGACGAACACCGCAACGGCGGCCTCGACCGCGCCTTCGACCGCTTCGCCGAAGCCGGCGTCGACGGCGCCGCGGTCGCCCGCGCCCTCCAGCGCGCCTGGGTGTCGCCGGTGCTGACCGCCCATCCGACCGAGGTCCAGCGCAAGAGCATCCTCGACGCCGAGCGCGCCATCGCCGAACTGCTCGCTTCCCGCGACCGCCTGTGCAATCCCCGCGACCGCGCCGCCAACGAGGTCCAGATCAAGGCCCGCGTCGCCCAGCTGTGGCAGACCCGGATCCTGCGCTTCGTCAAGCTGACCGTCGAAGACGAGATCGAGAACGCCCTCGGCTACTACCGCTCGACCTTCCTCAAGGAGATCCCGCGCCTCTACGCCGAGCTCGAGAGCCACGTCGGTCGGCCGGTCGCACCGTTCTTCCGGATGGGCAACTGGATCGGCGGCGATCGCGACGGCAATCCCAACGTCACCGCCGCGACGCTCGTCACCGCCATGACCCGCCATGCCGAGACGGTGCTCGAGCACTATCTGGCGGAAGTCCACGAGCTCGGCGGCGAACTGTCGGTGTCGCGCATCCTGGTGGTCCATTCCGCCGAACTCCGGGCGCTCGCCGACGCCTCGCCCGACACCAGCGCCCAGCGCCAGGACGAGCCCTATCGCCGCGCCCTGGTCGGGGTCTATGCCCGCCTCGCCGCCACGCTGCGCAACCTCACCGGCAAGGACGTGCTGCGCCACGAGGTCGCGCCCGCCGCGGCCTACGACAGCGCCGCGGCGTTCCTCGCCGATCTGAAGATCATCGAGGACTCGCTGCGCCGCAATCACGGCGCGCCGCTGATCCCGATTCGGCTGGCGCCGCTGATCCGCGCCGTCGAGGTCTTCGGCTTCCACCTCGCCACCACCGACCTGCGCCAGAGCTCCGACCAGCACGAGTTGGTGGTCGCCGAGCTCCTCGCCCATGCCCGCGTCGAGGCCGACTATCTCGCCCTCGACGAGGCGGCGCGTCAGGCCCTGCTGCTGAAGCTGCTCGCCGATCCGCGCCCGCTCCGGGTGCCCAACGTCGCCTATTCGGAGCTCGCGACCAGCGAGCTGACGATCTTCGAGACCGCTCGTCGCCTGCGCCGCGACTACGGCGCCGACGCCATCCGCCACTACATCATCAGCCACACCGAGACCGTTTCCGACCTGCTCGAAGTGCTGCTGCTGCAGAAGGAGTGCGGGTTGATGACCGGCACGCTGGCCTCGCACGAGGCGGCGTCGGCCAAGGTCGACTTGATCGTCGTGCCGCTGTTCGAGACCATCGAGGACCTGCGCGCCGCCGAGCCGATCATGCGCGCCTTCTACGACCTGCCCGGGGTCGAGGCGCTGATCCGCTCGTCCGGCGGCGAGCAGGACATCATGCTCGGCTACTCCGACAGCAACAAGGACGGCGGCTACTTCACCTCCAACTGGGAGCTCTACCGCTCCTCGACCGCGCTCGCCCGGCTGTTCGACACCAAGCCCGGCATCGCCATGCGTCTGTTCCACGGGCGCGGCGGCGCCGTCGGGCGCGGCGGCGGCCCGTCCTACGAGGCGATCGTCGCCCAGCCCCCCGGCACCGTGAAGGGCCAGATCCGCCTCACCGAACAGGGCGAAGTGATCAATGCGAAGTACGCCAATCCGGAGATCGGTCGGCGCAATCTCGAGACGCTGATGGCCGCCGCCCTCGAGGCGAGCCTGCTGCAGCGCAGCGAGAAGGCCACGCCGGCCTTCCTCGAACTGGCCGCCAAGATCTCGGAATCGAGCCGGCTCGCCTATCGCGCGCTGGTCTACGACACCCCCGGCTTCACCGACTATTTCTTCGCCGCCACGCCGATCGCCGAGATCGCCCAGCTCAACATCGGTTCGCGCCCCGCCTCGCGGAAGGCCACCCGCCGCATCGAGGACCTGCGCGCCATCCCCTGGGGCTTCTCCTGGGGCCAGAGCCGGGTGACGCTGCCCGGCTGGTACGGCTTCGGCTCGGCGATCGCCGAAGCGGTCGCCGCCGACCCCGACACCACCTGGGCCCTGCTCGCGCAGATGAACACCGACTGGCCGTTCTTCCGCACCCTGATATCCAACATGGACATGGTGCTGGCCAAGGCCGACCTCGGCATGGCCCGTCGCTATGCCGATCTGGTGCCCGACAAGGCGCTGGCCGAGCGGGTGTTCCAGGCGATCGAGAGCGAGTGGCAGCGCACCGTCGACGCCCTCGCCCGGATCACCGGCGCCACCGGCCGTCTCGCCGACAATCCGACGCTGGCCCGCTCGATCGCCCACCGTTTCGCCTATATCGCGCCGCTCAATCACCTCCAGGTCGAGATGCTGCGACGCTGGCGCGACGGGTTGCGCGAGGAGAAGACCCAGCGCGGCATCCTGATCTCGATCAACGGCATCGCCGCCGGCCTGCGCAACACCGGCTGAGGCGATCCTTCGGGGGAGCACAGATGATCGACGGTCGAGCCAGTCGCACGGCCCTCGGGGCGGCGGTGCACCGCATTCTCCATCGCCGTCTCGACCGTCCGCCGATCTTCGACGACCCCTTCGCGGAGGCGCTCCTCGACGACGAGGGCCGCGCCCTGCTCGCCGCCCGCGCCGCCGAACCGGAGCGCTCGGTGCGGCTGCGCACCACCATCGCCCTGCGCTCCCGCCTCGCCGAGGACGGGCTCGCCGCGGCGATCGACCGCGGCTGCCGCCAATACGTGCTGCTCGGCGCCGGCCTCGACACCCTCGCCCTGCGCCGCCCGGTCGCCGACCTGCGGGTGTTCGAGGTCGACCATCCCGCGACCCAGGCCTGGAAGCGCCAGCGCCTCGCCGCCGCCGGTCTCGGCGGGCCGGACGGCCCGATCTTCGTGCCGGTCGATTTCGAGCGCGACCGCCTCGACCAGCGCCTCGCCGAGGCTGGATTCGATGCCGACGCGCCGGCGGTGTTCGCACTGCTCGGCGTCGTGCCCTATGTCGAACGCGCCGCGCTGCTCGACACCCTGCGCTACGTCGCGGCGCGCCCGGCCGGCTGCGCCGAAGTGACCTTCGACTGTTCCGAGCCCTGGGAGAGCGCGGCGCCGCCGATCCGCGCCGCCTACCGCGCGCTCGCCGATCTGGCGGCCGCCGAGGGCGAGCCCTGGGTGACGAGTTTCACCCCCGAGGACCTCGCCCGCGACCTCGCCGCGGTCGGCTTCGCCTCGGTCGAGGATCGTGGCCCGGCGGTGCTGGCGCGGGTTCTCGCCGGCCTCGGCTCGCCGCTGCGTCCGAGCCCGCTCGGCCACGTGGTCACCGCCCGCACCTGACCGGCGTGGCGCGGCCGACCTTGGTCGAGGCCGCCGTCGCGGGCCTTGACGGCGCCGCGCAAATCCGCCACACCCAGGACCCATGACGAACGGAACCCCGGCTCACGCGGCGATCGCGATCCCGAGCATTTGCGGCTAGCAGCTTCGCTGGCCCGGTTCCGTCTGCCTTCGCCTCGAGTAGGACCAGATGTGACCCCGGCCGGTGGGCGCCGGGGCATGTCCGTCGATGTCGCGCGGCCGCGGACGGCCGGCGGCTGCGCGCAAGAACAGGAGGTCGTCGGTGGCTCTGAAACTCTACAACACGCTGACCCGGGACAAGGTCGACTTCACCCCGATCGATCCGCAGAACGTGCGGCTCTACGTGTGCGGCCCGACGGTCTACGACCTCGCCCACATCGGCAACGCCCGCCCGGTGATCGTCTTCGATCTGCTGTTCCGCCTGCTGCGCCACCTCTACGGGGCGAGCCGCGTGACCTATGTGCGCAACATCACCGACGTCGACGACAAGATCAACGCCCGCGCCGCCCGTGACTTCCCCGGCTTGGCCCTCAACGAGGCGATCCGCAAGGTCACCTCCGACACCGAGGCGCAGTTCCAGGCCGACGCCGACGCGCTGATGACCCTCCGCCCGACGCTGCAGCCGCGCGCCACCGAGCACATCGCCGAGATGGTCGAGATCATCGAGAAGCTTATCGCTTCGGGCCACGCCTATGTCGCCGAAGGTCACGTGCTGTTCGATGTGCCGTCGATGCCCGACTACGGCGCGCTGTCGCGCCGGCCGCTCGACGACATGATCGCCGGCGCCCGCGTCGACGTCGCCCCCTACAAGCGCGGCGACATGGACTTCGTGCTGTGGAAGCCGTCGAGCGACGAGGAGCCCGGCTGGCCGAGCCCCTGGGGCCGCGGCCGTCCCGGCTGGCATCTCGAATGCTCGGCGATGTCGTGGAAGCACCTCGGCGAGACCTTCGACATCCACGGCGGCGGCATCGATCTGGTGTTCCCGCACCACGAGAACGAGGTCGCTCAGACCAGGTGCGCCTTCGGCCACGACGTCATGGCCAACATCTGGATGCACAACGGCTTTCTCCAGGTCGAAGGCGAGAAGATGTCGAAGTCCCTCGGCAACTTCCTGACCATCCGCGATCTGCTCGCCGACTGGCCGGGCGAGGTGCTGCGCTTCACCATGATGAAGACGCACTACCGCCAGCCGATCGACTGGACGGTGAAGAGCCTCGAGGAGAGCTGGAAGACCCTCGACGACTGGTACTGGCTGGCCGGCGACGTCGCCGGTTCGCGGCCCGCCGAGGCGGTGATCGAGGCGCTGAGCGACGACCTCAACACGCCCAAGACCATCGCCGAGCTGCATGCCCTGCGCAACGCCGCCCAGCGCGCCGACGGCGCCGTCCATCTCGACCTGTTCGCCGGCTCCCTGCGCTTCCTCGGCCTCCTCCAGGAGACCCCGAGCGCCTGGGCCGCGCGCCGCAAGGCCTCCGCGGCGGTCGACGTCGCCCGGGTGGAGGCTCTGATCGCCGCGCGGCTGGCCGCTCGCAACGCCCGCGACTGGGCCGAATCCGACCGCATCCGCGACGAATTGACCGCCCTCGGTCTGGTCCTCAAGGACGCCAAGGACCCGGTCACCGGCGAATTGAAGACCACCTGGGAGCCGGCGCGATGACGCATCGGCGGATCGGCCGCGCGACGCATCGCCGCGTCGCCGGCTCGATCCGGTGGCGGTGGTGGTCATCGCCATCGTCGTGAAGCTGGCGTTGCTCGCCGGCCTGACCTGGGTGGTCCTGCGTTGGAAGGGGCTCGTCTGAAGCCCCGTGGACAGGGGAGGGGGAGACCATGACCACGATCACCGGCGGCTGCCAGTGCGGCGCCGTGCGTTTTGCCTGCGAGCGCCTCGGGCGCGCCTCGATCTGCCATTGCCGGATGTGCCAGAAGGCCTTCGGCGGCCATTACGGACCGCTGGTCACGGCGCACGGCCTGACCTGGACCCGCGGCGAGCCCAAGCGCTTCCGCTCGTCGAACAAGGTCCGTCGCGGCTTCTGCGCCGACTGCGGCACGCCGCTGACCTACGAACTCGACGGCCACGCCGACCTCGAGGTCGCGCTCGGCGCCTTCGATCGGCCGGCCGAGATCGTCCCGGCGATCCAGGTCGGCGTCGAGAGCCGCATGCCGTGGTTCGACCGGCTCGCGACCCTGCCGGGCCGGCCGCCGGAGCGGCAGGCCGCGATGGAGGTCTTCTTCGCCGAAGTCGTCTCCTGCCAGCATCCCGATCACGACACCGCCGTTTGGCCCGCCGACCCCCGAGAGCCCCGATGACCGAGCGTATCCATCTGTTCGACACCACGCTGCGCGACGGCGCCCAGACCTCCGGCGTCGACTTCACGCTCGACGACAAGATCCGCATCGCCCGGATGCTCGACGATTTCGGCATCGACTACGTCGAGGGCGGCTATCCCGGCGCCAATCCCACCGATACCGCCTTCTTCGAGGAGAAGCGGACACGCAGGGCCCGCTTCACCGCCTTCGGCATGACCAAGCGCGCCGGCGTCTCGGTGTCCAACGATCCCGGCCTCGCCGCGGTGCTCGATGCCGCGGTCGACGCCTGCTGCTTCGTCGCCAAGGCCTGGGACTATCATGTCCATGTGGCGCTCGGCTGCACCCTCGAGGAGAACCTGGAGAGCGTGCGCCTGACCGTCGAGGCGGCGCGCGCCCGCGGCCACGAGGTGCTGATCGACTGCGAGCATTTCTTCGACGGCTTCAAGGGCAATCCCGAACACGCGCTGGCCGTCGCCCGTACCGCGCACGCCGCCGGCGCCCGCTGGATCGTGCTGTGCGACACCAACGGCGGCACGCTGCCCCACGAGATCGAGGCGATCGTCGCGGCGGTCGCCCGCGACGTGCCCGGCGATCGGCTCGGCATCCATGCCCATGACGACACCGGCCAGGCGGTGGCCAATTCGCTGGCCGCGGTGCGCGCCGGGGTGCGCCAGATCCAGGGTACCCTCAACGGCATCGGCGAGCGCTGCGGCAACGCCAATCTGGTGACGATCATCGCCACCCTGGCGCTGAAGCCGGAATTCTCCGACCGCTTCGTCACCGGCGTGACGCCCGAAAAGCTCGGCGAACTGACCCACGTCAGCCGCGCCTTCGACGACATTCTCAACCGCTCGCCCAACCGCCACGCCCCTTACGTCGGCGCCAATGCCTTCGCCACCAAGGCCGGCATCCATGCCTCGGCGCTGGTCAAGGACCCGCGCACCTACGAGCACGTCCCGCCCGAGACCGTCGGCAATCGCCGCCGCGTGCTGGTCTCCGATCAGGCCGGCAAGTCCAACCTGCTCTCCGAACTCGCCCGCTTCGGCATCACCGTCGACCGCGCCGATCCGCGCCTCGACCGCCTGCTCGGCGAGGTCAAGGACCGCGAGGCCCGCGGCTTCTCCTACGAGGCCGCCGACGCCTCGCTGGAGCTGCTCGCCCGCCGGACGCTCGGCACCGTGCCGCGCTATTTCGAGGTCCAGAGCTTCCGGGTGATGGTCGAGCGCCGCTTCAACGAACTCGGCGAGCTGGTCACCCAGTCGGAGGCGACGGTCAAGGTCAAGATCGGCGATCAGCTGATGCTGTCGGCGGCCGAGGGCAACGGCCCGGTCAATGCGCTGGACGCGGCGCTGCGCAAGGATCTCGGCCCCTACCAGTCGGCGATCGACGATCTGGTGCTGGTCGACTTCAAGGTCCGCATCCTCAACGGCGGCACCGGCGCGACCACCCGCGTCTTGATCGAGAGCCGCGACGGCGCCAAGAACCACTGGACCACCATCGGCGTCTCCGAGAACATCATCGATGCCTCGTTCCAGGCGCTGATGGACGCCGTGGTGTACAAGCTGGTCAAGAGCGGCGTCACCGCCGTCGCCTGAGTCTGTCCGCCCGAGAGGATCGCCGCAGGATGTCGGACGTCTCCCCCGCCACGACCGCCGGTACCGCCCCGGGCGGCGGCCGCATCGCCTTCCTCGACGGGCTGCGCGGCGTCGCGATCCTGATGGTCGTGGCCTTCCACGCCTATGCGCGCTGGCCGGAGCACTATCCGTTCGGCGCCCGCTTCGTCGGCAATCCGTTTCTCGACACCGACCGCACCGGGGTCCTGTTGTTCTTCATGATCTCCGGCTTCGTCATCCTGATGTCGCTGGAGAAGAACGATCGCTTCGGCGGCTTCCTCTGGCGGCGCTGGCTGCGGTTGTTTCCGGCGATGCTGGTGTGCTCGCTCGCCGTCTTCGCCCTCTCGGTGGTGATCGTGCCCTGGCCCAAGGGACCGCTCGCGGCGTTCAACCTGCTGCCCGGCCTGACCCTGCTCGGCGAAGACGTGTGGATGCGCCTGACCGGCCTGTCCTGGGACGACGTCGCCTCGATCGAGGGCTCGTTCTGGTCGCTCTATGTCGAGACCCGGTTCTACCTGATCTTCGGCGCCCTCTATTATCTGTTCGGCCGCACCACCGCGGTCTGGGGGCTGCTCGGCGTCTACGCCCTCCTGCACCTGTTCCGGGTGATCGACCTGCCGATGATCCGCGGCAACGGGGCGCTGCCGCTCGAGTCGATCGCCGCGGCGCTCCAGGCGCTGCACGGCTACGGCGCCCTCAAGGTGATGGGCGCGCCCTATTTCCTGTGGTTCTTCGCCGGAGCGATGTACTACCTGTGGGAGATGGAGCGGCGCGAACGCCACTATGCGATCGCCGTGGTCGCCTCGCTGGTGGCGGCTCTGTCGCCGATCGCCGGCTGCGGCCCGCGCCTGTTCGTGGTCGGCCTGATGGCGGCGGTGATGCGTTTCGAGGCCGTGCGCCGGGTCGTCGCCAACCCGGTGTTCCTGATCCTCGGCTTCGCCAGTTACCCGCTCTACCTGATGCACGAGAACCTGATGGTGGCGCTGATCGTGCGGGTCGGCGCGGCCTGGCCGGGGCTGCCGGCACTCGCCGTGCCGGTCCTGCCGATCGTCCTGGTGATCGCCGTCGGCTGGCTGGTCGCCCGCTTCGTCGAGCCGGGCGCGCGCCGCACCGTCGCCCGCCTCGTCGGCGGGCTCGCGCGCCCGCGGGTGCGCACCGACGCGGCGTGAACCCCCGCGATCGGCGTCACATGTGGCGCAGATCGACCGGCGCCGGTTCGGCGGCCCGCGCCGCCAACTGCCCGAGGCGCTTGCGCATCTTCGGCAGGATGTCGTCGATCGAATTGGCGACGCCGTAGGACAGCTCGAAGCCGGACCGGATGAACGCCGCTTCGTTCATGTGGTGCAGCAGCGTCACCAGCGGGTCCCAGAAGTGGGAGATGTTGGCGAGCATGATCGGCTTGGCGTGCTGGCCGAGCTGCGCCCAGGTCATCTGCTCGACCACCTCCTCGAGCGTGCCGATGCCGCCCGGCAGCGCCACGAAGGCGTCGGCCTTCTCGAACATCAGCCGCTTGCGCTCGTGCATGTCGACGGTGACGATCAGTTCGGACACTTCCGGCAGCATCAGCTCGCGGTCGACCAGGAACTGCGGAATGATGCCGGTGACTTGGCCGCCGGCCGCCAGACAGGCGCGCGCCGCCGCCCCCATCAGCCCCAGCGACCCGCCGCCGTAGACCAGCCGGATGCCCTCGCGGGCGAGCAGCCGCCCGAGATCGACCGCCGCCTGTTCGAAGGCCGGATCGGCCCCGGAGCCGGAACCACAATAGATGCAGATCGAACCGAGTTCGCTCAACGTCGCTCTCCCCTCCGGCGGCGGGCGGCCGGCGGCTCGCCCGATTCCGCGCTGCGGTACGTCGCGCCAGTCTAGCCGCTTCGCCGACGCAGGGAAGCGCGTTTCGCCGCGGCCGTCTTGCACGGATGCGCGGGCCGAGGTTTGAATTTCTCGAAAGAACGCCTATGTGAGGACGACATTCGCCCCCCTTGCGCCAGCGAGTCCCCATGTCCAGGCACCACCGTCCCGTCGGCCCGCGCATCACGGCCGAGGAGGGGCAGACGCTCCGAACCCTGAAGAACCTGTGGCCGCATCTGTGGCCCGCCTCGCGTCCCGACCTCAAGCGGGCGGTGATCCTGGCGCTGGTCGCGCTGTTGGCCGGCAAGGTGGTGACCGTGTGGTTGCCCTTCGCCTACAAATGGGCGACCGATCTGTTGGCGCCGGGCGCCGTGGTGCCCGATCGGCTGACCTGGTGGGCGCTGCCGATCCTGCTGGTCGTCGCCTATTCGGTGGCGCGCATCGCCTCGAACGGCTTCAACCAGCTGCGCGACGCCCTGTTCGCGGCGGTCGGCCAGCATGCGGTGCGCGAGCTCGCCACCGCGACCTTCCGCCACCTCCACGCCCTGTCGCTGCGCTACCACCTGCAGCGCCGCACCGGCGGCCTCTCCCGCGTCGTCGAGCGCGGCGCCAAGGGCATCGAGACCATCGTCCGCATCACCATCCTCGCCGGCATCCCGACGCTGGTCGAATTCGCGCTGATGGCCGCGGTGATCCTGTGGCAGTTCGACTGGATCTACGTCGTGGTGATCGGCGTGACCACCTGGCTCTACGTGTGGTTCTCGATCAAGGCCTCGGACTGGCGGATGGACATCCGCCGCGACATGAACGACGCCGACAACGACTCCATGTCCAAGGCGGTCGACAGCCTGCTGAACTTCGAGACGGTGAAATACTTCACCGCCGAGGAACTCGAGGTGTCGCGCTACGACCGCGCCATGGCCAAGTACGAACACGCGGCGATCCGCACCTTCACCTCGCTGGCCTGGCTCAACATGGGGCAGGCGGTGATCTTCTCGATCGGCATGGGCATCTGTATGGCCCTGTCGGCGGGCGCGGTGCTGCGCGGCGAGCAGACCGTCGGCCATTTCGTGATGATCAACGCGCTGATGATGCAGCTGTCGATCCCGCTCAACTTCATCGGCACGCTCTATCGCGAGATCAAGCAGAGCCTCGTCGACATCGAGAGCCTGTTCGTGATCCTCGAGCAGCCGGCCGAAGTGGTCGACCGCCCCGACGCCAAGCCCTTGGCGATTCACGAGGCCACCGTCCGCTTCGAGAACGTCAGCTTCCACTACGATCCCGAGCGGGAGATCCTCAAGGGCGTCACCTTCGAGGTGCCGGCCGGCAAGACGGTGGCGATCGTCGGCCCCTCCGGCGCCGGCAAGTCGACCATCTCGCGCCTGCTGTTCCGCTTCTACGACGTCAGCGGCGGCCGCATCCTGATCGACGGCCAGGACATCCGCGACGTCACCCAGACCTCGCTGCGCGCCGCCATCGGCATGGTTCCCCAGGACACCGTGCTGTTCAACGACACCGTCGCCTACAACATCCGCTACGGCCGCCCGTCCGCGACCGAGGACGAGGTGATCGAAGCGGCGGCCAATGCCCAGATCGCCGATTTCATCGAGCGCCTGCCCAAGCGCTACGACACCGAAGTCGGCGAGCGCGGCCTGAAGCTCTCCGGCGGCGAGAAGCAGCGCGTCGCCATCGCCCGCACCATCCTCAAGGCGCCGCCGATCCTGATGCTCGACGAGGCCACCTCGGCCCTCGACACGCATACGGAGCGTGAGATCCAGGAGGCGCTCGACCGGGTGTCGCGCAATCGCACCACTCTGGTCATCGCCCATCGCCTGTCGACGGTGGTCGCCGCCGACGAGATCCTGGTGCTCGCCGACGGGGTGGTCGCCGAACGCGGCCGCCACGACGACCTGCTCGCCGCCGATGGGCTCTATGCCTCGATGTGGGCGCGCCAGCGCGCCGCCGACGAGGCCCGCGAGCGTCTCGCCGAGACCGAGGCAGCCGATCCCTTCCGGCCGTCGCCGCGGCCGGCCCCGGTCGCCGCACAGTGACGCACGGGGGCGTCGCGGCGCCCCCGCCGTCCTTGGCTCTTTCCAATTCGGGCGATCCCGTATAGGTCGGAAGCGGCGCGACGGTGCTCGCCGCCGCACCCGTTTCCCGCCGCGCCCGCGGTCTTCAGAGTACCTCCGATGGATTCCCTGTTCGCGACCATCACCCGCGCCTTCCCGCCGATCAATCGCGCGGGCTGGCCCTTCGTCGCCATCGCCCTGATCCTGACCGTGGTGATCGGCCAGTTCTGGCAGCCGCTGTTCTGGCTGCTGCTCGGCCTGACCATCTGGGTCGCCGCCTTTTTCCGCGACCCCGCCCGCGTCACGCCGATCGCCGAAGGTCTGGTGATCGCCCCGGCCGACGGTCGCGTCAGCCACATCGGCCCGGTTCTGCCACCGCCCGAACTCGGTCTGCCGGCCGAGGAGATGCTGCGCATCTCGATCTTCATGAACGTCTTCAACGTCCATGTGAACCGCATGCCGATCACCGGCACGGTCGAGCGCATCGTCTATACGCCCGGCAAGTTCCTCAACGCCGAACTCGACAAGGCCAGCGAGTTCAACGAACGCAATGCCCTGGTGGTCCGTCACGCGCTGGGTACCCTCGCCTGCGTGCAGATCGCCGGGCTGGTCGCCCGCCGCATCGTGGTGTGGACCACGGAAGGCGCCGAACTGGCGGCCGGCGAGCGCTTCGGCATGATCCGCTTCGGCTCGCGCCTCGACGTCTACCTGCCGCTCGGCACCACGCCCCTGGTGGCGCTCGGCCAGACCTCGATCGCCGGCGAGACCATCCTCGCCGACCTCGCCGCCGCACCGAGCGCGGTCCGCATCACCCGTCGCGACTGACGCGGGGGCGCGCGCCCGAATTGGAGCTTCGACGCCGATGAGCGATCTGTTTCCGCCCGTGGTGCATCAGTCGGTCCGCACCGGCCGCCGTTTCGCGCGGCTGCGCTCGGTGCCGTTCCGGGTGGTGCTGCCCAATCTGGTGACGTTGCTGGCCCTGTGCGCCGGCTTGTCGGGCATCCGCGTCGGGCTCGAGGGCCATTTCGAATGGGCGGTCGGGGCGGTGGTGGTGGCGGCGCTGCTCGACGCCGTCGATGGCCGCGTCGCGCGCTGGCTGAAGGGCACCTCGCGCTTCGGCGCCGAGCTCGACAGCCTCGCCGACTTCGTGAACTTCGGCGTGGTGCCGGGGCTGCTGCTCTACATCTGGGTGCTGAATCAGGCCGGTTCGTTCGGCTGGCTGGCGGTGCTGGCCTACGTCATCGCCGCGGTGCTCAGGCTCGCCCGCTTCAACGTGATGATCGAGACCCCCAAGCCCGCCTGGCACGCCGATTTCTTCGTCGGCATGCCGGCCCCGGCGGCGGCGATCACCGCCCTGTTGCCGCTCTATCTCGCCGAGATCCTGCCGATCGGACGGGTCCCCGGTGTCGCGGCGGTTGTCGCGATCCATACCATCTTCGTCGCCTTCATGATGGTCTCGACCATCCCGACCTGGTCGGGCAAGAAGTTCGGCACCCGCGTGCCGCGCGAATCGGTGATCCCGCTGTCGGTGGCGGTGGTGCTGTTCGCGGCGTCGCTGGTGAGCTTTCCGTTCCCGATCCTGACGGTCGTGACCCTCGCCTATGTCGCGGCGATCCCCTTCGGGTGGCGCGCCTTCCGACGTCTCGCCGCCGCCGATGCGGAGGCCGCCAGACGACAGGCGCAGGCCGCGGACGAGGCCGTGACCTCGCCGGGCTGAGCCCTCAGCGGTGCGAGAGCGCCGCGACGCGGTCGGCGAGGCTGGCATCCGGGAAGGCGCTGCGCAGCGCCTGGAGGGCCTCGGCGTCGCTCTGCGGCCGCATCCTGCCGAGCAGGGCGCGCATCGCGACGATCCGCGATTCCAGGACCGGCGAGAACTGCGCCGGGTCGCGCCCGGGCGGGCACTCGCCGAGCGTCCGGCTCATGCCGTCGGCACTCGGTCGCGTCGGTGTCCTGTCGTTGCCGGTCATGTCGCTCTCCGTCCCGACGCCCGAGGGCGATCGTCCATCGTCCGATGGTTAGAAGCAAGGCCCGTGCCGTTCCGACTGCGGATCCCGGCCGTCGGCCCGTCCACGGCCGGCGAGCGCATGATGGCGTCGTCGCATGGCAGAACGACGACCGGATCCTCCGAGTTCCCGAGAGTCGCACGATTTCTCCTCGGATGCGCGCACTGGTTTCGGGCACGCCACCCGCACTTCGACGAATTTCTCCTCGCCTCGGCCCGCGCCGCCCTATGTAGTGGGGAGCGACCCAGGGAGACTCGATCATGACCGCCGACCGCCCGTCAGCCCCATACGACCCCGCCGCGCCGCAGCTGTCGCCGGCCGGCGGTCCGACGCCGCTGCGTCATCAGCCGCTGCTGCGCCTGCTGTTCGTCAATTGGCTGATCGGCGCCGGCGTCGCCCTGGTCCTGGTGGTCGCGGTGCTGGTCACCGACACCGCCCATCTGCGCTCGCTGATGATGGCCTCCGACCAGCCGTGGATCCCGCTGTTCCTGTTGTTCTTCGGTTTCCTGGTGACCATGTGCTCGGTCGCCATGGCCACCGCGGTGATGCTGCTGCCCGGCGACGACGAGTCCGACGGTTCCGGCGGCGGCTCCGCCCCGGCCACGGTCGAGACCCGCACACCGGTGCCGGTCCGTGTCGCCGTGCGTTCGAACACCCGCCGCCGGCGCTGAGCGCCGCTGCGCGAATGCCTCGGGAAATCGCACCAACCATCTGAAATTGAAGCAGAAAGCCTCCGCCTTCACGCGCTCCTCGAGGCACCGGAATCGATTCTTGAGGCGCTTGAATCGGACTCTCTGCTGCAACTGCGGGCCGGTGCCGGCGCTCGCGATCTTCCACCGGAATCGAAACTGCAACGACACGCGCTTGAATTTCGCCGCGTGCCGGGCTCAGTTCGGGGGGAGATGAACCCGTTCGACGAGAGGAGTCGGTCATGACCGACGGCGCGCCCTATCCCCGCGACTTGATCGGCTACGGCCGCAATCCGCCCCATCCGCGCTGGCCGGGCGACGCCCGCGTGGCGGTGCAGTTCGTGCTGAACTACGAAGAGGGCGGCGAGAACAACATCCTGCACGGCGACGCCGCTTCGGAAGCCTTCCTGTCCGACGTGCTCGGCGCCCAGCCCTGGCCGGGCAAGCGCCACATGAACGTCGAGAGCATGTACGAATACGGCTCGCGCGCCGGCTTCTGGCGGCTGTGGCGGCTGTTCACCGCCCGCGAGATCCCGGTCACGGTGTTCGGGGTGGCGACCGCGCTCGCCCGCAACCCCGAGGCCGTGGCGGCGATGCGCGACGCCGATTGGGAGATCGCCTCCCATGGCCTCAAGTGGATCGACTACCGCGACTTCTCCCGCGACGAGGAGCGTCGCCACCTCGACGAGGCGATCCGCATCCACACCGCGGTCACCGGCTCGCGCCCGCTCGGCTGGTACACCGGGCGGACGTCGCTCAACTCGCGCGATCTGGTCAAGGAGGAGGGCGGTTTCCTCTACGACAGCGACACCTATTCCGACGATCTGCCCTATTGGGAACAGGGACCGCAGGGGCCGCACCTGACCATCCCCTACACCCTCGAGACCAACGACATGCGCTTCGCCAACGCCCCCGGCTTCACCGAGAGCGAACAGTTCTTCACCTACATGCGCGATGCCTTCGACGTGCTGTGGGAGGAGGGGGCGACGGCGCCGAAGATGATGTCGATCGGGCTGCACTGCCGCATCGTCGGCCGCCCCGCCCGCATCGCCGGGCTGATCCGCTTCCTCGACCACATCGCCGCCCGCGAGGCGGTGTGGGTCGCCCGGCGCATCGACATCGCCTGGCACTGGCACGCCCATCACCGGCCGACCTGAGGGCCGACCGGGCGGAAGCGGCGGCTCACACCACCAGGGTCAGCCGCTCCGCCGCCCGGGTGATGCCGGTGTAGAGCCAGCGCGCCCGGTGCTCGCGGAAGGCGAAGCTCTCGTCGAACAGCACCACGTCGTCCCATTGCGAGCCCTGGGCCTTGTGGACGGTCAGGGCGTAGCCGTAGTCGAATTCGTCGGAGCGCCGGCGCAGCGCGAAGGGCAGGGCCTCTTCGCCGCCCTCGAAGAAGGCCGGCAGCACGGAAGCCGCGATCCGCCGCTTCTCCACCGTCTCCTCGGCCGCCAGATCGAACTTCAGGAAGCCGTTCTTCGGCTCCTTGATCCGGGTGACCCGGAACAGCCCGCCGTTCTGCAGGCCCTTGGTCTTGTCGTTCCTGAGGCACACCAGCTTCTCGCCGACCTCCGGGGTCGGGCTGGTGTAGCCGCGCAATTCGCGGATCCGCTTGTTGTAGAGGTGCCGGGTCTTGTTGCGCCCGACCAGCACCTGATCGGCCGACAGGATGCGGTCGGCGGAGATGTCGCGCCGGCGGATGATCTGCGTGTCGCCGTGGTCGCCGATCGCCAACTCGCGACCCTCGCGCACCTCCATCGACAGGCGGATGATCGGATTGTCGGCGGCCTGCCGGTGGACCTGGGTCAGCATCACGTCGGGCTGGGCCTCGGTGAAGAAACCGCCGCCCTTGACCGGCGGCAGCTGCGCCGGATCGCCGAGCACCAGGGTCGGCTTGCCGAAGGACAGGAGGTCCTTGCCGAGCTCCTCGTCGACCATCGAACATTCGTCGATGACGATCAGCGACGCCTTGGAGGCTTCCGACTGGCGATTGAGGGCGAAGGAGAAGGTCTCCTCCTCCTCCTCGTCCTCGGCCGGCCGCTTCGGTCGGTAGATCATCGAATGGATGGTCGAGGCGCCGTCGCAGCCCTTCGACCGCATCACCAGCGCCGCCTTGCCGGTGAAGGCGCCGAAGGCCACCGGCCCGGAGATGCCTTCGGCGAGATGGCGGGCGAGCGTCGTCTTGCCGGTGCCGGCATAGCCGAACAACCGGAACACCTGCGGGCTCCCGCGCTTCAGCCAGGCGGCGATTTCGCGCAGCGCCGTATCCTGTTCGCTCGACCAGTCCATGCTCGCCTGCGTCTCCACGCCTCGTCCGGGCGTGCGACCCTATCCGATTCCCGCCGCCGCGCACCGCGCGCACTGTGCAACGACGAGAACGAAAAGGAAACACCGGATCGTCCCGTCGCCGCGACGACGGATCGTCGCGGTCAGACGAAGCGCGCCAGCAGCATCAGCCACAGCGAACTCGTGACCACGCTCACCACCGTGGTCATCACCACCGTCGCCGAGGCGAGGCGCTCGTTGGAGCGGAACTGGATGGCGATCATGTGGACGTTGATGCCGGTCGGCAGCGCGGCGATCAGCACCAGGGGGCCGATGTTCGAGCGTTCGAGGCCGAGCGCCAGCGCGATCGCCAGCACCGCCGCCGGCATCAGCGCCAGTTTGGCGACCGAAGCCGCGACCGCGGTCGCCACCTCGCCCTTGACCCCGTGCGCCCACAGCGACATGCCCAGCGCGAACAGCATCACCGGCGTCGAGGCCTGGGCGATCATGCCGATCGGCTTGTCGACCAGTTCCGGCAGCACCAGCCCGGAGAGGCGGAAGGCCGTGCCGCAGATCACCCCGATGACCACCGGCTGGCGGCCGACGTTGGCGAGGATCTGCAGCATCACCCGCAAGGGCGAGCGCCCGTCGCCGCCCTTGACCTGCCGCTCGGCCCTTTCCATCAGGATCGTCGCCGTCGCCATCATGATCGGCATGTGGACGGCGAGCAGCAGCGAGACGATCAGCACGCCGTGTTCGCCATAGGCGCGCTGGGCCAGCGGCAGACCGACGAAGGCGGTGTTGGCGAAGGCCGAGGCGATGCCGGCGATCACCGCGGTCGGCGGATCGCGCCGGAGCACCCGACCGGCGAACAGATGGCCGGCGGTCCAGGCGATCGCCGCGCCGGGGAAGTAGCAGGCCCACAGCATCCACGGGGCGTCGGCGGTCATCTGCGCCGAGGCGATGGTCTTGAAGATCAGCACCGGCAGCCCGACCTTGGCGGCGAATTCGGCGAGCCCGGCGCCGGCGGTGCGCCCGAGCACGCCGACCGCGGCCAGCGTCCAGCCGAAGGCGATCAGCGTGAAGATGGGAAGGACGATCTCGATCGCGAAGAGCAACGGCCGGCTCCGGTCTCGGCATCGGATCGACGATCGGATGCGGGCGCAGGGACAGTCATCGTACGACTGCCCGATCTTCCTATCATCTGTCGGCGCGGGGCGAACCTGCAAGCCGCGCATGGCGTGCGCGGCGCTTCTGCATGGCGGTTTCGAGCAAGCGCTGCTCGCCGGCCCCCGCCGATCGACGGCGGCGTTCCCTCGCGAGCCGATTTTCGGCGAATTTACGATCTCCGCCGCCGGCTCGCCTCTGGTCCGCCGTCTTCGAAGGCGCTATGTCGAACGTCCACCGACCGCAACGCGCCGGGCCCGCCGCCCGCCGCCCGCTCAGAGGGTCCGCCGATGCCCGCCTATCGCTCCCGCACGTCCACCCACGGCCGCAACATGGCCGGCGCCCGCGGCCTGTGGCGCGCCACCGGCATGAAGGACGGCGATTTCGGCAAGCCGATCATCGCGGTGGTCAATTCCTTCACCCAGTTCGTGCCCGGCCACGTCCACTTGAAGGACCTCGGCCAGATGGTCGCCCGCGAGATCGAGGCGGCCGGCGGCATCGCCAAGGAGTTCGACACCATCGCGGTCGACGACGGCATCGCCATGGGCCACGACGGCATGCTCTATTCGCTGCCCTCGCGCGACCTGATCGCCGACTCGGTCGAATACATGGTCAACGCCCACTGCGCCGACGCCATGGTCTGCATCTCCAACTGCGACAAGATCACCCCCGGCATGTTGCTCGCCTCGCTGCGGCTGAACATCCCGACGGTGTTCGTCTCGGGCGGCCCGATGGAGGCCGGCAAGGTGCTGTTGTCGAGCGGCGCGACCAAGGCGGTCGACCTGATCGACGCGATGATCGCCGCCGCCGACGACAAGGTCTCCGACGAGGACGTCAAGTCCTACGAGCGCTCGGCCTGCCCGACCTGCGGCTCCTGCTCGGGCATGTTCACCGCCAATTCGATGAACTGCCTGACCGAGGCCCTCGGATTGTCGCTGCCCGGCAACGGCTCGATGCTGGCGACCCACGCCGACCGCAAGGGCCTGTTCCTCGCCGCCGGCCGGCTGATCGTCGATCTCGCCAAGCGCCACTACGAGCAGGACGACCCGAGCGTGCTGCCGCGCGCCATCGCCTCGAAGCAGGCCTTCGAGAACGCCATGACCCTCGACATCGCCATGGGCGGCTCGACCAACACCGTGCTGCATCTCCTCGCGGCGGCGGAAGAAGCCGGGGTCGACTTCAAGATGGCCGACATCGATCGGCTGTCGCGCCGCGTCCCCTGCCTCAGCAAGGTCGCTCCGGCGGTCGCCGACGTCCACATGGAGGACGTCCACCGCGCCGGCGGCGTCTATGCGCTGCTCGGCGAGCTCGATCGCGCCGGCCTGATCCACGGCGACCTGCCCACCGTCCACACGCCGACCCTGAAGGCGGCGATCGCCCATTGGGACGTGGTCTCGACCAATTCGGAAGAGGTCCGGACCTTCTGGCGCGCCGCGCCCGGCGGCGTGCCGTCGCTCGAGGCCTTCAGCCAGGCCCGGCGCTGGGACGCCCTCGACCTCGACCGCGCCGGCGGGGTGATCCGTTCGCGCGACCACGCCCATTCCAAGGACGGCGGCCTCGCCGTGCTCTACGGCAACATCGCGCTCGACGGCTGCATCGTGAAGACCGCCGGCGTCGACGCCGCGAACCTGACCTTCGAAGGCCCGGTCAAGATCTTCGAGAGCCAGGATTCGGCCTCGGCCGGCATTCTCGGCGGCACGGTGGTCGCCGGCGACGTGGTGGTGATCCGCTACGAGGGCCCCAAGGGCGGCCCGGGCATGCAGGAGATGCTCTATCCGACCAGCTACCTGAAGTCGAAGGGCCTGGGCAAGGCCTGCGCGCTGCTCACCGACGGCCGCTTCTCCGGCGGCACCTCGGGCCTGTCGATCGGCCACGCCTCGCCGGAAGCGGCGGAGGGCGGCGCCATCGGTCTGGTGGAGAGCGGCGACCGCATCCGCATCGACATTCCCGGCCGTACCCTGGCGCTCCTCGTCTCCGACGAGGAGCTGGCGGCGCGGCGGGCGAAGATGGAGGCGAAGGGTTCCGCGGGCTGGAAGCCGGCCGAACAGCGCACCCGCAAGGTCTCCGCGGCGCTGCGCGCCTATGCCGCGATGGCCACCTCGGCCGCCCGCGGCGCAGTCCGCGACGTGTCGCAGATCGAGCGCTGAGTCGACCGGCGCGGCCGGCGCGACCGGGGACCCCGGCTCGCACGGTCGCGGCTCGGAAACGGGAAAGAGGCGGGCTGGGGATCCCGCCTCTTTCTCACCAGGGCCCGGGTGGGGAGCCGGGGCCTCAGGCGATCGCGTCGATCGACTTGAGCAGGGTCGACTGCAGGTCGTTGTGCGAGCCGACGCGCTGGTAGGACTGCTGCAGCATCTGGGCGATCACCGCCGAGAAGGCCGAAGCGGCGTCGGTGCTGCTGCTGGTGCTGCTGTCGGTCGAACTGGTGTCGGTGCCGGTCGAGGACGACGTGGTGGTGGCCGACTTCGCCAGATAGGCGTCGAGTTCGGCCTGCGAGATGGTGCCGTCCTTGTTGGTGTCGATCGCGCTGAAGGCGCTCGACGACCCGGAAGAGCCCGAGGATCCGCCGCTCGACGAACCGCTGTCGCCCGACGTGCTCGTCGCCGTGGTGGCGGTCGTGTCGGTGGTCGCCGCCTGATCGCTCGGCGGCGGGGGCGGCGGCGGCGCATTGGCCTTCATGTAGCTCGCCAGTTCGGTCTGCGACACCGAACCGTCGCCGTCGGTGTCCATCGCCGAGAACAGATCGCTCGCCGAACTGGTCGAGGACGACGACGTGCTCGACGTGGTCGTGGACGACGACGTGGACGAGGTGCTGCCGTTCAGCGCCGCCTCGAGCTCGCTCTGACTGACCGATCCGTCGCCGTTGGTGTCGAGCGCCGCCATCAACCGGCTGGCCGGATCGCTGCCCGTGGTCGAGGTCGACGAGGTCGTGGACCCGGTGGTCGTGCTGCTCGTGCTGCTCGACGAACCGCTGCTCGTCGTCGTGTCGGATGATCCGCTGCTGCCGTCGGGCGGCGGCGGGGGCGGCGGCATCGACGCCTGCATGAAGCTCGACAGTTCGCTCTGGCTGATCGTGCCGTCGCCGTCGCTGTCGATGGTCGCAAAGGCGGACGCCGTGCTCGACGACGTCGACGACGAACTCGCGGTCGAGGTGGTCGAGGACGTCGACGACGTGCCGTTCTCCTGCACGCCGAGCAGGGCGCTGCGGGTGGCGCTCGAGAAGCTGTCGACGAAACTCTGCAGCTCGGTCGACGACACGCCGCCCGAGGAGTCGGAGTCGATGGTGCCGAACAGCGCCTGGAGCGGATCGGTCGAGGATGTGGAGGACGTGGCGGACGACGTCGCCGTCGCGCCGGCCTTGTCGGCGCCCGTCGTAGTGGTCGACGAACGCGGCCAATAGAGGCCCTGGCTGGTGGAAGTCGTGGAACCGATCATTCGGATTCCCCTCTCGTCGGTGACGTCCCGCCATCGGAAGCGATCGGGACGCCTGAGAGAGATCAAGAACCGTGCCGCGGCCCCAGAGGTTAAGATCCGGAAAGTTTTGCAGAATTTCGGAAACGGGCGGGAAACGGACGGGATACGTCGAAGGTCCCCGAAGGTTTCCACGCCTCCGCCCGCATCGGGACGCCGCCTCGTCGACCGGCCGACGCAGGGGCGCGGCGGGGGAGGGGGTGACCCGGATCGGGGGAGGGGCGGAAACGCGCTCGAGCCTGGCCGCCCCTCGGCCTTCATCCCCGGCCGGAGCCGGCGCAAGCCGGCGGAGGGGAAGGGGATCCAGGGGGGCATGCGGTGAGCATTGCCATTTCCCGTGTGGCCTCCGGGTCTCCTTCCCTCGCCCTTCGGGCTCGCCGGGGACGACGGTAGGGGCAGGATGTGACCGATCGGGAGGATGCGGGGTTCGAGGAAACCCCTCGCGATCGCCTGTAGGCGCGCCGAGCGCTCGGCGCCCGCGGGCTTGCCGCCCCTGGCGGCCCTCCCGTAGGCCGCCCCCGTGTTTCCGCCCGCGTTTCCGCCGCCCGCGGTGCCTACACGTCGAAACCGAGCCCATCGCCGCGGCGCTCGGCCCGGCCGTTCACGGCAGCTCTTGCCGGTCGGCGCCGGCGGCCCGGCAGATCCTGCCGCAGGGACACGCTCGGGCGTCGGCCGGCTGCCCCCCACGCCGATCGCGCGGGTCGGGCGGCGCCCGCGTCGTCAGACCTTCTTCAGGGGCGGCATCCAGCCGGAGGTCGGCGCCTCGCGATCCGCGTCGTCGCGCCCGTCGTCGAAATCCTCCTCGGGCGCCTCGGCGAGCGGCTCGACGCCGCTGCCGCGGAAGCCCTTGGCGATGACGTAGAGCTCGGCCGAATCCGCCCGGCTCGCCGGCGGCTTGATGTGGGCGACGGTCGCGAAGTCGCGCTTCAGGTTGGCCAACAGCTCGCCCTCGGTGCCGCCGCGCAGCACCTTGGCGAGGAAATGTCCGCCGGGCCGCAGCACGGTGCGAGCGAAGTCGATCGCCACCTCGCACAGATGCATGATCTTGAGATGGTCGGTCTTCTTGTGGCCGGTCGCCGGCGCCGCCATGTCGGACAGCACCACGTCGGCCATCTCGCCGCCGAGCGCGGCGATCAGCGCCGCCGGCGCGTCGTCGTCGAGAAAGTCCTTCTGCAGGAAGATCGCCCCCGGTACCCCGGTCATCTCGAGATAGTCGATGCCGACCACCCGCGGTGCCTCGTCGCGCGAGCGCACCCGCTGCGCCGCCACCTGGCACCAGCCGCCCGGCGCGCAGCCGAGATCGATCACCCGATTGCCCGGCTTCAGGAGATGCTGCTTGTCGTCGATCTCGATCAGCTTGTAGGCGGCGCGCGAGCGCCAGCCGTCCTTCTTCGACCGCACCACATAGGGGTCGTTCAACTGCCGGAGCAGCCACTTGGTGGACGAGGCGGTCCGCCGTTTGGCGGTCTTCACCTTGACCTTGAGGGCGCGCGGCGCGCCGCCGCCGCCTTCCGAGCCCTTGTCGTTCACGTCCCGCTCCCTTCGCCGCGCCCCGACCGCGCGCCCCGCGAGGGCCGCCGCCAGATGCCGTCACCCATCATCAATTCGGTCAACATGCCCTCGCGCAGGCCCCGATCGGCGACGCGGAGCCGATCGCACCGCCAGCGCCGCCGGATCGCCTCCAGGATCGCGCAACCGGCCAGCACCAAGTCCGCCCGGTCGAGCCCGATGCAGGGATTGGCGACCCGGTCGTCGAAATCCATCGCCAACAACTGGTCGATCATCTCGCCAACCTCGAAGTCCGACAACCAGGTGCCGTCGACGCGCCGGCGATCATAGCGCTTGAGGCCGAGATGCACCCCGGCCAGCGTCGTCACCGTTCCCGAAGTCCCGAGCATGTGATAGCGCCCCGGCCCCAGCCGCGCCTCGAGGCCGCGCCATTCGGTCAATCCGGCGAGCAGATCGTCGACGTCGGCGACCATGTCCTCGAACACCTGCGGTCCGACCGCCACGCCGCCGTGGCGCTCCGACAGGGTCACCACGCCGACCGGCAGCGAGGTCCAGGCGCGGATGTGGCGGGTCGGATCGCTGCCGTAGCGCCGTCCCGTGCCGAATTCCAGCCACACCAGCTCCGACGAGCCGCCGCCGATGTCGAACAGCAGGGCGCCGTCCGACGACCAGTCGATCAGATTGGCGCAGCCGGCGACCGCCAGCCGCGCTTCGGTCTCGCGCGTCAGGATCTCCAGCCGCAGCCCGGCCTCGCGTTCGACCCGGTCGAGGAACTCGGCGCCGTTCTCGGCCGCCCGGCAAGCCTCGGTGGCGACCAGCCGCGAGCGCACGATGCCGCGCCCGTCGAGCTTGCCGCGGCAGACCTTCAGCGCGTCGATCGCCCGGTCCTGTGCCGCCTCCGACAGCCGGCCGCTGCGCGACAGGCCTTCGCCGAGCCGCACGATCCGCGAGAAGGCGTCGACCACCCGGAAGCCCTGGTGCCAGGGTTCGGCGACCAGCAGGCGGCAGTTGTTGGTGCCGAGATCGAGCGCCGCGTAGAGCGGCCCGGTCGCGCGGGCCCGCCCGGCCGGCACGCGCCGCGGCACCGGCTCGCCGCGCAGCGGATCGGCGCCGCCCGGCTCCGGCGCCTCGGCTGCCCAGGGGAGGGCCGTGGCCGCGTCCGAGGGAGCGCCGTGCGGATCCGCGTTGCCGCGGTCCGTGGGCGCGCGAGGATCTGCGCCGTCGGGATCGCGCCCGTCGGGCCGCGGCCGCTGCGGCGCGCGGACGTCGGTCGCCGTGGCATCGCCGAGCCACGCCGACGCGTCGTGGGACTGCAGGCGGCCGTCGCCGCGATGCGGGTCGCGCAACCCCGGATCGGCGTCGCCGCCGGATCGCCGAACCGCGCCCGGATCATCGCCGCGCGCCATGGCCGGGCCGTCGCGATGCGGCGCGCGCTCGTCCCGCTGCCCGACGTCCGTCGCCCGCCGATCGCCGTCGGCATGCAGGGCCGAGGGTCGTGCGCCGCCTCGGTCGGCGCCGTGGTCCGCGCGTGTCCCGCCGAGGCGTGCGGGTTCCCCGCCGCGCCCGTCCCGGCGTCGATCGTCGGCGCCGAAGGGGGATGTGGACGGTCGGTCGCGTCCGTCGCCGCCCGGCGTGCCGGAGGCCGAGGTCCGCGGTCCGCCGACCGGCCCGGTCTCGGCGCCGCGTCGGTCGCGCCGCCGATCGTCCGCCGACGCCGAGCCCGAGCGCGCGCCGCCGCTCTCGCCCGTGGGCGAGGACCGCTGCGCGTCCGGGCCCGATCGCGGATCGGCCCGGCGGGTCGCCTCGACGGGGGGAGGACCGAAGGTGGGAGGGGCGGGGGACGGCGGGCGCACGACCGCGCGGTCGCCGACCGGGGCGGTCGACGTGTCGGCGGGCGACGCCGATGTATCGACCGGCGCCTTCGGCCCGGCCTTGGCCACGGATGGCCAGCGGGTCCGCCGTCCTCGGCGCTTGCGACGACGATGCTTCGTCGGCGCGCCGTCGACGGCAGCCACACCGGGACGACCCGCGGCTGGCGGTTCGTCTCCTCGATTTCCCAAATGTCGTCTCCGCGCCTGCTGCGCGAAGGTCGCGCGCGACGCCTCGGTTGGTCACGTTGTCCCCACTCTACCAGCGCTTCGACGGCTGACAAGCGGAACTCGTTCGAACCATCGGCGGAGAGCACCGCGCCTCCCGCCGAATTGGCGGTTGCGGGCGGCGATCGGGGTACCCCGGGTGGCGGCGCGACTCGTCGGCGGCTCGTCTGTTTCCCTTTTCGCCCCCGTCGGCGCCCGCACGGCGACTTCCGTCGGCGACGCTCGCTCGCCGTGCGGCTTCGGACGCCGCCGCGGCGCATCGCCCGTCGCGGCCGGCATCGGCGGAGGCCGGTACCCTGTCCCGGCGTCGTTGCGCGCCGCCGTCGGTGGCCGGTCCGGTCCCTCGAGGGATGCGGAGGGCGCGGTGTCTGCGGCCGCCCGGATCGGACGCGCAGCGGGGTTGCGTCGTCGTCGGCATCTCGAGGCTTGAAACCCGACCGTCGATCGGTTAGACGGATGCCCACCGGCGACGGGCGCCACGCGTTCGTCCCTTGGGGGATAGTTCAACGGTAGAACTGCGGACTCTGACTCCGTCAATCTTGGTTCGAATCCAGGTCCCCCAGCCAACCATATTTCAGCTGCAATTCTATACTGTTTTCAACGCGTTGATGGGCCGGTCTTGAGCGCTGGTACCCCACGAGTACCGCCTTTGTCACCCCATGGAAGCGCAACGATGGCCCGGGCGCTGGCTATCCCGGGTGGCGGCGCGTGTCACGGTTCGCGATTTCCGAAATCATCGCTTCTCGATCGCGCGCAATCGCGCGCGGTTTCTACGCCGGAAAAGCCGCGGAAGCTCTCGAATGCGCCGTCGGAGCCCGGCGCCGCACGGTCGTCCGAACGGCGACGGGCGCGTAACCTGCTCCTTCGCACTCGTGTGACGCCCACAGGGGACACACGGGTCGGGTGTCGCGACCGCGCGGATCGGTCGGGGGCTTCGATGACGGTCTGCCGAAGCGTCGCCCGGGAGCGATCCGCACCCCTCCGCGCGCGGCCCGACACCGTCGCCTCGGCCCGCTCCGACGGCGCACGCGACTCGCCGATCGCCCGGCGTGGTTCCCGGCGCGGGCCTCAGCCGCGCCCGACGAAGGGCATCTTCGAGGCCATCACGGTCATGAACAGGACGTTGGCGTCGAGCGGCAGGCTCGCCATGTGGGCGACCGATCGGCCGACCACCGCGACGTCCATGCGGTCCTCGGGCAGCATCTCGCCGTTCGGCTGGAGCACGCCGCGGGTCATCCGCTCGGTCAGGTCGGTGGCGGCGTTGCCGATGTCGATCTGGCCGCAGACGATGTCGAACGGCCGCCCGTCCAGGGCGATCGACTTGGTGATGCCGGTCACCGCGTGCTTGGTCGCGGTATAGGCGAGCGAATTGGGGCGCGGCGAATGGGCCGAGATCGACCCGTTGTTGATGATCCGCCCCCCGCGCGGGGTCTGGCTCTGCATCAGGCGGAAGGCCGCCTGGGCGCACAGGAACACGCCGGTCAGATTGACCGCCACCACCGCGTTCCACTGATCGAGCGGATAATCGGCGAAGGGCGTCGCGCCGGCATTGCGTCCGGCGTTGTTGAACAGCACGTCGAGGCGCCCGAAGCGCGCGACGATGGTCGCAAACAGCGCCTCGACCGCGGCCGGATCGGCGACGTCGGTGGGCACCGCGAGCGCCGTGCCGCCGCCCGCCGCGATCTCGGCCGCCACCGCCGCCAGCGCCTCGGCGCGTCGCCCGGCGAGGATCACCGTGAACCCGGCCTCCGCGAGCGCCAGCGCGCTCGCCTTGCCGATGCCGCTGCCTGCCCCGGTGACCAGGGCCGTCTTGAGTCCCGCTGCCATCTCGGTCCGCTCCTGCTCGGGGGTCGCGCTGCTCCTGCCCCCCCGCCGTCGTGCGGGAGGGGCGCGCTTCGGGGTCGTCGCCGGCGGCGGGTCGATCAGGTGATCGGCGCCGGGTTGAAGATCGTCAGGGCGTTGTGCAGGCCCCATTGGTCGGACCACGGCTTGCGTCCGCTCGCCACCTCGAGGATCAGCCGGAACAGCTCCCAGCCGACCTCCTCGATGGTCGCCTCGCCGGTGGCGATGCGGCCGGCGTCGAGATCCATCAGGTCGTGCCAGCGTTTCGCCAGATCGGTCCGCGTCGCGACCTTGATCACCGGCGCGGCGGCGAGCCCGTAGGGCGTGCCGCGGCCGGTCGAGAACACCTGCAGCGTCATGCCCGAGGCGAGCTGCTGGGTGCCGCAGACGAAGTCGGAGGCCGGGGTCGCGGCGAAGATCATGCCCTTGGTGGTCGCCCGTTCGCCCGGCGACAGCACCGCGGCGATCGGGCTCTTGCCCGATTTGGCGATCGAGCCCAGCGCCTTTTCGACGACGTTGGCGAGCCCGCCCTTCTTGTTGCCCGGCGACGGATTGGCCGACCGATCGGTCTCGCCCTCGGCGAGATAGCGGTCGTACCACGCCATCTCGCGCAGGATCGCCCGGCCGACCTCGGCGTTCACCGCCCGCGGCGTCATCAGATGCACCGCGTCGCGCACTTCGGTGACTTCGGAGAACATCACCGTACCACCGGCCCGCACGATCAGGTCGGAGGCGAAGCCGATCGCCGGATTGGCGGTGACCCCGGAGAAGGCATCCGACCCGCCGCACTGCACCCCGACCACCAGATCGGACGCCGGACAGGTCTCGCGGCGGCGCTCGTTCAGGCGCTTCAGCCGCTCTTCGGCCATCTCCAGGATGCCCGCGACCATCGCCTGGAAACCGACGAACTTCTCGTCCTGGAGGCTCAGGATGTCGCCGGCCGCGGCATCCGCGGTCTTGCCCGGCAACAGGCGCTCGGGCTGGAGCTTCTCGCAGCCGAGCCCGATCACCAGCACTTCGCCGCCGAAGTTCGGATTGAGGGTGAGGTTCTGCAGGCTGCGGATCGGGATGATCGCCGCCGGCGCGTTGATCGCCACGCCGCAGCCGTAGGCATGCCCGAGCCCGACCACGTCGTCGACGTTCGGGTACTTGGGCAGAAGCTCGGCCTTGATGATCGCCACCACGTGGTCGACCACGCCGGCGACGCACTGGACGCTCTCGGAGATCGCCAGGATGTTGCGGGTGCCGACCGAACCGTCGGCGTTGCGATAGCCCTGGAAGGTGTAGCCTTCGATCGGCGGCAGGTCGGGGGCCGGCCGGGTGGCGAGCGGCAGGTCGGCGAGCGCCGGCGCGGCCGGCAGGTCGACCAGGAATTCGGTGATCCACGAGCCCTTGGGCAGGGCCTTGACGGCGATGCCGATGACCTCGCCGTAGCGGATCACCGACCCGCCCGCCGCGATGTCCTCGAGCGCCACCTTGTGGCCCTGGGGCACGGCGTCGACGAGGGTCAGGCCGTCGTCGAACACGGTGCCGGCCGGAAGCCCGCCGGAATTGGCGACGATCGCGACATTGTCGCGGGCGTCGAGCTTGATGCGCAGCGGCGTCGGGGCCTGTGTCTCGGTCATCGCGTCCTCCTTACCCGCTCGCGCTCTCGACGGCGCATCGCGGGGGCCGGCGATCGCCGCACCGGCCCCGGAAAGGGGCGTCGGCCGCGGCGATCACCTCGATGGCGAGGATGATACCGTGAGCCTTTTCGCGCCGCCACTACTATTGATCAGACGTCAGACGACTTAATGCGAAGAACCGGCGGCATCGACGAAAAATGTGAGAAAAATCAGCCGAATGACCGAGGGTCCTGGCTCTCCGTCATCCGAGTTCCTGCGTAGGGCGGCGAGCCTGCGGCGGCATCTCCGCCGCACCGGGCGAAGTCATCGGACGACTTCGGTTCGCGGCCGGTCGGGAGCGCCGAAGGCGTGAGGCCGGCGGCCCGGGGTGCCGATCGCCGCGGTCGGTGGTACTTGGCCCCGCCCGGTCCGGGCTTTCGCCCTCACCGACCGAGCGGGTCCCTCGCCGCACCGCTCAGCGGATCGGATAGGTGATCAGCAACCCGCCGTCCTTGACCAGACGATTCGGGGTCTTGGCGCGGTCGATCGCCAGCGCGGTCTTCGGGCCGAGATGCCGATCGAACACGTCGGCGTAGTTGCCGACCTGGCGGATGATCTCGACCGTCCAGTTCGGGGCGATGCCGAGCTTGGTCGCCATGTCGGCGGCGGCGCCCTTGTCGCCGAACAGGCGCTGCACCGCCGCCGGCTGCGACGACAGCTTGGCGACGATCTCGCCGATGTTCTTCTGGTTTATGCCGTACTGCTCGGCGGTCAGCATCACCTGGAAGCTCCAGAACAGCGTCTTCTGCAACTCGGTGTCGGGGCGCGACACCAGCGCCAGCGGCTCCGACGAGATCATGTCGGGCAGGAGTTCATAGGCATCCGGCTTCTCGGCGAGCTGACGGTTGGCGGCGAGCGCCGTGAAGTCGTTCGACATCACGTCGCACTTGCCGGAGAAGAACGCCTGCAGCCGCGCCGTCATGTCGGTGAAGTTCTCGACCTGATACTTGATCTTGTGGTCGGAGAACCAGTCGGCGAGGTTGAGCAGGGTGGTCGAGCCCTCTTCGGCGCAGACCGTGGCGCCGTTGAGTTCGCTCGCCGACTTGAGCCCCATCGACTTGGCGACCATGAAGCCCTGACCGTCGAAGAAGGTCGGGGTGATGAAGGCCAGCCCGGGATCGGCGTCGCGGGTGCCGGTGACGGTCAGCGACCGCGACGCCATGTGGGCGCCGCCGGCGACCAGGGTCTTCAGGCTGTCGGAGAAGCCGACGCCGCGGATGTCGACCTTGCTCGCGTCGCCGAAGATCGCCGCCGCGGCCATGCGGCAGAAGTCGACGTTGAAGCCCTGGAACACCCCCTGCGCATCCGGCACCGAGAAGCCCGGCGACTTCGGATTGACGATGCAGATGATCTTGCCGTCCTTCTTGATCTGGTCGAGGACGGGGCCGGCTTCGGCGGCCATCGGGGCGAGACCGGCGGCGACGAGCGTCGCGGCCATGAGCATGCGGATCGACATGGGGTACCTCTCGGACGACCGACGACGGTCTGACGACGGGGTGGAACTCCGTCAATATGCCCGAGGGCCGGCCTGTCACAAGTGCGGAGCCGCCCGAACGATGGACTTATGAGACATTCATCCTCGCGTCGGCGAGTCCGCGGGCATCTCGTCCTCGCGGCGCGCCGCGGCGACCGCCGCCAGATGGGCCGCCTGATCCTCGGTCTCGACCGCGCGGGCGGTGTGCTCGGCGCGGATCATGGCGATCGCCGCGGCCGCCGAGAGCCCGCCCGCCTCGACCAGCAGCCGCGCGGCGATGGTCCCGGTCCGGCCGACCCCGGCGCGGCAGTGCAGCGCCACCGTCTCGCCGCGCCGCAGACGATCGGCGAGACCGGCCGCCGCCCAATCCGCCTCGAAGGCGGCGCCGGGCACGCCGTAGTCGGCGATCGGCAGCGCCACCGGTGTGAGCCCCGCGGCCCGCACTGCCGCGTCCCAGGCCTCGGCCGACAGCGGCAGTTCCCGGCGCTCGACCAGCGACACCAGCGTCGTCGCGCCCGCGCCGGCGATCGCCGCGAGATCGCGCCGCACCGTCTCGGGCGACGGCGCACCGCTCCAGGTGCCCGGCAGCGGCGACAGATGGAGCCGCCCGGCACAGCCGGGGACGGTGACGATCGAGACACGCGGTCGGTTGGCCAAGTCCGCAGCACCCTCTATGCTCGGGGCATTCCCCGTGTTCCGGTGGCCCCGTACCGGCGCCGGGGGCCCAGTTGCAGGACGTCCGATGCCAGCCACCCTCGCGACGCAGGTGTCGCCCGACCTGCCCCGACCGCGGCCGTCGCTCTTCACGCGACGGCGGATCCGGTCGGCGGTCTGGCAGACCGCCCTGGCGGTGGCACTGCTGACCTTGGGATATGTCGCGCATCTCAACATCACGCGCAATCTCGCCGCGTCGGGCGTGTCGATCGATTTCGGTTTTCTCGCCCGCGAGGCCGGTTTCGACGTCTCCGAACAGTTGATCGCCTATACCCCCAAGGACAGCTACGCCCGCGTTCTGCTGGTCGGCCTGCTCAACACCCTGCTGCTCGCCGCCACCACCCTGGTCGCCGCGACCGTGGTCGGGCTGATGGTCGGGGTGGCCCTGACCAGTCGCAACTGGCTTTTGCGGACGCTGGCGCGGGTCTATGTCGAGCTGCTGCGCAACTTGCCCAAGCTCCTGGTGATTCTGGCGATCTACGTGCTGATGGTGCGCCGCCTGCCGCTGGTGCGGGCCGCCTGGCCGGTGCCGGGCGGCGGCTTCCTGTCGAATCGCGGGCTCTATCTGCCGTGGCCGGAGATCGCCGTCGGCGGCCTCGCCCTGGTGCTCACCCTCGCCGTCTGGCTCGGCGCCACCATGGTCTGGGCGCGGATCGTCAAACGCCGTCAGGATCTGACCGGGCGGCGGCTGCCGGTGGCGCTGCCGTCGCTCGCCGGGATCGCCCTGGCGCTGGCCGCGCTCCTCGGCACCGGTCTGCTCCACGTCGACTGGTCGATGCCGGTGCTGAAGGGCTTCAACATCGTCGGCGGCGCCCATCTGACCGTCCAGTTCACCGCCCTGTGGGTGTCGCTGTCGGTCTATCACGCCAGCCAGATCGCCGAGATCGTGCGCGGCGGCATCGTCTCGGTCGACCGCGGCCAGCGCGAGGCGGCGCTCGCCCAGGGCCTGCGGCCGCTGCAGATCCTGCGGCTGATCGTCCTGCCCCAGGCGATCCGGGTGATCGTGCCGCCGCTCGGCAACCAGTATCTCAACTTGATCAAGAACACCTCGATCGCGCTCGCCGTCGGCTATTCCGATCTGGTCGGCGTCATGAACACCGCGGTCAACCAGACCTTCCGGCCGGTGGAGCTGATGGCGGTGGTGATGGTGGTGTTCCTGGCAATCAATCTCACCACCGCGGCGGCGCTCAACTGGTTCGCCGCGGCGACCCGACCGGTGGGGCGCTGAGGTCCATGTCGAACACCCGCCCCCGTCGCTCCCGCCTCGTCGTCGCCCGCGAATGGGCTCGTGCCAACCTGTTCGACGGGCCGCTCAATACGCTGGCGACCCTGGTGACCGTGGCCTTCCTCGCCTGGGCGATCCCGGCGATGGTGCGCTGGCTGGTGATCGACGCGGTCGGCTACGGCGGTGATCCCGAGGCCTGCCGCCGCGCCGGCGGCGCCTGCTGGGCGTTTCTCCGGGTCAAGGGCGACGTCATCCTGACCGGCACCTATCCCTTCGAGGAGCGCTGGCGCGCCCAGATCGCCGCCGGCGTGACCATGGTCGCGGTGGCGGTGGCGCTGTTCTGGCGCGGCGGCGTCGTCGGCCTCGCCGGATTGTTCGTCGCCGCCTTCGTCGCCGATCTGGCGCTGCTGTCGGGCGGCATCTTCGGGCTGAAGCCGGTCGATTCGACCCGCTGGAACGGCCTGCCGCTGATCCTGTTCCTGTCGGTGTTCACCATGGCCGCCGCCCTGCCGATCGGCATCGCGCTGGCGCTCGCCCGCCAGTCGAAGGCGGTGGTGGTCAAGGTGGTGGCGGTCACCTGGATCGAGACCATCCGCGGCATCCCGATGGTTGCGGTGCTGTTTGCCGGGGTGTTCATCCTGCCGCTGCTGATCCCGCCCGGCTGGCAGTTCTCCTCGATGGTGTCGATCTTCGTGGTCCTGACGGTGTTCCACGCCGCCTATTTCGCCGAGGACTTCCGCTCCGGCCTCGACGATTTCGACGTCGGCCAGATCGAGGCGGCGCGCAGTTCCGGTCTCGGCTACCGTCAGACCCTGCGTCTGGTGGTGCTGCCCCAGGCCCTGCGCATCGCCCTGCCGGCGCTGACCAATTCGATCATCGGCGGCTTCAAGGACACCTCGCTGGTCGCCATCGTCGGGCTCTACGACCTGATGGCCACCGCCCGCATGGCCTCCGCCGACGTCGAGTGGCAGGCCTACACGCTCGAGGGCAACATCGTCGTCGGGCTGTTCTATCTGGTGACCTGCGTCGCGGTGTCGGAGCGCTTCCGCCGCATGGCCGAGGCCCGCCACGGGCACTGAGTCGGCCGTACGAATCGCCGGGCGGGGAGGGCGTTCGCTCAGCCCCGCCGCTCGGGCGCGCCGTCGTCGCCGGCGGTGCGGCGGTAGTCGGAATCCGCCGCCTCGATCGACTTGCCGTTGATCAGCCGCGACATCAGCGCCACCGCGACGGCGCGCGAGCGGCTGTTGTATTCGGCGGTGCCGCCGTCGAGCAGCGGCATCTCGACCAGCCCGAGCTTGGCGTAGAGCAATTGCAGCCGGCCCTGGACGCTGCGGAGCGAGATCCGCCGCCGGGTGGCGATCGCCTGATCGGTCAGCCCGATGGCGATGTCGAGCAGCGCCTCGTATTCGGCGTCGGTGAGGCCCTCGCTGTGACCGGCGCCGCGCTGCTGCACGCCGCGGATCTCGCGGTCGACGATGTTCTGGCCTTCCTGGAAGACGCATTGGATCGAGCGCAGCAGCCGCTCCTTCGATGCCGTCTTGAGCAGATAGCCGTAGGTCGCGCAGGCCGGCACGATCTTGGTGATGCCGCGCACATAGGCCTCGTCGGCGTAGTTCGACCAGAACACGATCGGCATCGCCGGGTTGGTCGCCCAGATCGCCTTGGCCGCCTGGACGCCGGTCTTCTTCGGCATCTGCAGGTCCATGACGATGCCGGCCGGCTCGACCTCGCGGGCGAGACGCACCGCCGCTTCGCCGTCCTCGGCCTCGACCAGCCGGGTGCAGCCGAGGTCGGAGAGGAGAATCACCTCGCGCAGGAAGCTGCGATGCAGGGCATCGTCCTCGACGATCAGGAAGGTGCTCATCGCTCGGTGCATTTCCGTGGTTCGGGGGGCAGGGGACGGGGCGGCAGCACCAGTTCGAGCCGGGTGCCGACGCCGCCGCTGCCCGGCCCGGTGACGAGGTCGGCCTGGATCAGCGAAGCGCGGGTGCGCATGTTGGCGAGCCCGCCGGTGCGGCGGCCGCCGACCTTGGCCAGCCCCTGGCCGTCGTCCTCGACGACGATGCGGGCGCGATCGTCCTCGGTGGTCAGCCGCACCTCGATGCGCGAGGCGCCGGCGTGCCGCAGGGTGTTGTTGATCGCCTCCTGGACGATCCGGTAGAGCGCCACCACGGTGGCCGGCGGCAACTCGTCGAGGCCGCAGGTTCCGTCGTCGATCAGCCGCCAGGTCAGGGGCGTCGCCGCCGATCCGACCGTCCGCTCGAGCAGCGCCTCGACCGCCTGACCGAAGCCGAAGAACTGCAGCACCGACGGTTTGGCGTTGTCGATGATCACCCGCAGCTCGCGCAGGCAGTGGTCGATGTCCTCCTGCAGCGGCTGCAACTCGCCGCCGCGTAAGGAGGCCTTGGCGACCAGCCGCTTGAGGTTGCGCGAGATCCGCGTGAGGTCGGCCAGCGTCTGGTCGTGCAGGTCCATGCCCACCGCCTGACGGGCATATTCGAGCTCCTCGGTGAGGTGCAGGGCGCCGATTCTGAGGCCCTCGGCCCGCGCCTCGGCCTCGACCTGCTGC
The DNA here is from genome assembly GCF_004328075.1 of Siculibacillus lacustris. GTDB lineage: Bacteria > Pseudomonadota > Alphaproteobacteria > Rhizobiales > Ancalomicrobiaceae > Siculibacillus > Siculibacillus lacustris. The sequence goes on along the minus strand of NZ_SJFN01000002.1, from coordinate 29,586 downwards.
AACTCGCTCTGCTTGGCCAGTTCGCTCTGCTGCAGGGCGTAGATGTAGGACGACAGGATGTCGGCGACGATCTGGGCGCAGTCGACCTCGGCCGGACCGTAGGAGGCGATCGCCTGGGTCGAGAACGACAGCGCGCCGATCACCCGACCCTCGACCTTCAGCGGCACGTGCAGGCGGCTGCGCAGCCCCGCCGCGAAGATCGGCTTGGAGAAGGCGCCTTCGAAGTGGAAGCGCGGATCGTTCTGGGCGTCGTCGGTCAGGATGTGATCGACCTCGCCGGTGAACAGGTCGCGAATCGGGCTGGCCTCGACCGGCTTGGTCGCCGTGGTGGCGGCGTCCCATTCAGTGTGCAGCCCGGTCTCGTAGGCCGTCAGCACGGTCCGGTCGGGGCTGAGCAGGGCGACGTCGAGATGGTCGTGCGGCAGAAGATCGCGGATCGCCGAGGACGCGGCGTGAATCACCGCGCGAAAGTCGAGTTGGCCCGCGACGGCCCGCAGGATCGACAGGATCTGGGCCATATCGATCGTTCGTTCGGGCGTGGTCATCGGCGGTCTCCGGCGTGGCGCGAGACTCGCACGCCGTGCCGACGCGGGAAAGCGGAGATTCCCGGTCGAGGCTGCGGGATCCCGCAAGGAAGTTTCGCGGATGACGGTTGGCGACCTCTCGGCCCCATGGGACTGTTCGGCCACCTCACGAGAACCGGAACGGTCCGTACGAGGGCTCCGGGGAGGGCACATGGGCGTCGCCGAATTCACCATTCTCGATCCGCGGATGCGGCGGCTGATCCTGCCCGGCGCGCATCTGGAGCGCCTGCACCAGGGCTCGCGATGGGCCGAAGGCCCGGTCTATTTCCCGGCCGGCGACTATCTGATGTGGTCCGACATCCCCAATGCCCGAGTGTGGCAATGGGTGCCCGAGCTCGGCGCCCGGATCTGGTCGCACAGCTCCAACAACTGCAACGGCAACACCCGTGACGCCCAGGGCCGCCGCGTCACCTGCGAGCACCTGACCCGCTCGGTGGTGCGCTTCGAGCCCGACGGTTCGCGCACCGTCCTCGCCGACGCCTTCGAGGGCCGCCGCCTCAATTCGCCCAACGACGTGATCGTCGCCTCCGACGGCGCGGTGTGGTTCACCGATCCGACCTACGGCATCCTCACCGACTACGAGGGCAAGCGCTCGACACCGGAACAGCCGGGCTGCTTCGTCTATCGCATCGCGCCCGAGACCGGCGCGGTCGAGGCCAAGATCCGCTCGATGGGCAAGCCCAACGGGCTGGCCTTCTCGCTCGACGAGACGACCCTCTACGTCGCCGACAGCGCGCGTTCCCACGACGACGCCGGCCAGCATCACGTGATGGCGTTTCCCGTCGCCGCCGACGGCACGGTCGGCGAAGGCGCGGTCTTCGCCGAGATCGCCGACGGCGTGCCCGACGGGCTGCGCCTCGACGAATACGGCGACCTGTGGGTCAGCTCGGCGCGCGGCGTCGAGATCTTCGCGCCGGACGGTACGCCGCTCGGCCATCTCCACGTGCCCGAGACGGTCGCCAACCTGACCTTCGGCGGGCCCAAGAACAACCGCCTGTTCATCACCGCCTCGACCTCGGTCTATGCGGTGTTCACGGCGGTTCGCGGGGCGGAGCGTCCGACCCGCCCCTGAGACGCCACGTCAACCAGATCAAAAAAGAGCAAAAGGGAGGAAGACATGTCCGAGATCGAATCCGTCGGCGCCCATCGCCGCAATTTCCTGAAGAGCCTGGCCCTCGGTTCGGCCGCGGTCGGCGCGGCGAGCGCCGGCCTGTTCACCGACGTCGCCACCGGCACGATCGGCGTTCCCGCGGCGCGCGCCGCCGGCAACATCAAGATGGCCTTCATCCAGTGGCAGCCCCACACCGTGTCCTCGGCCTGGTCGAAGGGCATCGAGGAAGTGCTGAAGACCCAGCAGACCGTCGACTACCGCCTGCTCGACGGCCAGAACAAGGTCGAAGTCCAGGTCAGCCTGATGGACACGCTGATCAACGAAGGCGCTGCGGTGATCTTCCTGCAGCCCATCGACAGCGTCGCGCTCGCCCCGTCGATCGCCAAGGCCAAGCGGGCCGGCATCGCCGTCCTGACCCTCAACATCGACGCCACCGAGCCCCATGCGGCCCATGTCGAGATGAACCACTACTTCGGCGCCATGGACATCGCCAAGGCGCTCGGCGACAAGCTCGGCGGCAAGGGCGAAGTGGCGATCCTCAACGCCCCTCCCGGCATCATCATCCGCGACCAGCGCACCAACGGCTTCGTCGACGGCCTCAAGAAGCATCACCCGGGAATCAAGATCGTCGCCGATCAGTCGGCCGACTGGTCGCGCAAGAAGGCCCAGGACGTCGCCACCACCCTGCTCGCCGCCAATCCGAACCTCGGCGGCTTCTACGGCGTCAACGACTCGATGGCGCTCGGCGCGGTCGACGTCGCCAAGACCAAGGGCCTGATCGGCAAGCTGGTGATCTTCGGCAACGACGGTGAGAAGGACGCGCTCGAGTCGATCGAGAAGGGCGAACTGACCGGTACCCAGTACACCGACGTCTACCAGCAGGGCCGTTTCGCCGCCGCCGCCGCGACGGTGCTCGCCTCCGGTCTGGTCCCGGCGACCGCCTTCAAGCAGCAGGGCAAGCTCCTGATGCCCTATACCATCGCCACCAAGGAAACGGTCGCCTCGATCCAGCCCGCCCAGCGCTGGTGAGATCGTCCGTCCCGTCGAGTTGAAGGCCGCGGCGGTGCTCCCGCCGCGGTCTCCCGTCCGCCGTCCGCCTCCGGAGTCGCGATGACCGCCAGATCCGCCACGCTCGCCCTCCTGGCGTTCTTCGTCGCGACGCTCGCCTTCTTCTGGTTCGCCGCGCCGCGCTTCGCCACCGCCGGCAACATCGAGAATCTGATGTCCGGGTTCTCCTTCGTGGCGATCCTGGCGATCGGCCAGGCCTTCCCGATCCTGCTGCGCGGCATCGACCTGTCGATCGGCGCGATCGTCGCGCTGGCCGGGATGGTCGCCTTCGATCTGGTGCTGATCCTCCATTGGCCGGGGTGGCTGGTGATCCCCGCGGCGATCCTGGCGGCGACCCTCGCCGGCGCGCTCAACGGCGTGCTGATCGTCCGCCTGCGCCTGCAGCCCTTCATCGCCACCCTGGCGACGCTCGCCGCCTACCGCGGTCTGGTCTATTCGATCTCCGGGCGCCAACTGGTGCCGGGCCTGTCGACCACGCCGATCCGCGATCCCTGGATCACCGGCCTCGAGAGCTATCTCGACATCGCCGGCACCCTCGGCCTCTCCGACCTGATCACGCTGCCCTGGGTGCCCTTGTCGTTCTTCGTGATGCTGGCGGTGCTCGCCGGCTTCCAGTTCATGCTCGGCTCGACCCGCTTCGGCCGCGACCTCTACACCGTCGGCGGCAACGTCGAGGCGGCGCGCCTCGCCGGCATCGCCGTCGGCCGGGTCACCATCGTCGCTTATGCGCTGTCCGGCTTCTGCGCCGGGGTCGCCGCGCTGCTGCTGGTGGCGCGGCTCACCACCGCCACCGAGGCGCTCGGCACCGGCATGGAAATGTCGGCGATCGCCGCCGCGGTGATCGGCGGGGTCAGCCTGTCGGGCGGCATCGGCTCGCTCTACGGCCCGGTGATCGGCGCCTTCCTGCTCGGGACCATCCTGATCGGCCTGACTCTGCTCGGCATCTCGCAGTTCGTGCAGCAGATCCTGACCGGGGGCATCCTGCTCGCCGCCGTCGCCTACGACCGCGTCCTCTTCCTCCGCCGCCAACGGCGCCTGACCGCCAACCTCGGCGAGGAGGCCTGACATGGACACGCCGCTGATCCGGGGCATCGGCCTCGGCCGCACCTACGGCGCCCTGACCGCGCTCGCCGACGCCGATTTCGCGGTCATGCCCGGCGAAGTCCGCGGCCTGATCGGTTCCAACGGTGCCGGCAAGTCGACGCTGATCAAGATCCTCACCGGCGCCGTCGCGCCGACCTCCGGCAGCGTCGAGGTCAAGGGCGAGACCGTCCGCCTCGGCGACCCGAGCGAGATGATCCGCCGCGGCGTCGCCTGCATCTACCAGCATTCCAACCTCGCCCCGGCGATGTCGGTGATGGACAACATCTTCCTCGGCCGCCAGCCGACCGGCCGCTTCGGTCGTATCGACCGCCGCCGCCAGCGCGCCGATGCCCAGGCCCTGATGGCCCGCCACGGCATCACCCTCGACCTCGACGCCGCGGTCGGCACGCTGCCGACCGTCAAGCAGAAGGAGGTCGAGATCCTCAAGGCGCTGGCGCTCGACGCCCGCGTCCTGCTGATGGACGAGCCGACCGGCTGGCTGTCGGCCGCCGACGTGGTCCGCCTCCACACCACCATCCGCGGGCTGAAGGCCGACGGCGTCGCCATCGTCTACATCAGCCACATGCTCGACGAGATCTTCACCGTCTGCGACACCATGACCATCATGCGCGACGGCCGGGTGATCGCCGAGGCCAAGGTCGCCGAGATGACCCGGCCGCGGGTGATCGAACTGATGGTCGGCGAGAAGCTCGCGCGCGATTCCGCCGCCGCCGCGCGGGTGCCGCGCCGCCCCGGCGGCACCGGCGAGGTCCGCCTCCAGGTCCGCGACCTGACCCGCACCAACGTCTTCCGCGACGTGAGCTTCGATCTCCACGCCGGCGAGATCCTGTGCATCACCGGCCTGATCGGCTCCAAGCGCACCGAACTGATGCACGTGCTGTTCGGCGCCGACCGCGCCGACTCCGGCACCATCGAGGTCGACGGCCGGCCGGTCGCCTTCGGCTCGCCGCGCGAGGCGATGGCCGGCGGCATCGGCTTCGTGCCCGAGGACCGCCACCGCGACGGCCTGATGCTCGGCCTGTCGATGACCGAGAATCTGGTGATGGCGACCCTGTCGCGCTTCTGCCGCGCGCTGCTGCTCGACCATCGCGCCATCGCCGCGCGCTCGACCCGCTCGATCGCCGAACTGGCGATCCAGCCGCCGGACGGCACCAAGGCGGTGCGTCTCCTGTCGGGCGGCAACCAGCAGAAGGTGCTGGTCGGCAAATGGCTGAACCTCGGGCCGCGGGTGCTGATCCTCGACGAGCCGACGGTCGGCGTCGACGTCGGCGCCAAGGCCGAGATCTACGCCATCCTGCGCGCCGAGCGCGACAAGGGGGCGGCGATCCTGGTCGTCTCTTCCGACCTCGAAGAGGTCATGACCCTCGCCGATCGGATCGCGGTGATGGTCGCCGGACGTCTCGTCGCGATCCACGACGCCGAGGCGGTGACCATGGCCCGGGTCGTCGACGAAATCGGAGGTGCGGCATGAACGCGTCGATCCAGGCCTTCGGGCGCCGTCTCGCCCCCCAGGCCCTGCCGCTGGCGATCCTGGTGATCGTCGCCGCCTTCGCGCTGTCGGAACCGGCCTTCCTCACCCCCGGCAATCTGGTCGGCATCGTCCGCCAAGTGGCGATCACCGGGATCATGGCGATCGCCATGACCTTCGTGATCATGACCGGCGGCATCGATCTGTCGGTCGGCCCGGTGCTGGCGCTGTCGGGCGTGGTCACCTGGTTCTCGCTCGACGCCGGCGTGCCGCTGCCGCTCGCCCTCGGCGTCGGACTGGCGCTCGGCATTGCCATCGGCATGGTCAACGGCGTGATCGTCGCCTTCGCCGGCCTGCCGCCGATCATCGTCACCCTGGCGATGCTGTCGGTGGTGCGCGGCTCGGCGCTGATCCTCGGCGGCCCCGATCTCCATTCGATCCGCGGCCAGGAGGCCTATTCCTTCATCGGCTCGGGCAGCGTCTTCGGCATTCCGGTGTCGGTGCTGATCTTCGCGGCGGTGGCAATTGCCATGGTCTTCGTGCAGCGGGCGACGCCGCTCGGCCTCAGGGTCGCGGCGATCGGCGAGAACGAACGCGCCGCCACTCTCAGCGGCCACCGCACCCGCCTGACCAAGCTCTCGCTCTACGCCATCTCCGGCCTCGGCGCGGCGATCGCCGGCATCGTCCAGTCGTCGCAGGTCCACACCGCCTCGGCGACCTACGGCGAATTCGGCACCGAGCTCGACGTCATCGCCGCGGTGGTGCTCGGCGGCACCAGCCTGATGGGCGGCAACGGCTCGATCGCCCGCACGGTGATGGGGGTGATGTTCCTCGGCGTGATGAACAACGGCATGAACATTCTCAACGTGCCGCTCGACATCCAGTTGATCGCCAAGGGCGCGATCATCGTCCTGTCGCTGGCGTTGGGCGAGTTGAAGTCCTGACGCCGACGCCCCGCGCCGGGGCGGGCGAACCTCCGCCACCCGTCCCGGCCGTCGGCGCGTCTCAGAACGCCGCCCGGTAGATCGCCAGGATCTCGGCTTCGCCGATCGGCCGCGGGTTGTTGTCGAGGAGACGCCGGATCGCCGCGGCGTCGGTCGCCATCGGCGCGAGATCGCCCTCACCGAGGCCGCGCGCCGACAGACGCATCTCGATGCCCAGCGACCGGCACCAGCCCCAGGCGCGTTCGTACACCGTCTGCGGGTCGGACGACGGTTCGAGGCCGAGCGCCGCCAGGATCTCGGCGGTGCGTTCGGGCCGCGCCGGAGCGTTGTAGGCGAGCACGTGCGGGAAGATCACCGCATTGGCGGCGCCGTGCGGCATGTGGTGGCGGGTGCCGAGCGGATAGGCCACGGCATGGCCGGCATGGGTGTTGACCGGGCCGAGGCAGATGCCGCCCTGCAGGGAGGCGAGCGCCAGCCCGGCGCGGGCCTCGCGATCGGCGCCGTCGGCGACCGCCCGCGGCAGGAAGCGGCCGATCAGCCGGATACCGCTGAGCGCATAGACGTCGATCAGTGGATGCGCCTTGATGTTGGTATAGGCCTCGGCGCAATGGGCGAGCGCATCGACGCCGGTCTCGGCGGTGATCCGCGCCGGCACGGTGAGCGTCAGATCGGGATCGACCACCGCGAGATCGGCGAGCATTTCCGCGCTCTGCACCGCCAGTTTGGCGGCGGTCTCGGGATCGGTGACCAGCGCGCGGATGCCCATCTCCGAGCCGGTGCCGGCGGTGGTGGCGACCTGCGCGAGGGCGGTGCGGCGCGGCGCCACCCGGTCGGGCCCGACCACCTCGTGGAGGGTCTGCTCGCCCGTCCACAGCACCGCCACCAGCTTGGCGAGGTCCATGGCACTGCCACCGCCGAAGCCGACCACCAGATCCGGCGCGAAGTCGGCGGCCACCGCGAGAGCCGCCGCGAGGTCGGTGATGGTGGGCTCGGCGGTCACCCGATCGAACACCACCACCGCGCCGGGAAGCGCCAGCAGATCGACCCGCGCGCCGTTGAAGGCGTCGGCGACCACCAGGGTGCGGCCGAACCCGCGCTTGGCGGCAAACGCCCCGATCTCGGCGACCGTGCCCGGGCCGAACTTCAGGATCGGCGGATGGAGGATTTCGATCGGGGTGGTGAGGTCGGCCATGACGTCGCCTTTCACGGGCTCGTTCGAGGGGCGCGGCGGACGCGCTGGGGGGGAGGGAGGCCGGCGCCGAGCGACGCCGTCCGGGCGCGGCGCTCAGGGGCGCTGCACGCCGCGCACGATCTCGCCGAAGGACAGGCGGATCGCCGTGGTGAGATCGCCGGTCACCGCCAGAACCCGCGGCACCGCCGCGGCGACGAAGTCGTCGAGCGAACAGCGGTCGGCGCGCACCGTGGCGCTGATCGCCGCCACCGCGCGTCCGGCGTGGTCGAAGATCGGCGCGGCGACGGTGCGCAGGCCGTAGGCGTTCTCGCCGTCCGACAGCGCCCAACCGCGCTCCCGGATCTCGCCCATGCGGGCGAGCAGGGCGTCGATGTCGGTGATCGTCCGCTCCGACAGCATCGGCCGTTCGGCCATCTCGAGCACCTCGCGCTGGCGCTCGGGCGTGTCGAAGGCGAGGATCGCCTGGCCCAGCGCCGCGGCATAGATGCCGGTGCGGCTGCCGGTGCGGCGGTCGACGTGGCGGCGGCCGATGTCGCCCTGGACGCGCTCGACATAGACCACGTCGGGGCCGTCGAGCATGCCGAGGGAGGCGGCGTCGGCGAGATCGGCGCAGAGTTCGACCAGCAGCGGCCGCGACAGGGTCTTCAGGTCGGAATGGGCGAGCGGCAGATAGCCGAGCTCGAGGCACTTCAGCGTCAGCCGGAAGCGCCGGCAGCCGGGCACCCCGACCACGTAGCCGAGGTCGCGCAGGGTGTGGAGCAGGCGGAACGAGGTGCCGCGGTCGAGATCGGTGCGCGCGGCGATCTCGCTGATCGTCAGTTCGGCGAGATCCGGCCCGAAGGCGCGCAGCACCGCGAAGGCCTTGGCCACCGACATCACGACGTTCTTCGGATTTTCCGCCATCCGCGCCCCCCTGTCGTCTTCGCGATCGAGTGAGATCGGAATACGAACAAATGTTGTTGATTGCTTCGAAGAAACACCGCCCCCGCGGGCAAGTCAAGACGGCGCACGGATCCGCAGGAACCCGGACGCTGCGACGGGGGGGCGGCGGAGACTCGGGTGGGCCGATGCCGATTTGGCCGAGGCCGGGCAGCGACGGGGCGGGCCGGCTCGAGCGGCCGATCCGCACGAGATTCGTCGCCATCCGGGCGAAGGGGAGGGGGAGGCACACCCGGTCCTCGACCGAGCGAGGTCCGGTCGCGGCCGTGACGCGCGGTCCGCGGCCCAGGGATGACGCCGAATCGGCCGCCGGTTCGTGACGCGGTCGAGGCCGCCGCGTCGGTCGCCATCGGCGGACCCTCGCCCCCGGCGGCGCGGTCATCGGCCAGGGAAGAGCGCACCGCGCTCCTGCGACGGGTCGATGGGCCGCGCGGGTACCTCGCCTGACCGGAGCTCGTCGAGAGCAACGACTGCTGCGGGGCGAACAGGCCCGCCCGGGCGCCGAAAGGGCGCCGGAGCCGACGTCGCGTTGACGGAATAGCGGCGCGACGTCGAGGCGGTCGCGGCCGCACTGCACAAGAATCGGGGCTCGCGCGCGCCGCGGCCGAGCCTTCGGCCGCGGCCCCTTCGCCCCGCCGTGCCCTCGTCGGATCTGCCGAATGTCCTGCCCCGACCGGCCGGTCGCGCACGAAACCCGCTCGCGCGCGAGCGGCGCCCGATCGCCGCGCTTCGCACGGGTCGCCGGCGCAGGTCTACCGCACTGCAGTAGAACGACAGTAATTCCAGGGTCAGTTCATTTGATCGGACTGCGAACACAAGACTACGCAAACATCCGTGGCCGCTCCCTGCTTGACGAAATCGACGCGATGATGTTTGCATCGTGACGAGACAAAAACAAATGTTCGCCATCCGAGCAAACGGCGTTCAGGGAGGAACCACAGGACGACCCGATGCCTGCCGAGGGGGCGACCGATCCCGGTCGGATCCCCGCAGCATCCCTCCACGGACGGCCGACCGACGAAACCGGCAAGTCTGCCGCCGTCGGCGACCACCGCGATCACCGCCGAAACCGGCGAAATGCCGCCCGCCGCCCCGCCACTCGGGTCGTCGGGACCGCTCTGCGATGTCTTCGAATTCGAGCCCGTCCGGCTCGCCGACCCGCGCGTCCCGCTTTCGTCGGTCCGCGCCCGCCGTCTCCCGTCGTCCGCGGCGGGGTCGCCATCAGAAAGGTGCTCAGATGAGCCAGCGAATCCAAGGTGTCCTGTCCGCGGTCGTCACCCCCTTCGACGGGGCCGGGGACTTCGCGCCGGCCGCCCTGCGTCGTCAGATCGAACGTCAGGTCGCTCAAGGCAACGGCCTGTTCTGCGCCGGCACCAACGGCGAATTCTTCGTCCTGGAGACCGCCGAGAAGATCGCCGTCGCCGAGACCACGGTCGATGCCGTCGCCGGCCGCGTGCCGGTGGTCGCCCATATCGGCGAAGTCTCGACCGCCGCCACCATCTCGCTCGGACGTGCCGTCGCCGCGGCCGGCGTCGACGCCGTCTCGGTGGTCACGCCGTGGTTCGTGCCGCTGAAGCAGTCCGAACTGATCGACCACTACACCCGCATCGCCGATGCCGTGCCGGTGCCGGTGTTCCTCTACAACATCCCGGCCCGCACCGGCGCCACCATCGCGCCCGAGACCGCCGCGACCCTCGGCGCCCATCCCAACATCGTCGGCGTCAAGGACAGCGCCGGCAGCTGGGAGAGCCTCGCCGCCTATCTCGAAGCGGCGAAGGACGTCGACGGCTTCGACGTGCTGTGCGGCCCCGACCATCTCGCCCATCGCGGCTTCCTCGCCGGCTGTTCGGCCTGTATCTCGGGCCTCTCCAACCTCGCGCCGCAGTGGGTCGGCCGGATCTGGAGCCGCTTCGCCGCCGGCGACGTCGCCGGTTCGGCCGAAGCGCAGGACGTGGTGAGCGGCATCCGCCAGGATCTCTACGCCGTCGGCTTCGCGCCGGCCGCCGTCAAGAAGGCGGTGGCCCTACTCGGCGAGGACGTCGGCGACAGCCGCTACGCCACGGCCTTCTCGGCCGAGGACCTCGCCGCCATCCGGGCGGTCATCGCCAAATATCGTCTCGACACCGATCGCTGAACCGACGGCCGCGGTCGGCGGGGGGCCGAAGACCGCGTGAACCGTCCCGAGAGGGCAAGGAGCAGGGGAAATGCACGAGTTCAGTACCTTCGACACGATGATCATCGTCGGCATGATCGTCGCCTATATCCTGGGCACCGGATGGCTCACCATGCGCCTCCGCTCGACCACCAACTCGCAGTTCATGGTCGCCTCGCGCGCCATGCCCGCCGCGGTGGTCGGCGTGCTGCTGATGTCGGAATTCATCGGCGCCAAGTCGACCGTCGGCACCTCGCAGGAGGCCTTCACCTCCGGCGCCGCCGCCGCCTGGTCGGTGATCGCCGCCGGCATCGGCTATCTGCTTTTCGGCCTGTTCTTCGTGCGCAAGGTCTACGGATCGGGTGAATATACGATCTCGGGCGTGCTCAAGCAGAAGTACGGTCAGGCGACGATGGTCGTCGTCTCGCTGATCATGATCTACGCCCTGTTCCTGGTGAACGTCGGCAACTACATCTCCGGCGCCGCGGCGCTGTCGACGATCCTCAAGGTCGACATTCCGCTGGCGATGATCATCATCGGCGTGATCTCGACCTTCTATTTCACCCTCGGTGGCCTGAAGGGCGTCGCCTACGTCACCCTGCTGCACAGCGGGATCAAGATCATCGGCATCGGCGTGATCCTCGGCGTCGCGCTCTACATGACCGGCGGTATCCGCCCGATGATCGACCAGATGCCCCCGGAATACTTCACCGCCACCGGCAAGATCGGCGTCTCGACCATCTTCGCCTGGGTCATCGGCACCGTCGGCTCGATCTTCTCGACCCAGTTCGTGATCCAGGCGATCTCGTCCAACAAGTCGGCCGACGACGCCCGTCGCTCCTGCTACTACGCCGCGGCGCTGTGCATCCCGGTCGGTCTTGCGCTCGGCCTGATCGGCGTCTGCGCCAAGTTCCTGTTCCCGACCATGAAGAGCATCTACGCCCTGCCGGTGTTCCTGCAGGACATGAACGTGGTGCTCGCCGGCCTCGTCGCCACCTCGCTGGTCGCCTCGGTGTTCGTGTCGGTCGCCACCGTGGCGCTGGCCATCGCCTCGCTGATCGTCAAGGACTTCTACGTCCCGATGCGCAAGCCGACCGAGGAGCAGCAGTTCCGCACCACCCGCATCCTGTCGGTGATCATCGGCCTGGCGCCGCTGGTGTTCTGCTTCTTTCTGCCCGAGATCCTCAAGCTGTCGTTCTTCACCCGGGCGATCCGCATGTCGATCTCGATCGTCGCGCTGGTCGGTTTCTACCTGCCGTTCTTCCGCACCTCGATCGGCGCCATCGGCGGCCTGCTCACCTCCACCGTGGTGACCAGCCTCTGGTACTATTGGAACAACCCCTACGGCATCGACAACATGTACGTGGCCCTCGCCACGCCGGTGTTGTTCATCGCCGTGGAGCGCTCGGTCGAGATGGCCTTCGGGTTGAAGCGGTCGATTCCCGCCGAATGAACCGGTCCTGCGGACCTCGACGACCGACGGCGGCCACGGCCGCCGTCCCACAGACCCTTCCGCGGAGACCGCGCCGATGACCACCGACACGCTCGACACCCTCGATCCGCCGCGCGACGGCATCCTGCGCTCCTACACCGGCATCGCCGCCGGCACCGAGGCCCTGATCCCGTCGCCCTGCGTCCAGAACCACGCCGCCAATCTGATGCCGCTCGCCGACGGCAGCCTCGGCTGCGTGTGGTTCGGCGGCACCCAGGAAGGTATCCCCGACATTTCGATCTGGTTCTCGCGTCTGCCGGCCGGCGGCACGCGGTGGAGCGAGCCGGTCAAGCTCTCCGACGATCCGACCCGCTCGGAACAGAATCCGGTGCTGTTTCCCGCCCCCGACGGGCGGCTGTGGCTCCTGTGGACGGCCCAGATCTCCGGCCGGCAGGACACCGCGATCGTCCGCGCCCGGGTCAGCACCGACCACGGCGCCAACTGGGGCCCGATCGATACGCTGATCGACGAGCCCGGCACCTTCATCCGCCAGCCGGTGGTGGTGCGCGGCGACGGCGCTTGGCTGCTGCCGCTGTTCCTCTGCCGCACCACGCCGGGCGTCGCCTGGGTCGGCGACGACGACGTCTCGGCGGTGGCGATTCTCACCGATCAGGGCCGCAACGGGCGCCGCGTCGAAGTGCCCGACAGCCTCGGCGCGGTGCACATGAACATCGTGCCGCTCGGCGGCGACCGGCTCGTCGCCTTCTATCGCTCGCGCTGGGCCGATCACGTCCGGGCCTCGCGCTCCGAGGACGGCGGCGAGACCTGGACTGCACCCGAGAATCTGGCGCTGCCCAACAACAACGCCTCGATCCAGGCGGTCCGCCTCGCCGACGGTCGCCTCGCCATGGTCCACAACTGGGCGAGCCGGCTCGATGCCCGCGAACGGCGGCTGTCGCTCTACGACGAGATCGAGGATCCGGAGGCCGGTGCCGCTGCGCCGGTGGCGACCGATCCGGCCGCGCCGACCGCCTTCTGGGGAGCGCCGCGGGCGCCGATGACCCTGTCGATCTCCGCCGACGAGGGTCGCACCTGGCCGCTGCGCATCGATCTGGAGGAGGGCGACGGCTACTGCATGTCGAACAATTCCAAGGAGAGCAAGAACCGCGAACTCTCCTATCCGTCGATCGTCCAGACCGCCGACGGCCGCATCCACGTCGCCTACACTTGGTTCCGCAAGGCGATCAAACATCTCGCCTTCGATCCGCCGGCCGCCTGAGGCCGCGCGACACCGATCACTCTCGAAGAAAGCGCACCCGGGGGCCGTCGACGCCCCCGGGCGCAACCATTCCCGGTCTCAGGAGGACGCGGGCGTGGTCTTGGCGTTGAGGTCCGGGAAGGGTCGGATCGGATCACGGCCGTCCCAGTCGATGCTCGCCTTGCGGATCGTCTCGAACAGCGCTCCCTTCGGTCCGTTGACCTCCGAGAGCTCGATCACCGTGCCCGGATGGGTCTCGCAATCGAAATAGACGTAGCGGCCGTTGGCCCCGACCTGACCGCCCATGCCGACGGTCATGCCGGCCGCGGTGGCGCGGGCCATGTGCTCGTCGAACGTGGTGGTCCAGTAGGCGAAGTGCTGCACGCCGGTGTTTCCGGCGTCGAGGAAGTCGAGATACATCGATGGCGCCCGGTTGCGCTGTTGAACCAGTTCCATCTGGATGAATCCGGAATTGGCGAGCGCCACCGACCGCTCGATCGGCGACGGCTGTCCCCGGTAATAGAAGTCGCGATCGACGATCTTCTCGGCGTAGTACCACGGACCGATTCCGAGGACCTCGGACCAGTGCTTCATGGCCGCTTCGATATCCTTCACGACATACCCGATCTGGCGGATCTCTCCGAACAGCCTGCTCATGCCCGAACTCCCATTGACGACGTGTCGCACCCGTTTTCTAACAAATCGAACATCGGTAGACAACATTGGTATCACGGACTATGTTACATTCCCATAAGAGAACTCAATGGGGAGAGAAATCGCGATGCCCGACTTCAGCCGCCGCACCCTCATCAAGACGGCCGCCCTGGCGGTTCCCGCCACCCTGGCGATGCCCTGGGTGAGCGCTCGCGCCGCCGCCAAATTCACCTACAAGTACGGGAACAATCTGCCGCTGACCCACCCGCTGAACGTGCGTGCGGCGGAAGCCGCCGACCGCATCCGGGCGGCGACCAACGGCGACCTCGACATCCGGATCTTCCCGAACAACCAGCTCGGTGGCGACACCGACATGTTGAATCAGGTCCGCTCCGGCGCCATCGACTTCTTCACGCCCTCGGCCCTGGTGATCGCCACCCTGGTGCCCTCGGCGCCGATCAACGCCGTCGGCTTCGCCTTCCCGAGCTACGACAAGGTGTGGGCCGCCATGGACGGTGACCTCGGTGCCTATGTCGGCGCCGAGATCGAGAAGGTCGGTCTGCACATGATGAAGAACGTGTGGGACAACGGCTTCCGTCAGCTCACCACTTCGGCCAAGCCGGTGGTGACCCCCGACGATCTCGCCGGCATCAAGATCCGCGTTCCGGTCAGCCCGCTGTCGATCAGCCTGTTCCAGTCGCTCGGCGCCGCCCCGACCCCGATGCAGTTCTCCGAAGTCTACACCGCGCTGCAGACCAAGGTGATCGACGCCCAGGAAAACCCGCTGCCGATCCTTCAGACCGCGAAACTCTACGAGGTCCAGAAATACGGCATGCTGACCAACCACATCTGGGACGGCTTCCTGTTCATCGCCTCGGGCAAGACCTGGTCGCGGCTGCCGGAAGACGTGCGCAAGATCGCCGAAGGCGCCCTGAACGAGTCCGGCATCAAGCAGCGCGAGGACATCGCCAAGATGAACTCGTCGGTCAAGGCCGATCTGGAATCCAAGGGCATGGTCTTCAATGCGCCCGACCCGGCCCCGTTCCGCGAAGTTCTGAAGGCCAAGGGCTTCTACGCCCAGTGGCACGAGAAGTTCGGCGACGAAGCCTGGACGCGTCTCGAGAAATACGTCGGAAAGCTCGGGTGATCCCATGAACAACGCCAACCCGTCGGATCTCTCGTCCGGCGGGTTCGCCGCCCTGAAGGCCGCCTGCGGGCGCCTCGAGCGGGGGATCGCTCTGGTGACGGAAGTCCCGGGTGCCATCCTCGTCGTGGTCGAGGTCGTCGTACTCTTCGCCGGTGTCACCTTCCGATACGGTCTGCACAAGCCGTTGGTCTGGTCGGACGAACTCGCCTCCATCCTGTTCCTCTGGCTGTGCATGCTCGGCGCCGTGGTCGCGCAGCACCGCGGCGCCCACATGCGCCTGACGGTGATCGCCGGCCTCCTGAAGGCGCCCTGGCGCGCCCGCATCGAGACCATCTCGTCGGCCGCGGTGATCCTGTTCCTCGGCCTGACCGTCGCGCCCGCCTTGGAACACGCCGTCGATCAGATGCTGATCACCACCCCGGCCCTGCATCTGCCCGACGCGGTCCGCTCGGCGGCGATCCTCACCGGCACCACGCTGATGCTGGTGATCGCCGTGTTGCAGCTGATCCAGACGTCGAAACTCCTCGACGTGATCATCGCCGTGGTGCTGATCGCGGTCTGCGGCGGCCTGCTCCAACTGTTCCTGCCGCAACTGCAGGACATGGAGAACTGGAATCTCGTGGTGTTCTTCGGCATCGGCGTCACCGCGCTGGTGCTCGGCGGCGCCCCGATCGCCTTCGCCTTCGGTCTCGCCACCACCGTCTATCTGCGCTTCATGACCTTCATGCCCGAGAGCATCGTCATCAGCCGCATGGACGAGGGCATGTCGACCTTCGTGCTCCTGTCGATCCCGCTGTTCGTGCTGCTCGGCCTCTTGATCGAGGTCACCGGCATCGCCGCGGCCCTGGTCAACCTGCTGGTCGTGCTGGTCGGCCACTTCAAGGGCGGCCTGTCCTATGTGCTGATCGGCGCGATGTATCTGGTCTCCGGCATCTCCGGTTCGAAGGCCGCCGACATGGCGGCGATCGCCCCGGTGCTGCTGCCCGAGATGCAGCGGCGCGGCAAGGAGCCGGGCGAGCTGATCGGCCTCCTGTCGTCGTCGGCCGCCATGGCCGAGACCATCCCGCCGTCGATCGTGTTGATCACCGTCGGCTCGGTCACCGGCGTGTCGATCGCCGCGCTGTTCACCGGCGGTCTCCTGCCGGCGGCGGTCGGCGCCCTCGGTCTGGTCCTCGTCGCCTTCCTGCGCTCGCGCCGCGAAGACGTCACCCACGCCGAACGTGCCTCGTGGAACCAGATCGTCAAGGCGCTGGTCACTTCGATTCCGGCGCTGCTGCTGCTCGCCCTGATCCGCTGGGCGGTGGTCTCCGGCGTCGCCACCGCGACCGAGGTCTCGACCCTCGGCGTGGTCTACACCGTGCTGGTCGCGGTACTGGTGTTCCGCCGCTTCCCGCTCGATCGGGTGTGGCCGATGCTCTGCGACACGCTGGCGCTCTCCGGCGCGATCATGATCATCCTCGGCTGTGCCACCGCCATGGCCTGGGCGCTGACCCAGTCCGGCTTCTCCCAGCAGCTCGCCCATGCCATGGCGCAGATGCCGGGCGGCGCCGCCGGCTTCATGGCGCTGTCGATCGTCGTCTTCGCCGTCCTCGGCAGCGTGCTCGAGGGCATCCCGGCGATCGTCGTGTTCGCGCCGCTCTTGTTCCCGATCGCCCATGATCTGGGGATCGACCCGGTGCACTATGCGATCATGATGGTCCTGTCGATGAGCCTCGGTCTGTTCACGCCGCCGCTCGGCATCGGCTTCTACCAGGCCTGCGCCATCGGCCGCGTCGATCCCGACAAGGCGATGCGCGCCATCTGGCCCTACATGACCGCCCTGTTCGTCGCCGCGATCATCGTCGCCGCGGTGCCCTGGCTGTCGCGGCCGCATCTCTGAGCGCTCCCGTCGGGCCGCGGTCCGACGGCGCGAAACCAAGACGAGAGAGCCCGCGACGCCACCGTCGCGGGCTTTCTCATTCGAGCGTCGGCTTCAGGAGAAGTCGCCCGGAGGCCCGCGACGGGGCCGCCCGGAGAGGGAAGCGCGGTCCACGCACGGCCGTCATCCCCGGCGGCGCGGCACGCGCCGGGAGGGGGATCCAGCCTTTTCAACGAGTTGATGGTCCCGTGGGCTCCCTTCCCTCGCTTCGCTCGCCGGGAGTGACGGCGAAGCGGGATGGGGGGGAAGCGGCCTACGGCACGGGTCCAATGCTCCGCCGACCTGCTGCCCCCGCGCGCGCCGCCGGGGAGGCCCGAAAGCGACGAGGGGCGGTGCCGCCGGCATCGCCCCTCGTTCTTCAGGCTCCGATCGGTCGCCGGGTCAGGCGGCTTCCGGCCGGCGCGCGAAGCCCGCACCGTCGATCGCCTCGTCGACCGAGGCGCCGGCGTGGATGATCGCCCGACAGGCCTTCATCACCGCCAGCGGCTCGCGCGCCTGGAAGATCGAACGGCCGAACAGGATGCCGGCGGCGCCGGCCCCGATGATGCCGTGGACCAGCTCCAGCGTGCCGCGGTCCGAGCCCGACCCCGGCCCGCCCGCCAGCATCACCGGCACCGGCGATTCGCCGACGATCCGCCGCAGCGCCGCGACGCTGCCCGGCCAGTCGGTCTTGATCACGTCGGCGCCGAGCTCGATGCCGATCCGCACATGGAAGCGCACGAACTCGCCGTCGTGGATGTCGACCGCCTTGGCCGACCGCGCGCCCATGGTCTCGACGATGTGGATCATGCCGGCGGCGCGGGCTTCGGCGTTGACCGCGGCGTTGTCGCGGATCGCCGCGGTCTCGAGCGCCGGATCGTTGGGCGCGAAGAAGCAATAGGTGATCACCGCTTCGGCGCCGGCCGCCACCGCGTCGTCGACCGAGGCGACCAGCCTCGTGTGGCCGTCGGGATAGGCGAGCGGCGTGCCCTCGCGCCACATCGTGGTCTGGTCGAGGCGCAGGATCAGGCCGGGGCCGCGGTTGGCGGCGAGCCGCGGCCCATAGTGCCGGGCCGAGCCGAGCGGCAGGATCACCGCATCGACGCCGGCCTCCGCCATCTGATCGAGCGTCGCCTCCGGCGTCTCGAGCCCGGGGCAGGGGCCGAGTTGCAGCGCATGGTCGAAGGCGATGCAGAAGCCGCGCCCCGACTTGGGATCGAGGAGGCGGGAGAGGCGAATCTTCTTGCCCAGGGACTGCGGCATGGGAACTCTTTCTGTCAGACGAGGTCGAACGGGATGCCCGCCTGGCGCAGGCGCTGTGCCGAGGCCTCGTCGAGGCGGCGATCGATGAAGATGCGCTGGAATTCGGTGATGTCGGCGAAGTGGTTGAGGGCCCGAGTCGTGAACTTCGGCGAGGTCAGCAGCAGGACTGAACGCTCGGCGGAAGCCATCAGGGCGCGCTTCATCCGCACGACTTCCTGGTCCTGGTGGTAGAGCGCGGTGCCGATCGCCGCCGGCGCCGACAGGAAGGCCCAGTCGGCGCGCAGCCGATGCAGCGTCTGTTCGCAGATCAGCCCGTAGAAGCCCTGCAGCGTGTCGACGTAATTGCCGCCGGTCATCACCAGTTGCACGTTGGTCTGCGACCGCAGCCGCTCGCACACCGCCAGCGAATTGGAGATCACCGTGACGTGCTCGATGGTCTCGAGCTCGTCGCAGATCATCAGGGTGGTGGTGCTGTCGTCGAGCATGATCACGTTGCCCGGCTCGATCAGCGCCCGCGCCGCCTTGGCCAGCGCTCGTTTCTCGGGCAGGTCCATCTGGGCGCGGTAATGGAAATTGCTCTCGAACAGCAGCGAACTCTCGGCGGTGGCGCTGCCGCGGTCCTTGCGCAGCAGCCCGCGGCTCTCGAGATAGTCGAGATCGCGGTGGATGGTCATGCGGCTGACGGCGAAGCGCTCGGCGAGCTCGTCGAGTTGCACGGTCTTCTCGTTCTGGACCGCCGCGACGATGGCGCGGCGACGTTCGTCGAGTCTCATGGTCTTCCCCGCTCGCCTGTTCCCGCCCTCATCGGCCGGCCATCACCCGGGCGAAATAGTCGGGCCCGCCGACCTGTCCGCCCTTCAACGAGATCTCGACGCCGTCGATCGCTCCTTCGGCGGCATGGATCCGGCACAGCGGCGCCCCCGGCACCAGCGGCCCGGCGACCGCCAGGGCCTCGACCCCCATCGCCGAGACCGCATGGCTGGAACTGTCGCCGCCGGCCAGCACCACCCGACCGATCCCGGTCGCCGCCACCGCGTCGCGCAGGATCCGCCCGAGCGCGGAGCCCAGCACCGCCGAACTGTCGAGCGCCCCGAGGCCGCGCCGGTCGAGCGCCTCCCGGGTCGGGGCGAGGCGCGGGTCGGCGCCGCCGCGCGCGGTGTGCAGCACCACGCCGGGATGATCGCCGAGCGCTCGGGCGATCGCCGCGACCACCGCGGCGCGGGGGGCGGGACCGTCGTCCTCGACCAGCCCGACCGTGTCGAGAGCGATCACCGCGAAACCGGCATTTTCCGCCCAGGCGATCTGCGCTTCGGTGATCGGCGAGCAACTGCCGCAGCCGGCGATCAGCTTGTCGACCGGACCGCGGGCGGTCGGCGGCGGGGCGATCGGCAGGCGGCCGCTGGCGGTCAGATGGTCGACCAGGGCATATTCGACCCCCGACGAGCCGATCACGAAGGCCGGCCGGCGGTCGCCGTGTTCGCCGAGCAGGCGCCCGGCGGCGCGGGTGGTGGCGGCGTCGAAGGTGTCGAGCACCACGATGTCGTGGGTCGCCGCCAGCGCTTCGAACTCCGCCGAGGCGTCCGGCCCGAGCATCGACGGGAAGTCGAAGCCGGCGATCGACGCCTCGGTCTGAGCGGCGAGATGGCGGCGCAGGTCGGCCTCGCCCATCGGCGTCACCGGGTGACGGCTCATGGTCGGATGGCGATCGATGCGGAAGATCTCGCGCGCCGCCGAGATGCTGCCGGCCGCGAACAGGTTGGAGAACACCACATAGCGCTTGTGACGCACCACACCGACCACACAGGGCACCGAGCCGCCGAAGATCCGCCGGCCGATCTCCGCGGCGCGGCCGATGTTGCCGACGTCAGGTGCCGAATCGAAGGTCGAGCAGGTCTTGTAGTGGAGCAGCGGCGCGCCCAGCGCCTTGAGCTTCTCGAAGATCGCCGGCAGGTGGGCGTCCATCCACGCCGGGCTCTCGCTGCGGCTGGTGCCGGCCACGCCGATCGCCGCGAGCCCGGGAAACCGCGCCAGATCCGCCGGGCTCGGCGGTTCGAGGAACAGCATCGCCGGTGCGCCGGCCATCGCCACCGCTTCCAGCGCGTCGGTGGACCCGGTGAAGTCGTCACCGTAGAACGTCAGGAGGGGGCGCGTGACGTCGCCCGCGGTATCGACCATGTGCCGTCTCTTCCCCGCGGCGAGGGCCCTCGGGCTCCGCCGCTCGATCGTGCCGACGTGCATTGCACGACGTCGGCGGTTTCCAATGACCGCCTTTGTACCATGTTCATTGTTCCATATGAACAGAAACCGTGTGATATTGAACGACGAGTTTGTCGCGCAACCGCCGGCGTCGGGCCGCGCGGACGGGAAATGCCGTCCGTGCGCCGCCCGGGACGTGGAGATGAAGGCATGAACAGGATCGGTATCACCATGGGCGATCCGGCCGGGATCGGCCCGGAGGTCGTCTGCAAGGCGCTGATGACGATGAGCGACGCCGACCGCGCCGCGACCCTGGTGATCGGCGACCCGGTGTTCATGCGCCGCGCGGCGGCGCTGGTCGGGGCGCCCTTCGCCTTCGTCGAGACCCCCGGCGCGGTGCCGGCCGGCGACGTGCCGCTCTTGGCGATCGACGCGCCCAATCGCGACGCGATTCTGCCCGGGCAGCTGTCGGTCGATGCCGGCGAGATCGGCTATCTCTGCGTCGAGCGGGCGGTGCACCTGGCGCTCGCCGGCGAGATCGACGTGGTCTGTACCGCGTCGCTCAACAAGACCTCGCTGCGTCAGGCCGGTCGCGGTGCCAACGGCCACGCCGGCATCCTCGCGGCGCTGACCGGCGCGACCAAGAGCTATGCGGTGCTGGCCAGCCCCCAGTTCTCGGTGATCCACGTCTCGACCCACGTCTCGCTCGCCCGCGCTGCGGAAGTGTGCCGCACGCCGTTGGTGCTCGAGACCATCCGCGCCGCCGATCTGCACATGCGCACCGCGGGCGTCGCCCGGCCGCGGGTGGTCGTCGCCGGGCTCAATCCCCATTGCGGCGAGGGCGGCCTCTACGGCCGCGAGGACGACGATCAGGTCGGCCCGGCGATCGCCGCGGCCCGCGCCGAGGGCATCGACGTCGCCGGCCCGGTGCCCGGCGACGTGGTGTTCCAGCAGGCGATCGACGGCAAGTACGACATCGTCGTTGCCCAATATCACGACCAGGGCCACATCCCGGCCAAGCTGATCGGCGGCCACGACTGCGTCAACGTCACCGCCGGCCTGCCGATCCTGCGCACCTCGGTCGACCACGGCACCGCCTTCGACATCGCCTGGACCGGCGTCGCCGACCCGAGCAACATGAAGGCGGCGATCGCCATGGCCCGCCGCATGAAGCCGCTGGCCCGAAACCCCGCGGCGGCGTGATCCGGGACGTCCCGCCCCGGGGCGGGGCTCGTTCGTGAGTAGTTTCCGAATCTGACGCTTCGGCCGACAGACGTCCAATCTCTCGGCCGATCGCCGGGAGATCCTGGCGCGAAAGGGACCGTGTTCGGCGCGCCTCGGGTGACGGCGGGATTGCGACGGATCGACCTTCGTGCCGGGATCGAGACCCACCCGAGCGACGGTCGCGACGCCGTTCCCTACCCCCGTCCCCGCGCGCCGCTGCGGATGAAGCTTCGAGACCGGCCGCCACGCGTCGATCGGCCGCCGAGAGAGTCCGCCATGATGAAATGGAACGAAACCAATCTCCTCCGGGCCCTGACGGCCGCGGAGGTGGCGCTGTGGTCCTGGAACGTCGACACCGACAAGATCGTGCTCGACGAACTGGGGTGCGAAATGTGGGGCGTTCCCGAAGATCGCGAGGTGACCTTCGAGGATCTGTCCGCGCAGATCTTCCCCCATGATCTGGACCGGGTCCGGGAGGCTTTCGCCGCGACCCGCACCATCGAAGGTCACTACGAAATCGATTTCCGGATCACCGTGGGGAGCCGAGTGTCCTGGGTTTCCGCCCGCGGCCAGGGCTCGGACGTCGACATCGTCGGCCGCAACATGCTCGGCGTGTTCCTCGACGTCACCGCCCGCAAACGCGCCGAGGAAGCCAACGAACTCCTCGCCGGCGAGATGAGCCACCGCGTCAAGAATCTGTTGGCGATCGCCTCGGCGCTGGCCACCATCACCGCCCATTCGTCGGCCACCGCCGTCGAAATGTCGCGCGACCTCGGCCATCGCCTGACGGCGCTCGGCCGCGCCCACGACCTCGTCCGCCCGGCGCCGGGGCAGAAGGTTCAGGCTGCGCTGCTCGGTGAGCTGTTTTCGGTCCTGCTGGCCCCCTACGACGAGACCGGCGCCTTCGTCGGGCGGATCCGCGTCTCGGTGCCGCGCCTGGAAGTGGGCGAAACCGCCGCGACCAATCTGGCCCTCGTCGTCCATGAACTGGCGACCAACTCCATCAAATACGGCGCGCTCTCGACCAAGACCGGCACGCTCGACGTGTCCTGCGTCGAGCAGGACGGCGAGGCCGTGGTGGCGATATGGACGGAACGCGGCGGGCCGCCGGTCGCCGAGAGTCCGACCCCCGGCGGGTTCGGCAGCAAGCTGTTGGCGCGCAGCATGGCCGGGCTCGGCGGGTCGCTCGAGACGACGTGGGACGGCGCCGGCGTCGTCGTGACCCTGCGGATGACCCGGGCGGCGCTGGTCGCCTAGGTGGTCGGCCGCCCACCGGCCCACCCGCGCTCGCGCCCCCCGCATCGGCGCGGACTTGTCGGGCCGTGCGTCCGGCGCCATACCCGAGGGCGTCGTCGCGACTCGGGGGTCGGCGCGCGCCGGCGGCGTCATCGCGCCGACATCTCGGCCTCCTAGAGGAGTGGACTCGACCCGCGGTCGCCCGTCGCCGTCGCGGGAACGCCGATGGAGTGATTCATGCGTATTTCCTTCGCCGCCGGTCCGCTGTTTGCCCTCGCCCTCGGGTTCGCCTCCGCGGCGGTCGCCGCCGAGGGCAAGCTCGTCCTCTACACCAGCCAGCCCAACACCGACGCCCAGCAGACCGTCGACGCCTTCACCGCCAAGAACCCCGGCGTCAAGGTCGAATGGGTCCGCGACGGCACGCCGAAGATCCTCGCCAAGCTGCGCGCCGAGATCGAGGCCGGCCAGCCCCAGGCCGACGTGCTGCTGATCGCCGACGTCGTCACCATGGAAGGCCTGAAGAAGGAAGGGCGCCTGCTCGCCTATCCCCAGGCCGATCTCGCCGCCTTCGATCCGGCGATCATGGACAAGGACCGCACCTGGTTCTCGACCAAGCTGATCACCACCGGCATCGTCTACAACACCAAGGCGCCGATCGTTCCGAAGTCGTGGCGCGACCTCGCCCGGCCCGAGGCCAAGGGCCTGATCGCCATGCCGAGCCCGCTCGCCTCGGGCGCCGCGCTGATCCACACCGTCTCGCTCGTCGAGAATCTCCCCGGCGGCTGGGACTATTTCACCGCCCTCGGCGCCAACGGCGCCCAGGCGACCGGCGGCAACGGCGACGTGCTCAAGGCGGTGGCCGGCGGCGACAAGCTCTACGGCATGGTCGTCGACTTCATGGCGATCCGCGAGAAGGCCAAGGGTGCCCCCGTCGCCTTCGTCTTCCCGGCCGAAGGCGTCTCGGCGGTGACCGAGCCGGTGGCGATTCTGAAGACCGCCCGCAACCCGGACGCCGCCAGGGCCTTCGTCGACTTCGTGCTGTCGCCCGAGGGGCAGACGCTGGAGGTCGGCCAGGGCTACATCCCGGCGCGCGCCGACGTGGCGCTGCCGGCCGGCTATCCGCCCCGCAGCGAGATCAAGATCCTGGCCTTCGACGCCGCCAAGGCGCTCGCCGAGGAGAAGGCCAACAAGGAGAAGTTCTCCGACGCGATGAGCCGATGAGTCGCGCATGAGCCTGGTGTCGGTACCGGCCGGATCCGGCCCACGCGCCCCGGCCGAGCCGCCGAGCGGGCTCTCCGCCCTCGGCGGGCGCGGCGTGGTCACCGTCCTGGTCTGTGGCGTGGTGGCGATCCTCGCCCTGTCGCCGCTGCTGCGCCTCGCCTTCGCGGCGCTGGCGCCGGGCGGCGAGCTCGATCTCGGCCTGTTCGCCGCCCGCATCGCCCGGCCGGCGACCCTGCGCGCCACGATCCACACCGTCGACACGGCGTTCTTCGGGGCGCTGGTGTCGCTGATCCTCGGCGTGCCCTTCGCGGTCGCGGTCTCGACCACCGACCTGCCCGGGCGGCGGGCGCTGAGCTTCTTCCTGATCCTGCCCCTGATGATCGCGCCGCAGGTCACGGCGCTGGCTTGGCTGCACCTGTTCGGGCCGTCGAGCACGCTGCTGGCGATGGTCGGGCTGGCGCCGCCGATCGGCACCATCAATCCGATGCTCGGCCACGACGGCATCGTCCTGCTCTACGGCGTCCAGCATGCGCCGATCGTCTTCGTCACCGTCCGCGCCGGTCTCGCCGGGGTGCCGCGTGATCTCGTCGAGGCGGCGCGGGCCTGCGGCGCCCGGCCGCTGCGGGCGCTGCGCACGGTGGCGCTGCCGGTGGTGCGGCCCCATCTCGTCGCCGCCTTCGCGCTGGCCTTCGTCTCCGGGGTCGGCAACTTCGGCATTCCCGCGCTGCTCGGCCTGCCGGTCGCCTATCTGACCCTGACCACCCTGATCTATCAGAAGATCTCCAGCTTCGGCCCCGAGGTCCTGCCGGAGGTCGCGGCGCTGTCGATGGTGATCGCCGTCGCCGCGGTGCTCGGCGGGGTGCTCCAGTCGCTGGCGCTGGAGCGCCGCACCCACCGCCTGCGCTCCGGTCAGCCCGCCTGCCTGCCGCTCGGCCGCTTCCGCGTCGCCGCGGCGATCGTCGCCTGGGTGGTGATCGGCCTGACCCTGTTCCTGCCGGCGCTCGCCCTGCTCGCCACCTCGCTGATCCCGGCCTTCGGCGTGCCGCTGACCCCGTCCACGGTGACGCTGGCCAATTTCGTCGAGGTGCTGACCCGCCAGGCCTCGACCATGCGCGCCTTCTCCAATTCGCTGCTCCTGTCGGGGGCCGCGGCGGTGCTGCTCGCCGCCTTCGCGGTGCCGCTCGGCTGGGTCCTCGACCAGGCCTCGCCGCGCCGCCGCGCCCTGGTCCGCCACGCCGTCGATCTGCCCTATGCGATCCCCGGCATCGTCCTGGCGATCGCCTGCATCCTGTTGTTCCTGAAGCCCCTGCCGCTGATCGGCAGCCTCTATGCGACGCCCTGGATCATCCTCGTCGCCTATCTGATGCGTTTCCTGGCGCTCGCCGCCAAACCGGTCGCGACCGCCATCGCCCAGATCCCGCGCGATCTCGACGAGGCCGCCGCGGCCTGCGGCGCGCGACCTCTCAGGCGGCTGGCGAGCATCACCGCGCCGCTCTGCGCGGCCTCCGCGGTGGCCGGGGCGATCCTGGTGTTCATGAGCGCCTTCAACGAGTTGACCGTCTCGGCCCTGCTCTGGTCGAGCGGGCGGGAGACCGTCGGCGTGGTGCTGTTCAGCCTCGAGGAGGCCGGCCTCGGCACCCAGGCCGCGGCGATCGCGGTGACCGCGCTGGTGGTGGTGGTGGCGCTGCTGCTCGGCGTCGACCGCCTCGGCCGCCGCCTGCCGGCCGGCGTCCTGCCCTGGCGCTGAGCCCCGCGCGCGGGCCTCACGCCTCGGGAATCACCCAGGCGTCGGCGACCGCCAGCCGCACGCTCGATCCCAGCGGCGGCGCTTCCGTGCAGTCGAAGATCAGCCGGCCGGGGGCGCCGATCAGCGTCGCCTCGATCTCTGTGACCGGGCCGCGATAGGTCGCCCGCCGCACCAGCACCGGCAGTCCGTCGTCGGCGAGCCGCAGCGCCTCGGGGCGCAGCAATACCTGCACCGGTCCGTCGGCGCCGCCCGCCCGTCGTGCCTCGAAGGTCGCGCCGGCGCAGGTCACCCGCGCGCGGTGCTCGTCGAGACCGACGGCGGTCGCCTCGACGAGCGCGCCGCGGCCGATGAACTGGGCCACCGTGGCGTTGCGCGGCGCCGCGTAGAGCCGGCGCGGCGGGGCGAACTGCACCACCCGCCCGGCGTCCATCACGGCGATCCGATCGGCCATCGCCAGGGCCTCGGCCTGATCGTGGGTGACGTAGACGATGGTGGTGCCGGTGCGGGCGTGGAGATCGCGGAAGCTCTCGACCATCGAGGCGCGCAGGTGGATGTCGAGATTGGCCAACGGCTCGTCGAAGACGATGACGCTGGCCTCGGCGACCAGACAGCGCGCCAGCGCCACCCGTTGCCGCTGGCCGCCGGAAAGGTCCTCCGGCGCCCGCTGCCCGAGCCCGCCGAGCCCGACCCGCTCCAGCGCCGCGCCGACCCGGGCGGCGATCTCGGCCTTGGCGAGGCCGCGCGTCTCGAGCGGATAGGCGATGTTGCGGGCGACCGTCAGATGCGGCCACAGGGCATAGGACTGGAACACCACCCCGACCTTGCGGTCTTCCGGCGGCACTTCCTGGTGGGCGTCGCAGACCAGCGTGCCGTCGAACAGGATGCGCCCGGCGGTCGGTCGCTCGAAGCCGGCGATCAGCCGCAACAGCGTGGTCTTGCCGCAGCCGGAGGCGCCGAGCAGGGCGGTGAAGGACCCGCCGGCGAGATCGAGGGAGACGTCGTCGAGGGCGAGCGTGTCGCCGAAGCGCTTGGTCGCGCCTTCGATTCGGATGTGCGTCATGGGCTCCGCGGTCCTGTCTGGCGTCCCGTCCGCCGCACCGATCGGCGCCGGGACGGGCGGCGACAGGGGGAACCGTCGGAGGTTACGAATTCATGACGCCGCCGTCGATTTTTCGGGGCCGAGGCGGCGGGGATGTGGGCCGTGCATCCTCGGCGACCGCGTCGGGACGATCGGTCTGCCCGCCCGGGAATGGGTCGGATCCCGATCGCCGCAACCGGCCGATCGACGCCGACCCGGGTTTCCGCGCGCCGCAGACGCCGCGGCGGAGCCGATCCACCGGCTCCGCCCCTCGCGCTTTCCCCTATTTGACATGGTAATATGGTAGTGTGTAACTGCCGACGGAGCGCGAGCGGCCACGGAGAGACCGTGGGAATGAAGCGCCCGGAAACAATCTTCGTGGCACGCCCACAATTCGGCTTGGGGACCAGAGATGTCTAATGTAGGAACTGCGGCCACAGCGAGCTTCGCGGCCGCCGCTCTCACGAAGGTGGGGCGCTATCGCTGGACGATTTGCGGACTTCTGTTCTTTTCGACCACCATCAACTACATGGATCGGCAGGTTCTCGGCCTGCTGAAGCCGACGTTGATGGGCGAGTTGCATTGGAGCGAGTCGGACTTCGGTGACATCGTCGCCGCCTTCTCGCTGTTCTATGCCTTCGGCTACGTCGGCGTCGGCCGCCTGATGGACAAGATCGGCGTGCGTATCGGTCTGCCGGCCGCGGTCGCCGGCTGGAGCCTGTTCGCCTGCGTCCATGCCTTCATGGGCAGCGTCATCGGCTTCAAGTTCGCCCGCGCCGGCCTCGGCATCACCGAAGGCGGCAACTTCCCGGCTTCGATCAAGACCATCTCCGAATGGTTCCCGGCCAAGGAACGGGCGCTCGCCACCGGCATCTTCAACGCCGGCTCGAACGTCGGCGCCGTCGTCGCCCCGATCATCGTGCCGCTGATCATGCTGACCTGGGGCTGGCAGGCCGCCTTCCTGATCACCGGCAGCATCGGCTTCCTGTGGGTGATCGTGTGGGCTCTGGTCTACAAGCGTCCCGAAGATCATCCGAAGGTCTCGGCCGCCGAGCTCGCCTACATCCGCTCCGACCCGGTGCAGCCGACCGTCCACATCCCCTGGCTCCAGCTCCTGCGCTATCGCGGCACCTGGGCCAACATCGTCGGCACCTGCTTCTCGGCGCCGGTGTGGTGGTTCTACCTGAACTGGGTTCCGGGCTTCCTCAACAAGCAGTACGGCCTGAATCTGATGGCTGCGATGCTGCCGCTGATCCTGATCTACACCATGGCCGACATCGGCTCGATCGGTGGCGGCTGGCTGTCCTCGACGCTGATCAAGCGCGGCGTCAAGACTCTCCGCGCCCGCAAGATCACCTTCCTGGTCTGCGGCCTCTGCGTCGTCCCGGTGTTCATGGCCTCGCAGGTCACCAACGTCTGGGTCGCCGTGGCGCTGATCGGCGTCGCCGCCTCCGCCCACCAGGGCTATTCGGCCAACGTCTACACCATCGTCTCCGACACCATGCCGCAGAATGCGGTCGGCTCGGTGGTCGGCATCGGCGGCTTCTGCGCCTACATCGTCGGCATGTTCGTCTCGATGGGCGTCGGCCGTCTGCTCGATGCGACCGGCGGCAACTACCATGTGCTGTTCGCCATCGCCTCGTCGCTCTACCTGATCGGCCTGGTCATCATGCACTTCATCCTGCCCAAGACCGGCTCCGGCCGGACCCCGGCCGGCATCGAGGTCTGAGACCACGCCACCCTGCTCTCGCCTCGGGACGGGCCGTCGGCTCGCCCCGGGGCGGATCCTTCGAACGATCCCGCCGCCGCCGCCGGCGCGATCCCTCGGCCTCAGCGGCGCCCCGTTTCGACGACGTCCGTGGACGTGACGAGGGGGCCTGCCGTCGACGCCGAGCGCGGCGCCGGGGCAGGGCGCACCTCGCGACAGAGGAAGATCCCGATGCCTGCCCCCTACGCCCTGCACCCCGACCGTCTGCTGCCCGCCGATCCGGGCACCCGCGCCATCGCCCGCGAGCTCTATGCCTCGGTCGCCGGTCTGCCGATCGTCAGCCCGCACGGCCACACCGATCCCGCCTGGTACGCCGAAAACGCCGCCTTCCCGGACCCCGCGAGCCTGTTCGTGATCCCCGATCACTACGTCCACCGCATGCTCTATTCCCAAGGCATTCGGCCGGAGCGGGTCGGCGTGCCGCGCCTCGACGGCGGCCCGGTCGAGACCGACAAGCGCAAGATCTGGCGCATCCTCGCCGAAAACTTCCACCTCTACCGCGGCACGCCGTCGTGGATCTGGCTCAACCACGCCTTCCAGACGGTGTTCGGCATCGACGAGCGTCTGTCGGCCGACAGCGCCGACCGCATCTACGACAAGATCGCCGCCGCCCTCGAGCGCCCCGAGTTCCGCCCGCGCGCCCTGTTCGAACGCTTCAACATCGAAGTCATCTCGACCACCGAGAGCCCGCTCGACGACCTCCGCCACCATGCGGCGATCCGCGCCTCCGACTGGTCCGGCCGCGTCGTCACCGCCTTCCGGCCCGATCCGGTCGTCGATCCGGCCTTCCCCGGCTTTACCGCCAATCTCGACACGCTCGGCCGGATCACCGGCGAGGACACCGGCTCCTACGCCGGCTATCTGTCGGCCTTGGTCAAGCGGCGCAAATACTTCGTCGAGGTC
>NZ_SJFN01000001.1 GCF_004328075.1 Siculibacillus lacustris | reverse complement strand
GGTTATGGCGATCGATGAAGTACGAATGCATCTACCTCCACGCCTACGAGACCGGCTCGGAAGCCCGCAGCGGCATCGGCCGGTGGATCGACTACTACAACTTCGACCGACCTCACTCGACACACGGAGGGCGTACGCCCGTCGAGGTCCACGAGGAGGCCGGCGACATCAGACTGGCGGCGTAACGGACCACAGGCCCAAGCTTACGAAGGCCGCCAATCTGTCCGGCCCGGCGGGACCACCTCAGTCTGATCTGCCGCCGAGCATCAGCAGCAGGACAGGAATCTCGATCCAGGCATGGGTCATGGCAGCCAGACCGTAGAGCTTCCGAGCGCCGGAGAAGTTCAGCCAGAACGGGACGATCAGCACGAGAGCAACCGTCGATAGAGCGACGACGAAGGTCGGCGGCTTCGGCCAATGCACGAATCCCGCCGTCGGCGTCGCGGGCAGAAGGCGCGGCAAAACGTGGATGACGATGGCATAGTGCAGGCATTGGGTGAAGACCGCCGCCGAGAAGACATCGACCGCCCGGTCGTGCTGGGCCAAGGCAGGTGGCACATAGACGCCGAGATGTTGCTCGAGGCCGCCGACGCGCAAGATCGTGTACTCTGGCGCGTAGAGGCCAGCTGCGTAGAGGAGATCGGCCGGCCAGCCGGCGACGATGAGCGCCGGAAGAGCCACGAACCCGATCGCCAAAAGACAGAACGCCGACCCACGTCGTTCACGCGACACGGCCTCGGTGACGAGGGCAAGTGGAGTGAAGTTGTGGAGGACTGCGAACGCGAGCATGGTTTCGGCAGGCGCCATGACCGCACCCACCATTGCCGTGGCTCCAGCGACCAGAGCGATTCCCTGACGTCTGCGCAGGGCCCGCGAGCACGCGAACATCAGACCTGCTCCACAGGCGAGTTCCAGTCCGGCGGCGATATTCGGCTCGAGAATCCCGTCGAGGCCGGCCGAACGCGCCACGAAGCCGGCGACGAGCAGCGGTGCGATCCACCTCCAGATCGGGTACAGCCGTCCGGAGAACCGCAGGTCGACGAAACGCAGTTCGGTCCCGACATGGACGAGCCCGAAACAGGCGAGAGCCAGCGTGTAGGTCGCGAGCGGCATGGCGACCGATGCGCCGAAACAACCGCCGACGATCAAAACAGCCCAGGCAATCGTGCTCCCGGTAACTCGCATGTATCGCTTACCTTCCCCGTCGACTTACGCAAAGCCACTCTCCGCTATTCAGATCAGGACTTGTCCAGTCGCTCAGGAATAAAATTATCGGATGCGCAATTGCAATACGAGCGAGCATTTCTCTGGATAGGAGTGTGCGCCCTTCTCATAGGTCAAAAGCTCACCCCGGTCGCCGGATTTGATTTAGAGGAGACATATTCGAACTTGCGGAAGCTCGTTCGCGGGGTTCTGGGCGCGTCGCGCGCTCTCGAGGGGGACCGCGTTGGGTTTCAGGGTTCACCTCGACCCTGATTTTCCTTGATATCGGCCGTCGCCGTCGATCGCCGCAGCCGCTTGCAACGCGATCGCCTTGGGGCGCCGCATCACCGCGATGATTGACGCGCTCGGCCCGGGTCGCTACCCCTCGGGGTCCCGCACCCGAGGAGATCCGCCCTTGCCTTCGACCTCGCCGTCCGCTCCCGCGGGTCCCGGCCTCGACCGGGCGCGCGCCGTGTTGCGCGAGGTCTTCGGCTATCCCGACTTCCGCCCCGGTCAGGACGACATCGTCGCCGAGGTGCTGGCCGGCCGCGACGTGCTGGCGGTGATGCCGACCGGCGCCGGCAAGTCGATGTGTTTCCAGTTGCCGGCGATCGTCCGCGGCGATCTCGTCGTCGTGGTCTCGCCGCTGATCGCCCTGATGCGCGATCAGGTGGCGCAGCTCCGCACCAGCGGTGTCGCCGCCGCGGCGCTCAATTCCTCGATCGAGCCCGACGAGGCCCGCGCCATCCGCGCCGATCTCGAAGCCGGCCGCCTGCGGCTGCTCTATGTCGCACCCGAACGGCTCGGCCGCCCCGACACGCTCGATCTCCTGGCGCGCGCCCGGGTCGCCACCATCGCCGTCGACGAGGCCCATTGCATCGCCCAATGGGGTCACGACTTCCGCCCGGAATATCGCGAGATCGGCGGCTTCGCGGCGCGCCTCGGCAATCCCCAGATCGTCGCCCTGACCGCCACGGCCGACGCCGCTACCCGCGACGAGATCGTCGCCGGCCTGTTCGCCCGCCCGCCCGCCGTCTTCGTCCACGGCTTCGACCGGCCCAATCTGTTTCTGGCGATGCGCCCGAAGGCGGTGCTCCGCCGCCAGATCCTCGATTTCGTCGAGGCGCGCAAGGGTTCGAGCGGCATCGTCTACTGCACCTCGCGCCGCCAGACCGAAGACCTCGCCGCGGCGCTGGAAGGTGCCGGCATCCGCGCGCTGCCCTATCACGCCGGCCTCGACGGGCAGGTCCGCTCGGCCAACCAGGATGCCTTCCTGAAAGAAGACGGCATCGTCATGACCGCCACCGTCGCCTTCGGCATGGGCATCGACAAACCCGACGTGCGCTTCGTCGTCCACGCCGGCCTGCCCAAGAGCATCGAGGCCTATTATCAGGAGATCGGCCGCGCCGGCCGCGACGGGTTGCCCGCCGATACGCTGACCCTCTACGGCACCGACGACATCGTCCTGCGCCGCCGCCAGATCGACGAGAGCGAGGCCTCCGACGAGCAGAAACACGTCGAGCGCCGCCGCCTCGAGGCGCTGATCGCGCTGGCCGAAACCCCGCGCTGTCGCCGCGTGGCGCTGCTCGCCCATTTCGGCGAGGTCGACGACCAGACCCCGTGTGGCCACTGCGACGTCTGCCGCGATGGCGTCGAGACCTTCGACGGCACCGTCGCCGCCCAGAAGGCGCTCTCGGCGATGGTGCGCACCGGCGAACGTTTCGGCGAGGTCCATCTCGCCGCGGTGCTGACCGGCGAATCGACCGATGCGGTGGTCCGCTTCGGCCACGACCAGCTGAAGACCTTCGGCTGCGGCAAGGAATTCGCCAAGACCCAGTGGCGGGCGATCTTCCGCCAGATCCTGGCGCTCGGCCTCGCAGAAGTCGACATGACCGCCCATGGCCGCTGGTGGGTCACCGCCGAGGGCGTCGAAGTGCTGAAGGGCCGTCGCAGCGTGCCGATGAACGTCGCCACCGTCCAGGCCGCAGGCGAGCGCCGCGCCAAAGGCCGCGACGCCCAGCGCGCCGCGCGGGTCGACGCCGGACTCGATGCCGACGCGACGCGGCTGTTCGAGGCACTGAAGAGCCGCCGCGCCGCGCTCGCCCGCGAGCTCAACGCCCCGGCCTATGTGGTCTTCGCCGACCGCACCCTGATCGAAATGGCCCGCGCCCGTCCGTCGACGCGCTCCGAGATGGCGGCGATCCACGGCGTCGGCGCCGCCAAGCTCGACCGCTTCGCCGATTCGTTCCTCGACGTCATCCGATCGACGTGACCGCCGCCGGCCGTCCCAGCGCCGCGTCGACGAAGGGCTGGAGCTCGGGCGCGTCATAGTCGGGGATCGCCAGATGGGCGCCGGTGGCGAGGATCGCTTCCCCGTCGAGCGAGGTCGTCAGCCCCACCGTCGCAACCCCCGAGCGGGCGGCGGCGAGCAGGCCCGGCACCGCGTCCTCGAAGGCCACGGCGCGGTTCGCCGGCACGCCCAGGGTCTCCAGCGCCGTCAGATAGGGCAGCGGATCGGGCTTGGAGCGCGGCAGTTCGCTGCCCAGCACGATCGCATCGAAATCCTTGGTGAGACCGAGGGCCGCGAGCATCGCCACGACGTTGGCGCGCGGCGCGTTGCTCACCACCGCACAGCCCGCGCCCCGCGCCCGCTCCCGCGCCAGGAAGCCGACGAGGCCGGGGATCGGCGTCAGCTTGCCGACGATCATCTCGCGAAACCGCGCCTCCTTGGCGTCGGCGATGCCGTCCCACAGCGCCGGATCGACATGGCCGAACAGGTTGCGGCAGATCAGCCGGTTGCTCTGGCCGGAGATGTGTTCGCGAAAGATCGCCTCGTCGATGGCCACGCCGTAACGTCGACCGATCTCGACGAAGGCGATCATGTGGATCGGGTCGCTGTCGGTCAGCGTCCCGTCGAGATCGAACAGCAGGGCTTCGGTGAACATCGAACACTCCGGCGGCGCGGTCCCGCCGCGGCCGGACGAGTGTGGCCGAGAATGAGCCGCGACGAAAGTCGTATCAGCCTCCCGCCGCGCGCCGGTCCTGCCTCCGCTCAGCGCGGCGGTCGCCATTCGTCGATGCGCCGACCCTCGGTCAGGCCGCCGACCGCCGCGACGATGCCGTCGGCATCGAGCCCGTGGTGGCGATAGAGTTCCGCGATGCTGCCCGACTGGCCGAAATGTTCGACGCCGATCGGAATGGTGCGATGGCCGGCCACCGCCCCGAGCCAGGCCAGCGTCGCCGGATGACCGTCGATCACCGTCACCAGGGTGCAATGGGCCGGCAGTCCGGCGAGCAGCGTCTCGACGTGGCTGCGCGCCCGCGCATTGCCGCGCCGCCGCGCCCGCTGCGCCGCGGTCCAACCGGCGTTGAGCCGATCGGCCGAGGTCACCGCCAGCACCCCGACGTCGCGGCGGAATTCGCCGATCCGCCCCGCCGCTTCGATCACTTCCGGCGCCACGCAGCCCTGATAGACCAGCACCACGTCGGCATTCGGCCCGGGCGGCCGCAGCCAGTGGGCGCCGTCGACCACGCCTTGGCGGAAGGCCGGGTCGCTGCGTCGCGCCGGCTGTTCGAGCGGCCGGGTCGAGAGGCGGAGGTAGACCGACCCGCCGGTCTCGTCGCGCAGCCAGGTGCGTTCGTCGGGATCGCCGTCGCCGTCGCGCTGGAGATAGTCGAAGGCCCAGTCCATCAGCACCGACAATTCGTCGAGATAGGCCGGCTCGAAACTCGCCAGCCCGTCCTGGGCCATGCCGATCAGCGGCGTCGAGATCGACTGATGCGCCCCGCCCTCCGGCGCCAGCGCCACCCCCGACGGCGTGCCGATCAAGAGGAACCGGGCGCTCTGGTAGCAGGCGTAGTTCAGCGCATCGAGGCCGCGGCAGATGAACGGGTCGTAGACCGTGCCGATCGGCAGCAGGCGTTCGCCCCACAGCGAATGGGCGAGGCCGGCGGCGCCGAGCAGCAGGAACAGGTTCATCTCGGCGATGCCCAGTTCGATGTGCTGGCCGGCCGGCGAGAACTCCCATTTCTGGGTCGAGGCGATGCGTTCGGTGCGGAACGTGTCGGCGAGCGCGTCGCGGGCGAACAACCCGCGGCGGTTGACCCACGGCCCGAGATTGGTCGACACCGTCACGTCGGGGGCGGTGGTGACGATCCGCTCGGCGATCGGCGCGCCGCTCGCCGCCAGCGAATCGAGGATCTTGCCGAACCCCGCCTGGGTCGACAATTGCGCGTCGTCGAGGGCGACCGGACCGGGGGCGGCGATCTTGGCCGCGCGCCGCCGCCGTGGGCCGCCGGCGAAGAACGGCACCCGCTCGAGGAACTCGGCGACGCCCGAGAGATCGCCGATCGCCGCGAAGCGCTCCCATTCCCGCCCCGGCTCGACGCCGCAGGCCCGTTGGAACTCGGCCATCTGCGCCGGGGTCATCAGCCCGGCGTGGTTGTCCTTGTGACCGGCCAGCGGCGTGCCCCAGCCCTTGATCGTGTAGGCCAGGAACACCGTCGGCCGGTCGTGGTCGATCGCGTCGAAGGCGTCGATCAGCGTCTCGAGGCAATGCCCGCCGAGATTGCTCATCAGGCGCCCCAACGCCTCGTCGCTGCGCCGCGCCAGGATCCCCGCGACCGCCTCGCCGAGATCCTCGGTGAGCCGCCGCCGCCAGGCCGCCCCGCCTTGGAAGGTCAGTGCCGAATAGAGCTGGTTGGGACAGGCGTCGATCCACGCGGCGAGCGCCGCGCCGCCTTCTTCCGCGAAGGCCGCGCGCTGTAACGCGCCGTGCTTCAGCGTCACCACGTCCCAGCCGAAGGCCCGGAACACCGCCTCGATCCGCGCCCACAGGCCCTCGCCGACCACCCCGTCGAGGCTCTGGCGGTTGTAGTCGACGATCCACCAGGTGTTGCGCAGATCGTGCTTCCAGCCCTCCTGGAGGCATTCGTAGATGTTGCCCTCGTCGAGTTCGGCGTCGCCGACGATGGCGATCATCCGCCCGAGCGGCTGGGGCGTCGCCCAGGGTTTGGCGGCGAGATAGTCCTGGACGATCGACGCGAAGGCGGTGAAGGCGACGCCGAGCCCGACCGATCCGGTCGAGATGTCGACGTCGTCGGAATCCTTGGTGCGGCTGGGATAGGCCTGGACGCCACCGAGCGCCCGATAGGCCTCGAGCTTGGCGCGGCTCTGGTTGCCCATCATGTATTGGATGGCGTGGAACACCGGCCCGGCATGGGGCTTGACCGCCATCCGGTCTTGCGGTCGCAGCACGTGGAAATAGAGCGCGGTGAGGATCGAGGCGACCGAGGCCGAGGACGCCTGATGGCCGCCGACCTTGACCTCGCCCTTGGCACGCAGGTGGTTGGCGGCGTGGATCGTCCAACACGCGGTCCACAGCAGTTGCTTTTCCAGGGCCGCCAGTATGCGCAGATCGTCGTTCGCCGCCATCGTCTCCCCCCGGGGCGTGAGCCCAGGGCCCGCCCGCGTCGTCGCCCGGGCTCTCGCGGCCCGGTGCTGCGTCGTCGTGAGCCACGGGTCCCCGCGCCACCGATCGGCGGAGAAGGATGATCGCCTCCTCGCGGCTTCCGCAAGCCCGTTTCGCGGAAACCCGCCCCGCGCCGCGGTCGCCCCTCCGCGACCCGTCGTCCCGGTGCGCGCCCCTCTCGACGGCGCCGCGCCGACATGGGAGGCTCGGACAGAGACGGGACCCGATGCCCACGCCCGTCGGCGAGGAGGCCGCGCGATGTTCGAAGATCCCCCGGCCCACGAGCCGACCCGCACCCCGGTCCGCGCCGTCCGCGTCGGCGATCGCGAAGTGTTGGTGCCGCGCCGCGATCGCCACTTCTGGTCCGATCTCCACCACCGCGCCGTGACCATCGGCTGGCCGGCCTTCTTCCTGATCGCCGCCAGCCTGTTCCTGAGCTTCAATCTGGTCTTCGCCAGCCTCTACCGGCTCGGCACGGCGCCGATCGCCAATGTCGCCGACGACGGTTTTCTCGGCCTGTTCTGGTTCTCGATCGAGACGCTGGCGACCGTCGGTTACGGCGACATGCATCCCCAGACCACCTGGGGCCATATCGTCGCCACCTGCGAGATCTTCACCGGCATGTCGCTGATGGCGGTGATGACCGGGCTGGTGTTCACCCGTTTCTCGCGCCCGCTGGCCCGCTTCGTCTTCGCCCGCCATCCGGTGGTGGCGCCGGTCGACGGCCGCCCGACCCTGATGATCCGCCTCGCCAACCAGCGCGCCAACGCCATCGCCGGGGCCACCGCCAAGCTGTGGCTGGTGCGCAACGAGGTCGGGGTCGACGGCACCCGCATGCGCCGCTTCTACGAACTGGCCCTGCAGCGCCGCGAGAATCCGGTCTTCGCCCTGAGTTGGACCCTGTTCCACGACCTCGACGATGCGAGCCCGCTCTGCGATGTCGCACCGGAGTCGCTGGCGACGAGCAACGCCGAAATCGTCCTGACCGTCACCGGAACCGACGAGAACACCTCGCAACAGCTCCACGCCCGCCACACCTATCGGCACGGCGACCTGCGCTGGAACCACCGCTACGCCGACATCCTGGTGACTTCGCCCGACGGGCGGCCGATGGTCGACCAGAGCCGCTTCCACGAAGTCGTGGCGGTCGGCACGCCGGTGGCGCCCGAGGCGACCTGAACGACCCGCCGGATCAGGCCTCGGGCGAGGCCTCGGCGACCCGGCGCAGCCGCTCGCGGCTGTTGGCGAGATGCATGCGCATCGCCGCCCGCGCCGATTCGGCGTCGCGGCGGGCGATCGCGTCGAAGATCGCCTGATGCTCGCGATTGGTCCGGAACAGATAGGCCGGTCCCGGCTCCGGCGCGATGCGCGCCGTGTCGAGACGGGTGCGCGGGATCGTGGTGGTGCCGAGGTGGCGGAACACGCTCTCGAAATAGCGGTTGCCGGTCGCCTGGGAGATCGTCAGGTGGAGCTGGAAGTCGGCGGCGACGCCGTCGCGGCCCGCCGTGATCTCGGCCTCGAAACTGTCGATCGCCCGCTGCATCGCGTCGAGCTGGGCGTCGTCGCGGCGCTGCGCGGCGAGGGCGGAGGCTTCGGTCTCCAGGCTGATGCGCAGTTCCAGCATCGCCATCACGTCGCGGATGGTCACCACCGTGCCCATGTCGAGGGTGACCACCGGCACTGGGGCGAGCACGAAGGTGCCGATGCCGTGGCGGGTCTCGACCAGGCCGGCCGCCTGCAGCCGCGACATCGCTTCGCGCACCACCGTGCGGCTGACCCCGAGATCGGCCATCACCGCCGGCTCGGTCGGCAGACGCTCACCCGGTCGGTAGCGGCCGTCGCGAATCTTGGCGACGAGGTCGTCGACCACGGTTTCGGCGAGGCTGCGGCGGCGGTGCGGGGCGGGCGAGAGGCTCATGGGAGACTCGAATCTGGGTCGTGAGGAAGGAGCGGACGAATCCGCGGGGTCGGACCGCGATCCCACAGAGTCGACGAGAACCGTCGCCGTGACAACCCGCCATCCGACTCCCGGACGATGGCCCGCCGCGGCGCCCGACAGCGCTCGGCGCAGCCTCCGCCGGATCCGGCTGACCCGAACTTAGCCCATACGACGTCTCGAGTCATCAGACGTCTTGAGCGGCAGCCCCCGCGGGCCCCGACCGACGGCCGCAGCCGCCTCGCGATCGCCCTCCGAAGGTGGCGGCGCCGCCGCGAGAATCGCTCGTAAACCGCCGATAACAGCGCCGGAACCGACGCCCCCGCAGCGCGGCCGCCGGCTTGCGTAAGACCACGCACGCCCGTCGGACTCGTGGCTTCGACGCTTGCGATTTCGGCGGTCTTGCCTATAGTGCCGCTCAAGTCATATGACGACCGATGAATTCGGCAGAGATCCTCGCCGCGCATCGGTGTCCTGCGGCGCAGAGCCCCCGGGGGGGCGATGGCCGCAGCAAGAGCAACGAGGACGGGAGGTCCCCAGCCATGCAGACCGTTTCCGCAACGTCGGGTGTTTCGACGGGAATGCGCCCGACCCGGGTGCGCTGGGCCATCCTGGCCATGCTCTTCGTGGTCACCACGATCAATTTCGCCGATCGCGCCACGATCGCCATCGCCGGTCCGGAGATCCGCAAGGCGCTCGATCTGTCGCCGGTCCAGATGGGCTACATCTTCTCCGCCTTCGCCTGGTCCTATGTCCTGGCCCAGCTGCCCGGCGGCTGGCTGCTCGATCGCTTCGGCTCGAAGACCACCTACTTCTTCGGTCTGACCCTGTGGTCGCTGTTCACGATGTTCCAGGGCGGCGTCGGCTTCCTGACCGGTGGGGCCGCGGTCGCCACGCTGTTCCTGCTGCGCTTCCTGGTCGGGGCCGCCGAGGCGCCGTCCTTCCCCGGCAACGGTCGCCTGACCTCGGCGTGGTTCCCGACCGACGAGCGCGGCTTCGCCTCGGCGATCTTCAACTCGGCCCAGTATTTTGCGACTGCGCTGTTCGCGCCGATCATGGGCTGGATCGTCCACACCTTCGGCTGGCAGGCGGTGTTCTACTTCATGGGCGGCCTCGGCCTGGTGCTGGCGGCCTTCTGGAACCATCTGATCTGGGGCCCCAAGGCTCATCCCAAGGTCAATCAGGCCGAGATCGACTATATCCAGGCCGGTGGTGCACTGGTCGATCTCGATGCCAAGGTGGCAGCGATCCGTCAGGTCGACACGCTCGCTTGCATCAAAGAGCTGCTGGCCAACCGCATGCTGCTCGGCGTCTACATCTTCCAGTACTGCATCAACGTGCTGACCTATTTCTTCCTGACCTGGTTCCCGGTCTATCTGGTCACCGAGCGCCACATGACCATCCTCAAGGCCGGCTTCGTCGCCTCGCTTCCGGCGATCTGCGGCTTCATCGGCGGTGTGCTCGGCGGTTGGGTCTCCGATCGTCTGCTCCGGGCCGGCTGGTCGCTGTCGGCGGCGCGCAAGACCCCGATCGTCGCCGGCATGCTGATGGCCATGTCGGTGATCGCCTGCAACTACGTCGAATCCGACGTGGTGGTGATCGCCTGCATGTCGCTCGCCTTCTTCGGCAAGGGCGTCGGCGCGCTCGGCTGGGCGGTGGTCTCCGACACCTCGCCGAAACAGGCCGGCGGCCTGTCCGGCGCGCTGTTCAACACCTTCGGCAACACCGCCGGCATCGTGACGCCGATCGTCATCGGCTACATCCTGGCCGCGACCGGCAGCTTCGCCTGGGCCCTGACCTATGTCGGCATCAATGCCGCGGTGGCGCTGTTGTCGATGCTGTTCGTGGTCGGCAAGATCGAGCGCGTGCGGCTGACCAAGTCCCTGCTTCCCGGCGTCGTGGCGTGAGCCCGGCCCGGACCCTGCGGCTCCCCGTCTCCTGACCCGGGGCGGGAACCGCAGGGCACGTCTCCTTCGGCGACCCGCCCGGGCCGCCCTCCGCTCTTCGCAACGAGGTGTCTCCCGATGTCCGCTTCCACTCCCTATACGGCGTTCCCCAATCAGTTCCGGCGGGACGTCGTCGCCGGCAAGCGGCTGATCGGCTGTTGGAGCGCGCTCGGCAGCCCGATCACCGCGGAAGTCCTCGGGTTGGCCGGCTTCGACTGGCTGCTGCTCGACGGCGAACATGCGCCCAACGACGTGCTGTCGCTGATCCCGCAGCTGATGGCGCTGAAGGACAGCCCCTCGGCGCCGGTGGTGCGGCCGGCCTGGAACGACACGGTGCTGCTCAAGCGCCTGCTCGACGCCGGCTTCTACAATTTCCTGATCCCCTTCGTGCAGTCGGCCGAAGAGGCGCGCCGCGCCGTCGCCGCCACCCGCTATCCGCCGGACGGCGTGCGCGGTGTCTCGGTCGCCCAGCGCTCGAACCGCTACGGCACGGTCGAGAACTACATGCAGATCATCAACGACGAGATCTGCGTCGTCGTCCAGATCGAGAACCTCGCCGGCGTCGAGGCCTCCGCCGAGATCGCCGCGGTCCCCGGGGTCGACGGCTTGTTCATCGGCCCCTCCGATCTCGCCGCGGCCCTCGGCCACCTCGGCAATCCCGGTCACCCGGACGTCCAGGCGGCGATGGCGGTGGTCTTCGCCGCGGCCAAGGCGCACGGCAAGGCGGTCGGCATCCTCGCCCCGGTCGAAGCCGACGCCCGCCGCTACATCGAGCAGGGCGCCACCTTCGTCGCCGTCGGCTCCGATCTCGGGGTCTTCCGCGCCGCCACCCGGGCGCTGCACGACAAGTATCTCTGAGTCCCCGGAAGGCGGGCCCGCGGGTCCGCCGTCCCTCGCATCCGCCGCGTCCGGCCGCCCCGTCGTGCCGTGGACGCCGCCGTCTCAATCAGGAGAGCAGTCATGAGCAAGTTGGGTTTCGTCGGTCTCGGCATCATGGGCACGCCGATGGTCGGTCATCTTCTCGCCGCCGGTCACGAAGTCACCGCCTATGATCTGAAGGACCTGCCGGCCGAACTGGTCGCCAAGGGTCTGAAGAAGGCCGCCTCGTCCAAGGAGGTCGCCGCGGCCTGCGACATCTTCTTCGTCATGGTGCCCGATACCCCGCACGTCGGGGCGGTGCTGTTCGGCGAGAACGGCGCGGCCGAAGGCCTGAAGAAGGGCGCGATCGTCGTCGACATGTCGTCGATCTCGCCGATCGAAACCAAGCAGTACGCCGCCAAGATCGAAGCGCTCGGCTGCGAATACCTCGACGCCCCGGTGTCGGGCGGCGAAGTCGGCGCCAAGGCGGCGACCCTGTCGATCATGGTCGGCGGCAAGGACGCGACCTTCGCGGTGGTCGAGCCGCTGTTCCAGCTGATGGGCAAGAACATCACCCTGGTCGGTGGCGTCGGCGCCGGGCAGACCGCCAAGGTCGCCAATCAGATGATCGTCGCCATGACCATCGAGGCGGTCGGCGAGGCGCTGCTGTTCGCCTCCAAGGCCGGTGCCGATCCGGCCCGCGTCCGTCAGGCGCTGATGGGCGGCTTCGCCTCGTCGAAGATCCTCGAAGTCCACGGCAAGCGCATGGTCGACCGGACCTTCGACCCGGGCTTCCGCATCGCCCTGCACCAGAAGGATCTCAATCTGGCGCTGACCGCCGCCCGCCAGATGGGTATCGCGCTGCCCAACACCGCCACCTGCCAGGAGCTGTTCAACGCCTGCGCCGCGCGCGGCGGCTCCGCCTGGGATCACTCCGGCATGGTCAAGGCGCTGGAACTGCTGGCGAACTTCGAGATCGGCCAGACCGCCTGACGGTCGATCTCGGCCCTCGGACGTCCCCGCCCCGGGACGTCCGAGGGCGCCCCCTCGCGAGCCGCGCAAACCCCGCGACCGGCGACGACGCTTCATCCCCGACGCCCCGCCGCCCGTGCGGCGGCGTTTCCCGACCCGAGGTGTGCGATGAAGACCGTGACGCTCCCCGACGGCACCGCCGTCCCGGCCCTGGGAATGGGCACCTGGATGATGGGTGAGGCGCGCGGCGCGCGGGCCGAGGAACTGGCGACGCTCCGCCGTGGCCTCGAACTCGGCCTGACCCTGATCGACACCGCCGAAATGTACGGCGAGGGCGCCTCCGAACGGCTGGTCGGCGAAGCGATCGCCGGGCGTCGCGACGAGGTCTTCCTGGTCTCCAAGGTCTATCCGCACAACGCCACCCGGGCCCGCACCATCGCCGCCTGCGAACGTTCGCTGACCCGCCTCGGCACCGATCGCCTCGATCTCTATCTGTTGCACTGGCGCGGCAGCGTGCCCTTCGCCGAGACCATCGAGGCCTTCGAGACCCTGAAGCGCGACGGCAAGATCCGGCGCTGGGGCGTGTCCAACCTCGATCTCGTCGACATGGCCGAACTCTCCACCACCCCCGGCGGCGAGGGCGTCGGCACCGATCAGGTCCTCTACAACCTGTCGCGGCGCGGCATCGAATGGGACCTGTTGCCCTGGGCGAAGGCGCGCGGGCTGCCGATCATGGCCTATTCGCCGATCGAACAGGGTCGCCTGCTCGCCGACCGCGAACTCGCCCGCCTCGCCGCCGCCCACGGCTGGACCGCCGCGCAACTGGCGCTGGCCTGGGTGCTCGACCGCGACCGGGTGATCGCCATCCCCAAGACCGGACATCGCGCGCGGCTCGAGGAGAACGCCGCCGCTCTCGACGTGCGCCTGACGCCGGAGATCCGCGCGGCGCTCGACGCCCTGTTCCCGCCGCCCCGCGGCTCGACGCCGCTCGAAATGCTCTGACGACGCAAATCGGAAGTTCACGCAGGTCCCATCCCCGACGCGCCGGACCCCGGTTCGGCGCGATCGGCCGCGCTTCGCCCGCGCCGGCCGCCCCGGCGTCGATCGAAGATCTCCAGCCTCTCGACCGGCATCGCCCGGAGAAGGGAGCGAACGCAATCCGTGATTGGCCCCGCACGAAGGGCCGGCGCACCCAGAGGAAGCGAATTTCCCATTTTCGATCGGAAAACCCAAGGAGATTGCCATGACCGACCAGAACGTCCCGAACGGGACCGAAGCCTTCTCGCCGTCGCGCCGCGCCCTGATCACCGGCGCCGCGACCCTCGCCGCGGTCGCCGCCACCAGCGGCTCCGCCGTCGCCGGTTGGGAGCCGTCGACCCGCATTCCCGACCCCGCGGTCAAGATCCTCGACGATGCCTTCAAGAAATACTGGGTGTCGTCGGCGACCGTCGAGCGCATCGCCACCGGCTGCCGCTGGGCGGAAGGTCCGGTGTGGATGGGCGACTGGCGGTGCCTGCTGTGGAGCGACGTCACCGGCAACGCGATGATGCGCTGGGACGAAGTGACCGGCGAGGTCTCGGCCTATCGCTCGCCGTCGAACTTCTCCAACGGCAATGCCCGCGACTTCCAGGGCCGGCTGATCACCTGCGAGCACCTCTATCGCCGCGTCACCCGCACCGAAATCGACGGGTCGATCACCGTGATCGCCGACAAGTTCGAGGGCAAGCCGCTCAACTCGCCCAACGACATCGTCTCGCGCTCCGACG
Organism: Siculibacillus lacustris; assembly: GCF_004328075.1. Lineage (GTDB taxonomy): Bacteria > Pseudomonadota > Alphaproteobacteria > Rhizobiales > Ancalomicrobiaceae > Siculibacillus > Siculibacillus lacustris. Next base: position 293,666 of record NZ_SJFN01000001.1, on the reverse strand, counting down.
GCTCGGTGTGGTTCACCGATCCGGCCTTCGGGCCGAACCCCAGCGAACGCATGTCCAAGCCCGAATTGCCCGGGACCGTCTATCGCATCGCGCCGGACGGCAAGATCACGGCGATGGCGACCGACATCAAGGGGCCGAACGGCCTGTGCTTCTCGCCCGACGAGAAGATCCTCTACGTGATCGAATCGCGCACCGTGCCGCGCCAGATCCGCGCCTACGACGTCGTCGACAACGGCACCCGGATCGCCAACAGCCGCATTCTCCTCGTCGCCGAGGCGGGCGCGACCCCGGACGGCTTCCGCTGCGACGCCGACGGCAACCTGTGGTGCGGCTGGGGCCAGGGCTCCGATGCCTTCGACGGCGTCCGGGTGTTCTCGCCCGAGGGCAAGGCGATCGCCCACATCACGCTGCCCGAGCGCTGCGCCAACCTGACCTTCGGCGGCGCCAACCATGACCGCCTGTTCATGGCCTCCAGTCACTCGATCTATTCGCTGATGACCAACGCCCGCGGCGCCACCGCGTGGTGACCTGCTGATCGATGCGGCGGCGGGATCCTCGCCGCCGCATCCCCCCGGTCGCCGGCCTCGGTGGTCCGGTTGTGCCTCTCCCGAGACAAAACAGCGCAGTCCTCTCTCGGGCACGCCCGACGGATGGACCGCCGCGGCTTGTTCGGATCAATTGGTCGGGCCACTATACAGCCATGCCAATCGACCCGTCGAAGCCGAGGTCGAACGCGCAGTCAGGGAGAGAACGATGAAGACACTTCTATGCACCTTGGGGTGCCTGAGCCTGTCGGGTCTGGCCTATGCCGCCGATCCGCAGCCGGCGGCGCCGGCCTATACCGAGATCAAGGCCGCCGACTATCAGGCCACCGTCGACGGCAAGCCGGTTTCGCTCTGGACCATGACCAACGCCCATGGCGTGGTCGTCCGCATCACCAATTGGGGTGCCCGCATCGAGCAGATCCTGGTGCCCGACCGCGCCGGTCGCCTCGGCGACATCGCCCAGGGCTATCCCTCGCTCGAGACCCAGCAGAACGGCCAGGGCTCGCTCGGCGCCTTCGTCGGCCGCTATGCCAACCGCATCGCCAAGGGCCGCTTCACCCTCGACGGCCAGGCGTACCAGCTCGCCATCAACGATCTCGCCTCCGGCGCCAACCCGCGCGAGAACACCCTGCACGGCGGCAAGAAGGGCTCGCGCTTCGTCGTCTTCGACGCCCGCCAGCTCTCGCCGGCTTCGGTCGAGATGTCCTACGTGTTCAAGGACGGCGAAGAATCCTTCCCCGGCACGCTGCCGGTACGGGTGGTCTATACGCTGAAGGACGACGACAGTCTGTCGATCGAATGGGCGGCGGTGGCCAACGACAAGAAGACCGTCGCCAACTTCACCCAGCACACCTTCTTCAACCTGTCGGGCGATCTCGGCTCGTCGATCTACGACCATCAGGTCACACTCAACGCCGAGAAGACCCTGGAGATCGATGCGACCCTGGTGCCCTCCGGCAAGATCCTGCCGGTCGCCGGAACGCCGCTCGACTTCCGCACCCCGAAGCCGATCGGCCGCGACATCGAGGCCGACTTCCCGGCGCTGAAGGCCGCCGGCGGCTTCGACCATCACTTCGTGATCGCCAAGAAGACCGAGGGTCTGGAACTCGCCGCCCGCGTTTCAGAACCGGTGTCGGGCCGCATCCTCGAGGTGTGGACCACCGAGCCCGGCGTCCAGTTCTATTCGGGCAACTTCCTCGAAGGCAAAGTGCCGCGCGACGTCGGCAAGGGCGGGGTCGTCTACAAGTTCCGCAGCGGCTTCTGCCTGGAGCCGTCGCACTTCCCCGACAGCGTCAATCACCCGGACTTCCCCTCGACCGTGCTGAACCCCGGTCAGTGGTACACCGGCCAGATCGTCTACCGCTTCCTCACCGACAAGAAGTGACCCCCTGAACCGGGGATGTGGACGCATCCGTCTGTCGAAGTTGCGCCGCCCGGGTCCGCCCGGGCGGCGTCGTCTCGAGGACGTTCAGGCCACCGTCGCGCGGCGAAGGGCTTCGAACTCGTCCGCCGTGGCATAGGACGTCTGGGTCCCCGGCTTGGTGATCGAATCCGCGGCATAGAGCGCCGCGAGCTTCAAGGCCGCCGCGACGTCGCGGCTCTCGACGTAGAACCGGGCGAAGCTGCCGATGAAGGCGTCGCCGGCGCCGGTGGTGTCCTTCGGCGTGACCTTGACCGGCGGCACGTGCGACACCGCCTCGGCGGTGACCAGCAGCGCCCCCTTCGACCCCAGCGTCACGATCACCGTGCGGATGCCGCTCGCGATCAACGAGCGGGCGGCGGCGATCGCTTGGCCCTCGTCGCCGACCGGCATGCCGGAGATCAGCGCCAGCTCGGTCTGGTTGGGGGTGAGGAAGGTCACCTTCGAGACCTGCGCCGGATCGAGCGGGGCGGCCGGCGCCGGATTGAGGATCGTCTCGATGCCGTGGGCGCGGGCGAAGTCGATGGTGTGATAGACCGTCTCCAGCGGCACCTCGAGCTGCATCAGGATCAGATCGCAGGTCTTCAGATCCTCGGCCGCCCGGTCGATGTCGGCCGGCAGCAGATGGGCATTGGCGCCCTTGATGATCAGGATCGAGTTCTCGCCCGACGGCTCGACGAAGATCGGCGCCACCCCCGACGAGGTACCGGGCACCTTCTCGACGTGCTTGGTGTCGATGCCGAAGCGCCGGAAGTTGGCGATGGTGTTGTCGGCGAAGATGTCGTCGCCGACCTTGGTCACCATCATCACCGCGGCGCCGAGCTTGGCGGCGGCGACCGCCTGATTGGCGCCCTTGCCGCCGCAGCCCATGCGGAAGTCGGGCGCTTCGATCGTCTCGCCGCGATCGGGCATGCGGGTGACGTAGCTGATCAGGTCGACCATGTTGGACCCGACGACGGCGATCCTTCCGGGCATGGCCCGCTCTCCTCTTGTCGCTGTTCAGTAACGGCGGATCGCGGCTTCCGCCGCATCGGCTTCGGCGCCGTCGAGATGGCCGAGGCGCACCGAAAAGCGCGCGGTCGCGCCGGCGGCGAGGCTGCGCACGTGGCCCTTGGCCTTCTCGGCGAGATAGCCCTCCGGCTCGCAGGTCGCCGGCAGCGCGAAGGCCGCGACCTTCTGATCGCCGTTGACCAGGATCCAGCGCACGGTGTGCGGCAGATCGGCGAGTTTCCAGGCGATCGACAGCGCGTCGCCCTGCGGCCGGCGCAGCAGCACGCGGGTGTGTCCGGTCGCGTCGGTCTTGAGATTGCGGACGTAGAACACCTGCTCCGGGTCGTAGCGCGCGGGCTCGTCGAGCACTTCCATGCCGGACGGATCCGCGGCGAGGGCGTCGATGAAGCCGAGATAGGCGGGGGTGGCTTTGACGTGGCCGGGCACCGCGGTGCGCACCACTGTGTCCTTGGCGGTGAAGCCGGTCGGCTGGACGATGCGCCCGCCCTCGACGAAGGCGAAGTTGACGTGGGCCATGTACATCAGGTCCATCGGCGCGAAGGACCGGTTCTCGACCGCCATCTCGATGTCGAACAGCGCCTTGCCCGGCCGCAGCACGACCCGCGGCCGCGCCAGATAATGGGCGCCGAAGCCCATCACCCATTCGCGCGTGCCGGTCACCGCCATGAACGGCCCCTCGCCGTCCTCGCCGATGTCGAGGCCGGCGGCCTGCATCGGCGCGCAGGGCATCTCGCCGTGCAGCGGATGGCTGTCCTGCGGCGACGGACAGCCGTTCGACAGGAGCCCCGAATGGAAGGCGAAACAGCCGTAGGTGCCGACGATCGACTCGGCGGGGCGCGGCTCGGCGAACATGTCCTGCATCGACAGATCGACGCCGTCGAAGATCGCGTCCCACACCATCTGGCCCATGAACGGCAGGACCACGACGTGGCCGCGGGCGTTGGCGAGCCGCAGCGCGGCGATGCCGGAGCCGTAGCGGAAGAGACTGGCGACGAGTTCACCGGCGCGGGCGATTTCGCGCTCGGCTTCGCCGAAGAAGACGTCGCGCAGGGAGATGGAGGTGGTCGGCATGACGCCCTCTCAACGGTTGCGGTTCTTGTAGGCGTTGATCACGATCACCAGGAGCAGGAAGGCGCCCCAGATGAAGTCGATCAGGTGATTGGAGAAACGCAGGATCTGGAAGCCGGACGACAGCAGCATCAGGGCGATCACCGCGATCGACACCCCGGCCACCGTGCCCTTGCCGCCGGCCGGATTGGTGCCGCCGAGCACGGCGATCAGCACCGCCTGCAGCAGATACGAGGTGCCGTAGTCGGATTTGGCGGCGTTGGTGCGCCCCGACAGCATGATCCCGGCGATCGACGCGAGCATCCCCGTCGCCACGTAGCTCAGGAAGATCATCCGCGTCTTGTCGAGCCCGGCATAGACCGCGGCCTTGGGGTTGGTGCCGATCAGCTGCAGCGAGACGCCGAAGGTGGTCCGCGTCAACAGGAAGGCCATGCCCAGCGCGATGACGATGAACAGCACGAAGGGCACGGCGAGGCCGAAGATCTTGCCGTTGCCGATCCAGTCCCAGGCGACCGGGAAGCCGACGATCGCCGGTCCGCCGGTGAGCACCAGGGCGATGCCGGTGAACACCTGACCCGAGCCGAGCGTCGCCAGGATCGGCGTCACCCGGAGCTTGGTGATCAGGAAGCCGTTGAAGGCCCCGGCCGCCGCCCCGATGGTCAGCGACAGGACGATGCCGAGGAACACGATGCCGGTGCCGTCGCCGCTCGCGATCCCCTCACGCCCCACGAAGTGGTGGAAGAACAGCCCGGCGAGAATCGCCGAGACGTTGGCGATGCCGATGATCGACAGGTCGATGCCGCCGGTCAGCATCGCCACCAGCATGGCGATCGACAGCACCCCGAGCTCCGGAAACAGGTAGGTCAGGCTCTCGAAGTTGTAGTAGCGCAGGAACTTGTCCGGCGAGAGGAAGGTCATGACGACCATGATCACCACGACCATCCCCAGAAGCTGGACGATGTTGTTGTCGCGGTTGATCAGGGACCGGACGTCGAAGGCGTGTTTTCCCATGGCGTGTCCCTCCCTCAGGCTTGCCGCTTGCGGTCACGCCAGGCGGTCGCCGCCGTCGCGATGACGATGATCGAGCCGACCACGACCAGCTGCCAGGTGGTGTCGACCTTCATGATGATCAGGCTGTTCTTGACCATCACCAGCATGAACACGCCGAGCATGGTGCCGAGCACGCTGCCGCGCCCGCCGAAGATCGAGGCGCCGCCGAGCACCACCGCGGCGATCACTTCGAGGTCGGTGCCGACGAAGTCGCGCGGATTGGCCAGCCAGATCATCGAGCAGTGGAGCATGCCGGCGAAGCCCGCCAAGGCGCCTGCGAGGCAATAGATGAAGAAGATCGTCTTCTTCAGATCGAAGCCGACCCGGGTCGCGGCTTCTGCGCCGCCCCCCAGCGCGAAGATCGAACGGCCGATCATCGTGTGGCGCAGCATCAGGTGGACGCCGAGCGCCAGCGCGAAATAGATCAGCACCATCGCGGTGAGGCCCGAATGGGTGCCGTCGGCCTTGGTGATCGTGAAAACCTCGGCCTTGGCGAAGTCGATCAGCACCGGCGGGAAGCGGTCGATGTTGATCATCGAAGTGCCGACCACGCCGAGCAGGAAGCCGCGCACCATCGAACCGGTGCCGAGCGTCACGATCAGCGGGATCATGCGGAATTTCCACACGAAGAAGGCATTGATCGAGCCGCAGGCCGCGCCGATCAGGATCGCGCAGACGAAGGGTACGAGCACACCGACATAGCCGAAATAGAGCATGCCCTTGACGGTCAGATACATCGCCGCGACCGCGAAGGCCGGGAACGACACGTCGAACCCGCCCGACAGCATGACCAGCAGCACGCCCAGCGCCATGATCCCGATGATCACGTTGGAGCGCAGGAGCGAGAACAGGTTGTCGACCTGCCAGAAGGCCGGATTGACCAGGCCGATGAGGATCATCGCCACCAGGAGGATGGCGGCGATGACGACTTCCGATCTGCGGAAAAGGGTCATGGGGCCAGCCTCACTTGAAGGACGTCAGCATGTCGCTGATCCGTTGTTCGGACGTGTCGGCGGTCTCGAAGGTCTCGACGAACCGCCCGCGATGCATGACGACGATGCGATTGCAGTTCTGGACGAGCTCCAGGATGTCGTCGGAGATCATCACCACCGCCAGACCCTTCTCGACCGCCAGATCGCGGATGATCCGGTGGATCTCGGCCTTCGAACCGACGTCGACGCCGACGGTCGGGCCGTTGAGGATCAGCACCTTGGCCTCGGTGAGCAGCCAGCGGGCGAGCACCACCCGCTGCTGATTGCCGCCCGACAGCTCGCCGACCGGCTTGTCGCCGGTGGGCGTGGCGATCTGCAGCGCCTTGATCGACGACGCGGCGAGGTTGGCCGCCTTGGGGCGATCGATCACCGACCAGTCGGCGATCCGCTCGTAGATCGTCGCCAGAATGTTGCGATCGATCGATTGGGTCAGGAACAGACCCTCGGTCAGGCGGTCTTCCGGCACATAGGCGATGCCGGCGTCGATCGCCGTCTGCACCCGGTCGAGCGGCACCGGCACGCCGTCGATGCGGACGGTGCCGGTGTGGCCGGGTTCGAGCCCGAACAGCGCCTGCGCCACTTCGGTGCGCCCCGAGCCGAGGAGGCCGGACAGGCCGACGATCTCGCCGGGATGGACCGACAGCGCCAAGTCTTCGAAGGCGCCGGCGAGCGTCAGCCCGGCGATCTCCAGGCGCGGCGGCGTCGGCGTCGCCGGGGCCTTCCAGTGATAGGTCTCGCTGGAGATGTCGTGGCCGGTCATGTGGCGGACGATGGTCGATTCGTCGAAATTCGAGGTCGGACCTTCGGCGACCATGCGGCCGTTGCGGATCACCGACAGACGCTCCGAGATCTCCAGCATCTCGCGCATCTTGTGGGAGACGAACAGGATCGAGATGCCGTGCGCCTGGATGTCGCGGACGATGCGGAACATCGTCTCGACCTCCTTGCGGGTCAGCGCGGTGGTCGGCTCGTCCATGATCAACAGGCGCGGATCGGACATCAGCGCGCGGGCGATCGCCACCAGCTGGCGGCCGGCGGTCGACAGTTCGTCGACTTCCTGTTCCGGGTCGATGTCGACGCCGAGACGGTCGAGGGCGCGCCGCGCCAGATCGCGCACCGAGCGCCAGTTCACCAGCTTGCGCTTGTTGCGCAGCTCGGTGTTGAGCGCCAGATTCTCGGCCACCGTGAGGTTTCCGAACAGCGAGAAGTCCTGGTAGATCACCTGGATGCCGTGGCGGATCGCCTCGATCGGGGTCAGGTGCGAATGGGTCCGGCCGTCGATCGCGATCGACCCGGAATCGGGGCGGTAGACGCCGGACATCACCTTGATGACCGTCGATTTGCCCGATCCGTTCTCGCCGGCGAGGCAGTGGATCTCGCCCGACCGGATGGTCAGCGAGACGTCGTCGAGGGCCGCGACGCCGGAAAATCGTTTCACGACGTTGCGCAGGTCTAGGAACACGTCCGACATGGGGGCGATCCGCTCGGGTTTCGGAGAGGCGAGGCCGCGCGCGACGTCGAGGGTGCCGAAACGGCACCCTCGTTGCCGGCAGGGCGGATCAGAAGTTGTAGTCGCCCATGTTGGCCTTGGTCACGCCGACCCAACCGGCCCCGTAGAGCAGGTTCGGCTGGCCCGCGACCGGCGCGAGCAGGTTGGTGTAGCCGGGCAGGCCGAGGTTGGCGCCGGCCTTGACCTCGCCGCCCTTCTTCTCGAGCGCCAGGGTGGCGACGACGTTCATGGCATAGCCGGCGACCGCCGGATCCCAGAACTGGATGTACTGGATGTTGTCGTTCTTCAGATACTGACCGGCGACCGAGACCAGGCCCGTACCGGCGAAGAACAGCTTGCCGTTGAGGCCGCGTTCGGCGACCAGACGACCGGCGCCGGCCGAGGTCGGCATCGGTCCGCCGAGCACGCCCTTGAGATCCGGATAGGTGGTCAGCACTTCCTTGAGCTTGGTGTAGTCCGTGTTGGCGTCGTCATAGGTCTCGAGCCGAGTCGTGACCTGCTGCATCTTGGGGAAATGCGCCTTCTGGTATTCGACGCCGCCGTCGATCCATTCGTTCTGCGACTTGGAGGTCAGCGAGCCGACGGTGGCGACGTACTTGCCTTCGCCGCCCATCGCCTTGCCGAGCACTTCCATCAACTTGGCGCCATAGGCCTTGTTGTCGAACGCTTCGAGCACGAAGTCGACGTTCTTGATGTTGGAGGCTTCGTGGGCGACGACGATGATGCCGCGATCGCGGGCCTTCTTCAGCACCGGCTCGACCGCTTCTACCGAGAACGGCACGACGCAGATGGCGTCCACCCCTTGCGCGATCAGGCTCTCGATGATCTGCACCTGCGCCGCGGCGTCGGCCTGGCTCGGTCCGAGCATCCAGGTGTCGTGGCCGGTGTCGGCCTTGTACTGCTTGATTCCGTCGCGCATGCGGTCGAACCAGGCGATGCCGTCGACCTTGACCACGGTGGCGATGGTGAACTTCTTGCCGGCGGCGGTGGCGGTGATGTCCTTGCGCACGGCGGAGGTGTCGATTGGGCCGTTTCCTGCGGCGAACGCCGCACCGGCGGCGAGAGTCGCAACCGTCAAGATCGTGGCGAACAGCTTCTTCATGGCCATTTTCCTTTACGTTTCAGTCCCTGGTGATGTTCTTGGTTTTTTGGTCGTCCGTCAGGTCTCGGTGATCTGGCCCTCCCTCACTCCGAGATGATCTTGAGGCCGGCGCTGGCGCCGATCCGCGAAGCACCGGCGGCGAGCATCGCCAGCGCGTCGGCCCGGGTGCGGATGCCGCCCGAAGCCTTGACTCCGATGGTCGGTCCGACCGTGGCGCGCATCAGGGCGACGTCGGCGACGGTGGCGCCACCGGTCGAAAAACCGGTGGAGGTCTTGACGAAGTTCGCCCCGGCGGCCACCGCGCAGTGGCAGGCCGCGACCTTCTCGGCGTCGCTGAGCAGGCAGGTCTCGATGATCACCTTGAGCAGCGCCGGCCCGCAGGCCGCCTTGACCGCGGCGATGTCGGCCTGGACCTGGACCAGATCGCCGTCCTTCAGGGCGCCGATGTCGATCACCATGTCGACCTCGGTCGCGCCGGCGGCGACCACCCAGGCGGCTTCCGCCGCCTTGACCGGGGTCGGGATCGCCCCGAGCGGGAAGCCGATCACCGAGCAGGTCGCGACCTCGCTGCCGGCCAGCGCCGCTGCGACCACCGGGATCCACACCGGGTTGACGCAGACCGAGAAGAACGCGTGCGCGCGGGCCTCCGCGCAGAAGCGCAGGACCTCGGCGCGCTGGGCATCCGGGCGCAGAATCGTATGATCGATGACGGAATGGAGGTTGGCGACCGTGTCCATGATTCGCTCCGGCGACCGCGTGAGAACGGTGTACTTGTTCCTTGTGTCACTAGCGATGTTAGCAGGATCACATTATGGTGGATAGGCGTCATGAACATATCAGCGCCGTGACCGTCGAATTTCACTCTGAGGAGCTCCATCGCCCTCGTGCCGCCCCGCCCCGCCGCGCCCGCCGTACGCACCCCGTGTCACCGTCATCCGTCCCTCGCGTCGCGAGGGGCCTCGGTCGAGAGGGCCGAACTTGCCATGAACGATCGTCGGACCCAGCGCCTGGACCGGATTTCGGACGCCCTCGACAGTTTCGGGTCGCTGCGCCTCGCCGATGCGGCGAGCCTGCTGGAGGTCTCGGAAATGACCGTCCGCCGCGACGTGGCGGCCCATCCCGAGCGCTTCAGTTGTTACGGCGGTCACATCATCGGTGCCCAGGGCAACGGCAGCGGCACCGGTTACGTCCTCGACCGCGAGCGCGAATCCCATTCCAGCAACAAGAAGATCGCCTGCGAGCGGGCGGTCGGCTTCCTGGAGCCGGGCGATACCGTGTTCATCGACTGCGGCACGACGACGCCCCATCTCGCCCGCCGCCTCGCCGACGCCAAGGACCTGACGGTGGTCTGTTACTCGCTGAACATCGCCGACGTCGTCCGCCGCTTCGAGCAGATCAAGCTGGTCCTGCTCGGCGGCGTCTATCACCGCTCCAGCGCCTCCTTCGACAGCCCCGAGGCGCTCGAGCATTTTCGCCGGATCGGCATCAACAAGGCCTTCCTCAGCGCCGGCGGCGTCCATCCGGCGCACGGCGTCAGCTGCTCGAACTTCCACGAGGTCGGCTTCAAGCAGGAGGCGATGCGCAAGGCGCTGGCGACCTATCTGGTCGTCGACTCGAGCAAGTTCGGCAAGGTCCGCTCGGCCTATTTCGCCGACGTCGACGCCTTCGACGCGATCGTCACCGACGCCGTCGATTTCGAGACCCGCCGCCTCTTCGAGGACCGCGGCATCCGCCTCGTCACCCCGTGAGCCGACTCCCGGTTTGACGGCTGCGCCGCGCCGCGCTCATATCGCGGCGAAGGGCCGCGCGGCGCGTCGATCGAGGAGAGACAAACGTGGACGAGAGTTTCTCGACGCCCTGCGTCGTGATCGATTTGGCCGTGGTCGAGGCCAACATCCGCCGTTTCCAGGCCTATGCCGACGCTCATGGCCTCGCCGTCCGCCCGCACATCAAGACCCACAAGATTCCGGCGATCGCCGAGCGCCAGCTCGCCGCCGGGGCGATCGGCCTCACCTGCCAGAAGATCGCCGAGGCCGAGGCGATGATCGACGCCAGCCCGGCGATCCGCGACGTCTTCATCACCTACGACATCGTCGGTGCCGACAAGCTCGCCCGCTTGCGCGCTCTGGCCGGCCGGGTCCGCCTGTCGGTGGTCGCCGACGGGCCTGAGGTGATCGCCGGCCTCGCCGGAGCTTTCGCCGACGCCCCGCAGCCGCTGACCGTGCTGGTCGAATGCGACACCGGCGCCCGGCGCTGCGGCGTCGGCTCGCCCGAACGGGCCCGCGACCTCGCGCTGGCGATTGCCGGCGCGCCCGGCCTGACCTTCGGCGGGCTGATGACCTACCCGCCGGCCGGCGGCGGCGCCGCGGTCCAGGCCTTCCTGGCGGAGGCCGCGCGATTGATCGACGCCGCCGGTCTGCCCGTCGCGGTGGTCTCCTCGGGCGGCTCGCCCGACATGTTCCGCGCCCACGAGGTGGCCGTGGTCACCGAGCATCGGCCGGGCACCTATGTCTACAACGACCGGTCGCTGGTCGAGCGGGGCGTGTGCGGCTGGGACGACTGTGCGCTGACCGTGCACGCCACCGTGGTCTCGGTGCCGGACGCGTCGCGGGCCATCGTCGACGCCGGCAGCAAGATCCTGACCTCCGACCTGTTCGGCCTGACCGGCCACGGCCACGTCCTCGGCCGGCCCGATCTGCGCATCGACCAGCTCTCCGAGGAACACGGCCGGATCGTCGCCGACGGCCCCTTGGGGCTCGCGGTCGGCGATCGTCTGCGCATCGTCCCCAACCACGCCTGCGTGGTGTCGAACATGGTCGACGCCGTCCATGTGCTGGGCGCCCCCGGCGGAACCGCGGTCTGGCCGGTGGTGGCCCGCGGCCGCATGACCTGACGCTGCGGGGCGTCCGTCAACCGACCGCGGCGGCGATCAGCTCGTAGGAGCGCAGCCGTGCGGCGTGATCGAACACGTCGGAGACGATCATCAGCTCGTCGGCACCGGTCTCGGCGACCAGTGCGGCGATGCCGGCCCGCACCGTGTCGGGCGATCCGATCACCGAACACGAGAGCCAGTTCTGCGCCTGGGCCTTCTCGGTCGGTGTCCAATAGGTGTCGATGTCGTCGATCGGCGCCCGGCTCAGCCCGCGCGTTCCCCGGAAGATGTCGGTCACCGCCATCTGCTGGGTGGTCGCCAGACGCCGCGCCTCGGCGTCGGTCGCCGCGGCGATGACGTTGACGCCAATCATCGCATGGGGCTTTGCCGCCTGCTCCGACGGCCGAAAGCGGCCGCGATAGAGGTCGAGCGCCGCCTGCAATTGCGCCGGCGCGAAATGCGAGGCGAAGGCATAGGGCAGGCCGAGCTGGGCGGCGAGCATCGCGCCATAGGTGCTCGAGCCGAGGATCCACAGCGGCACCTCGGTGCCCGCCGCCGGCACCGCCTGGACCCGCTGGCCCGGCCCGACCGGCGCGAAATAGGCCTGCAGCTCCAACACGTCCTGGGGGAACTGCTCGCTGCTCTCGAGGCTGCGCCGGAGCGCCCGCACGGTGACCGGATCGGTGCCGGGCGCCCGCCCGAGGCCGAGGTCGATGCGGTCGGGGAAGAGGCGGGCGAGCGTGCCGAACTGCTCGGCGACGACGATCGGCGCATGGTTGGGCAGCATGATGCCGCCGGCCCCGACCCGGATGCGGCGGGACCCCGCGGCGATGTGGGCGATCACCACGGCGGTGGCGGCGCTGGCGATGCCCGGCATGTTGTGATGTTCGGCGACCCAGAAGCGGGTGTAGCCCCAGTCGTCCGCCTTGGCCGCGAGGTCGCGGGCATTGTCGAGGGCGCCGCGCGCATCGACCGCCTCGGTCACCCGGACGAGATCGAGAATGGACAAGGCCACCATGGCAGAGGTCTCCGTTCCGTCGCCGAGCGACTGCCGGGCGTGCGAGACGCCCGCCGCGATCCGGCGCGGGCGAGGGCGCGCCGGGTGTTGCTTCTGACGCGTTCCCGCGGCGCTGTCTCTTCACGTCCGCGCGACGGCGCCGCGTCGAGCGGCGTTCACCGCCGATCGCCGGCGCCCGGCAACAGCCGCGCCCGCGGCCGTTCGAAGCTCTTGCGGCCGCGTTTCCACCCCGCCACGGTCGGGGCGATCTCGCGCAGCGCGGTCACCGCATCGGGCGCGTCGAGCACCACCACGTCGGCCGGCCCGCCGACCCTGAGCCCCCAGTCCTGCCGCACCAGCTTCGCCGCGCTCGCCCCGACCATGTCGAAGACGCCGGCGAGATCGTCGTCGGAGGCGAGCTGCGCGACATTGGCGTAGAGATTGGCCATCCGCAGCAGCGAGGCGTCGCCATAGGGCGTGAACGGGTTCGAGACGTTGTTGGTGGCGATCGACGTCACCACCCCGGCCGCCGCCAGGAGGTGGGCCGGCGCCACCCCGCGCGGCCGGGCGCGATCGAGGTCGCGGCCGGTCAGGAACAGGTCGGTCGCCGGCAACACCGTCAGCGCCACCCCGGCCTCCGCGAGGCGGCGGGCGGTGGCCTCCACCTCGTCCTGGGCCGCCATCGCCAGTTTGGTGACGTGGCCGACCGTCACCCGCCCGCCCCAGCCGTTCCGCTCGGTCTCGGCGATCACCTGTGGCAGATGCGACCACGACGGATCGAGATCGAAATCGAGGTGAAAATCGACGTCGACCCCGTGGCGTCGCGCCAGCGCGAAGATCCTGATGATGTGGCCGTCCGGATCGGGGTCGGTATAGGGACAGCCGCCGATCAGATCGGCGCCGGCGGCGAGGGCCGCATCGAGCAGCCGCTCGGTTTCGGGCTCCTGCGTCAGGCCTTCTTGCGCGAAGGCGCAGATCTCCAGATCGATCGCTCCGGCGAAGTCGTCGCGCACCCGCCGGATCGCCGCGAGGGAGCGCAGACCCACCCGCGGATCGACCTCGACGAAGGTGCGCATCCGCGTGGTGCCGTGGAGGATCGCCGCCGCGACCACCCGTGAGGCGCGGGCATGGACGTCGTCTTCGGTGAACCCCGCCTTGGCCCGCGCCGTCTCGGCGACCGCCTCGGCGAGCGTGCCTTCGCACAGCCGGCAGCGCCCGAGGATCCCGGCCTTGTCGAGATGGATGTGGGTCTCGACGAAGCCGGGGAAGGCGAAACAGCCGCCGAGATCCTCGCTCTCGACCGCCTCGCAGACGAGGTCCGGGGCGAGCGCGGCGATCCGGCCGTCGACCACGGCGATGTCGATCGGCCCGGCCGCGCCGGCGATCCGGGCGTTCCGGAGCAGGAGATCGACCCTCACGACAGCGCTCCCGGTCGGTCGACGCCGATCGCCCGGCCGTCGCTGCGCGGATCGTGGGCGCCGGTCACGCTGCCGTCGGCGTCGATGCGGATCACCCCGGCCTGACCCGCGAGCGGGCTTCCCGCCGGCAGTCGCGCCACCTCATGGCCGCGCTGGATCAGGTCGGCGATCACCGCTTCGCCGGCGTCCACTTCGATCTTCAGCGTGTCGCGCCCGTCGGAGAAGGTGCGGCCGAGCAGGAAGCGCGGCCGCCGCAGCGCCTCGGCGGGATCGAGGCGGTGGTCGATCAGCCGCGACAAGAGCACGGCGAGCGTCTGCGGCTGGCCGTCGGCCCCTTGCGTGCCGTAGAGGAGATGCGGCCGGTCCCCGTCGAGCGCCAGACCGGGGTTCAGCGTGTAGAACGGCCGTTTGCCCGGCGCCAGCCGATTGGGATCGTCGGGCCGGCGGCCGAAGGCGGCGCCGCGGTTCTGCCACAGGATGCCGGTGTCGCCGGCGACCACGCCGCTGCCCCAGTCGTAGTAGAGGCTCTGCAGCACCGACACCGCACCGCCCTCCGCGTCGGCGGCGGCGAGGAACACCGTGTCGCCGGTCTGGAACTTCGGCGGCCACGGCCGCGCCCGGTCACGATCGATGCCGGCGGCATGGGCGGCGAGCCGTCCCGCCGACAGCCACGCCTCGACCGCCTGCGGCGCGAAATCGGGATCGGCGAGGCCGCGGCGGTCGTCGAAGGCCGCCTTCACCGCCTCGACGCAGAGATGGTAGAAATCCGCCCCGCCTTCGTCGATCGCCTCCATCGGGAAGGCCGCCAGCGTCCCCATGATCCCCAGCGTCGTCACGCCCTGCGTGGGCGGCGGCGGGGCGAGCAGCGTGAGGCCGCGGTAGTCGAGCGCCAGCGGCGTCTCCTCGCGCGTCCGCGTGGCGGCGAGATCGGCGGCGTCGAGCGGCGATCCGGCCGCCGCGAGCCCCGCGGCGATGCGCCGGGCCAGCGCCCCCTCGTAGAACCCGCGCGCCCCCTCGGCGGCGATCGCCTTCAGGGTCTCGGCGAGTTGCGGTTGCCTGAACGGCGTCCCCGTGCTGTGCGCGGCCCCGAAAACGGAGGCGAAGCCCGGCCAGCCGGCGGTCTCGGCCTTGCGGAAATCGAGCCAGAAGGCCTGCGACGGCGACACCGGGAAGCCCTCTTCGGCCAGGACGATCGCCGGCTCGATCAGGCGCGCCAGCGTCTCCCGGCCGCCCCAATGGCGCGCCGACCAGTCGAGCGCGTGGCCCCAGCCGTCGACCACCGCCGCCGAGGTCAGCGCCGCGAGCGGCCCGCGGGTCGGGATCGGATCGGCAGCCGGCGGGTGCGCCGCCGCCTGACCGATCGCCGAGAACACCCGCCGCCGGCCCGAGCGATCGGCGACGATCCAGATCGCATCGCCGCCGAGCCCGCAGAAATGGGGATAGGTCACCGCCAGCACCGCGCCGATGGCGATCGCCGCCTCGATGGCGTTGCCGCCGCGCGCCAGGACCTCGGCGCCGGCGCGGCTGGCGAGATCATGCGGGCTGGTGACCATGCCGCCGGTCGAGCGGGCGAGGGCGGGGGAGGGGGCGAGCGTGGGACGGTCGATCATCGGCGCGTCGCCGCCTGCCACTCGGCGACCGACGGGGTCGGCAGCTCGAACAAGTCGCGGGTCGAGGCATAGAGGTCGCCGCCCATGCGGCCGATCGCGTCGAGGACGACCGGATCGACGTGCAGCCGCTCGTTCACGCAGTCGCGGTGGATGTGGGCGTGGACCACCTCGCCGAGCACGATGTCGCGGCTGCCGCCGATCGCCAGGGTGACGTGGTGGCGGCATTCGAACGACGCCGGCGAGGCGAGCAGCGACGGGCAGGGCACCGCCACGCCGGGCCGCAGCGCCAGTCCGGCGGCGACGGTCTCGTCGACTTCCGGCTCGAAGGCCACGGCGCAGGTGTTCATCGCGTCGAGCAGGGCCCGCGACACGATGTTGACGGTGAAGGCCTGGGTGTCGCGGATGTTGCGGCCGGTGTCCTTGGGCCGCCCGTCGCCGCGCCGTTCGACGCCGATCGCCAGGATCGCCGGATCGGCCGACAGGCAGTTGAAGAAGGAGAAGGGCGCGGCATTGACCCGGCCGTCGCGGTCGACGGTGGTCACCAGGGCGATCGGGCGCGGCACGATCGCGCCGATCAGCAGCTTGTAGCGTTCGCGGCCGGAGAGGCGGCCGAAGTCGAAGCCGATCGACGCTTCGCGCCGGTCCGTCGGGTCGTCGTCCTGCACGTCCTGCCTCCGCCGCGTCGTCACACCTCGCCGCGGAGGCTCGTCGATCGTTTCGAACGCCCCGCGCCGCGCCAGCATGCGACGCCCCGTCGCGGCGATCGAGCGCAATTTTCCGGCACGGCTGCCCGAAGGAGCGCCGTCCCGGTCGATCGGCGCCTCAGCCGGCGCGCAACGTCGCCACGAAGCCCTTCACTTCCTTGGTCAGACGGTCGGCTTCCGACGACAGGGCGCCGGACAGACCCATCAACTGGGTCGCCGCCGAACCGGTCATCTCGGCGGCATGGCCGACGCCCGAAATGTTCTGCGAGACGTGGGCGGTGCCTTCGGCGGCGCGATGGGTGTTGCTGGAGATCTCGTGCGTCGCCGCACCCTGTTGCTGGACGGCGCCGGCGATCGACGCCGACACTTCCTGGATGGTCCCGATGGTCGCGACGATGCGGCTGATCGAGGCCACCGTCTCGGCGGTCGCCGCCTGGATCCGGCCGACCGTCGAGGCGATCTCGTCGGTCGCCGAGGCGGTCTGGGCGGCGAGCTGCTTCACTTCCGAGGCGACCACCGCGAAACCCTTGCCGGCTTCGCCGGCGCGTGCCGCCTCGATCGTCGCATTGAGCGCCAGCAGGTTGGTCTGGCCGGCGATGTCCTTGATCAGGTTGACCACGTCGCCGATGCGGTCGGCGGCCCCGGAGAGCGATCGGATGTTCTCTTGGGTGGCCTCGGCTTCGTCGGCCGCGACCTTGGCGATCCGGGTCGAATCGCAGACGCGCTCGTTGATCTCGCGCACCGAGGCGGCCATCTCCTCGGTCGAGGCGGCGACGGTCTCGACGTTGCCCGACGCCGTCTCGGCGGCTTCGGCGACCGCGCCGGCTTGGCGCGAGGTCTCTTCGGCGGTGGCGGCGAGGTTGCGGGCCGCGTCGGCGACCTCGGCCGAGGAATTGACGAAGCCCTCGGCGAGTGCCCCCATCGATTCCTGGAAGCGGTCGGCGATGCGATGGCGTTCGGCGACCATTCGCTCGGCCGCGGCCTTTTCCCGCGTGGCCTCTTCGGCGCGCAGGCGTTCGGTCTCGGCGAGACCGTCGCGGAACACGATCAGGGTGCGCGCCATGTCGCCGATCTCGTCGCCGCGGGTCACCGACGGGATGTCGGCTTTGAGCTGTCCGCCGGCCACCTTCTGCATGGCGCCGGTCAGGCGCTGCAACGGGGCGGAGATGCCGAGCGCGACGAACAATCCGGCCCCGACTCCGACCGCCACGGCGATGCCGGCGAGAACCAGGATCTGGGCGAAGGCGGCGTCGAAGGTCGTCTGGGCACGGCGGGTGGCCTCGAGCGCGCCCTTGTTGTTGATCTCGACGCCCCGGTCGAGATCGGCGAGCGCGGCATTGAACTCGGTCTTGGCGGCGTTGAACATCTGGGTGGCCTTGTCGGCCTCCTTGGAATTGCTCAGCGCCTGGGTCTTCTCCTGCACCGCGACATAGGCCGCCCACTTGGACTTGACCGCGCTCCACAGGGCGCGTTCCTCGGCGCTGGTGACCAGCGGTTCGTAGACCGCGAAGCTCTTCTCGATCTGGGCGAGATAGTCCTTGAGGACCCCGTCGATCTCCTTCTTGGTCGCTTCGTCGCCGTTCATCACATGGCGCGAGCCGGCGAGCCGGTAACGGGTCACTCCGTATTTGATCTCGCCGAGCGCCCGCACCGAGGGCAGCCAGTCGTCGGTGATCTCGGCCGTGGTGGCCCGGATGGCCTTCAGATTGAAGATCGCGACGACGCCTTCGCCGAGCAGGAAGCCGACCAGGACGACGACGATCGCCATCAGCGATGCCTTGACCGAGATTTTCATTGCAGTCTTCTCCGACGTCGAATGTCGACCGGACCTCGAAACGCCGGGCCGGCTTGAGACAGGGTGGTGAGAGCAATCCTAGATGGGCCTGGTTAAGAAATGACCAATGAAACAAGATGGTGGCATTGTCGATAATCGCGAGAATTGATTGTAATGCCAGTTGAAGCGATACCATATCAGAAGAACAAATCGAAATTACGTCGCGTAAGACGATGTCTGTTGAATAAGAATATTTTCACGTCACCGGGGAATGGATGGCGGATGACCGCAATACGATCGAAGCGAAACGGCGACGTCGCCGGCGACTTGATCGCAAGCGGTGAATGTTTCCAAGTTGGAAAGGCTTCGGCGACTTGGCGGAGACTGTCGAGGCGCCGCGGGACGGGGGCGAACCGGCGCGAACACGCCGAACGCGACGTGCCGACCCGATCCTCAGGCCGCGGCCGACGCCGAGGCGGCGACTTCGGAGGCGGAGACCCCGGCGATCGCGGCGATTTCGTCCCAGCGCGCGAAGAAGGCGTCGACGCAGGCCGGATCGAAATGCCGGCCGGCATTGTCGGCGATGTAGGCGCGCGCCTCTTCGATCGGCCACTCGGCCTTGTAGGCGCGGCGCGACAGCAGCGCGTCGAACACGTCGGCGACCGCGGCGATGCGGCCGCACAGTGGGATGGCCTCGCCGGCGAGGCCGCGGGGATAGCCGCTGCCGTCCCACTTCTCGTGGTGGCTGACCGCCACGTCGGCGGCCATCTGGATTAGCCGCGATTCCGAGCCCTTGAGGATGTCCCAGCCGAGCAGGGCATGGGTCTCCATCACCCGTCGTTCGTCCGGCATGAAGGCGCCGGGTTTGAACAGGATGTCGTCGGGAATGCCGACCTTGCCGATGTCGTGCATCTGGGCGGCGAGTTCGATCAGGCGACGGTCGGCGTCGGGCAGGCCCATCGCCTCGGCGACCAGACCGGCGATCCGCGCCATCCGGGCGATGTGGTCGCCGGTGTCGCTGTCGCGCCGTTCGGTGGCGCGCGACAGGCGCCAGATGATCTCGCGCTCGCGCTCGGCGAGGTCGCGGGTCTTCTGGGTCACCTCCGCGTCGAGCCGTTCCGCCAGGGCCGACAGATTCTGTTCGGCCTCGCGCATCAGCCGCAGATTGGCGAGGTCGAGGGCCGCCTGCTCGGCGCGCAGGCGTTCGGCTTCGGCGAGGCCGTCGCGGAACACCACCAGGGTCTGGGCCATGTCGCCGATCTCGTCCCGGCGCTCGCGCGACGGGATCGCCGTGCCGAAGTCCCCCGCGGCGATCGACTTCATCGCCCCGATCAGCCGATCGAGGGCAGTCGCGGCGGTGACCACGACGAAGCGCCACACCGCCAGTCCGAAGATCACCGCGATCACCGCCAGGGCGACGACCGCGATCAGCGCGCGCGCATAGGTTTGTTCGGCGGCGACCGTCGCGGCGGCGACATAGCCGTTGTTGGTGTCGATCTCCCGGGTCAATTTGGCGATGGCGCCGAGGAACAGGTCGCGGCTCTCTTCGATGATCTCGGCGGCCCGCACCTTGTCGCCGCGCCGGCTCGCCGCCAGAACCTCGTCCTGAGCGGCGGTGTAGAGATTCCAGTCGCCGCGGAAATCGGTCCACGCCCGGCGCTCGCCCTCGTCCGAGATCAACGGCTCGTAACTCGCGAAATCCTGCTGGAGTTGTGCGGCCTCCTCGGCGAGTTGCGCCTCGATCTCCGGCACGTGGGTGTCGTAGACGTTCATCACGTGACGCGCCGCCCGCAGGCGATAGCGCGTCGCGTGCAGATTGATCTCGCCGAGCACGCGCACCGACGGCAGCCAATCGGTGGCGATGGCGGTGTTGGTGGTGTGGACCTGACGCAGCATCGACACCGCCATGGCGGCTTGGCCCACCAGAAATCCGACCGACAGGGCCATGCCGACCATCAGGGAGATCTTGATCGAGATGCGCATTCTCAGTCTCAGCCCTGTCCACCGAAGGCGCCTGAGGCGTCGATCCGGGTGCCCGCTTTCACCGGTCGAGTTAACGGACAATAGGCGTAAAAAATCTCATAAAAACAGGAGTAGAAGGCCGCACGACTTTGCAGATACGGCA
Source organism: Siculibacillus lacustris (assembly GCF_004328075.1). Classification (GTDB taxonomy): domain Bacteria; phylum Pseudomonadota; class Alphaproteobacteria; order Rhizobiales; family Ancalomicrobiaceae; genus Siculibacillus; species Siculibacillus lacustris. The sequence goes on along the minus strand of NZ_SJFN01000001.1, from coordinate 273,468 downwards.
GAAAATCTGGGTCAGTGGCACAGTGATGTTGCGTCAGGGATGGAATCCTACTCGACATGACGTAACGTCATCTCAAGCTTGCTACGCAATCTCCATCCCCGGCGGTCGAAGACGCGTCGGTGGAGGGCCGAGGCCGGCGTCGTCTGCCGATCTCGGCCGCGAAGCCGGACGCTCAGCGCGGGAATGCCTGGGCGTTGCCGGCGTCGACGTTGAGGATGTTGCCGGTCGACTTCGACGATTCGTCGCCGACGAAGAAGGCCACCGCCTCGGCGACGTCTTCGGGGAAGACGCTGCGCTTCAACAGCGAGCGCTTGCGGTAGAGTTCTTCCAGATCGGCCGGGTCGGCGGCATAGGCGGCGGCGCGCTGGGCTCGCCATTCGCCGCTCCAGATCTTCGAGCCGCGCAGCACCATGTCGGGATTGACGGTGTTGACGCGGATCGCGAACTCCGCCCCCTCGAGCGCGAGGCAGCGGGCGAGGTGGATCTCGGCGGCCTTGGCGGTGCAATAGGCGGCGGCATTGGGGGACGCCGCCAGCCCGTTCTTGGAGGCGACGAAGACGATCGCCCCGCCGATCTTCTGGGTCTTCATCAGCCGGAAGGCCTGGCGCGACACCAGGAAATAGCCGGTCGACAGGATGTCCATGTTGCGGTTCCACAGCGCCAGATCGGTCTCGTCGATCGGCGCCGAGGAGGCGATGCCGGCGTTCGACACCAGGATGTCGAGACCGCCGAAGGCCACCGCAGTCGCCGCGAAGGCCGCCGCGACCTGATCTTCCCGCGTCACGTCGAGGGTCACGCCGCGCACCACGTCGGCCGAATGCCGTGCCGCGAGCTCCGCCTCGGCGGCGAGAAGCGACGGCGCGTCGACGTCGGCGAGCATCACGCAGGCGCCGTCGCGCAGCAACCGCTCGGCGACCGCCCGGCCGATCCCGCCGGCCCCGCCGGTCACCAGGGCGATCTTGCCGGCGAGCCGCCGCGGTTTCGGCATCCGCCGGAGCTTGGCCTCTTCCAGCGCCCAATATTCGATGTCGAAGGCTTCTCTCTCGGGCAGACCGACGTAGGCGGACAGCCGCGCAGCGTCGCGCATCACGTTGATCGCATTCACATAGAACTCGCCGGCGATGCGGGCGGTGGCCTTGTCCTTGGCGAAGGTGATCATGCCGACGCCGGGCACCAGATGGACGATCGCATTGGCGTCGCGCCGCGCCGGGCTGTCGGGGTGCCGGCAGCGGTCGTAATAGGCGGCATAGTCGTCGCGATAGGCGGCGACCGCCGCGGCGAGCCCGCCGATCGTCGCGGCGAGATCCGGAGATTCGGGGTCGAAGTCGATCACCAGCGGCCGAATCTTGGTGCGGAGAAAATGGTCGGGACAGCTGGTGCCGAGCGCGGCCAGGGAGTGCAACTCGGCCGAGGTCACGAAGTCGAGCACCGTGTCGCCGTCGTCGAAATGACCGACCTTGGCCTCGTCGGCCGAGATCAGCCCGCGGATCGCCGGCATCAGCACCGCCGCCACCTCTCGCCGCTCTGCGGGCGCCAGCGCCCGCCGCGCCGGCCCGCCGAAAGCCGGCCGTCCGGCGGTCGCCGCTGCGATCGCCTCGATCGCCCGGTTGACGATGCGGATCGTCGTCGCGTAGCAGGCCTTCGCGCTGTCGGCCCAGGTGAACAGCCCGTGGCTCTCCAGGATCACCCCGACCGCCTGCGGGTGGTCGCGCACGAAGCGCTCGAGCGTCAACCCCAGTTCGAAGCCCGGTCGCCGCCACGGCAACCAGCCGATCTCCGACCCGAAGATCGCCGCGGTCGCCGCCTCGCCGTCCTTCGACGCGGCCAGCGCGATCACCGCATCCGGGTGCATGTGGTCGACATGGCAGAACGGCACGAAGGCATGCAGCGGCGTGTCGATCGACGCGGCGCGGGGGTTGAGCCCGAAGGTGCAGTGGGCGAGCCGCTCGACGGTCTCGTCCTCGTGGGCGGGACCGCGGTGCAGGCCCTTCAGCAGCGCGAGCTTGTCCATGTAGAGCGTGGCGAAGCCGTCGAGACCGATCGTCCCGATGTCGCCGCCCGAGCCCTTGACCCACAACACCTCGACCGCCGCCCCGGTCAACGGATCGGTCTCGACGATCTTGGCCGAGGTGTTGCCGCCGCCGAAATTGGTGATGCGGCGATCCGAGCCGAGCAGGTTGGAGCGGTAGCGCAGCCGCTCGGCCTCCGACATCGACGCCGCGAGGCCGTCGTCCCACAGGTCGGCGAGCCGGGATCCGGTGACGGTCATGGGTGCTTCTCCCTGGAGGATCGCCGCGCGCGGCGTCGGTGTTTGCGCGCATAGGACAGGGCGTTTCCGCCGAAGTCAATCATGATCGATCAAAATCGATCATTGCTCGGCGCGACGGCCTCGCTGCGCCGCCGCGCCGCTCACGCCGCCACGGACCGGAGCCCGCCGGCGCTGCGGCGGTACTCGCGCGGCGACATGCCGGTGGTCCGGCTGAAACAGAAGGAGAAATAGTTGCTGTCGTTGTAGCCGGAGTCGAAGGCCACTTCGCAGATGCTGCGATCGCTGCTGCGCAGCGCGTTCATCGCCCGATTGAGCCGCAGGCAGCCGAGATACTGGTTGGGCGATGCGCCGATCACCTCGCGGAACTGGCGATTGAGGCTGCGGGTCGAACAGCCGAGCGACCGCGCCACGTCGTCGAAATCGACCGGCTCGGTGCAGCGGTGGCGCAGCCAGCTCAGCACGTGGCCGAGCTTGGCGCCGCGGTGCAGTTCACCGCCGAGCACCGGAAAGCGATTGCGCGCCAAGAGGATCAGCAACTGCACGAAGAGCGCTTCCGACAGGGTCTGCGACAGCGCGTCGGGGCGGGTGCTCTCGGTCTCGAGGGCGGCGACCAGCGGCTGGACCCGCGCCAGGACGTCCTCGGAGATCTGCCAATGGCGCAGGCGATCGGGCTGCGCCTCGCCGCCGCCGAGCAACGGCAGGATGCTGGGATTGGCGATCGACAGCCGGTCGAAGCGGTAGAGGATGTTGGTCAGCTTGAGGTCGGAGACCTGGCAGAACTGATGATGATCCTTGGCGTCGATGTAGAAGATCTCGCCGCAGGTGATGTAATGCGAGGCGTCGTTGAGAATGTGCCAGCCGTTGCCCGACATGACGATGACGATCTCGTCGAAGTCGTGGTCGTGCAGTGGGAATTCGTCTTGGGGGTTGCGCGGTTCGACGGCGATCGCCTGATCGGACGAAGCGAAGAAATCGCGCGACGTCAGCCGCATTCCGAAAGGAGCGTGTCCGGCCCGGTTCATGTGTCGCCTCCCTGGACGTTGCGCGTCGACGCGGAAAGCGACGTGCAGCCCCTCCGCAGAGGTTCGCGCGGCGTTCCGGGGTGGATCTGATGTCCCCATTCGACTTCGCAGTCGCCGACCATATCGCGCAAAAGCGATCATAGCCAGCGCAAAACACGCGCGGTTTCCTTAGATGTTTCGACGTATATGATCGAACTTGATCGCTCGACCCGCGCCGGCTATGACTGACGGCGACCCTCGGAGGCGTGGAACGTGCATCAGATCGAACGGCGTCAGGCCATTCTCAGAGCGCTCACGGAGACGCGGGTGGTCACGGTCGCGGCGCTGACCCGCTCGACCGGCGCTTCGGAGGCGACCATCCGGCGCGACATTTCCGACATGTCCGACGCCCGTCTGCTGCGCAAGGTCCATGGCGGCGCCGAGCGGCTCGACGACGCCACGCCGGATCGTCTGTCGACCCGCGGCTGGGCCGCCACCTCGGCGATCGCCGCTGCGCAGAAGCGGGCCATCGCCCGCGAGGCGGCGGCGCTGTGCAACGACCACGAGACGGTGATGATCGGCGGCGGCACCACCACCCGCGGCATGGTCGAATATCTCATCGGCCGCCCGGTCAACGTGCTGACCAATTCGCTCGCCGTCGCCCTGCCGCTGATCGCCGAGGGCGACGGACGGGTGATCCTGGCCGGCGGCGAGGTCTACCGCGAGCACAACTTGGTGCTCAGCCCCTTCGAACACGACAGTCTCGACAATTTCCTCGCCCAGAAGGTGTTCATCGGCGCCATGGGCGTCGGCGCCTTCGGCGCCATGGACGGCGACCCGCTCCTGGTGCGCGCCTCGCAGAAGATGATGCGTCGCGCCGCCGAAGTGGTGCTGCTGGTCGATTCGAGCAAGTTTCGGCTCCACGGCGGCATGATCATGTGCCCGCTGAACCGCGTGAACCGGGTGGTCACCGACGACGGCGTCGACGAGCGCACGGTGGCTATGCTGACCCAGGCCGGTGTCGCCGTCACCGTCGTCGAGACCGCCGGCACCCGGCCCCCGGTCCAGTGGCGCGCCGCCGACACGCCGGCCGTCGACGATCGCGAGCGCGCCGAAGGCGCCCGCATCGGCGGTGGTCGTGGCGGCGATGCCGTGGCCTTCGCCTTCGACGGATGATCGGCGCGTGCGGCGCCGCAATCGACCCCATTCGAACGGAAGGGAGACGACCGATCGGGCCACGCAGGCGGAACGCCGCGGTCCGACGCCCTTCCGCTCGCCCCGCCGGGCCGACGCCCGGTGCAACAACGCGTTCCGCCGCACGAGGAACGACCCATGACCTTTCGCCTGTGTTTCCCCAAGATCAATCTCTCCGGTGCCGGCGCTCTCGCCGACGTCCCGGCCGAGCTCGTCGCCCACGGCTGCGTCAAGCCGCTGATCGTCACGGACTCGACGCTCACCCGGCTCGGCGTGGTCCAGCCGCTGGTCGACGGCCTGAAGGCCGCCGGCCTCACCCCGGCGATCTACGACGGCGTGGTCCCCAATCCGACCGTCATCCAGGTCGAGGCGGCCTTCGCGATCTTCCAGGCCGAAGGCTGTGATTCGATCGTCGCGGTCGGTGGCGGCAGCCCGATCGACACCGGCAAGGCGGTGCGCATTCTCTCCGCCAACCCCGGCCCGATCACCCTCTACAACGGCGTCGGCAAGGTCGGAAAAGTCGGGGCCTTCCTGATCGCCGTCAACACCACCGCCGGCACCGCCGCGGAAGTCACCTCCAACGCCGTCATCACCGACCCGGCGGCGCAGGTGAAGATGGTCATCATCGACGCCAATATCATTCCGGACGTGTCGGTCAACGACGCCTCGATGATGCTCGGGATTCCCGCCGCGACCACCGCCGCGACCGGCATGGACGCCCTGACCCATGCGATCGAGGCCTATGTCTCGCTCGGCCACCACGTGCTCACCGACTTCTCGGCGCTCGAGGCGATCCGCCTGATCGCCGCCTTCCTGCCGCGCGCCGTGGCCGACGGTCACGACCTCGAAGCCCGCGAGATGATGGCCTACGGCCAGTTCATCGCCGGTCTCGCCTTCAACTCCGCCGGCCTCGGCTATGTCCACGCCATGGCCCATCAGCCCGGTGCCGTGAAGGATCTGCCGCACGGCGTGTGCAACGCCATCCTGCTGCCGATCGTCGAGGCCTTCAACCGGCCGCACGCCGTCGCCCGCTTCGCCCGCATCGCCCAGGCGATGGGCGTCGACACCGCCGGTCTGTCCGAGGAAGCCGCCTCGCTCGCCGCCATCGCCGCGATCCGCGATCTGTCGGCGAAGGTCGGCATCCCCCACGGCTTCGGCGAACTCGGCGTCACCGAGGCGGATCTCCCGACCTTCGTCGCCAAGGCCCAGAAGGATCCCTGCGCCCCGGGCAATCCGGTGCCGATGAACGACGATCAGGTCCTGGCGCTGTTCCGCGAAGCGATGTGATGCGCCGCTGCCGCGGATCCGCGGCTCTGCAGACGTCGATGGAAGGGCGGCCGGCGGCCGCCCTTCTCGTTTGCGCGAAGGCTCCTTCGCCGTCGTCGGACCGCGCTCATCGCCGATCTTCGATTTTCGACCGCCGATGAGCGATTTTGACGCCGCGCTCTCGAGGAATGCCCCCCGTACCCGATGCTAAGCTTCTCCCATCGTCGAAGGATGGGACCCGCCGAGGTCGCCCCGACGGAGGAGACGACGGGATGCGTTGTGCGGCCGTGGACCTGGGCGCCGGCAGTGGGCGGGTGATCGTCGGAGAACGGCGCGCCGATCGCCTGGTGATCGACGAGGTCCATCGCTTCGCCTCGCCGATGGTCGCCGGTCCCGCCGCCGGCTCGTGGACCTGGGACGTCGACCTGATCGAAGCCGAGATCCGCAAGGGCCTCGCCGCTGCCGAGGCCGCCGGGCCGATCGACGGCTTCGGTATCGACGGCTGGGCCGTCGACCACGTCCTGCTCGACGCCGACTTCCGCCGCCTCGGCCCGGTCTGGGCTTATCGCGACCATCGCACCGACGGCGAGCGCGAGCGGGTCTTCGCCGAAGTGTCCCGCGCCGAAATCTGGCGCCGCACCGGCATCCAGTTCCTGCCCTTCAACACCCTCTATCAGCTGACGGCGCTGGCCCGCCTGCAGCCCGACCTGCTCGCGCGCGCCCGCCATTTCCTGATGGTGCCGGACTACCTGATCTTCCGCCTCTCCGGGTTCCTCGCCAACGAATACACCAACGCCACCACCACCCAGTTCTACGGGCTGCACGGCGACGACTGGGACCGCGGCCTGCTCGCCGCCCTCGGCCTCGGGCGGCTGCCGCTCGCCGGTCGCCCGGTCGAACCCGGCACCATCCTCGGCACCATTCCCTCGTCGGCCGACCCGGCGCGATCGGTCGCGGTGATCGCGGTGGCCAGCCACGACACCGCGTCGGCGGTGGTCGCCGCCCCGCTCTCCTCGCCCGACGATCTCTTCGTCAGCTCCGGCACCTGGTCGCTGATGGGCTTCGAGAGCCCGAAAGCCTTCACCTCGCCCAAGGCTCTGCGCCTCGGCGTCTCCAACGAAGGCGGCTGGGGCCGCCGCTTCCGCGTGTTGAAGAACATCGCGGGTATGTGGCCGATCCAACGGATCCGCGACGAGGCCGGCAACCCGTCCTGGGAGAGACTCATCGCCGCCGCGGAGGCTGCCGAACCCTGGCGCTCGCTGGTCGATCTCGACGACGAGCGCTTCCTGTCGCCGCCCTCGATGACCGCCGCGGTCGAAGCCGCCTGCGCCGAGACCGGCGAGCCGCGCCCCGAAGGCCTCGGCGCCCTGGCGCGCTGCGTCTTCGAGAGTCTGGCGCTGTCCTATGCCGAGGTGAAGCGCGCCCTCGAAGATCTGCGCGGGCGGCCCTTCGCGCGGCTGCGCATCGTCGGCGGCGGCAGCCGCAACCGCTTCCTCGACCAGCTCGCCGCCGACGCCTGCGACCTCCCGGTCTCCGCCGGGCCGGTCGAGACCTCGGCGCTCGGCAACGTCTGCGTCCAGATGATCGCGCTCGGGGCGCTGCGGGACGTCGACGAGGCCCGCACCCTGGTCCGCCGCTCCTTCGCCGTCGAAGACTTCGAACCCCGCGGATCGGTCCCCGATCCGGTCCGGCGCCGCTTCCGCTCGGTCGGCCGGCGCCACCCACAGGAGACACAGCCGTGACGATCACCGAAACGTCCGTCCGCGCGGCCTATCAGGCGGCACGCGATCGCTTCGCGGCCGGCGGCATCGACGTCGACGCCGCCCTTGCCCGGCTCGACGGCGTGCCGATCTCGATGCACTGCTGGCAGGGCGACGACGTGCGCGGCTTCGAGACCGCCGCGGGCGAACTGACCGGCGGCATCCAGGTCACCGGCAACCATCCCGGCCGCGCCGCCACGCCTGGCCAACTGCGCGCCGACCTCGACCTCGCGATGTCGCTGATCCCCGGCCCCAAGCGGCTCAATCTCCACGCGATCTACCTCGAGGCCGACCGCCCGGTGGGCCGCGACGAAATCGAGCCGGTGCATTTCCGCAACTGGGTCGACTGGGCCAGGGCCCGCGGCATCGGCCTCGACTTCAACCCGACCTGCTTCTCCCATCCGCTGAGCGCCGACAACCGCACCCTGTCCCATCCCGACGCCGGCATCCGTCGCTTCTGGATCGATCACTGCAAGGCCTCGCGTCGGGTCTCGGAATCCTTCGGCCGGGCGCTGGGCACGCCCTCGGTGATGAACATCTGGATCCCCGACGGCTCCAAGGACCTGCCCGCCGACCGATTCTCGCCGCGCCTGCGCCTGCGCGACGCTCTCGACGAGATCCTCGCCACGCCGATCGACAAGGCCTTCCACAAGGACGCGGTCGAGGGCAAGTTGTTCGGCATCGGCGCCGAGGCCTATACCGTCGGCTCGAACGAATTCTACCTCGCCTATGCCGCCGCCCGCGGCACCATGCTGTGCCTCGACGCCGGCCATTTCCATCCGACCGAAGTGGTCTCCGACAAGCTGTCGGCGGTGCTGGCGCTGGTCGACGAGGTGCTGCTGCACGTGTCGCGGCCGATGCGCTGGGACAGCGACCACGTCGTGCTGTTCGACGACGAGACCCAGGCGATCGCCTCGGAGATCGTGCGCGGCGACGTCACCGATCGGGTGGCGATCGGCCTCGACTATTTCGATGCCTCGATCAATCGCATCGCCGCCTGGGTGATCGGCACCCGCAACATGCGCAAGGCGCTGCTCAAGGCCCTGCTCGAGCCGCGCGCCGCGCTGCGCGCCGCGGAAGCCGCCGGCGACTTCGCCACCCGTCTGGCGCTGTTCGAGGAACACAAGTCCGGGCCCTGGACCGCGGTCTGGGACCACTACTGCCTGAGCCGCGGCGTGCCGGTCGGCGGCCGTTGGCTCGACGTGGTGAAGGCCTACGAGGCGAAGATTCTCAGCGAGCGGGAGGCGGCATGATGACCGCGACCATGAACGATGCCTGGTTCGTCGCGGCGATGGTCAAGGCGACCACCGACATGTGGGAGAAGGGCTGGGACGAACGCAACGGCGGCAACGTCAGCCTGCGCCTGACCGACGCCGACGTCGCACCGTATCTCGCCGGCATCGGCGAGACCCGCCGCCTGCCGATGACCGAGGCGATCCCCGAGATCGCCGGTCAGAGCTACATCGTCACCGGCACCGGCAAGTTCTTCCGCAACGTCCAGATCGATCCCGCCGCCAATCTCGGGGTCATCCGGGTGACCGCCGACGGCGCCGCGGTCGAGGTGCTGTGGGGCTATTCCGACGGCGGCGGCCCGACCTCGGAACTGCCGGCCCACTTCAAGTCGCATCTCGCCCGCCAGAAGGCGACGGCCGGCCGCGACCGGGTGATCATGCACTGCCACGCCACCAATCTGATCGCGCTGACCTATGTCCTCGCCTGGACCGACGCCAACGTCACCCGGGCGCTGTGGGAGGGCTCGACCGAATGTCTGGTGGTGTTCCCCGAAGGCGTGGCGACGATCCCCTGGCTGGTGCCGGGCACCGACGTCATCGGGGACGCCACGGCGGAAGCCCTCGGCCGCCGGCCGCTGACCCTGTGGCCGTTCCACGGCGTGTTCGGCGCCGGGCCGACGCTCGACGACGCCTTTGGCCTGATCGACACCGCCGAGAAGTCGGCCGAGATCCTGGTCAAGGTGATCTCGATGGGCGGCCCGTTCCAGTCGATGGCGACGCAGAACCTGATCGATCTCGCCGCCCGCTTCCGCGTCGTGCCGCAGGCCGAGGCGATGGCCCGCGACGGTTGGCACCTCGCACCGAAGGTGGTGCGCGCATGACCCGCAAGGCCTTCCTGATGGCCGTCGATCCGGCGGCCCACGACGAATATCGCCGCCGCCACGACGCGATCTGGCCGGAGCTCGCGGCGGTACTCTCCGCCCACGGCGCTTCGAACTATTCGATCTGGCTCGATGCGAAACGCAGCCTGCTGTTCGCCCAGGTCGAGATCGACAGCGAAGAGCGCTGGGCGGCGGTGGCCGCCACCGACGTGTGCCGCCGCTGGTGGGCGTTCATGGCCGACATCATGCCGTCGAACCCCGACGGCAGCCCGGTCTCCGAAGACCTCGTCGAGGTCTTCCACCTCGCTTGATCCGACCGCCGCCGCGTCCCGCCTGCGGAGCGCCCGGCCGGATCGAGACCCGCGATCCCGAACGACGAAGAAGACGACGAAGAGCAAGAAAACGGAGGAAATGCAGATGAGTGTGAAGCTCCATTTCGGCAAGTTGGCCGCCGCCACGATCCTCGCCGCCGCGTCCGTGTTGGGCGCGAGCCTCGCCGCCCGCGCCGACGACGTGCGCATCGCCATGGTCGTCAAGAACCTCGGCAACGGCTTCTTCGACGCCGCCCACGAAGGCGGCGAAGAGGCGATCAAGGCGCTGCCCGGCGCCAAGCTGATCTATACCGGACCCACCACCCCGACCGCCGAAGGCCAGATCGACATCATCAACTCGTTGATCGCCCAGAACGTCAACGCCATCGTCATCTCCGCCAACGATCCCGACGCGCTGGTCCCGGTCGCCAAGAAGGCCATGGCCCGCGGCATCACCGTGATGTCCTTCGACGCCGGCGTCGCCCCCGCCGGCCGCGTCTTCCAGCTCAATCCGTCTAAGGCCGACCTGATCGGCCGCAAGCAGATCGAGATGGCCGCCAAGACCCTCGGCGGCAAGGGCGAGATCGCCATCCTCTCGGCGACCGCCCAGGCGACCAACCAGAACATCTGGATCGCCGAGATGAAGAAGGTGCTGGCCGAGCCGGCCTACAAGGATCTGAAGCTGGTCGACGTGGTCTACGGTGACGACCAGTCCGACAAGAGCTATCGCGAAGCCATCGGCCTGTTCCGCAAGCATCCCGACCTGAAGGCGATCATCGCCCCGACCACCGTCGGCATCACCGCCTCGGCCAAGGCCGTCACCGACCAGAAGCTGGTCGGCAAGGTCTTCGTCACCGGCCTCGGCCTGCCCTCCGAGATGGCCGGCCACGTCCATTCCGGCGCGGTCGACACTTTCGCCATCTGGAACCCGATCGACCTCGGCTACACCGCGACCTATGCCGCCTTCCAGCTCGCCACCAAGAAGGCGACCGGCGCCCCGAACAGCACGATCGAGGTCGGCCGCATGAAGTCGATCGCCATCGACGCGTCGGGCGAGGCGGCGATGTCGGAGCCCTACGTGTTCGACAAGACCAACGTCGACAAGTTCGCCAAGATCTTCTGACGCGCCTCGCGATCTCAGGGCGGGGGCCCGGCCCCCGGCTCCCGCCCTTCGCCTCCCGTCCTCGCGTGCGGTGACCGCCATGACCTCGCAATCCGAGACCGATCGCCCGATCCTCTCGCTCCAGGGCATCAAGAAGCACTTCGGCGGCGTCAAGGCGCTCGACGGCGTCGACCTCGACCTCTACCCCGGCGAAGTGGTGGCGCTGATCGGCGAGAACGGCGCCGGCAAGTCGACCGCGGTCAAGATCATGACCGGCATCTACCGCCCCGACGCCGGCCGCATCTTCGTCGCCGGCGAGGAGGTCGAGGTGCACGACACCCGGGACGCCTGGCGCCACGGCATCACCGCCGTCCACCAGGAGACGGTGATGTTCGAGGACCTGTCGGTCGCCGAGAACATCTTCATGGGCCATCTGGAGCGCCGGGCCGGCGGCTTCCTCGACTGGAAGGGCATGCGCCGCCGCGCCGCCGAGATCCTGCGCGAGCTCGAATCGGACATCGACGCCGATGCCGCGATGAACACCCTCTCGGTCGCTCAGAAACACATGGTCGAGATCGCTCGCGCCCTGTCCCACGACAGCCGGGTGATGATCCTCGACGAGCCGACCGCCGCGCTCTCCCAGGCCGAGATCCACGAGCTCTACGGAATCATCCGGCGCTGGCAGGCCCAGGGCAAGGCGATCCTCTACATCTCCCACAAGTTCGACGAGATCTTCGCCATCGCCGACCGCTGGACCTGTTTCCGCGACGGCGCCTGGGTCGGCCAGGGCCGCATCGCCGACGTCACCGAGGACGATCTCGTCCGCCTGATGGTCGGCCGCTCGGTGGCGCAACTGTTCCCCAAGCCCGAGGTGACGATCGGCGAGGCGGTGCTGGAGATCTCGGGGCTCGGCAACGCGCGTGAATTCGACGGCATCTCCTTCACCCTCCACAAGGGCGAAGTGCTCGGCTTCTACGGTCTGGTCGGTGCCGGCCGCACCGAGGTGATGGAGGCGATCTTCGGCCTGAAGCCGATCGACCGCGGCGAAATGCGGATGAACGGCAAGCCGATGCCGCACGGCAGCCCTCGCGAGGTCATCGATCAGGGCATCGTCTATGTGCCCGAGGATCGCCAGCACGCCGGGGTCATCCTGCCGATGTCGATCCGCGACAACCTCACCTTGCCGCTGACCCGGGCGCTGGCCAAGAACGGGGTGTTCCTCAACGATCGCGCCGAGCAGGCGGTGGGCAACCGCTTCCGCGAGCGCCTGTCGATCAAATGCGCTTCCCTCGATCAGAAGGTCTCGGAGCTCTCCGGCGGCAATCAGCAGAAGGTGGTGATCGGCAAATGGCTGGCCACCCACCCCGGGGTGATCATCCTCGACGAGCCGACCAAGGGCATCGACGTGGGATCGAAATCGGCGGTCCACGCCTTCATCGCCGAACTGGTCCGCGACGGCCTGTCGGTGATCATGGTCAGCTCCGAGCTCCCCGAGCTGATGGGCATGTCCGACCGCATCATCGTCATGCATCAGGGTCACACGGTGCGCGAACTGGCGCGCGCCGACTTCGATGCCGAGACCATCGTCGCCGCGGCCACCGGCCTCGGACGGCTCCAGGAGAAGCGTCATGCGTAAACTGTTGCGCGCCCGTGAGGCGGCGCTCGCGCTGATCATCGCCGGGCTGGTCGGTCTGATCACCCTGCGCGCGCCGGTGTTCCTGTCGATGGGCAGCCTCGACACCATCGTCACCGACGGGGCGATCCTGTCGATGATGGCCCTGGTGCAGATGCTGGCGATCCTGACCCGCGGCATCGACCTGTCGGTCTCGGCCAACATGGCGCTGACCGGCATGGTGGTGGCGCTCCTGTCGCGCGCCCATCCCGACATGGCGGTCGGCCTGACGATGGCCCTGGCGCTCGGCCTCGGCCTGCTCCTCGGGGCGATCAACGGCGTCCTCATCGCCTATGTCCGCATCCCCCCGATCGTCGTGACGCTCGGCACCATGAGCGTGTTCCGCGGCCTGGTGTTCCAGGTCAGCGGCGGCGCCTGGGTCAACGCCCACGAGATGGGTCCCGGCTTCATCGGGTTCCCGACCGCCCGCCTGTTCGGCCTGACCTCGATCGTGTGGATCGCCGCACTGGTGATCCTGATCGGCTGGGCCTTCCTCGCCCACGTGCGCAAGGGTCGCGAACTCTATGCGCTCGGCGGCAATCCCGTGGCGGCGCGCTACGTCGGCATCGACGATACCCACAACCTGATGTTGGTCTATGCGATCATCGGTCTGGTGGCCGGCCTGTGCGGCTATCTGTGGGTGGCGCGCTACGCCGTCGCCTATACCGAGATCGCGCTCGGTTTCGAACTCAACACCGTCGCGGCCTGCGTCATCGGCGGGGTCGGCATGGCCGGCGGCCGCGGCTCGGTGCTCGGCTGCCTGCTCGGGGCGCTGTTCCTGGTGATCATCTTCAACGCCCTGCCGATCATCGACGTCTCGCCCTTCTGGCAACAGGCGATCTCCGGCTTCGTCATCCTGGCCGCGGTGATCCTCAATTCGCGCGGCGATCGGCCACTCGGCAAGCTGATCCTGCGGCGGACCGAGGCCGCGCCCGTGGCGGGAGCGGCGTCATGACCCTGACCCATCCTTCGAGACCGGTGAGACCCATGCCGAAGTCCGCGTTCGAGACCCGGTTGCTGGCGCTGGCGGCGCGCTGGGAGACCGCCCTGGTGGTGATCCTGGTGGTCATCTGCGGGCTCAACACCGCCGCTTCGCCCTATTTCCTCGATCTTCACAATCTGTTCGATTCGACCCAGATCTTCTCGGAGAAGGGGCTGCTGGTGCTGTCGATGACGCTGATCGTCATCACCGGCGACATCGACCTGTCGGTCGCCTCGATCATCGCCCTGACCGGCACCTTCGTCGGCTTCCTGGCGCTCCACGGCGTCGCCACGCCCTGGCTGGTGGTCGGCGGCATCGCCGTCGGCACCGCCTGCGGCGCCTTCAACGGCGGCGTCATCGTCCGCTTCCAGGTGCCGGCGATCGTCGTCACCATCGGCACCATGTCGCTGTTCCGCGGCATCTCCTACATCGTGCTCGGCGATCAGGCCTATACCCGCTTCCCCGAGAGCTTCGCCGAACTCGGCCAAGGCACGCTCGGCGGCTACGTGCCGTGGGAATTCCTGATCTACTTGGCGATGGCCGCGGTCTTCGCCGTCTTCCTCCACCGCACGGTGTTCGGCCGCGACCTCTTCGCGATCGGCAACAACGCTCAGGCCGCGCGCTATTCCGGCATCCGCGTGCAGAACTACCGCTTCCTGGTGTTCACCCTCTCCGGCGCCATGGCGGGGCTCGCCGCGGTGCTGTTCACCTCGCGGGTCGGGGCGGTCCGGCCCAACATGGCGCAGGGCTGGGAGCTCGAAGTGGTGGCCACCGCGGTGCTCGGCGGCGTCGCGATCATGGGCGGCTCGGGCACCATTCCCGGCGTGGTGCTGGCGACCTTCGTCTTCGGCATGCTGAGCTTCGGCCTCGGCCTGATCAACGTCCCCGGCATCATCATGTCGATCGTCACCGGCACGCTGCTGATCGCCGCCATCGCCACGCCGATCGTCGTGCGCCGTCTGCGCCTCGCGCTCGAGCGCCGCCGCGAGGGCAATCCGCGCGGCTGAGCTCGTCGCGACGTTCAGTCGATCCGGCGCAACAACGTGCCGGCCGCCCAGGCCTCGATGTCTTCGAGCGCCTGGCCATAGGTGAGCCGCCAGGTCTCGGCGGTGACGTAGCCGAGATGCGGGGTCAGCACGGTGTTCGGCCAGCCGAGCACCGGATCGTCGGGCGGCAGCGGCTCGCCGGCGAAGACGTCGAGACCGGCGCCGGCGATTGTCCCCGCCCGCAGCGCCGCGCCCAGCGCCTCTGCGTCGACCAGACCCGCCCGCGAGGTGTTGACCAGATAGGCCGAGGGCTTCATCGCGCCGATCTCCGCCGCCCCGACCACGCCGCGGCTGCGCTCCGACAGCACCAGGTGCAGGCTGATCACGTCCGAGGTGGCGAACAGCTCGGCCTTGTCGACCCGCCGCGCGCCGCCGGCCGCGGCGCGCTCGTCGGTGAGGTTGGGGCTCCAGGCGACCGGCTCCATCTCGAAGGCTGCGCCGATCCGCGCCATCCGGCTGCCGAGCTTGCCCAAGCCCACGAGGCCGAGCCGTTTGCCGGCGAGCATCGTCCCGAGCGCCGATTGCCAAGTTCCCCGCCGCAGCGACGCCTGCTGTTCGGGCAGCCGCCGGGCGAGCGCCAGGATCAGGCCCCAGGCGAGCTCGGCGGTCGGCGACGGGAACATCTCGGTGCCGCACACCGGGATGCCGCGCGCCCGCGCCGCCGCGAGGTCGATCGCCGCATTGCGCATTCCGGTGGTCACGATCAGCCGCAGGGCGCCGAGCCCGGCGATGGTCTCGGCATCGAGCGGCGTGCGCTCGCGCATCGCCACGATCACCTCGAAACCGCCGAGCGCCGCGAGGACCGCCGCGCGATCGGCGAAGGGGCGTTCGAACACCACGATCTCGGCATCGGGTCCGAGCCGCTCCCAATCGGCGGACGTGCGGGCGGCGTCGAGCGGGTCGTCGAGGAGAGCGATCTTCATGGGGCGATGTCCGTGCCGGGGTGGGACGGCGATGGTTTCACCGCCGCGCGCACTTCACAAGAGGAGCCGCCGTCCCGGCGCCCGCGCGGGCGCCGTGCGCGCCCTCACTGCGGGTTTTCGAGGCTGAACATCTCGGCCTTCTCGTCATAGGCGAAGAGCTCGGCGTAGCGCGCCCAGGAGACCACGGTCTCCAGCGTCTCGTCGGCATATTCCTCCGACATGTAGTCCTCGAGTTCGTTGCGGAAGCGCGCCGCCGGGGCGGTGTGCTTGGGCCGCTCCTCGAGCACCCGCCGGATCAGGCCGATGATCGGCACATGGTCGATCAACTGCCGGGCGAACAGCGTCTTGCGCGCGTCGGTGTCGAGATCGGCGAAGCCGCGCCCGGCGTCGGTGAGCAGCAGATCGCCCTCGGTCAGCGAGCCGAGCCGCAGGAGCTGCAGCGCCTCGGCGAGGTGGAACAGCTCGTCGGCCTCCATCTGCAGCCGGTCGGCGAGCACCGGCAGATCGGCGCGGCCGTGGAACGGCTCGGCCGCCACCGCTTCGATCAGACCGGCCAGCACGTTGGTCGAAACGTGGTTCAGCACCATGCCGACCCCGGTCCCCGGAATGCCCTCGGCGGTCGCCGGCCGCGGCTCCGGCCGCTTGGTCATCAGCGCGTAGATCCGGTCGACCATCTGGCGGAAGATCGGATCGAGGCGGTTGCGCGGATGGGCGAGGTCGACGCGGAGCTCGGAGGCGATCCGTCCCGGGTTCGACGAGAACACCAGGACGCGGTCGCACATCAGCACCGCCTCCTCGATGTTGTGGGTGACCATCAGCACCGACTTCATCGGCAGGCGCCCTTCGACCCACAGGTCGATCAGGTCGGTGCGCAGCGTCTCGGCGGTCAGCACGTCGAGGGCCGAGAAGGGCTCGTCCATCAGCAGCAGGTCCGGATGGACTACCAGGGCGCGGGCGAAGCCGACCCGCTGGCGCATGCCGCCGGACAGCTCCTTCGGGTAGGCGCTCTCGAAACCGTCGAGACCGATCAGGTCGATCGCCTGCAGCGCCCGCTTGCGCCGCTCCTCGCGTTCGATGCCGATCGCCTCGAGCCCGAGCTCGACGTTCTGCAGCACCGTCAGCCAGGGAAACAGCGCGAAGGACTGGAACACCATCGCCACGCCCATCGGCGGGCCGTCGATCGGTTCGCCCTGCCACAGCGCGTCGCCCGAGGACGGGGCGGAGAGGCCGGCGATGATCCGCAGCAGCGTCGACTTGCCCGAGCCCGAGCGCCCGAGCAGCCCGACGATCTCGCCGGCGCGGATGGTCAGGTCGACGTTCTCGAGGACGATCAGGTCCTCGCCGTTGGCCTTGGGGAACGAACGGTCGACCGCGCGGATTTCGATCAGCGGGGTTTCGGGGGCGAAGGTGGCGGTGGCAGAGGTGATGTCGACCATGACGCGGGTCTCCGAGAAGGATCAGCCGAGGCGCAGGCGGGTTTCGGCGAAGGCGTAGAGCGGCCGCCACAACAGGCGATTGAACAGGGTGACGAACATCGACATCACCGCGATGCCGAGCACCACGCGGGGAAAGTCGCCGGCCTCCGTCGCCTGGGCGATGTAGGAGCCGAGCCCCGTGGCGGTCAGCTTGACGTCGCCCCAACTCGCCACTTCGGCGACGATCGCGGCGTTCCACGACCCACCCGAGGCGGTGATCGCCCCGGTGATGTAATAGGGGAAGATGCCCGGCAGGATGACGTTGACCCACCAGCGCCAGCCGGCGACGTGGAAGCTCTGCGCCGCCTCTTTGAGATCCGAGGGGAAGGCCGCGGTCCCGGCGATGACGTTGAACAGGATGTACCACTGGGTGCCGAGAATCATCAGCGGGCTCAGCCAGACGTCGGCGTTCAGGTGAAAGTGGACGATCAGCACCACCGCGGCGGGAAAGGCGATGTTGGCCGGGAACGCCGCCAGGAACTGGGCGACCGGCTGCACTTTCTCGGCGATCCGCGGCCGGAGGCCCACCCACACCCCGATCGGCACCCACACCAGCGTGGCGAAGGTCATCAGCACCACCACCCGGATGAGGGTGAGGAGGCCCTTGCCCAGCGCCTCGCCGACGTCGGCCCATCCGAGCGAAGTTCCGACGAAGTCGATCACCTCCCAGCCGACCCAGGCGCCGGCGGCGACGACGATCACCAGCCAGACCGCATCGACCACCCGTTCCGGGATTCCGAGCGACAGGCGGATCTGCGGCAGCCTCGGGAGCGGCAGGCGGACGCCGAGCGAGTGGTGGAACGTCGACGACACGGCGACCGACAGCGCCCGGAGCGCCCGGGTGCGGCGGAACAGATCGAGCAACCACGAGGTCGGCGCCTCGCTCGACGCGGTCTGCTCAAAGCGGAACTTGTCGGCCCAGGCGACCACCGGCCGGAACAGCAGCTGGTCATAGGCGACGATGATCACCAGCATGGTCAGCACCGCGAGGCCCACCGCGGCGAGGTTCTGTTCGCGGATCGCCAGCGCCACCCAGGCGCCGATCCCCGGCAGCGTCACCGTGGTGTCGCCGACGGTGATCGCCTCGGAGGCGACCACGAAGAACCACCCGCCCGACATCGACATCATGGTGTTCCACACCAACCCGGGCATGGCGAAGGGCACGTCGAGCCGCCAGAATTGCTGCCACCGCGACAGATGGAAGCTCGCCGAGGCCTCTTCGAGGTCCTTCGGCACGCTGCGCAGCGACTGGTACATCGAGAAGGTCATGTTCCAGGCCTGGCTGGTGAAGATCGCGAAGACGCTCGCCAGCTCCGCCCCGAGCACCCGGCCGGGAAACAGGCCCATGAAGAACACCACGGTGAAGGTCAGGAAGCCGAGGATCGGCACCGACTGCAACACGTCGAGGATCGGGATCAGCACGATCTCGGCGCGCCGGCTCTTCGCCGCCGCCGTCGCATAGACGAAGGTGAAGAGCAGCGACCCGACGATCGCCGCGAGCATCCGCAGCGTGGTGCGCAGCGCATATTCCGGCAACAGCCGCCAGTCGAGTACGATCGGCGTGTGCTCGAGCACCGCCAGCGGCTCGACGGTCTCGCGCGCCCCATGGGCGACCAGCACCAGCGCGCCGAGCACCATCAACAGCGCGACCAGATCGAACACGTTGGGCACATAGGAACGGCCGACGGCCGGGGGAACGACCCGGTGGAACACCATCGGAAAACCTCTCTTCACGCGGGTCGATGCGAGGGACGAACAACCGGCAGGGCCGAGGGCCTGCGTGATCGTCGCATCGACCAGAGAGTCGTGAAGAGAGCATGACGGTCGTCGGCGAGGCCGAGCGACGGACCGTCGAATGGAAGGAGGGGAAGGATCATGGCTCGTCCTCGAAAGGCCGCGTCGCGACGCGGCCGGACGAACCTCTCGGAGGCTCAGTCGGCGGCGCGTCGGGCGCGGCAGCGGCTAGGTCGACTGTGGCTGTCCATGGGGCTTTCACACGAAGGGCGACGCCGGAATTGCGAGCGTCGTCGGCCTCTTGGACCCGTCGGTGGCCGTGGTCCAATCACGCTCTCGTGATCACCGAACCGAATCGCGACGGCGTCCGGATGGCCGCGTCAGGCGTCGTCGGAGGGCGCAGCCGACGGCGCGTCGGCGATCTTCGGCAGCGCCGCCTGGGCGGCGGCGACGGCGGCATCGACGCTGTAGGACGACCGTGCCGCGAGGTCGGCGGCGCCGGCGGCGACGAGGAGATCGCGGACCGGATCACGGGCCCGGGCGAGCCGCAACGCGCGGCCGCCGGCGCGGATGCGGGCATCGGCTTCGATCAGGGCTTCCAGCGCCGTGCTGTCGAGATCGAAGGTCTCCTCGAGGCTGAGGACCACCACGCGGACGTCGGGATCCGCCGCCGCGGCGCGGCCGATGGTTCCGAGCACCCGCTCGGCATTGGCGAAGAACAGCGGCTCCGACGGCCGCCAGATGCCGATCCGCGGGAGGCTCTTGGCCTCCGGATGGCGGGCGAGATCGGCGAAGTCGCGCGTCCCGGGCAGGCAGCCGAGACGGGTGATCTGCGGCAGCGCGAGGCGGCGCAGCAGCGCCCCGACCGAGAACACCACGGCCAGCATCATGCCGTCGACGACCCCGAACAGGATCACCGCCACCGCCGCGCCGAGCGCCACCCACTGGTCGCGGTCGATCCGCCACAGCCGCAGGATCGGTCCGGGATCGAGCGCATGGGCGAGGGCGGCGATCACCACCGCCGCCAACACCGCCTCGGGCAGGTGGGCGATCAGCGGCGCCGCCGACACCACCAGCGCCGCCAGGGCGATCGCCGCGATCACCGCCGCCCAGCGGCTGGTCGCCCCCGCCGTCTCGTTGGCTGAGCCGGCCGAGAAGCCGGCGCCGACCGGCAGCCCCTGGACCAGGGCGGCGGCGAGATTGGCGAGCCCCAGCGCGGCGAGTTCGCGGTCGGGCACGATCGTGTCGCCGTGGCGCAGCGCCAGGGTTCGCATGGTACCCCAGCTCTCGGCGAACAGGATCAGCACCAGGGGCAGGATCATCTGCACGAGGTGCGACAGCGTCGGCCAGGACAGCGCCGGCAGGCTCGGAAGGGTCGGCAGCAGCGTCACCGGGCCGACCACGGCGAGCCCGTGGCCCGGCAGATCGAACGCCCAGGCGAGGCTCGATCCGACCACCACCACCACGAAGGCACCCGGCACCATCGGCACCCGTCGTGCGGCGATCAGCGCCGCCAGGGCGAGGCCGCCGGCGGCGAGCCCGAGCGGCTGCCAGTCCCCGACGCTCCGCGCCAGGGCGACGGCGAAGCGCGGCAGGTCGGGCGCCTCGATCGGCACGCCGGTGATGGTCGGGATCTGGTGGAGGATGATGGTCACCGCCAGGCCGAAGGCGAAGCCGCGCAGCACCGGCCGGGCGATGAACCCGGTCAGCAGCCCGAGGCGCGCGACCCAGGCGATCAGGAACACCACACCGGCGGCCGCGACGGCGACCGTGGCGATGCCGGCTCGGGCTGCCGCGTCGCCGGGAAAGGTCGCCAGGATTGCCGCCAGGATCGCCGCCGAGGACGAGGTCGGCGCGACCACCGCGAAGCGGCTGCGGCCGATCACGGCATAGGCGAGACACCCGGCGATCGCCGCGACGATGGCGCGTTGCGGCGGCAGCCCGGCGATCCCGGCATAGGCGACGGCCTCCGGCAACATCAGGCCGGCGACCGAAATCCCGGCGACGACGTCTCCTGCGCGCATGTCCGCCTCCCCGGGCGATCGGAAGCCAATCCCGCGTCGAGGTCAACCGGCAGGATGGACGGGCCGACAGGCTCCCGTCGGTGGAGGAACCGCACGCCGACCGGACCATTGCACTTCGCGCGAATCGGCGCCTCGGAGCGGCCCGCTCGACGGCAATGCGGAGAAACGTTCAAAAGCAGACGACGTCGAATCGGCTGTCAGAACCTGTCGTTTTCCTGACGAACCTGCCAAATGCGCACCGATATTGTCGAGATGAAGTGCAATCAGCGCTCTATTTACCAAACATTAAGAGAATTCGACTGATGGTGGCTTTCCCGATACAGGAGATACCTAGATGGCCATGTCGATTCCCCCCGTCGCCGCCTCGCGCGTCCGTCCCTCCGCCGAGGCGGCCGAAGGCCCCGGCCCCGAACGCGTCGCCGATGGCGACGGTGACGACGGGGCTGCCGCCAAGTCCGCCGCCGCGCCGGCCGCCGCCCCTCCCGGCATGGGTGCGCAGGTCGACAAGCGGGCGTGAGCCGCGTCTCACGCCGCCGACGTCCAGGAAATCCCGCCGCTCGGCCCGAGCGGCGGGATTCGTCCGTCTGGGGCCGGCGCCGCCGGCGGACCTCGCCGTCGGGCACCCCGATCGAAACTTGACGGGCCGCCCCGGCGGGTATCGTGTCGCTCCTGCGGGACCGCCGACACGGCGACGCGATGGAAGGGATCCCCATGAGAGTGCTCATCGTCGAAGACGATCGCATCGTGGCGGCCGGGTTGCGCGAAGGGCTCGGACGGACCGGATTGGCGGTCGACCACGCCGAGACCGGGGAAGACGGCTTTCTCGCCCTCACCGGCATCGCCTACGATCTGGCGATCATCGACCTCGGCCTGCCGGACATGGACGGCCGCGATCTGATCCGCCGGGTCCGCGAGCGCCAGGTCGCGGTGCCGATCCTCGTCCTGACCGCCCGCGACGACCTGGACGACAAGGTCGCCTGCCTCGACTTCGGTGCCGACGACCACCTCGTCAAACCGTTCGAACTGACCGAAGTCGCCGCCCGCATCCGGGCGCTGGTGCGTCGGAGCCGCAAGGGCAGTTCGACGCGCCTGCGGGCCGGCGAGCTCGACATCGATCTCGCCCGCCGCGAGGTCCGCCACGGCGACACCGAAGTGCCGCTGACCCTGCGCGAATGGGACATCATGGAGCGGCTGGTCTCGGCGGCGCCGGAGGTGCTGTCGAAGCGCAAGCTGGTCGAGGGCCTCAGTTCCTGGGACAACGAATTGACCGCCAACGCCATCGAACTCTACGTGTCGCGGCTGCGCACCAAGATCGAGGGCTGCGGCGTGCGGATCCGCACCATTCGCGGCATCGGATATCGCCTGGATGAAGACTGATCGCCCCCTCCTCACGCCCTATTCGTTGCGCGGCCGCCTGTTGCTGGGCCTGGTTCCGGCGCTGGTGACGATCGCGGCGATCGGTTTCGCGGGCGCCCACATCGTCGCCACCCGCACCACCGACGCGGCCTTCGATCACGGCACCGCCACCGATGTCGTCACCCTCGCGGCGCAGGTCGAGGTCGATGCGAACGGCGTGCTGACCCTCGATCTGCCGGCGCCCGCCGAGGAGATCCTGCGGACCGACCCCCTCGACGAGGAGTTCTTTTCGGTGCGCGGGCCGAACGGCGAGCTGCTCGGCGGCGATGCCGATCTGCGGGCCGAAGACGTGCCGCCCGGACCGCCCCTGGTCACCGCCGAAGACTTCCGCGGCCGACCGGTGCACAAGGCCAGCTATCGTCTGGCGACCGCCGCGGGGCCGGTGATGCTGGCCTTCGCCGAGACGACGGTCAAACGTCGACAGGCCCACAGCGATTTCCTGCTCGCCTCGATCCTTCCCAACCTCTCGGTGCTGTTGGTGACGATCTTCGCGGTGTTCATCAGCGTCGGACGCGGCCTCGGGCCGCTCGATCGCCTGGGCGCGATGATCCGCGGCCGGCGGGTCGACGACTTCTCGGCGCTCGACGCCGAGACGGTGCCGCTCGAGGCGCGGCCGCTGGTCGAAGCGATGAACCGGCTGCTGGTCGGCCTGACCGCGGCATCGACCGCCCAACGGGCCTTTCTCGCCGATGCCGCTCATCAGATGCGGACGCCGCTGACCGCGCTGTCGACGCAGATGGAACTGCTGATCGACGGTCTGCCGCCGAGCGAGCGCGGGCGGGCCGAGAACCTCCAGAGCTCGTTGAAGCGCCTGATCCATCTGGTGCGGCAATTGTTGGCGCTCGCCCGATCGGCCGCCGACGCCAACGTCGATCGGCCGGCCGAACCGGTCGACCTCGCCTCGGTCGCCGAGGACGCCGCCTCCGAGTGGTACGATCGCGCCGAGGCGAAAGCCGTCGAGATCGTCTTCGATCTCGAACCCGGGCCGATCCTCGGCCGCCGTTGGTTGTTGCGCGAGCTCATCGCCAATCTGTTCGACAACGCCCTGCGTCACGCCCCGACCGGCGGCCACGTCGGGGTGTCGGTGCGCACCGACGGCGATCGGGTCCGGCTCGAGGTCTCCGACGACGGACCGGGGGTGCCCGAGGGCGAGCGCGAGGCGATCTTCCGCCGCTTCTACCGCGGCCCCGGCGCCCGCGACGAAGGCACCGGCCTGGGTCTGGCGATCGTCGCGGAAATCGCTCGTCTGCACGAGGCGACGATCGAGGTCGGCCACGCCGAGGGCGCCGTCTTCCGGGTGTTTTTTCCCGTTCATCGTCCGTGACGCCGCGCGAGTCAGGCCAACGTCAGGTCCGCCGTCCTATGGAACGCCATCGATCGGTGCGAGCCGGCGAGGCCGCGATCTCCTCCTGCGTGGGCGTGGAGATCGTCCGGGCGAGCGAAACCGGCTCGATCCGGCGGTGACGACACACCGACGACGGTCGATCGACGCCTCGCCCAGTGGTTCGAGGACGAATGACCGATTTCTCCCTGTGTCCCCCGCTTCGCGTCAGCCGAAGCACGGAATTCGGCGATACCGCCCGATTCCTCGTCTTCCTGACGGCCTACGTCGCGGTGTTCACACTGTTTGCGACGCTGTCGCACGACAACCTCTCGACCAGCACCAACATGGTCGAGAACTGGGTCTGGGGGAAGGAATTCCAACTCGGCTACTTCAAGCATCCGCCCCTGTTCGCCTGGGTGGTGGGGGCGTGGTTCCAGGTGTTTCCGCGCGCCGACTGGGCCTATTACCTGCTCGCCGAGACCAGCGTGGCGGTCGGCCTCGCCGGGACCTGGATGACCATCGGCTGCCGCGAGACCGGCTCGCGCCGCCTCGTCGCCACTGCGATCCTGGTGCTGTCGCCGCTCTACGGGTTCCATGCGCTGAAGTTCAACGCCAACACCATCTCGATCGCCACCTGGCCCTGGGCGATGTGGGCCTTTCTGAAGGCCCTGGAGTCCCCGTCCGCGCGCAACGGCCTGCGCCTCGGGGCCTTTCTGGCGATCGCCATGCTCGGCAAGTACTACACCGCGACCCTGGTTCTCGCGATGCTGGCGGTGGTCGCGACCGAGCCGGATCGTCGCCGTCTGCTCCGCTCGCCGGCGGCTCTGACCGCGACGGTGACCGGTCTGCTGCTGATCTCGCCCAACCTCGCCTGGGTGGTGGCGAGCGACTTCGAGCCCTTCGTCTACGCCGGGCATGCCCGCAACGACGGCGTCGCCCGCACCCTCGCGTCGATCGCCACCTTTCCGATCGCCGAATTTCTGTTCCTGCTGCCGGTGGGGATCGGCGCCGTCGTCGCGCTCGGCCTGCGCCGCTCGCGCGCCCTGCTCGGGGTCCTGCGCATCGACCGCGGCGATCCCTGGCGCCGCCGCATCCTGATCCTCGCCCTCGGCCCCTTCGTCGCGACGATGATCCTCGGTCTCCTCGCCTTTTCGCGCCTGCCGGCGCTGTGGGGTGAGCCGCTGTGGATGTTGACCGGCTGGGCCCTGCTCACCGCCCCGGGCGTCACGGTTTCGGACGTCGATCGCGCCCGTGTGATGGGTGTCCTCGCCGCCCTCGGCGCGATCCTCGTCGCCGCCGCGCCCTTCCTCAACGCCGCCGAAGTCGCGGCGGGGAACGAGGAGGCGACCTTGCCGCTCGCCGAAGTCGCCGAGGCGGCGACCGCGGTGTGGCGGCAGACCGTCTCCGATGCGCCGCTGGCGATCGTCACCGGCGACGAACTGCTGGCCGGCAGCATCGCCTTCTACGGTCCGTCGGCGCCCTCGGAACTCCAGACGTTCGACTTCGGCCATTCGCCGTGGATCGATGCCGCGCGGATCGCCCGCGAAGGGGCGCTCGCGGTCTGTCGCGTGACCGACGAACCGTGCCTCGACTCCGCCCGGACGTTGTTCGGCCCGGCGGCGATCGAAGCGACCGCCGCGGTTTCGAAGGTCTGGCGCGCCACCCCGCTCGCCCCGCTCGAAGTCCGCTTCGTGATGCGCCTGCCCGATGCGGTCGCCGGCACCGACCCGCAGCGCCGCTCGGCAGAGATCGAGGATGACCGAGCGGAGGAGATCATGCGATGAGCGAGCGAGGCCCGGATCCGGCCGCAGCGTCCCGAGGCGACCTGCTCGTCTTGCTTCTCCTGGCCGTGGTCGCGGCCACGCTCATCGCGATCGCGCTGTCGATCGGCGGAGGGCTCGCCGGCGATTGACCGTACGGCGACGTTTCCCGCCCGGGGAAACGCCGCTCAGTCGATCGGCCCGGTCAATGCGGCGTGGAAGGCCGCCGCCGTCGGTGCGGCGCGCAGCCGCGCCCGGGTTTCGGGCGCCCGCAGGCGGCGCGCGAACTTGGCGATCGGGTTCGGCGACCCCGCCGGCCCCTCGCTCGGGGACAAAACCACCACCACCAGATCGACCGGCTGATCGTCGATCGCCTGCCAGTCGATCGGCGCGGCGAGACGGGCCGCGAGCGCGAAGGGCGCGGCGAGGCCGGCGATCGCCGCATGGGGCATCGCCACGCCGTGGCCGACCCCGGTCGAGCCGAGCGCCTCGCGATCGGAAAGCGCCCGCAGAATCGTCGCCGGCTCGCCTCCGAGCGCCGTGGCGCAGCGCTCGGCGAGCCCGCGCAGGACGTCGTTGCGGGTGCGGGCGGCCAACCCGAGCACGACGGCTTCGGGTTTCAGATGGACGGACAAGGTCATCGGCGATCTCGGTTGGACAGGGACATCAGGTCGGATCCTGCTCGCGCAGGCGATAGCCGACCCCGGGCTCGGTTTCGATCACCGAGGCTGCGGCGTCGCTCGCGTCGACCTTCTGGCGCAACTGGCTGATGAACACCCGGAGATACTGGGCGTCCGCCGTATGGGCGCTGCCCCACACTGCGGACAGCAATTGGCGATGGGTCACCACCTTGCCGGCGTTGCGGGCGAGAACATGGAGCAGGTCGTATTCCTTGGGGGTCAGGCGCAGCCGTTCGCCGGCCTTGGTGACGGTGCGCTTCAGCGTGTCGACGACCAGATCGCCGGTCTCGACCACGCTCGCCTCGCCGCCGCTGGTCGCGGCATGGCGCAGCGCCGTGCGCACCCGCGCCAGGAGTTCCCCGACCCCGAACGGCTTGTTGACGTAGTCGTCGGCGCCGAGATCGAGGGCGGCGATCTTCTCGCTCTCGCGGTCGCGCGCCGACAGGATGATGATCGGCGTCTTCGACCAGCCGCGCACCGCCCGGATCACCTCCTTGCCGTCCATGTCGGGCAGGCCGAGGTCGAGCAGGATCACGTCGGGCGCACTCGCCGCCGCCGCGCGGATCGCCGTGGCGCCGTCTTCGGCGGTCACCACGGTGTAGCCCGAGGCCTCCAGCGCCGGCTTGAGGAAGCGGTGGATCTGCGGTTCGTCGTCGACGACCAGGACGCGGGCGGCGGTGGTCATGACGCGGTCTCCTCGATCTCGGGGCCGGGGCCGGCGGCGGGAAGCGGCAGCTCGACGGTGATCCGGGTGCCTCGGCCGTCGGCGATCGGGCTCGCGGCGGTGATCGTCCCGCCCATGGCGGTGACCACGCCGCGGCAGATCGACAGGCCGAGGCCGGTTCCGGCGGCGCGCCCGTCGCCGGCGGCGACCCGGTGGAACTTGTCGAACACCCGCTCCAGCTGGTCGGGCGGAATGCCGATGCCGTCGTCCTCGACCTCGATCACCGCGGTGCCGTCGCGGGGCGCGAGACGGAGGCGGGTGACGCCGGGCGGGTCGGAGAACTTCATGGCATTGTCGATCAGATTGAACAGCACCTGCTCGAGCAGCGTGGCGTTGCCCTCCAGCACCAGGGGGCGATCGCCGCCGGCCAGCACCAGGGTGCGGCCGGGGTAGAGCCGCGCGGCGCGGGCGACTGCCGCCCGCGCGACGTCGGCGAGATCGACCCAGTCGACGGTCAGCTCGAGATTGCCGGCCTCGAGCCGGGTCATGTCGAGCAGGTTGACCACGAACTGCGACAGGCGTCGGGTCTCCTCCTCGATCGCCTTCAGGAGGTCCTTGCGGGTCGCCTCGTCGAGCCGGTCGCCGAAATCGGCGAGGCTGGTGACCGAGCCGAGGATCGAGGCGAGCGGGGTCCTGAGATCGTGGGAGATCGAGGACAGGAGCGCCGAACGCAGCCGCTCGCTCTCGGCGCTCGCCGCCGCCGCGGTGGCCCGGTCGCCGAGCTGGATGCGCTCGGCGGCGATCGCCGTCTGGTCGGCGAGCGAGGCGAGGAAGCGCTCGTCGTCCTCCGACAGGCCGTGATCGGGATCGCTCGCGGCGTAGCCGATCACCCCGACCGTGCCGCTCGCGGTGACCAACGGCCGGAACTGCAGTTCGGCATTGGGCAAGGTCGGCGACCGCCGACCGGCGACCTCGCCGCGCTGGAAGGCCCAGCGCGCCGCGCCCCATTCGGTCACCCCCATCTCGACGTCGGGCGGGAAGGCGCCGATCAGATGGAGATCGCCGCCGGTCGCCAGCAGCGCCACCGCCGATCCCTGGATCGCCCCGGCGACCTGCGTGACCGCCGCCCACATCAAGGGCTCGAGCGCCGAAACGCCGGAGATCTTGCGCGAATATTCGTAGAGTGCCCGCGTGCTGCGGGCCCGCGCCAGGGCCGCCACCGCCTGTTCGTGGGCGCGGCCGGCGAGGCTGCCGACCGTGGCGGCGACGAACAGGAACACCACCAGGGCGAAGAGCTCGTGCGGCTTGGCCACGGTGAAGCTGTAGAGCGGCTCGATGAAGAAGAAATTGTAGGCGAGGAACGACAGCACTGCCGCCGCGACCGCGCTCGCCCGGCCGAAGCGCAGCGCGCACAACACCACCGCCGACAGGAACACCATCGACACGTTGGGCAGATCGACGACATGGGTCAGCCCGATGCCGACCCCGACCGACAGCGCGACCGCGGCGAGCGCCACGCCGAGCCCGACCGCGAGCCGCCGAGGATCCGGACCACGCGGCGGCGTCGCCTTGCGCGGCCGATCGCTCGCCCCGGTCACCACCTGCACCGAAATGTCGGCGGCCTGGGCGACCAGCTCTTCCGACAGGCCGCGGCGCCACGCCCGGCGCCACCAGGGCGGGCGCACCGAGCGGCCGATGACGATCTGCGACACGTTCTCGCGCCGCGCCCAGCGCAGGATCTCGGTGACCAGATCGGTGCCGATCACCCGCACCCGCTCCGCGCCCAGCCGTTCGGCCAGATGCATCGTCGCGTCGAGCCGGCGGATGCTCGCCTCGTCGGTCGCCGCCCTGTCGGGACGATCGACGTGCAGCGCCGTCCAGGTGGCGTTGAGCGCCTTGGCGAGGCGGGCGGCGACCCGCACCACCGCGTCGGAATGTTCGTCGGCGCCGACGCAGACCAGCAGCCGCTCGGCGGTCGGCCACGGCCCTTCGATGGCGTTCTGGCGCAGATACTGGAGCATCTGGTCGTCGACCCGCGCCGCGGTGCGCCGCAGCGCCAACTCGCGCAGCGCCGTGAGATTCGACGGCCGGAAGAAGTTGTCGATCGCCCGGGCGGCGTTCTCGGCGACATAGACCTTGCCCTCCTTCAGCCGCTCGATCAGCTCGTCGGGGGTCAGGTCGACCAGCACCACCTCGTCGGCGCGCTCCAGCATCCGGTCGGGCACCGTCTCGCGGATGGTCACGCCGGTGATCCGGCCGACCACGTCGGACAGGCTCTCGAGATGCTGGATGTTCAGCGCCGTCCACACGTCGATGCCGGCGTCGAGCAGTTCCTCGACGTCCTGGAAACGTTTCGGATGGCGCGAGCCGGGGGCGTTGGTGTGGGCGAGCTCGTCGACGATCAGCAGCGCCGGCCGGCGGGCCAGCGCCGCGTCGATGTCGAACTCCATCAGCGTGCGGCCGCGATGGACCACCGGCCGCCGCGCCAGCACCTCAAGGTCCTCGATCAGCGCCGCGGTCTCGGCGCGGCCGTGGGTCTCGGCGAGCCCCACCACCACGTCGACACCGTCGGCCGCCAGCCGTCGGGCGTTGGTCAGCATGGCGAAGGTCTTGCCGACCCCCGGCGCCGCCCCGAGGTGGATCTTGAGCCGGCCCCGCTCCTCCCGCTGGGCCAACGCCAGCAGCGCATCGGGACAGGGTCGCCCATCGCGGGAGGAGGTGGAGTCGGTCATGGCCGCCATCCTGTCACGACCGCGTCAGGCGATCGAGGGCGAGGTTGAGCTCGAGCACGTTGACCCGCGGTTCGCCGAAGATTCCGAGGTCGCGGCCCCGGACGCTTCCGGCGATCAGCGCCTCGATCCGGTCGGGGGCGAGGCCCCGCGTCGCGGCGATGCGTTTGACCTGCAGGCGCGCGAAGGCCGGCGAGATGTCGGGATCGAGCCCGCTCGCCGAGGTGGTTACCGCGTCGGCGGGCACGGTGGTCGCCCCGCTCTCGGCGATCAGCGCCTCGGTGTCGGCCTTGACCCGGTCGATCAGCTTGGCCGCCAGCGGCCCGAGGTTCGAGCCCGAGGAATTGCCGGCATTGTAGGGCGCGTCGACCGTCTTGGAGGAGTCGGCCGGGTCCGGCGCCGAGGTCGCCGAGGGGCGGCCGTGGAACCATTTGGGATCGGTGAAGCTCTGGCCGATCAGGGTCGAGCCGACCACGGTGTCGCCGGCGCGGATCAGGCTGCCGCCGGCCTGCCGCGGCAGGGCGACGGCGGAGAGGCCGGTGATCGCCAGCGGATAGACGACGCCGGTGAGAACGGTCAGCCCGGTGAGGAGCACGAAGGCGGGGCGCAGATGAGCGATCATGGGAGGTGTCCTCAAGCCAGATGCAGGGCGGCGACGACGAGGTCGACGGCCTTGATGCCGACGAAGGGCAGGATCAGCCCGCCGACGCCGTAGACCAGGAGATTGCGCCGGAGCACCGCCGCCGCGCCGACCGGACGATAGGCGATGCCCTTCAGCGCCAGCGGGATCAGCGCGACGATGATCAGCGCGTTGAAGATCACCGCCGACAGGATGGCGCTCTCCGGCGAGGCCAGCCCCATGACGTTGAGCCGGCTCAGTTCCGGCCAGGTCGCCACGAACAGCGCCGGGATGATCGCGAAATACTTGGCCACGTCGTTGGCGATCGAGAAGGTGGTGAGCGAGCCGCGGGTCATCAGCAACTGCTTGCCGATCGCCACCACCTCGATCAGCTTGGTCGGGTTGCTGTCGAGATCGACCATGTTGCCGGCCTCACGCGCGGCTTGCGTCCCCGACTGCATCGCCACGCCGACGTCGGCCTGGGCCAGCGCCGGGGCGTCGTTGGTGCCGTCGCCGCACATGGCGATCAGCCGGCCGTGGGTCTGTTCGGAGCGGATGTAGGCGAGCTTGTCCTGCGGCGTGGCCTCGGCGATGAAGTCGTCGACGCCGGCTTCCGAGGCGATCGCCGCCGCCGTGACCGGGTTGTCGCCGGTGACCATGACGGTGCGGATGCCCATGGCGCGGAGTTCCGCGAAACGCTCCTTGATGTCCGGCTTGACGATGTCCTTGAGGTGGATGACGCCGATCAGCCGGCCGTTTTCCGAGACCGCCAGCGGCGTGCCGCCGGTGCGGGCGATGCGGTCGACCGCCTCGCGGAAGGCCGCCGGGGTCTCGGCCAGCGTCGTGCCGAGGTGACGGATCACCGCGTCGACCGCGCCCTTGCGGATCGAGCGGCCGGGCAGGTCGACCCCCGACAGCCGGGTCTGGGCGGTGAAGGGCACGAACACCGCGTCGGCGGTGGACTTCGGCCCGGCGCCGCCGCTGCCCTGGGCGAGCGCGACGATCGAGCGGCCTTCCGGCGTCTCGTCGGCATGCGACGCGAGCCACGCGGCTTCGGCCAGCGCCGCCGCGCCGACCCCCGGCACCGCGACGAATTCCGTCGCCATACGGTTGCCGAAGGTGATGGTGCCGGTCTTGTCGAGCAGCAGCGTGTCGACGTCGCCGGCGGCTTCCACCGCCCGGCCCGAGGTCGCGACCACGTTGAAGCGGATCAGCCGGTCCATGCCGGCGATGCCGATCGCCGACAGGAGGCCGCCGATGGTGGTCGGGATCAGGGTCACCAGCAGCGCCACCAGCACGGTCACCGAGACCACCGTGCCCGAGTAACCGGCGATGCCCCACAGCGTCACCACGGTGATCAGGAAGATCAGGGTCAGGCCCGACAGCAGGATCGACAGGGCGAGTTCGTTGGGGGTCTTCTGGCGCGAGGCGCCTTCGACCAGGGCGATCATCCGGTCGATGAAGGTCGAGCCGGGCGCCGCGGTGATGCGGACCACGATCCGATCCGACAGCACCGTGGTGCCGCCGGTCACCGCCGAGCGATCGCCGCCGGATTCGCGGATCACCGGGGCGGATTCGCCGGTGATCGCCGATTCGTTGACCGAGGCCACGCCGCGGACCACTTCGCCGTCGGCGGGGATGACGTCGCCGGGCTCGCACACCACCAGATCGTCGAGCTCGAGATCCAGCGACGACACGCCCTCGAACAGGGAATCGTCGCCGTCGGGGAACAGCAGGCGCTTGGCGACGGTGTCGGAGCGGGTCTTGCGCAGCGCATCGGCCTGGGCCTTGCCGCGCCCTTCGGCGACGGCTTCGGCGAAGTTGGCGAACAGCACGGTGAACCACAGCCACAGGGCGATCTGGCCCTCGAACATCGGCGATCCCGCCCCGAGGACGAGATCCTTGACGAAGATCACGGTGACCACCGCCGCCACCACTTCGGTGACGAAGATCACCGGATTGCGGGCGAGACGGCGAGGGTCGAGCTTGACCACCGCGTCGAGGGCGGCGCGCCGCAGGATGGCACCGTCGAACAGCGAGAGTGCGCGGGCTTGGGAGTGCGACATGGAACGGTCCTCGCGAGGTCAGAAGGTGCGGCCGGTGGCCATCAGCAGGTGCTCGACGATCGGTCCGAGCGCGAAGGCCGGGAAGAACTGCAGGCCCCCCAGGATCAGGATCACCGCCACCACCAGGCCGACGAACAGCGGCCCGTCGGTCGGGAAGGTGCCGGCCGAGGCGGTACCCCGGGTCTTGACCACCAGCGATCCGGCCATCGCCATCACCGGCACGACGTAGCCGAAGCGGCCGAGGAACATGGCGATGCCGAGCGTCGAATTGAACCAAGGCGTGTTGGCGGAGAGGCCGGCGAAGGCCGAGCCGTTGTTGCCGGTCGCCGAGGCATAGGCGTAGAGCAGCTCGGTCAGTCCGTGCGGGCCGGCATTGGCGAGACTGGCCAGCGCCGTCGGCAGCATCGCCGCCACCGCGGTGAAGCCGAGGATCGACAGGGGCAGGATCAGCTGGGCGAGCATCGCCAGCTTCATCTCCTTCACCTCGATCTTCTTGCCGAGATATTCCGGGGTGCGGCCGACCATCAGCCCGGCGATGAACACGGTCAGCACGGCGATCACCAGGATGCCGAACAGGCCCGAGCCGACGCCGCCGGGGACGATCTCGCCGAGCTTGATCAGCAGCAGCGGCATGAACCCGCCGAGCGGCATGAAGCTCTCGTGCATCGCATTGACCGCGCCGGTCGAGGTGCCGGTGGTGGCGATCGCATAGAGGCTCGAGGCGGCGGTGCCGAAGCGGACCTCCTTGCCCTCCATGTTGCCCATCGTCGGATCGACGCCGAGCGCGGTCAGGAGCGGGTTGCCGCCGGCTTCCGCCCAATAGGCGACCACCAGGGCGCCGCCGAGGATGATCGCCATCACCGTGAGGATCGCCCAGCCCTGACGCTTGTCGCCGACCATCCGGCCGAAGGTGTGGGTCAGCGCCGCCGAGATCGCCAGCAGCGCCCAGATCTCCAGGGCATTGGTGATCGCCGTCGGGTTCTCGAAGGGATGGGCGGCGTTGGCGTTGAAGAAGCCGCCGCCGTTGGTGCCGAGTTCCTTGATCGCCTCCTGGGAGGCGACCGGCCCGAGGGCGATGATCTGTTTGGCGCCTTCGAGCGTCGTCGCCTCGACTGAGCCGGCGAGCGTCTGCGGCATGCCGAACGCGACGAAGGCGAGCGCCAGGACGATCGACAGCGGCAGCAGCACGTAGAGCGTCGAACGGGTCAGATCGACCCAGAAATTGCCGAGCGCCTCGCGTCCGGTCTTGGCGAAGGCGCGGATCATCGCCGCCGCCAGCGCCATGCCGGTCGCCGCCGACAGGAAGTTCTGGACGGTGAGGCCGACCATCTGGGTCAGATGGCTCATCGTGGTCTCGCCGCCGTAGGCTTGCCAGTTGGTGTTGGTGACGAAGCTCACCGCGGTGTTGAAGGCCAGCGCCGGATCGACCCCGTCGAAGCCCTGCGGGTTCAAGGGCAGCACGCCCTGGATGCGCAGGATCGCATAGAGCAGCAGGAAACCGGCGGCGTTGAACACCAGCATCGCCAGCGTATAGCCGAGCCACGACTGGGGTCGGACGGCGCGCTCGCCGGCGAGATGGAGGAAGCCGCGCTCCAGCGGCCCGAACACCGGGGAGAGGAAGGTGCGTTCGCCCGCATAGACCCGCGCCATGTGGGTGCCGAGCGGCACCACCGAGGCGAGGACGAGGGCGACGACGACGAGACACTGCAGCCAGCCGATGGCGGTCATGGCGGATCTCCGAAGAGGCGAGGGACTGCGGCGCTCAGTACTTCTCGGGGCGCAGCAGCGTGTGGAGGAGGTAGACGCCGAGGGCCACGGCGATCACCAGGGCGACGATCGGTTCGGTCATGATCGTCGCCTCACAGCCGGTCGCAGGCGCGAGCATAGAGGCCGGCGGCGGCGAACAGGCCGAGCGCCAGGGCGAGAAACACGAAATCGAGCATGGGGGAGCCTCCGGGAACGACGTTGGTCGACGTCGTTTCTGCGCCCGAAGCGCGTCAGGGATCGATCGGGAAGGTGGGGCCGGGATATAAGGGAGTCATAAGGACGGGGCGGCCGGTCGCGTGGAGCCGCGCCCGCCGCCAGAGCCGCGGATCCTCACCCGGTTCGATCGCCCTGCGGACGCGCCCGCAGGGCGATCGCATTTTGGATTTCGTCGAAACCCACATCCTCCCAATCGATCACATCTTGCCCCTGCCGTCGTCCCCGGCGAGCCCGAAGGGCGAGGGAAGGGGACCCGGAGGCCACACGGGAAACGCCGAAAGCCTACCAGCATACCCCCTGGATCCCCTTCCCCTGCGCGCCTTCGGCGCTCCGGCCGGGGATGACGGCCCGGGGTCGGGTTGGTTCTAAACGCGATGGCCCTGAACACCTCCGCGTCCGCAGTTGACATGTGTCATGAGTGCGGCCTACGATCCCCTCAAGCCGGCAGAAAGTCGGCACCAAGAACATCGGGGAGGTGTGCCGGACATGATTCCGCGAGCACGTAGTTTCGACCTCGACCACCGCACATCGAGACATCGCCACGATCGCGCCGGCGTGTCGGCCGCCTGAGTCCGTTCGCGGATCGGCGATGGCCGGCGTCGCCGGCTCGACACCGATCGCGAAGTCGCATCCTCCGGTCGGTTCCGCCTCCGGCACTCTCGAATTGCGCGCCTCCCGGGTCGGGCGGCGGTGTGACGTCCGGTCGCCCGAGGTCGCCTCCCGATGAGCTACCAGTTCGACTTCTCGTTCCTCGCCGACTATTGGCCGCTCCTGTTCTGGGGCACGGTCGCGACCATCCGCATGTCGGTGATCGTCACCTGCAGCGGCTTCGTCTTCGGCACGCTCTGCGCCGTCGCCAGCACCAGCCGCATCGCCGTCCTACGCAACCTCGTCGCCGTCTATGTCGAGGCGATCCGCAACACGCCGCTGCTGGTCCAACTGTTCCTGGTCTATTTCGGCCTGTCGTCGCTCGGGCTCCGCTTCTCCGCCGAGACCTCGGCGCTGATCGGCCTGACCATCAACGTCGGCGCCTATTCGAGCGAGATCATCCGCGCCGGCCTCGAAGCGATCCACCGCGGCCAGATCGAGGCGGCCGATACGCTGGGGTTTTCGCGGCTCCAGGTGCTCGCCGGGGTGATGCTGCCGCCGGCCTTCGAGAAGGTCTATCCGGCGCTGGTCAGCCAATATGTCCTCTTGATGCTCGGCACCAGCATCACCTCGCAGATCTCTGCGGAAGAATTGACCGGTGCCGCTTCGCGCATCCAGTCGATGACCTTCCGCTCCTTCGAGGTCTATCTGGTGATCCTCGGGGTCTATCTGGTGCTGTCCTTCGGCATGCGCGGCCTGCTGCGCCTGCTCGGCCTCGTCCTCTTCCCGCGCCTGCGGCGCCTCGGCACCAACCTCTAGAGGCCGCGATGTTCACCAATTTCGCCCTCATCCACGTTCAGGTGCTGCTCGGCGGACTGATCTGGACGGTGGTGCTGTCGCTGATCAGCTTCGTCTTCGGTGGCCTGATCGGCTTCGCCCTGGCGCTCGCAGGGGTGTCGAAGGTGCGCTGGGTGTCGCGGACCATCGCCACCTATGTCGCGCTGATCCAGGGCTCGCCGGTGCTGATCATCATGTTCGTGATCTACTTCGGCCTGCCGATCCTCGGCGTCGAAGTGGGCTCGCTGACCGCCGCCGGCATCGCCCTGGTGCTGTTCTCCAGCGCCTATCTCGGCACCATCTGGCGCGCCAGCCTGCAATCGGTGCCGAAGACCCAGTGGGAAGGCGCCGACTGTCTGGCCCTGACCTATGCCCAGCGCATGGGTCTGGTGATCCTGCCCCAGGCGATCCGCATCGCCACGCCGCCGACCGTCGGCTTCATGGTCCAGATCGTCAAGAACACCTCGCTCGCTTCGGTGATCGGCGTCGTCGACGTCACCTATGTCGGCAAGCAGGTCAACGCCGCGACCTTCCAGCCCTTCACCACCTATCTGGTGATCGCCGTCCTCTACTTCTGCCTGTGCTATCCGCTCTCGGTGCTGAGCCGTCGCTTCGAAAGGGCCTACAGTGTCAGCCATCGTTAAGTTCGACGACGTCCACCTGAGCTTCGGGGCCCTGAAGGTGCTGAAGGGCATCAGCTTCGAGGTCCAGAAGGGGGAAGTGCTGGTCCTGATCGGCCGCAGCGGCTCGGGCAAGAGCACCGCGCTGCGCTGCGTCGATCGCCTGGAGCGGATCAACGGCGGCGACATCGTCGTCTGCGGCCGCTCGATCTCCGACCCCAAGCTCGACCTGCGCGCCCTGCGCCAGGACGTCGGCATCGTCTTCCAGAGCTACAACTTGTTCCCCCACCTGACGGTCGAGCAGAACATCACGCTGGCCCCGCGCTGGGTGAAGAAGGTCGACCGGGCGACCGCCCGCGCCGAAGCTTTGCAGGTGCTGCGTCAGGTCGGCCTTGAGGAGAAGATCGACGCCTATCCGGAACAGCTGTCGGGCGGCCAGCAACAGCGCGTCGCCATCGCCCGATCGCTCGCCATGAAGCCGAAGGTGATGTTGTTCGACGAGGTCACCTCGGCACTCGACCCGGAACTGACCGGCGAGGTGTTGAAGGTCATCGAGGATCTGGCGCGCGGCGGCATGACCATGCTGCTCGTCACCCACGAGATGGCCTTCGCCCAGCGCATCGCCGACCGGATCGTCTTCATGCACCAGGGCCGGGTC
Source organism: Siculibacillus lacustris (assembly GCF_004328075.1). Taxonomy (GTDB): domain Bacteria; phylum Pseudomonadota; class Alphaproteobacteria; order Rhizobiales; family Ancalomicrobiaceae; genus Siculibacillus; species Siculibacillus lacustris. The sequence goes on along the minus strand of NZ_SJFN01000001.1, from coordinate 236,652 downwards.
TGGGAGGAGGGGCCGCGCACGCTGCTCGCCGATCCCCAGACCCCGGAACTGCGCACCTTCGTCGGATCGCGGCACTAGAACAAGAGCGGGACACCCCGCCGAGCCTGACAGTGGAGGAACACCCATGAAACGCAGAGATTTCGTCGTACTCGGCCTCGGCCTCGCCCTGAGCGGCGCCCTCGTCGCGCCGGCCAGCGCCGACGTGCTCGCCGACATCAAGGCGCGCGGCGTGCTGAAGGTCGCCATCGACCTCGGCAATCCGCCCTACGCGATGATGGACGCCGCCTTCAAGCCGACCGGCTCCGAGGTCGAGACCGCCGAGCTCCTCGCCAAGGACCTCGGCGTGAAGATCGAACTGATCAGCGTGCCGACTTCCGGCCGCATCCAGTTCATCGTCTCCGGCAAGGCCGACATCGCCCTGTCGACCCTGTCGATCACCGCCGAACGGCTCAAGGTGGTCGATTTCTCGATCCCCTACAGCGAGACCAGCATCGTCGTCGCCGCGCCCAAGTCCGCGCCGATCAAGACCTACGCCGATCTCGCCGGCAAGTCGGTCGCGGTCACCCGCGGCACGGTCAACGACACCCGCCTGACCGAGAGCACCGCCAATGTCGCCGGTGTCCAGATCGTCCGCTTCGAGGACGATCCGACCGCCAGCGCCGCCGTCACCTCCGGCCAGTTCGCCAACTACGCGACCTCGCGGCCGCTCCTGCAGGCGCTGATCAAGGCCAACCCCAAGGTCGATCTCGAAGAGAAGTTCGTCGCCCAGGCCTATCCGATCGGCGTCGCCATCCGCAAGGGCGAGACCGCTCTGACCCAGGCGATCAACCAGTGGATCCGCACCAACCTCGACAACGGCAAGCTGGTGGCGATCTACGAGAAGTTCCAGAACGCCAAGCTCGATCCGAAGCGCCTCCAGGAGATGGATCCGCCGCGCTGATCGAGGTCCCCGCACTCCGCCCGGGGGCGTTCGCGCCCCCGTCAGGCGGCCGCTCGGCCGCCCACACCGAAAGCTCGGAACTCGTGTGATGAAAGATCCATTCAGCGTTCAGGACAAGGTTGCGATCGTCACCGGCGGTCTCGGCCAACTCGGCACGGAGTTCTGTCGCACGCTCGCCGGCGCCGGCGCCAAGGTGGCGATCTTCAGCCGCCGCCCGGCCGAGCCGGCGCTGCTCGAGGCCAAGTTTCCCGGTCTGACCGACCGCATCCGCGTCCATGTCGCCAGCGTCACCGACAAGGAGGCGCTGGAAGCGGCGACCGCGGCGTTGATCGCCGAATGGGGCGTGCCGCACATCCTCGTCAACAATGCCGGCATCGATTCCAAGCCCTCCGGCTCGGCCGATCAGAACGCCCCCTTCGAGGTCTACCCGAAGCAATATTGGGACGAGATCATCGACACCAACCTGACCGGCGTGATGCTGTGCTGTCAGGTGGTCGGCTCGCGCATGGCCGAGGAACGCCGCGGCAGCATCATCAACGTCGGCTCGATGTACGGCATGGTCTCGCCCAATCAGGCGCTCTACGCCTACCGCGAGAAGCGCGACGGCAAACCCTTCGTCAAGGCGATCTCCTACGCCGCCTCCAAGGCCGGCCTGCTCAACCTGACCCGCTATCTCGGCACCTACTGGGCGCCCAAGAACGTCCGGGTCAATCTCGTCACCTTCGGCGGGGTCAAGACCGCGACCTTCGACAAGGAGTTCATCGACGCCTTCCTCGAGCGGGTGCCGATGGGGCGTCAGGCCGAGATCGAGGAGTTCGGCGGGGTCGTGCAGTTCCTCGCCTCCGACGCCTCGACCTACATGACCGGATCCAACGTGGTGGTCGACGGAGGATTCACGGCTTGGTGACACGGGCTCTCCCCGAGGGCGGCGGGCGCGCCGCGCGACGCGGCATCGAGCGCGACAAGCTCCACGTCTCGGTGGTGCAGGCGCTCGAGGCCCAGGTGCTGTCCGGCGCCCTGAAGGTCGGCGAGCGTCTGCCCTCCGAGGCCGAGATCGCGCGGATCCACAACGTCAGCACCCGCTCGGTCCGCGAAGCCCTGCAGATCCTCGAGACCAAGGGCTTCGTGCGCCGCCGCCACGGCGAGCGGGCGATGGTGGTGCGCGACGACGTCGACGAGTTCCTCGGCTCGCTCGCGGTCACGGTGAAGCAGCTCTTCGCCGACCGGCCGGACTATCTCGTCCAGCTGATGGACGTGCGGCGGATCCTCGAGAGCGAGGTGGTGCTCCGCCTCGCCACCCTCGGTCGGCCGATCCGCGAGGTCGAGGCGGCGCTCGCCCAGATGGCGACCGCGGCGACCGCCGGCGACCAGAGCGCCTTCACCGACGGCGACGCCGCCTTCCACCTCGCGCTGGTCCGCGCGGTCGGCAACCAGATCCTCAACGTCCTCTACGACAACCTGTTTTCGATCATCGTCGACATCATCCGGGTGTCCAGCCGGGTCCCGCCGAAGTCGCTCGCCGAGGGCTTCGCCGAACACGAGGACATCTACCGACTGATCATCCGCGGCGACGCCGCGGGCGCCGTCGCGGCGATCCGCGATCAGATCGACCGTAGTTCGGACTACCTCGGGGTCATCCTCGCCAACGCCGCCCTCCAACGCAGAGAGTCGAATCGATGACCGAATGGGACTATTCGCAGACCGATTGGGACGCCGTCCGCCGCTTGTCGCGTTGGTATTCCGGCGACGTCCACGACAGTCTGGAACGCCTCGGCGGCTTCGGCCATCTCGCCGGCATCACCCTCCAGGGCCGGCTCGCCCCCGGTCAGGTGGTCTGTGGGCCCGCGGTGACCGTGCAGTTCGCCCCGAGCCCGCGCAAGGGCCAGCCCCAGGACGTCTATCACCACGCCATCGACAACGTGCCGGCAGGCGCGATCCTGGTCGTCGACGCCTCCTGCGCGCCGGGCTCCTGCTCGGGCGAACTGATGTCGTCCGGCGCCAAGACCCACGGCGCGGTCGCCACCATCGTCGACGGCACGGTCCGCGACACCGCGCAGGTCCAGGCCCTCGGCTATCCGCTGTTCGGCCGCGCCCGCAGCCCGGTGTCGGTGTCCGGCAAGATGGAACCCAAGCGATCGCAGGTGCCGATCACCGTCGCCGGGGTCCGGGTCGAACCGGGCGACGTGATCTTCGCCGACGTCGACGGCGTGGTGGTGATCCCCAAGGCGATGGTCGCTGCGGTCGCCGACGAGGCCGACCGGCTCGGCCGCGACGAGGCGGCGGCCCGCGACCGCGTCCTCGCCGGCGAGAAGCTCCAGGCGATCTGGCAGGTCTCGCCCGACATCGCCTGAGCGTCGACCCTCTCGCCGCGCCGGCCGCGTTGCTGTATCTCGGGCGCATCGTCACGCGACGGCCCCGCGCCCCTCGGTGCGGGGCGTCCGCACAGAGAAGCCGCCCATGCCCCCCGTCGCCACCCGCGAAGGCGCGATCGCCCGCGCCGCCGATCATTTCGCCTCCGGCGCCTTCCGCGCCGATCTCGGCCGCCGCGTCGCGATGAAGACCGAAAGCCAGGCGCCCGACCGCGCGGTCGAGCTGCGCGCCTATCTCACCGAAGAGATGATGCCGAGCCTCGATGCGCTGGGTTTTTCCGCCACCGTCATGCCCAATGCGGTGATCGGCCACGGCCCCTTCCTGCTCGCCGAGCGGCACGAAGGCGACCACCTGCCGACCGTCCTGATCTACGGCCACGGCGACGTGGTGCTCGGTCACGAGGGCCGCTGGCGCGACGGCCGCAGCCCCTGGGAGGTCACCGTCGACGGCGATCGCTGGTACGGCCGCGGCACCGCCGACAACAAGGGCCAGCATTCGATCAACATCGCCGCCCTCGCCCAGGTCGTCGCCGAGCGCGGAACTCTCGGCTTCAACGCCAAGATCCTGATCGAGATGGGCGAGGAGACCGGCTCGCCCGGCCTGCGGGCGCTCGCCGAGACCCATCGCGCCGCACTCGCCGCCGACGTGCTGATCGCCTCCGACGGACCGCGGGTCGGCGCCGAGCGGCCGACCGTGTTCCTCGGCTCGCGCGGCACCCTCGACTTCGAATTGACGGTGAACCTGCGCGAAGGCGCCCATCATTCCGGCAATTGGGGCGGGCTGCTCGCCAATCCCGGCATCGTGCTCGCCAACGCCATCGCCGTGCTGGTCGACGGCCGCGGCCGGATCCGCCTGCACGCCCTGCGCCCGCCGGCGATCCCGCCGGCCGTCCGCGCCGCGCTCGCCGATCTCTCGGTCGGCGGCGGCGTGAACGATCCGGTGATCGATCGCGACTGGGGTGAACCGGGCCTCACCCCCGAAGAGCGGGTGTTCGGCTGGAACAGCCTCGAGGTCCTGGCCTTCGAATGCGGGACCCCGAGCGCCCCGGTCAATGCCGTGCCGGCCTCGGCCAAGGCGGCGCTGCAACTGCGCTTCGTGGTCGGCACCGATCCGAGTCGGGTGATCGACGCGATCCGCGATCACCTCGAGGCGGTCGGCCTGCGCGACGTGACGGTGACCCCGGGCCGCATGGAGGTCTTCGCCGCCACCCGACTCGATCCGACCGACCCCTGGGTCGACTGGGCGCTCGCCTCGCTCGCCCGCACCACCGGCAAGAAGCCGGCCTTGTTGCCCAATCTCGGCGGCTCGATCCCCAACGACGTGTTCTCCGAGCTCCTCGGCCTGCCGACCCTGTGGGTGCCCCATTCCTATCCGGCCTGTTCGCAGCACGCCCCCGACGAGCACCTGCTCGGCTCGGTCGCCGAAGAGGCGCTCCGCATCATGACCGGCCTGTTCTGGGACCTCGGCGAGACCGGCGCCGCCATCAAGGAGGCGCGCCGCGCATGACCCCGACCGCAATCGCTCTGAAGGACTGGCTCGCGCCGCGTCGCGCCGAGATGGAGGCGCTCCTCGCCCGCATCGTCGACATCGATTCCGGCAGCCGCGACGCCGTCGGCATCGACGCGGTCGGCGAGGCGCTGGCCGCGAGCCTGGAAGCCGACGGCATCGCCGTCACGCGGTTTCCGAACGCCACCTGGGGCGGGGCGATCCGCGCCGAAGTGCCGGGTCGGAGCGGCGGCGCGCCGGTTCTGCTGATGGGCCACCGCGACACGGTGTTCCCGAAGGGCACGGTCGCCACCCGCCCGTTCAGCCGCGACGGCGACACCGCCTTCGGCCCCGGCGTCGCCGACATGAAGGGCGGGCTGGTCGTCGACGTCTTCGTGCTCCGGGCGATCAAGGCCGTGGGCGGGCTCGATTTCCCGGTGGTCGCGCTGTTCACCGCCGACGAGGAGGTCGGCTCGCCCTCCGGCCGCGCGGTGATCGAACGCGAAGCGACCGGCGCCCGCGCCGCCTTCAATGCCGAACCGGGCCGCGCCTCGGGCAATGTCGTCACCGGCCGCAAAGGCGGCGTCACGCTCGACATCGAGGTGCGGGGCCGGGCCGCCCATTCCGGCGTCGCCCATGCCGAGGGTCGCAGCGCCATCGGTGCGCTCGCCGCCAAGATCACCGCGATCCATGCCCTGACCGACTATGCCACCGGCACCACCACCAACGTCGGGGTGATCCGCGGCGGCCGCACCCACAACACCGTCGCCGACTTCGCCGCGGCGGAAGTCGACATCCGCTTCCTGGCGGTCGCCGAACTCGACGGCATCCTCGCCCGCATCGAGGCGATCCTGGCCGAGGACGACGTGCCCGACACCGTCGCGACCTACACCCGCGGACCGGTCTTCATGCCGCTCGAGGCGGAGCGCTCCGCGGCGCTGTTCGAGCGCTACCGCGCGGCCGCCGCGGCGGTCGGTTTCGCGGTCGATGGTGAGTTCACCGGTGGCTGCGCCGATTCCGGCTTCACCGCGGCGCTCGGCGTGCCGTCGTTGTGCGGCCTCGGACCGGTCGGCGGCGCGGCCCACACCGAACGCGAATGGTGCCGGCTCGACACCCTGGTGCCGCGCGCCCAGGCGCTCGCCGTCACCGTCGCCGGCCTCGCCGACTGAAGAGGGTGGCGCCGGAGGCCGCGATCGGCCTCCGGCTCTCGTCCGCTCAGCCGTTGCGATAGGTGTAGCTGTAGCCGTTGAGCGCCGGGGCGCCGCCGAGATGGGCGTAGAGCACCTTCGATCCCTTGGGGAAGAAGCCCTTCTTCACCAGGTCGATCAGGCCCTGCATCGACTTGCCCTCGTAGACCGGGTCGGTGATCATCGCCTCGGTGCGGGCGGCCAGCCGGATCGCCGCGTTGGTCTCGGCGCTCGGCACGCCATAGGCCGGGTAGGCGTAGTCTTCGAGGATGACGATTTCGTCGTCGCGCACCGGACGGCCGAGTTCGACCAACTCGGCGGTGCGGTCGACGATCGCGCGGACCTGGGCGCGGGTCTGGGCCGGGGTGCCGGAAGCGTCGATGCCGATCACCTTGTCGGCGCGGCCGTCGGCGGCGAAGCCGACGATCATCCCGCCCTGGGTCGAGCCGGTGACCACGCAGACGATGATGTAATCGAATGTGAAGCCGAGCTCGGCCTCCTGATCGCGCACCTCTTCGGCGAAGCCGACGTAGCCGAGGCCGCCGAATTTGTGCACCGAGGCGCCGGCCGGGATGCCGTAGGGTTTGCCGCCGGCGTCGATCACCGACTGGATCGCGTCCTCCCAGCTCTTGCGGATGCCGATGTCGAAACCGTCGTCGACGATCCGGCTGTCGGCGCCCATCAGGCGGGTCAGCAGGATGTTGCCGACCCGGTCGTAGACCGCGTCCTCGTGCGGCACCCAGGATTCCTGCACCACCACGCATTTCATGCCGATCTTGGCGGCGGTGGCGGCGACCATCCGGGTGTGGTTGGACTGCACCCCACCGATCGACACCAGCGTGTCGGCACCCGACGCGATCGCGTCGGGCACGATGTATTCGAGCTTGCGCAGCTTGTTGCCGCCCATGGCGAGGCCGGAGTTGCAGTCGTCACGCTTGGCCCAGATCTCCACGTCGCCGCCGAGCGCCGCGGTCAGGCGCGGCAGACGCTCGATCGGGGAGGGGCCGAAGGTCAGCGGGAAACGTTCGAATTTGTCGAGGCGCAGCATGGTCGTCTCCGGGTTGATCGACCGCGAGGCTAACATCCTCCGCCGTGAAAGGTCCTCCCGAAGTGGCGGCCAGAATTTGGCGAATACCTCGAGCGATGCTAGGAAAACGAAAACCGACGTCCGAACGGATCGGAAATATGAAAGATTCTTTCACCGAGATCGAACTCGACCGCGTCGACCGCCGCATTCTCCACCTGCTCCAGGGGGATGGCCGCATGGCCAATGCCGATCTCGCCGAGGCGGTCCACGTCAGCCCGGCGACCTGCCACCGCCGCGTCCGGCGGCTGGTCGAGGCGGGCTGCATCCGCGGCTTCCGTGCCGAGATCGAGCCGCGCGCCGTCGATCGCGGCACGCTGGTGATCGTCGGGGTCGAGCTCGACCGCTCGACGCCGGAGAGCTTCGCCGACTTCGCCACGGCGGTGCGCAGGCTGCCCTTCGTGCTCGACTGCCATCTGGTGGCCGGCGACTTCGATTTCTTCCTGAAGATCCGGGTGCGCGACATCGCCGACTTCAACCGCCTGCACGGCGAATTGCTGATCGCCCTGCCGGGCGTGCGCCAGACCCGCACCTTCTTCGTGATGAAGGAGATCATCGACGCCGCCGCGCTCGATTTCTGAAGCGCGGCCCGAATCGCAAGCCGCCGCTCAGCGGTCGTCGAGCAGCGGCTCGATGCGCGTGATGTCGGCCTGCGGGCCGAGGGTGTCGCGGGCCGAGCGCCACAGGGCGAGCAGGTGGTCGAGGGCCGGGGTGGTGGTCCCGGTCTCGCGGGCGAGCTCGGCGGCGATGGCGATGTCCTTGCAGAACAACTCGAGCGACTGGCCGAAGTCGAGGGTGCCGGTCACGACGTGGCGCGGCAGCTTGACCTCGGTGGCGTGGCTGCGCCCCGAGCCGGCGCTCCACACCGCGAGCATGGTCGCGGCATCGAGTCCGAGCCGGCGGCCGATCACCAACGCCTCGGTCGCGGTCCACAAGGTGGCGGCCGAGAGATAGTTGTTGAGCGCCTTGACCGCATGGCCCGATCCGACCGGCCCGACCCGCGTGACGTCGGCGCACATCAGCCGGAGAATCGGCAGGCAGCGGGCCAGCGCCGCCGCGTCGCCGCCGACCATGGTGGTCAGGCGACCGTCGCCGGCCCCGGCCATGCCGCCGCTGACCGGCGCATCGAGGAGCACGGTGCCGCGCGCCGCGAGGTCGGCGGCGAGCGCTCTCGTGTGGGCCGGCGTGGCGGTCGACATGTCGATCACCACGGCGCGGGGGCGCACCGTGCAGGCGCCGCCGGGCCCGAGCAGCGCCTCGCGGACGTGGCGATCGGTCGGCAACATGGTCAGCACGATCGTGCCGAGCAGGTCGGCGCCGTGCGCCGCGGTCGCCACGCCCCGGGCGGCGAAGGGCTCCAGCGCCGCCGGTACGACGTCTGCGACGGCGAGGGCGACGCCGCCGTCGAGCAGCCGTCGCGCCATCAAGGCTCCCATGCGGCCGGCTCCGATGAACAACACGTCGTCGGCCATGTCGGTTCCTCCGTTCGGGGGATGGGGCGCACCGGGACCCGGCGCAGGTCCGGTCAATGGGGACGGGTCGCGGCGGCGGCCAGCATGATCGCCATGTCGGCGACGCCGGTGCGGGCGTCGATGTCGTCGTGGAGGCCGGCCATCCGCCGAGCGAAGCCGCGCAGCAGCCGCACCGAGTCGGCATCGAGCGCGGCGATCAGACGCGCGAACTCGAGCGCGCGGGCGAAGGCCCGGCCCGGATCGACGAGCTCGGTGACCATGCCGATCGCGAGGGCTTCCGACGCCGGGACGGGCCGGCTGGTCAGCGCCAGTTCGAAGGCCTTCTTGAACGGCACGAACTTGCCGAAATAGGACAGCACCACCAGCGGCGGCAGGCGGTGGGACATTTCCGGCAGGGCGAAGACCGCGTCGGCTGCGGCGATCGTCACGTCGCACTGGGTGGCGAAGCCGCAGCCGAAGCCGAAGGCCCGGCCTTCGACCGCCGCGACGAAAGGCACCGGCGAGGCCCGCAGCCGCGCGTTGACCTGGAGGATAAAGTCGAGGTCGTCGCGGATCGCCGCGGCTTGCGTCAGACCCTTGGCGCCGACCCGCCCCTTACAGAAATGCCCGCCCTCGCCCGACACCACCACCGCCCGGAGTCCCGGCGTGGCGATGACCGTGTCGAGGGTCGCGGCGAAGTCGAGGAGACCGGCCGAGGAGATGGTGTTGTCGTCGGCGCTCCGCGTGAATTCGACGCCGAGAATGCCGTCGCCGTGATCGTCGATCTTCATGTCGCTCTCCGAAGGGGATGGGGAAGGGGATGGGATCCGGAAGCGGGCCGCGCCCGGGCCGCGGCGCGCCCGCCCGATCGGACCGTCGGCTTGACGGAAACAATGTATGACGTTACGACGGTCATACGATAAACCACCGAGGCGCCCGTCCCGCGACGGCGCCGCGCCCGAGGACGAGGAGACCGCCCGTGCCGCAGATCGACGTCGATGGGGAGAGCCTGGGCTACGACCGCGCCGGCCGCGGCGCGCCGCTGGTGTTGATCCACAGCCTCGGCACCGCCGCCTGGCTGTGGCGCGAGCAGATCCGCCGCTGGTCGACGCGCTTCGACGTGATCGCCGTCGACGCCCGCGGCCATGGCCGCTCCAGCCGCAACGGCGGCTTCACGGTCCGCGCCGTCGCCTCCGACCTCGCCGCGGTGATCGCCGCCCTCGGGCTCGGCCCGGCGCGGGTGGTGGCGATCTCGATGGGCGGGCCGATCGCCGCCCATCTCGTCGATCTCGCGCCGGAATTGGTGAAGCGTCTGGTGATCGCCGACAGTTTCGCCACCCAGGGCGAAGCCGGCGCCGCCCGTGCCGCGACCATCGCCGCGACCATCCGCGGCGGCTCGCTGGAAGCCTTCGGCCGCGCCTATGCCGCCGACACCCTGGTCGAGGACGCCGAGCCGGCGCTGTTCGAGACCCTGGCGGCGAGCATCGCCGGCATGACCGCGGAGGCCTACATCGAGGCGGCGCAGTCGGTGTTCACAGCCGACGTGGTCGAGTTGATGAAGGCGATCCGGGTGCCGACCCGCGTCGTCGTCGGGTCGCGCGACCAGCGCACCCCGCCGCATCTCTCCGAGGCCATCGCCGCACTGATCCCCGGCGCCGACTTCCGCGCCATCGACGGCGCGCGTCATCTCGCCAACCTCGATCGACCCGAGGGCTTCCATGCGGCGATCGATCCGTTCCTGTTCGCCTGACCCTTCGGCCCCGGAGATCCTGCCCCGATGACCACCGGCCCGCTCGGCATCGCCCCGCTCGTCCAGGAGAGTGCCCCGCTGCGCCGTCGCCTCGTCGCGGCGCTGCGTCGATCGATCGAAACCGGCGCACTCGCCGCCGGCGAGCGGCTGATCGAAAAGGATCTCTGCGCCGAACTGGCGGTCAGCCGCACCGTCTTGCGCGAGGCCCTGCGCGAGCTCGAATCCGAGGGGCTGGTCAGCGCCGGCGCGCGCGGCCTGTTCGTCACCCGGCTCGACCGCGCCGAGGCCGAGAACCTCTATGCGGTGCGCGCCGCACTCGAAGCCCTGATGGCGCGGCAGTTCTGCGAACGCGCCGACGCCGACGACGTGGTGTCGCTGCGCGCCGCCTCCGCCGACCTCGCCCGGGCCTATGGCGACGACGATCTCGCCGCCGCGCTCGAGGCCAAGCGGGCCTTCTACCGCCGCCTCGCCCTCGGCGCCCGCAACGAATTGAGTCTGGAGCTCCTGGCCCGCCTCGACTCGCGCGCCGGGCTTCTGCGCCGCCGGTCGCTGGCCGATCCGCGTCGCCGCGCTGCCTCGCTCGCCGAGATCGCGGCGCTGATCGACGCCCTCGAGCGTCGCGACGGGGCGGCGGCAGCCGAACTCGCCGAACGCCACGTCGCCGCGGCGGCCGCCGTCGCGCTGACCTCCTTCGACGTCACCCCCTCGCATCCGGAGCTCACTCAATGACCGACGCCCTCTATGACCGTGGTTTGGAAATCCGTCGTGCCGTGGTCGGCAGCGCCTATGTCGACAAATCGCTGGCCGAGGCCGACGACTTCACCCGTCCCTTGCAGGAACTGATCACCCGCTATTGCTGGGGCGACGTGTGGGCCCGCCCCGGGCTCGAACGGCGCGACCGCTCGCTGATCAATCTGGCGATGATCTCCGCCCTCAACCGGCCGCACGAGCTCAAGCTCCACGTCCGCGGGGCGTTGACCAACGGCGTCACCCGCGACGAGATCCGCGAGGTTCTGCTCCAGGTGGCGATCTACGCCGGCGTTCCCGCCGCCCTCGACAGCTTCCGCGTCGCCCGCGAGGTCTTCGCCGAGCTCGATCGCAATGCCGCACCGGCCACCGCCGGCTGAGCGACCCGCCGGGCGGGTCGGTCGCCGCTGCGGCCGCCCCGTCACGACGTCTGGTCCGCCGGGATCACCCGGCCGTCGATGGTCATCGGCTCGCCGTCGAGCGACAACGAGCAGCCGCGCAGCGGAATGTCCATGTGACACGGGGTGTTGCGCGTGCCGCCGGCCTCGGTGTTGGGGCCGCTCGACCACAGGAAGTTGCCGAGATAGGAGCGCGCGTCCATGCCGATCCCGGCCTCGCGGTCGTAGAGGCCGAGCGCCGTCCAATGGGCCCGGTCGTGCAGGCCCCAGCCGACATGGGCCATGGCATAGGCTTCCGGGTCGTCGAACCGGTCGATGTAGCTCTTGAGATATTCGGCTTCGAAACCGCCCACGATCCGGCGGATGTAACCGCCCTCGACGGTCAGGCGAATGGGATCGCGGGCATAGCGCTTGAACGGCAGCAGGATGTCGCCGGTGTCGATCACCAGCGTGCCCTCGGCGCTGCCCTCGTTCGGCCAGGTTGCGACCAGACAGCTCGGCCAGTGGTCCCAGGCGCCCGGCGCATCGGGATAGCCCTGTTGCTTCAGCACCGGATACTGCCCGAGCTCGCAGCGGAATTCGGTCCCGGCCTTGGAGGTGACGGTCATCACCTTGGCCCGCGCCAGCCGCGCCGCGGCGGCGCCGGCCCGGCGCGAGTCGCTGGCGTCGGGTTTCATCCGCAGCAGGATCTCGGCCGGCTCGACCGCCAGCAGCATGCGGGCGCCACCCTTCAGCACCTGCTCCTGCTCCGGCGAGAACAACAGCAGCATGGTGTCGATCACCAGATCGGAATGTTTCATCGCCTCCAGCGCCGGGCGGTTGCCCTCCAGCGCGGTGCGGCCGACGAAGCCCGACTTGTCGCGGCTGAGCGCGACGTCGCCGTTCATCGGCGGCAGGGTGACGATGGTCAGGATCGCCCCGAGCTGGGCCACCGCGATCCGCGCCGTGGCGATCAGTTGGGGGTTGCTGTCGTCGCTGGCGAGCAGGGTGACCTGTTCACCGGGGACCAGCCTGGACAGGGCGAGAACGTCCTTCCAGGCCTCGACCAGTGCCGAATCGCTGATTGCCATGGGGAAACCCTCGTGTTCGCAGATCCCGCCGGACGGCGGCTCAACTCAGCGTGCGATAGGCGCGATCGAAATGGAGCAAGGGAGGCAGCGCCGCGCCCAGGCGGACCCCGACCACGGTGCCGAAGAACACCGTGTGGCTGTGGGCCTCGACCGTCTCGGCGAGCCGGCAATCGATGGCGACCAGGGCTTCGTCGAGGGCCGGCGCGCCGGTGACCAGGCTCGACCACGCGGCGTCGGCGAATTTCTCGGCCCCGAGGTTGCCGAAGCGACCGGCGAAGCGATCGGCGACGGTGCGGCTGCGGTCGGCGAGGACGTTGACGCAGAAGGCCTCGGTGCGGGCGATCGCATCGTGCGCTTCGCCGGATCGGTTGACGCAGATCAGCAGCGTCGGCGGCGAGGCCGCGACCGAGCACACCGCGGTCGCGGTCAGGCCGCGCGCCTCGGGACCGCGCCCGGCGGTGATCACCGTCACGGCGCCGGCGAGCCGGCCCATGGCGCCCTTGAAGGCGTCGATCCCGACCACCGGGTCGAGGGTGTGGGGTGTGGCGAGAAGCGACATTCCGGTCTCCTGTCCAGCCGCCGCTCGGGTCGGGCCGGATGGTGTTTCGGGGCGAACCGGCCGATCGCCGGCGGGTTCGAAGGTCCGGTGTCGGTCACCCTCGGGCGACCGGGGGCACTGCGGCGAGGGCCTGTTCGATGAAGGCGGCGGCGGCGAGCAGATCGGCATCGGCACCGATGCGTCCGACGATCTGCACCCCGACCGGCAGGCCGGCGGGTCCGCGGCCGGCCGGCAGCGACAGGCAGGGGCCGTGCAGCAGGGTCCACACCTTGTTGAACACCGGATCACCGGTCGCGCCGAGGCCGAGCGGCGCTTCGCCCGGCGCCGCCGGGGTGATCAGCACGTCGCAGCCGGACAGAAGCTCGTCGAGGAGATCGCGGCGGCCGCGCGCCACGTCCCGCGCGGCGGTGTAGTCCGCGAAGGTGGTGGCCGCGAGCGTGTCGAGAAAGCGCCGCGTCACCGCGGTCAGCCGGTCGCCCAGGCGATCGCGCTCGTAGGCCAGCGACCGCGGCGTCTCCCAGCCCATCACCGCGTCGTGGGCGGCCCATAAGCCCTCGAACCACTCCGGCACCGCCACGTCGCGCACCTCGACCCCGGCGGCGGCCAACGCCGCCACGGTGCGGTCGAGCGCCGCCCGGGTCGCCGGTTCGGCGAGCGCCCAGCGCGAGGTGCGGAACAGCCCGACCCGCGGCGGCGCGACCCGTTCGGCGACCGCCAGCCCCGGCCGTTCGGCGAGGGCGGCGGTGACGAAGGCGGCGTCGCGGACGTCGCGGGTGACCACCCCGAGCGTGTCGAGACTGTCGGACAGGACCTTGACCGCGGTGCGGTTGAGGACGCCGAAGGTCGGCTTGTAGCCGACCACGCCGCAATAGCTCGCCGGGCGGATCAGGGATCCCGAGGTCTGAGTGCCGAAGGCGGCGTGGACCATGCCGGCGGCGACGGCGGCGCAGGAGCCGCTCGACGATCCGCCTGGCGTATGGGCGGGATCGACCGGGTTGCGGGTCGGGCCGGGGCTGGCCATGGCGAATTCGGTGGTCACCGTCTTGCCCAGCACCACGCCGCCGAACCGCCGCGTCAGCGCGACGATCGGCGCATCCCAGACCGGCCGGACGCCGGCGTAAGCCGCCGACCCGTATTCGGTCGGCATGTCGGCAGTGTCGATCACGTCCTTGACGCCGAAGGTCACGCCGGCGAGCGGGCCGCTGCGGTCGACGGCGCGCGCCGCCTCGAGCGCCCGCTCGGCGTCGACATGGGCCCAGGCGCCGAGCGCGGCGTCGCCGTCGGCGATGCGCTGGACGAAGGCCCGGCACACCGCTTCGGCGGCGAGGTCGCCGGCCGCCACGCGGCGGGCGGTCTCGCGCGCCGACAGGGCGGCGAGGGCGTCGTTGGGGGGCGGTACGACGGCATTCATGGCTGCAACTCCGCAGGAGCGGGACGGCGCGCCGAGAGGGGCGCCGGGCGGCGATCGAACCACGGCCGCGCCCGTTCGAGCTGACCGGCGAGCCGGAACAGCGTGGCGTCGCGGCCGAGGCCGGCGCCGAACTGGACGCCGATCGGCAGGCCGCCGGCCGAGGTGCCGAGCGGCACGCTCATCGCCGGGAAGCCGGCGGCGTTGAACACGCAGGTGAACGGCGCATGGCGCCAGAAATCGTCGTAGAAGGCGTCGAGGGTCTTGCCCGCCCCGGCGAGGCGGCCGAGCGGCGGCGCCGGCTCGGCGGTGACCGGCGACAGCAGCACGTCGTAGTCGACGAAGAATCGCCCGAGCGCCCGGGCGGTGCGGTGCAGGGTGGAGATGGCGGCGAGATAGGCGGTCGCCGGCAACCGCCGCGCTTCCTCGATCCACGCCGCGTCGACCGCTTCCATCATCGAGGTCGGATCGGCGAGCCCGAGCGCCGCGGCCCGCGCCTCGACCGCCGCCAGCACGTTGACGCCGGCGATCACCCGCCACGCCGCCTTGAGGGCGGCGGCGTCGTAACCGGCGGGACAGGCCTCGACGACGTGACCGAGATCGGCGCAAAACAGCGCGGCGGCATGGGCGGCGGCGGCGCAGTCGGGATCGATCGGCGTGCCGAGCGGCGACACCGGGGTGTAGCCGATGCGCAGGATCCCCGGATCGCGGCCGACCTCGGCGAGATAGGGGCCGTCCCCGAGCGGCACGGCGTAGGGGTCGCCGACGTCGGGGCCGGCGGTGGCGTCGAGCAGGGCGGCACTGTCGCGCACGCTGCGGCTGACCGCGTGCGGCGTCGACATGCCGGCGATGCCTTCGACAGCCACCGGTCCGAGTGGATTGAGCATGCGGCTCGGCTTGAAGCCGAACAGGCCGCAGTGCGCCGCCGGCACTCGGGTCGATCCGGCGCCGTCCGAGGCATGGGCCATCGGCACGTAGCCGGCGGCGACCGCCGCGGCCGAGCCGCCCGACGAGCCGCCGGGCGTGCGTCCGAGGTCCCAGGGGTTGCGGGTGACGCCGAAGGCTTCCGGTTCGGTGGTGAAGCTCAGCGCGAATTCCGGGGTGTTGGTCTTGCCGATCAGCACCAGACCGGCGGCCTTCTGGCGCGCCGCCAGGGTCGAATCGCTGGGCGAGACCACGTCGGCGAACAGCCGCGATCCCGTCGACAGGATCGTCCCGGCGACTTCGAGGCCGGTGTTCTTGACCAGGAACGGCACCCCGGTGAACGGCCCGTCGGGCAGGCCGGCGGCGATCGCCCGGCGGCCGAGATCTTCGAAGCGATGGACCACCGCGTTGAGGGTCGGTTCATGCGCCTCGATGCGCACCAGGGCGGCGTCGAGGAGTTCGCTCGCGGTGACCTCGCCGGCCCGCACCAGGGCGGCGAGCCCGAGGGCGTCGTGGGCCTCGTAGTCGGCAAATCCCCCGACCGGCGGCACTGTGGGCTGGACGCTCATGAGGCGACGGCCTTCAATTGGCGTTGGAAGTCGGCCGGGTTCCAGAAGTCGGTGGTCGCGGCGATCCGCTCGTCGGCGATCTCGAACACGAACACCCCGGGCAGTTCGATCGCCAACCCGCGGGTCGGGGCGCCGCCGAGATCGAAGGCCAGGTGTCCGGTCAGGGTGTAGACGACCGCGACCGAAGCGCCGGCTTCGATCCGTTCGCGCAAATCCCAGTGGGCGTCGGGCATCAGGCCGAAGAAGCGCGTCAAGCCGGTGGCGAGCGCCTCCGCCCCTTGCCGGGTCTGGCCGCCGGCCTGTTCGCGATGGCGCCCGTCCTCGGCATAGAGCGCCACCGCGGCGGCGGCGTCGTGGGCGTTGTAGGCGGCGTAGAAGGCTTCGACGAGGTCCGGATCGGCGCGCATCGGCAGGGCTCCGCGGTCGGCGAAGGGGACCGACGTGGCGAGCCGCCACGTCGGGGGAGTTCGGGGACCCGCGGCGCGGGGCGCCTCAGGCCATGCCGGCCAGCTTCTTCACCTGGGCGACGAAACCGTCGCGCTTGACCTCGTTGAACAGGCGTTCGCGCAGCCGCGGCGCCGGGCTGGCGTTGACGTTCTCGAACAACGCGACCCGACCGGCGAGCGAGCTGCAGGTCATGTCCCAGACGAAGTTCATCAAGAGTTCCTTGGTCTGGGCGCTGACGCCCTTGCCCGGCAGCAGCTCCTGCAGGTAGTGGCCGATCTCGGGATTGTCGAAGGCCGCCCGCCCGAAGCGCATCACCAGCCCTTGGCCGCACAGTTCCTGCAGCGTGTGGATGATGCGCGGATAGTGCTGGATCGAATACAGGCGCCCGGCGGTCAGCATGCCGACGTCCGGGGCCATCACGCCCCCGTCGGTCAGCGTCGCCTTGGCCTCGGCGGCATAGATGAAGGCGCGGAGCGTGGTGGCATATTCGATGATCTCGCCGAGCATGCCCTGGACCGCCGGGATGTGGCCGGTGCCGAGCACGTCGAGAACCATCTGGCCGGCGCCGACGAACAACTCGGCCTTGACCGCCAGACGGGTCAGCACGTGCCAATGGGCGAAGACGCACACCGGCCCGTAATATTGCATCGCCGTCGGGTCGCCGAGGTTGAAGATCCGGTCGGTCGGCACGAACACGTCGTCGAAGATGATCAGCTGATCGGCTTCCTCGCCGAGCCGGGTGATCGGATGATCGAACGGATCGGCCCCGGGCTGCGACACCATCTCGCGCGACACCATGCGGATGCCGTCGGAGGCGATCGGCACCGAGGCCCAGATGCAGGCTTCGGCCGGCGTGTCGCGGATGCCGCCGAGATTGGTGAAGAAGATGTCGTTGGCCTGGGCGGCGATCGAGCCGACGGTCTTGCAGCCGGAGACGCGGATGCCGCCCTTCTCGACGCGCTTGACGCGGAGCAGCGAGGCCTCGGTGCCCTTGGCCGAGGAGCGGTCGTTCTGCGGTCCGGTCAGGCTCTCGGAGGCGGTCAGGTTGGTGTCGCGGCCGAACTGGACGTAGCGCTCGATGTTCTCGGCGAAGTCCGGATTGCAGCCTTCGATCAGCGACTTCTTGGCCTTGAAGGTCGGCAGGTGGGCGAGCAGGCCGACGGCGATCGCCGGCGCCAGATCCGGCGGCCGGCCGAAGGTGCCGCCGGTCTTCAGGCTGGTGTATTCGATCATCTTTCGGCGGTCGGCGAGGTCGGCGATGGTGCGCGGCACCTGCCAGGCGCGGCTCGCCACGGCGCCGCTGTCGGGATCGGTGTAGGTGGTGGCGTCGGCGTGTTCGAGGCTGAACTGATCGTCGAACATCGAGGCGATCAGATCGACGCCGGCCGACAGGGACGGGTCGTCGAACACCTTGGCGAGTTTCACGCCGTTGACCCAGATCGCCCGGCCGTCGTCGAGCGACCGTTTGAACTCGGCTCCGGTCCTCAGCTTGTGGCCGACCGGCAGATCCCGTTGCTGCGTCTGCGCGTTCATCGTTCGCTCTCCTCGGAAGCCCTGTCACCGGTTCGGCCATCGGCACGACCACGCGGCCGCCCTCGGTCGGGTTCGCAGACGGGTCACGCCGGAGGTAGCGGAGATTCGGCGGGCGACGCGGTCGGCTCGGCGGGATTGATCCAACCATTAATCGGGATAATTGGTCAAGATGCCTCAACCGATAAGTTTGGCCCGGTCGGTGGCGCCAATTTGATCACACCCCGAAGCCCGGCAAAATACTTATGCAGAATCGGCCTAAATCGGTAAAATTCCGGGCAAATCGCCGATCCGCGGCGGGATTTCTCCGCCCAAAGTTTAACCCGGAACCGATTTCGGGCCTCAACCAATACCGCTTGGTTGAGCAATTTCAGTCCGAACCATGTTGACCAAAACCAAACGGTCTGTCTCTCTGGTTGACACGGAGACGCCGAACGGGACGGCGCCGATCGCCAGCGAGGTCACCAGGATGATCGCCGGACGAAGCCACGATCGCTCAGTCGACGCCCCGCGGGCGGCAGGCGAGCCGATCGCCCGCGGAAGCCTCCGTACACACCAGGTCGATCGGGCTCTCTGCTCCGCCGCGTCGCCGTGCCAGGGGCACGTCGCTGCGCGTCGAGGCGTCCCGGCCGGCGACACCGCACCACAGCGTCTGGATCGGCATGCGGTCCTGGTGGTCATTGAGCAGATGGATCGCGCCGGTCGCCGGGTTCGACCATAGCGTGGCCGTCACCGCCGCGCCGGGTTCGGCGCGGCCGATCTCGACGGAATACCAGTGCGCGATCGCCGCCGAGCAGACCATCGGCCCGGCGGAGCGGTCGAGGGCGCGGAACGGCACGGCGATCAGGCCGTCGGTTCCGCGTTCGACGACCACGACCTCTTCGGCCACGACCGGCGCCGCAACGCCGACCACCGCGGTAAGAGTTGCAAGAACAAAAAGAAAAGAACGACCGAACATCCCTTGACTCTCCAATCGAATTCGAGGCGTTGGAAGTACCATACTCGTCAAAATCATGAACAACAACCGATCCGTGATCGGTCAACTCAAAAATCGGGGGTATGATTCCATGAAAACGACGCTCTTTGGTGGTGTTGCTGCGATCTTCATCGGTGTTTGCTCGATCGCCCAGGCCGCCGAGTTGAAGTCCATCGCCATTCTGACTCCGGAGGCCGGCACCGACTACGGTTGGAACCAGCAGGGCATCGTCGCCGCCAAGGCCGCCGGCGCCGCCGCCGGCGTCAAGGTGATCGTCGCCGAGAACCTCGGCTACGGCGACGTCCGCCCGACCTTGCGCGAACTCGCCGAGGACGGCGTCGGTCTGCTGATCGCCCACGCCAGCGGCTACAACACCGCCGCACCCGAGATCGGCGCCGAGAAGAAGATCCCAGTGGCGATCGTCGACAGCCCCGACGCCCGCGCCGCCGGCAAGGTCGCCGACTACACCGCCAGCGGCCACGAGGGCGCCTATCTCGCCGGCCGCCTCGCCGCCAAGATGAACCGCACCGGCACCGTCGGCATCGTCGTGTCCGGTGAACCGCCGTCGTGGAATTCCCAGTCGGTCGCCTTCGCCGAGGGCGCCAAGGCCGAGAAGCCGGCGATCGCCGTGCGTTACGCGGTGATCGGCCCGGCCGCTTATTCGGATGCCGCCGGCGGCAAGCGCGTCACCGAGGCGCTGATCGCCGCGGGGGCCGACATCGTCTTCGGTCAGGGCAACGGCTCGAGCTTCGGCATGTTGCAGGCGGTCGAGACCGGCAAGGCCACCGACGGCGGCAAGGTCTTCTTCATCGACGTGATCGGTGACAAGACCCCGATCGACAAGGGCAACCTCTTGAGCTCGGTGGTGTGGAACCTGCAGCCGGTCTACGCCGCGATGATCGCCGACGCCAAGGCCGGCAAATACGGCAGCCGCAACTACGGCATCCAGCTCGCCGACGATTCGGTGACGCTGCTCAAGACCAAGTCGATCCCCGACAAGGTCTGGGGCGAGATCCAGGCGATCCGCAAGGACATCGTCGACGGCAAGATCAAGCTGACGCCGCACTTCGATGCCGACGCCGTCCACAAGATCGTGTCGCCGTTGACCGTCGCCGCGCAGTGAGCCGCCTCCGGTCGCGGCGGACCCCCGTCGCGACCGGCCTTCGTCGTCCTCGTCGACCGGCGCAGCCGTGCCCCTCGACCACCCGTGATGCCGGACCATGACCCAACCAGGCCATCCCGCCGCCTTCCGCACCGACGAACCGATCGTGTCGCTGTTCGAAGTGACCAAGCGGTTTCCCGGCGTCGTCGCCAACGATTCCGTCTCGCTCGATCTGTGGCCGGGCGAAGTCCACGTGCTGCTCGGCGAGAACGGCGCCGGCAAGTCGACGCTGATCGGCATGCTGTCGGGGATCCAGACCCCCGATTCCGGCGCGATCCTGGTCGACGGCCGCGAACAGGTGATCGACACGCCGGCCCGCGCCCTCGAGCTCGGCATCGGCACGGTGTTCCAGCACGCCATGCTGGTGCCGTCGCTGACCGTCGTCGAGAACATCGCCCTCGGCGGCCCGGCGTGGTCGCGCCCCGACAAGCGCGGCATTGCCGCCCGCATGGCCGAGGTCTGCGCCGGCATCGGCGTCCGCGTCGACCCCCATGCTCCGGTCGGCTCGCTGTCGCTCGGCGAACAGCAGCAGGTCGAGATCGTCCGGGCCCTGATGCGCGGCAGCCGCGTGCTGGTGCTCGACGAGGCCACCGCGATGCTCACGCCGAAGGGCTCGGAGGAGCTCGGCGCCCTGATGCGGCGGCTGGTCGCCCGCGGCCTCGCGGTGGTGTTCATCACCCACAAGCTCAACGAGGCGCTGGCCTTCGGTCACCGCATCTCGGTGCTCCGCCTCGGCCGCAAGGTCGGCGAGATCACCCCCGACCGCCTGACCGCGCTGACGCCGCAGGTGGTCACCGCCGAAGTGGTCCGCCTGATGTTCGGCTCCGATGCCGCCTCGGCCGGCACGGCGAGCGGACCCGAGCGGCAACCCTTCGCCGGCGGCGCCCCGGTCCTGGAGATCTCCGGCCTCGCCGTCGACGACGAGGCGGTGCCGCTCGCCGACGTCGACCTCACCGTCGCCGCCGGCGAGATCGTCGGCATCGCCGGCATCGACGGCAACGGCCAGAAGCAGTTCGCCGAGGCGGTGGCCGGCCAGCGGCCGCTGCGCCAGGGGCGGATCGATCTCGACGGCCGGCCGATCGCCGCGCTGGCGATCGGCGAACGCCATCGCCGCGGCCTGCGCTACGTCACCGACGACCGGCTCGGCGAAGGCACCGTGGCGGCCTTTCCGGTGTCGCTCAACCTGCTCCTGAAGCGGGTCGGCGACGATCTGTTCTGGGCCGGCGGCCTGGAGCGCAGCGGCCCGATCGCCGATCACGCCCGCCGGCTGGTCGCCGAATACGACGTGCGCACCCCGGGCGTCGAGACGCCGATCGGCAAACTCTCCGGCGGCAACATCCAGAAGGCGCTGCTCGCCCGCGAACTGTCCGGCGAGGCGCGCGCGGTGATCTTCGCCAAGCCGACCTACGGCCTCGACGTCCAGAACATCCGGGCGTCGCGGCGGCGCATCCGCGAGGCCGCCGATCGCGGTCTGGCGGTGATCCTGATCTCGACCGATCTCGAGGAGGTCCTCGAACTCTCCGACCGCATCGCCGTGATGTCCCAGGGACGGATCGTCGGGATGGTAGCCAACGACCGATCGGCCCGGCTGCGGGTCGGCGAACTGATGAGCGGCGTAGCGACATGACCCTGGAAACCGCGGACAGCCCCCCGATCTCCCCGACCGCGCTGCGCCCGGCGCTGCGCCGCCACCTCCATCTGATCGCCACCACGGTGGTGCCGCTGGTCGCCGCGCTGGCGCTGTCGGGCCTGATCCTGGCGTTGCTCGGCGTCGATCCGCTCGCCTATTACGGCTGGGTGGTGCAGCGCGGCCTGCTGTCGCCGTCGGGGCTGGAGGCCACCGCCACCCGCATGGCGCCCTTGCTGCTGATCGCCGCCAGCCTGATCGTCGCCTTTCGCGCCGGCATCTGGAACCTCGGCGGCGACGGCCAGTTCCTGCTCGCCGCGGTGATCGTCGCGGCGGCGGCGCCGGCGCTCAGCGGCCATCTGCCCAACTGGGCGGTGCTGAGCTGTTGCCTGATCCTCGGCGCGGCGGTCGGCGCGGCGTGGTCGGTGGTGCCGGCCCTGCTCAAGGCCTGGCAGAACGTCAACGAGATCATCACCACGCTGATGATGACCTTCCTCGGCGTCTCGCTCGCCAACGTCCTGGTCAAGCTCGCCTTCCTCGATCCGCGCACAACCGTGCCGCAGACCCGCACGCTCGCCGTCGCCGATCGCCTGCCGCGCCTGTTCGAGACCACGGTGTCGAGCGGCCTGCTGATCGGGCTGGTGGCGATCGTCCTGGTTCATCTGATCATGACCCGCACCGCCTTCGGCCTGAAGCTGCGCATCGTCGGCGCCAATCCCCGCGCCGCGCTGCACGCCGGCCTGCCGGTGCCGCGCCTGACCGTCGCGGTCTTCGCCATCTCCGCGGCGCTCGCAGGATTGGCCGGCGCGGTCGAGATCGTCGGCGTCCAGGGCAACGTGCGGGCCGACTGGAACCCGGCCTATGGCCTCACCGTGGTGCCGCTGGTGTTCCTGGCGCGCTTCAACGGCTTCGCCTCGATCGCCTTCGTCTTCCTGTTCTCGGTCCTGTCGATCGGCGGCGAGAGCGCCGCCCGGCGGCTCGGCGTGCCCAACCATTTCACCCTGGTGGTGGTCGCGATCCTGCTGATCATGCTCGGCATCACCGAACATCTCGATCAACGCCGCCGCGCGGCGGGGAGGTGACACATGTCGGCTCTGTTCACCGAAGCCTTTCTCACCGCCCTGATCCTCGGCGCCGTCACCGCCGGCCTGCCGCTGATGCTCGCCGGCCTCGGTGAGCAGATCTCGGAAAAGGCCGGGGTGCTCAACATCGGCCTCGAAGGCATGATGCTGATCGGCGCCTACGGCGGCTTCCTGGTCGCCTATGGCTCCGGCTCGATCTGGCTCGGCTTCCTCGCCGGCGCGGTCGGCGGCGCCGCGGTCGCGGCGGTGATGGCGGTGCTGTGCGTCGGCCTCGGCCTCAACCAGATCGTCATCGGCATCGCGCTGACCCTCGGCGCCGAAGGCATGACCGCCCTCCAGCATCACTTCCAGTTCGCCCAGAGCTATCCGCGCCTGCCGGCGGTCCCGACCTTGCCGATTCCCGGCCTGTCGAGCCTGCCGGTGATCGGTCCGGCGCTGTTCGATCGCCCGGCGATCGTCTATCTCGCGGTCGCCGCGGTGGCCGTGACCAGCTGGGTGTTCCGCCGGACCCATCTCGGACTGGCGCTCCAGGCGGCCGGCGACAAGCCGGCGGCGCTCGATGCCGCCGGGGTCGGGGTGGTCGCCATCCGCTCGGCCGCGGTGCTCACCGCCGGGGCGCTCGCCGGTCTCGGCGGCGCCTTCATGTCCGAGGTCGGCGCCGGGATCTTCGTGCCCTTCATGACCAACGGCGCCGGCTTCATCGGCATCGTCCTGGCGATGCTGGCGCGCGGGCATCCGCTGTGGCTGCTGTGTGGGGCGGTGCTGTTCGGCGCCTGCCTGTCGATCACCACCGCCCTGCAGGTCGCCGGCGTCGACATCCCGACCGACGTCATCCAGATGCTGCCCTTCGCCACCGTGCTGCTGATCCTGATCCTGTTCGGACGCCGGGCGGCGCTGCCGCCGGCGCTCGGCGTCCACTATGTGCGGGGCGCGCGATGACCGATCGCTCAGTCCCCGTCGCGATCGGCGTCGATCACCGCCAGTGCCGCCGCCACGCCGGCGCCGACGTCGACCCGGTGGCCGAGGGCGGTCAGGGCGCCGCCGAAGGCCGCCACCGCGACCACCGCGTGGATCGGTTGGGCGGTCGGTCCCATGTGGCCGATACGGGTCAGGCGGCCGGCGGTGGCGCCGCGCCCCGACGACAGCACCACGCCGTAGCGCGCCCGGACCTCGCCGCGCAGCGCCGCCTCGTCGATGCCCTCGGGGGTGCGCACCGCGGTGGTGGTCGGCGAAGCGAAGGCGACGTCGGCCGGCCACAGGGCGAGCCCCATCGCCAGGATGCCGGCCCGGCAGGCCCGGGCGGTGAGCGCGTGGCGCGCCCACACCTTTTCCGGCCCCTCGGTGACGTAGAGATCGATCGCCGCCTCCAGGCCGTTGACCTCGGCCACCGACGGCGTGAACGGGAACGGCCGGTCGGCGCGCCAAGCGTCGCGCCAGTCGAGGATGCTGAGGATCGAGGCGCGGGGCGCACTCGGATTGGCTTCCATCTTGGCCCAGGCCCGCTCGGAGACGCCGAGGATCGACAGGCCCGGCGGGCAGCCGAGGCACTTGTTGGGCCCGGTGACGAACAGATCGGCGTGGGCGCTCTCGGCGTCGATCGCCATGCCGCCGAAGGACGACACCGTGTCGACCAGGAACAGCGCGCCGTGACGGGCGACGACCGCGCCGATCTCGGCGATCGGGTTGATCGTCCCCGACGGCGTGTCGTGATGGCAGGCGGCGACGACGGTGACGTCGGGCCGCGCGGCCAGCGCCTCGGCGACCGCGGCGGGATCGATCACCTGGTCATAGGGCACGGCGAGTTCGACGATTTCGGCGCTGGAGCGGCCGGCCCGGCCTTCGAAGCCCTTGGCGTAGACGCCGGAGACCAGATTCAGCACCACGTCGTCGCGGCCGATCAGCGACGCCGCCGCCGCTTCGAGCGCCAGCACCGGCTCGCCGTGCAGCAGGACGGGGACGGTCTGGGACTTGACCAGCGGCGCGAGCTTCTCGCAGACGCGTTGGTAGGTCGCCAGGAACAGCGGATCGTAGTCGTAGAGCACCGGCGAGGCGAGCCCGCGCAGCACCGCGGGATAGGCGTCGACGGGACCGGTGGTCAGCGTCAGGACGGGGGAATCGGACGGCGCGTAACGCATCGGGCACCTTTCGCTTCGGGATCGCCGGACGGCCGGGTCGGGTTGCGTACAACCAATAACCAGACCATTATCGCTTCAATGGTTCGAACCTCGCACCGCGGAAGCGCCGATGCAACCGGAATCTCGCAGCCCCAACTCCGGCGACAGCCCGGCTCGAATCTGCGGAATACTACGGATTTCGGCGCTGCCGGCCCGGTCGCGCGGGTGACGCCGGGGCAGCGAGCGATCTGTCGAAAGTTTCTGCCGGGGGCTCGACCATCCCTCAACCAATGTTGTATTGCGGCGTCGCACGGCCCATGTTCATCCAACGGCTGTCGGCGGAGCGATCTTCCGCCGACCCCTGTCGGACCGACGGCTCTAACCGGAGAACCCAGGTGACCTCGATCGAAACGCTGAGGGACGAGGCCGACCGCAACGGATCGCCGGTGGGCGACTCCGACGATTCGATCGGCCGCAAGGACGACACCGAATTCGCCGAGCTGCTCGAATCGATCCGGGCGATCATCGCCAAGACCGGGTCGATGCCGCCCGAGCGGATGGTGGCCGAAGAGTTGAGTGTGAAGCGTCACACCCTGCGCCGGGCGCTGGGGCGGTTGCGCGCCGCCGGCGAATTGGAACCGGCCCGCGCCGGCCGCCGCGCCGCCAGCCCGTTGGAAAAGGGGCGCGGTCTGATCGAATCGACCAATCCGTTCGAGGTGATGGAACTGCGCATGGTGCTCGAGCCGGCGCTCGCCCGGCTGGCGGCGCTGCGCGCTTCGCCGGCCGAGATCGAACGCATCCGCCGCGCCGCCACCACCGGGACCGGCAGCGATCCGACCGCCGCCGACATGGCCTTCCACAAGGCGATCGCCGCCGGGTCGCGCAACGTGCTGGCCTCCGAGCTCTACATCATCCTCCATCGGGTGGCGAGCGACGGCCGCCTGCGCTTCACCGACAGCGACGCCGATCTGATCCCGGAACGGGTCAAGGAACGCGACGCCGAACATCGGGTGATCGCCGACGCCATCGCCTCGCGCGACCCGGAGGTCGCCGAGCGGGCGATGTGGCAACATCTCGCCGCCATCCAGCAGAAGATCATCGGACGTCTGGCTCCGGGCGGCCTCTTCTAGGCCGCCCGCCCGCCGCTCATCGCAACCCGTCACCCCGCCCGTCGCGCCCGGCCCCGCCGTGGCGATCGCCGATCCGTGCCCAGCCTTCGACGCGAGGACCCTGCCCCGTGACCCCCTTCGACGTCCTGATCATCGGTGCCGGCTCGGCCGGATGCGTCCTGGCGGCGCGGCTTTCGGAAAATCCCGATCTCCGCGTCGGTCTGCTCGAAGCCGGCGATCGCCCGAGCGATCCCGACATCGCGACCCCGCAGAAATGGCCGAGCCTGCCCGGGCGGGCCTTCGACTGGGCCTATCGCACCGTGCCGCAGGCCGGCACCGCCGGCCGCCGCCACGACTGGCCGCGCGGCCGGGTCGTCGGCGGGTCGAGCTGCCTCCATGCCATGGCCCATGTCCGCGGCCATGCCGACGACTTCGCGCCCTGGGCCGCCGCCACCGGCTCGGCGAAATGGTCGCACGCCGGCCTGCTGCCGGCCTTCCGTCGGATGGAGCGCTTCTCGGGCGCCGCCGATGGCGCCCACGGCGACGCCGGGCCGCTGCCGGTGTGGCTGCCCGACGCGGAGGTCAGTCCGCTGGTGCGCGCCTACATGCAGGCCGGCGCCGACCTCGGCGTTCCGGTGATCGGCGATCACAACGCCGGCCCGCTCTGCGGCGTCGCCCCGAATTCCCTGACCATCCGCGACGGCCGCCGGGTCAGCGCCGCCGACGCCTGGCTGACCCCGGCGATCGCTCGCCCGAATCTCACCCTGATCACCGGCGCGGTGGTCCATCGCCTGGCCTTCGCCGGCGATCGGGTGACCGGCGCCGAGGTCGAGATCGACGGGCGCGCGGCGACGATTTCCGCGGGTGTCACCCTGATCGCCGCCGGGGCGGTCGCCTCGCCGCTGCTCCTGATGCGCTCCGGCATCGGCCCGGCCGGCGACCTCGCGGCGGCCGGGATCACCTGCCGCCTCGATCGCCCCGATGTCGGCGCCAACCTCCACGATCACCTGCTCACCGCCGGCAACGTCTACCGCGCCGCGCGCCCGGTCCCGCCGTCGCGGCTGCAGCATTCCGAATCACTGATGTATCTCGACGCCGACGATCCGACCCGCGCCGGCGGCCCGCCGGACGTCGTGCTCGGCTGCGTGGTGGCGCCGAGCGTGTCGGAGGGCTTCGCCGCGCCGGCCTACGGCACCGCCTATACGCTGCTCTCCGGGGTCACCCACCCGACCAGCCGCGGCCGCCTGACCGTCACCGGCCCGTCGGTCGGCGACGCGCCGCTGATCGATCCGGCCTATCTCTCCACCGACCACGACCGCCGCCTGATGCGGCGCGCCCTGGAGCTCGCCCGCGAGGTCGGCGCCGGCGCGGCGCTCGCCGGCTGGCGGGCCGAGGAGATCCTGCCCGGCCTCGACGTCCGCTCGCCGGCGGCTGTCGACGACTTCCTGCAACGCGCGGTGATCACCCACCACCATCCGGTCGGCACCTGCCGGATGGGCGCCGACGCCGACGCGGTGGTCGACGCCGATCTGCGGCTGTGCGGCTGCGACGGCGCCTTCGTGGTCGACGCCTCGGTGATCCCGACCATCACGTCGGGTCCGATCCACGCCGCGGTGCTGGCGATCGCCGAGACCTTCGCCGCGACGACCGAGGTCGCGGCGCTGCTCGGCTGATCGGCGGGGCCGATCGGGGAAACGGAGATCCCGAGCCGCATCGTTTCCCGGACCGATCGGACGATCGATTCAGTGGCGCCGGCTCCTCGCCCAGGCGGCGACGAACCGGTCTGCGGCGACCCCGACCTCGTCGACCGAGGCGCCGGGCCGATAGAGCGCCCCGCCGAGGCCGAAACCAGCGGCACCGGCCGTGCGGTAGGGCGCGAAACTGTCGGGCGTGATGCCGCCGACCGGCATCAGGCGGGTTCCCCCGGGCAACACCGACCGCAGCGCCTTCAGCACGCTCGGGGTCAGCAACTCCGCCGGGAACAGTTTCAACGCGTCGGCCCCGGCGGCCAGCGCCGCGAAGGCTTCGGTCGCGGTGGCGATGCCCGGCACACAGACGAGACCGGCGGCCTTGGCGGCGGCGATCACCGCGACGTCGGCGTGCGGCATCACCACCAGATCGGCGCCGATCGCCGCCAGCCGCGCCACCGCCGCGACATTGGTCACGGTTCCCGCGCCGACCAGCGTGTCGTCGCCGAGATCGGCGCGGATCGCTTCGATCGAAGCGAAGGGATCGGGCGAATTGAGCGGCACCTCGATCAGCCGGAAGCCGGCTTCCCAGAGCCGCCGCGCCACCGCCACCGCGTCGGGCGGGGTCAGGCCGCGCAGGATCGCCACCAGCGGCAGTTCGTCACAGATTTCCGCGAAAAGCGCCTCACGCCGGTCGGACATCGATCGTCTCCTGTTGCCGCCCCTGCGGTTCGTCCACCAGACCGGCCGCCACCGCGAAGCGGAACAGCCCGTCCGGGGCGGTATTGCCGAGTTCGGCGGTGACCGGGATTCCGGTGAGACGCAGCGCCTCGGCGTAGCGCCGACTGAGCCGCCCCTCGCCGATCAACACCACCGGCACGTCCGGTTCCGCCGCCCCCAACGCCCGGGCGCCGGCCAGTTCGTGGCCGATCAGCAAGCCCGAGAGATAATCCTCGAGCACGTCGCCCGAAAGCCTGCGCATCAGGCCGAGGGTGCGCACCGCGAAGAGATCATGGGCGAGCACCCGGCCGTCCGCCGCGCGCAGTCCCGCCGCGAAGGCCGCCGCGGCCGCGTCCGGCTCCGGCGCCGCCGCCTCCGGCATCAGACGGCCGAGGATCGAATGGCGCCGCAGGATCGCGAAGAGTTCGCCGGTCATGAAGGTGGCGAAGCGCACGATGCGGCCGTCGACCACCTCGACCCATTTGGAGTGGGTGCCGGGCAGCACCAACCGCGAGCGGCGCAGCGCCCGTGGCGCCCGCACCAACGCTCCGGCGATCTGGATCTCTTCGCCGCGCATCACGTCGGGCACGCCGTCGGCGGGATCGTGCAGCACGCCGGGGGCGATCAGGATCCGCACGCCCTCGGCGGTGGTCACCGCGGCCGCCCGGGTCGCCAGCGTCGCGGTGTCGGCGGGGGTGGCGACGTAGGGCGCCTCCTTCCACCCCTGGGCGCTGCCGACCATGCCGCCGGCCACCACCGGCAGCCCGGGCCGGCGCGCCAACCAGTCACCGCAGGCCTCGGCGAAGGCCCGTTCGAAGCCGGCGATGCCGCCGGGTGCCGGCAGATTCAGAATGCCGTGGGCGCTGTCGCGTTGCTCGAGCACCCGACCGTCGGCGCTCATCGCGAAGGCGCGCAGCGACGAAGTGCCCCAGTCGAGCGCCACCAGTGCCGTCGCGGCGCGATCGGGCGGGGGGAAGGCCGGTGCTGTGGTCATGGAGTCCATCCCAGGTCGCCGGAGATCGCCGCGGCGCGATCGCGGACGATCGGCCCGAGTTCGGTCATGCGCTCTTCCGACAGGTGCGAGACGGCGCCGGCGACGCTGATCGCCGCCACCACGCCGCCGGTGACGTCGCGGATCGGCGCCGCGACGCAGCGGATGCCGATCTCGTTTTCTTCGAAGTCGTAGACCCAACCGCGGGACAGCGCCGCCGCGAGGCGGTCGCGGTAGGGGTCCCAAGCGATCGGCCGCGCCGCGCGCGAAGCGCGGGCCAGCCGGTCGAGGGCG
Organism: Siculibacillus lacustris; assembly: GCF_004328075.1. Taxonomy (GTDB): domain Bacteria; phylum Pseudomonadota; class Alphaproteobacteria; order Rhizobiales; family Ancalomicrobiaceae; genus Siculibacillus; species Siculibacillus lacustris. The sequence goes on along the minus strand of NZ_SJFN01000001.1, from coordinate 206,970 downwards.
TCGTCGTAGAGCCCGCGCCAGGCGGCCGGCGCCACGCCGAACATAAGCGCCTTCCCGACCCCGGTCAGGGCCAGCGGCATGCGCTGGCCGATGCGCGAGCGCATCTCGAGGCCGCGGGTGCCGGAGATCTTGTCGAGATAGAACACTTCCGGCCCGTCGGCGACGCCGAGATGGACGGTGTCGCCGGTCTCCTGCGCCAGCGCCTCGAGGCGCGGCCGGGCGATCGCCACGATCGGGCGCTGTTCGATCGCCCGCGCCCCGAGTCGGATCAGCTTGGGCCCGAGCGTATAGCCCTTGTAGGGCAGGTGATGGAGATAGCCTTCGGCCACCAGGGTGCCGAGCATCCGGTGGGTGGTCGAGCGCCGGGTGCCCAGGCGTTCGACGATCCCGCGGAGATCGGTGACGCCTTCGGCGACGAACTCCAGCAGCGCCAGACCGCGCATCAGCGTCTGCGTCCCTGCGGGTTTCGGCGGGTCCTTGCGTCCGCGCGGCACGCCGGAGGGCGCGGTCGCGACTTCGGCTCTTCGCTCGCTCACGGCGTTTCCCCAGGCGTGATCCGACGCCTGCCCGCGATGCTAGGAGCGGATCGGAATCGTGTCAAATAGATAGATGGTTGTTCACATAGTGAGACAATTTCGACGGGCGCGCGGTGAATCCGTGCCGGCCCTCGACCTCGGTCGAACCGCCGATCCGAAGTATTCGATGCGATGATTTCGGCTCCGGCTCTTCATCGGCCCTTAAGTTCCCTGTGGGAGACCAGAGGGATCCTCGTGCATTGGGTGAAGATCATGCTTTCCCGCCTCGGTCTCGGTGCTCTCCTCGCGGCGACGATGGTCACGAGTCCGACGGTTGCCGCCGATTGGCTCGCCGAACGCCTGTCGGGCGAAGTCTGGATGGTGGCGCCCGGGCTCCAGCCGGTGCGGGTGTCGGCGGGCACGATCGTGCCCGAGGGCTACACGGTCGCGACCGGCGCGGGCAGCCGCGTGCGCCTCGTCGCCGGCGGCACCGTCATCACCGTTCAACCCGGCTCGACCACCCGCATCGGCGCCCGTCGGTCGTTCCTCGCCGGCGAAGAGACGATCGTCCTGCAGCAGAGCGGCAAGATCGACTACGACGTCGAGCACCGCGACGCGCCGCACTTCACGGTCGAGACGCCTTATGTGGCGGTGGTCGTCAAGGGGACGCAGTTCAGCGTCGCCGCCGATCGTCGCACCACTGCGGTGGCCGTCGGTCGAGGGCTGGTCGGGGTCCGCGAATACAAGACCGGAGCGAACGCCGACGTCGCGCCGGGCCAGGGTGTCACCGCCGGGCTGCAGATCCGCGGCCTCCAGGCGATCGGGCCGCGGCCGCCGACGATCCGACCGGGCCCCCCCGGCGTCCCGAGCGTCGCGCCCGCCGCCGTCGATCTCACCGCCTTCCGCGCCGAAGTCGCCGCGGCCGCCGCCGCCGAAGCCAAGGGGAGCACGGCGAGTTCCGGGGGCTCCTCGTCTTCGGAAGGAACCGGAAATTCAGCGAAGAACAGCGGCACGTCCGGCGAAGGGAACGGGAACGGAAACGGCAATAACGGCAACGGCAACAACGGAAACGGCGGCGGCAACGGCAACAACGGGAACGGCGGCGGGAACGGTAACGGCAACAACGGCAACGGTAACGGGAACGGCGGCGGCAACGGGAACGGCAACAACGGGAACGGGGGCGGGAACGGCAACGGGAACAACGGCAACGGCAACGGGAATGGGGGTGGGAACGGTAACGGCAACAAGGGGAACGGCAACGGGAACGGTCGGAGCTGATCTCCGGACTGTCCGCCGACCGTCGAACCCCGGGGGGAACCGTGCATGGAAAATCTCCGGCGGCGTTGGGCGAGATCGGCGATCCTCGCTCTGGCTCTGATCGCGACCGTGCCGACCGCCGAGCGTTTCGGTCTCCTCGCGTCGTTCGACCGCGCCCTCGCCGATCGGCGGTCGAGCGTGGCGCTGCACGAGGTCGTCGGCGATGTCGTCCTCGTCGACATCGATGCCCGCAGCCTGTCGTCGATCGGAGTCTGGCCCTGGCCGCGTCGGTTGCACGGGGCCCTGGTCGAGGCCGCCGCCCGCCTCGGGGCGCGGCGGATCGCCTTCGACGTCGATTTCTCCAGTCGCGCCGCCGATCCCGCCGACGACGCGGCCTTCGCGGCGGCGCTCGCCGCGACCCCGGTCGAGACCCTGCTCGCCGCCTTCACCCAACCGGCCAGCGCCGGCACCGGCGACCTCCAGGCGTCGCTGCCGATCGCCGCCCTGCTCGACCATGCCTGGCCGGTGGCGGTCAACGCGCCGACCGATCCCGACGGGGCGGTCCGCCGCTTTCCCTACACGATGCGCATCGGTGCGGAGACCGTGACCTCCCTGCCGGCCCTGCTCGCCGGCCGCACCGCCGCCGGCACCTTCGGCATCGACTACACCATCGATCGCACCCGCTTTCCCCGCATCTCCTACGTCGATCTCCTGGAGGGGCGGGTCGCCCCCGCGGCGATCGCCGGCAAGACGCTGATCGTCGCCGCCACGGCGATCGAACTCCACGATTTCTTCCCCGCCCCCGGCGGCGGCATCGTCTTCGGCTCGACCATCCTGGCGCTGGCCACCGAAACCCTGCTGCAGGGTCGCGAGCTCACGGCCCTGACGCCGCCGCCGGCGCTGGAGATCGCGATTGCCGCGCTCCTCGCCTTCGCCGTCGTGCCGCGGCGCCGCCTCGCCGGATCGTTGGCGCTGCTGCTCGGGCTCGATCTGGGGCTCGAGGTCGGCGCCTTCGCCCTGGCGCAAGGGCTCCATGTGATGCTCGCCACCGCCGGGGCGCATCTGCTGATCGCGGTCGTCGCGGTCTCGGCGATCCAACGCGAATTCGGCCTCCGCCGCCTGCTGTTGTGGGTGCGCAGCCTCGAGGTGCGCAACGGCGAGGCGATGATCGATCGGCTGGTCGACGAAGGTTTCGACGCCGTTCTGGTGTTCGACGACGGCGGGCGCATCCGGCGGATCAATCATCGCGCCGTCGCCCTTCTCGGCCTCGCCGTCGACGGCACCGTCGGGCAATTGCCGCCGAGCCTCGCCGACGCGGTCGGCGCCGTCCTCGGCGGCACCGCCGATCGCCACGCCCGTACCGAGACCCAGCTCACGGTCGAGCGGGCCGGCGATCGTCGCATCGTCGATGCCGGCATCTCGGCCTTCGACGTGCGCCGCGCCACCGATCGGGCTGGCCTCGGCACGCCGGCGACCTTCGTCTGCGTCACGCTGCGCGACGTCACCGAACGCGAACAGGCCTACGCGCGCATTCGCCAACTGGCGCTCGAAGATCAGGCGACCGGACTGCCGAACCGCAACGCCGTCGAGGCCCGGCTGGCGCGCCCGGAGGCCGGCGCCGGTGGGGCTCTGGTCCTGCTCGGCCTCGACCGCTTCCGCAAGATCAACGAACGCCTCGGTCACGGGATCGGCGACCGCGTCCTGAACGAGGTCGCCGGCCGTCTCGTCGCCACGGTCGGGGCCGACGGCTTCGTCGCCCGGCTCGGCGCCGACGAATTCGCGGTGGTCGTCCCCGGCGATGCCGCCGCCGGGTCCGAGCTCGCCCGCCGGCTGACCCTGGAGATCGCCCGGCCGATGGCGATCGCCGACCATCGTCTGGTGCTGTCGGCGAGTGCCGGGGTTGCGGCGATCGATCCCGCATTGCCGGCGACGGCGCGCCTGAGCCGCGCCGAGAGCGCGCTGCGCGACGCCAAACGCAGCGGCGCCGGATCGATCGCCTGTTTCGACGCGGCGATGGACACGTTGCGGCGCAAGCGTCTGGCGATCGAATTCGGTTTCGCCGCCGCCCTCGACGCCGGGGCCTTCGAGGTCGTCTATCAACCGCAGGTGTCGCTGGCGACGCGGCAACTGATCGGCGTCGAGGCGTTGGTGCGCTGGACCCATCCGACCGAAGGGCCGATCTCGCCGGCCCTGTTCGTCGCGGTGGCCGAAGAGACCGGCATGATCCATCGCCTCGGCGCCTTCGTCCTGGAGCGCGCCTGCCGCGACGCCATGACCTGGCCGCGGCCGATCACCGTCGCCGTCAACGTCTCGCCGATCCAGTTCCAGACCGGGGATCTGGTGGCGATCGTCGAGCGCGCGCTGGCGGTGTCCGGTCTCGCTCCGACCCGCCTCCAGCTCGAGATGACCGAATCGGCCTTCGTCCACGACGGCGACACGCTGCGCGCCTCGTTCGACACCCTGACCGGGCGCGGCATCACCTTCGCTCTCGACGATTTCGGCACCGGCTATTCGTCGCTGAGCCACCTGACCCGCTTCCCGATCTCCAAGATCAAGATCGATCGCGCCTTCGTCACCGACGTGCCCGCCGACGAGACCTCGATGGCGGTGCTGCGATCGGTGATGGCGCTCGCCGAGGGGCTCGGCGCCGAGACCATCGCCGAGGGCATCGAGACCGAGGTCCAGGCCCGGGTCCTGACCGATCTCGGCTGCCGCCAGGGTCAGGGCTTCCTGTTCTCGCGCGGCGTCGCGGCGCCGGCGATCGCCGCCCTGATGCGCCCCGAGCCCGCGGCGGCCGTCGCCTGAGCCCCCGCTCCGAAGGTCATCGATCGCACCACCGAAGCGATGCAGCGGCGCTGCGCGCCCTCCCGATACGGGTCGCCGACGGGCGCCCGACGACCGCCGGCGCGTCGCCGGTCCCGATACCATGGTCGCGATTCGGGAAAATCGATCGACCGCCGAACGGCGAAAATGTACGCTCCGAAGCGCCGAGAGCGACGAAATGGCCGTCATGACGAAGTCGATGAAGACGTTTCCGAATTTCGAGTTCGATTGGAAGCGTCACAGAGTGATTCTGATCGTTTTCGCCTATGTCGCCGGTGCCAGCGCGTGGATCTTCTTTTCCGACCGCATGTTGTCGCAATTCAGCGACGTCGCGGAAGTCACCGTGCTCGCGACGTACAAGGGCCTTCTCTTCATCGGCCTCACCGCGCCCTTGTTGTTCTTCGCCCTGCGGGGTGTCGCCGGTGCCGGCGATCCTTCCCCGACCGTGCAGGGTCCGAAAGCATGGGCCTCGTTGATCATCGTTCTGGCGGTGATGGTCGTCGTCACATTCATCGCGCACGTCGTCTACCGCGCCGAGACGCTGGCGGCCCGCGGCCGGATCGCCGGCAGGCTCGAGACGATCGCCTTTCTGGAGGCGACCGCCGCCTCGTCCTGGCTGGCGACGCGCCGCGACGGCGCTCTGTTCTTCGCCACGGACCTCGCCACCCGCGAGATGATCGCGCACCGGCGAGAGAGCGCCGACCTCGCGGACCGCCGCCGGCTCGAACGCCATTTGACGCGCCTGCGCGAGCACTATGGTTTCGCCGCCGTCGCCCTGTTGGATGCCCGAGGCGCGGTGTTGGGCGGCGACGCCGCCGCGCGATGGGACGATCCGACCTTCACGGCCGCGCTGGAGCGCGCGCGGCGCGGGGAGATCGTGTGGCTCGATCCCCATCCGCGGCCGGATGGCGATCTGCACATGACGCAGCTGGTGCCGGTCGCCGAGCCGGGACCCGACCAAGACCGCATCTCGGCCGTCGTCGTCTCGGACCTGCGACTCAAGGACCAGTTCCTTCCCTATCTCGCATCGGCGGGCCGACAGCAACGGATCGGTGCCTCGGTGCTGGTCCAGACGCCGGCCGCCGAGGTCCTGCTGGTGTTCGATCACACCGGACCGCCGGCGCCTCTCGATAGGCTCCGAGCGCCGTCGGACTTCGGCCTGAGGATCGAGCCGGGTGAGGAACCGCAGGCGACGCCGACCTTTCGTGACCGTCCCGCGCTGGTGGCGACCGCGCCGATTTCCGGCACCGGTCTGACGCTCATCGTCGCCGCCGACGAGGACGAAGCGCTCGGTGGGCTGCGTCGGCTGGCCACCATGACCGGGGCTTCGCTGGCCGTGGCCTTCGCGGCCTGCATCGCCCTGACGATCTTCCTGTGGCGGCGCCAACGCGTCCGAGCGGCGCTCGTCGAACTGGCGCAGCGTCGTCGCGTCCAATCGGCCGAGGATCTCTATCGCACCACCTTCGAGAAGGTCGGGGTCGGCATCGTCCACGTGACCTTCGATGGGCGCTGGCTGCGGACCAATCCCGCCTTCATCGCGCTGTCGGGCTATTCCGCGGACCATCTCGCCACGGCCTCCATCGCCGATTTCTTCGCGCCCGACGAGCGCGCCGGCGTCGCCACCTCCCTGCGCCGCATGCGCGACGGCGAGGTCGAGACCCTGTCGTCCGAGCGCAAGATCCAGCGGGCCGACGGTCGGCTCGCCCACGTGGCCCTCACCGCCTCGGCGGTCGGCGAGGCGGACGCCCGTTACGTCGTCGCCGTCGTGGAGGACATCACGCCGCGCCTCGACGCCGAACGCGCCAACGCCTATCTCGCCGCGGTCGTCACCTTCGCCCCCGTGGCGATCGTCACCGCCTCGCTCGACGGCAAGGTCGAAACCTGGAATCCGGGCGCGGCCGAACTCTTCGGTTGCCCGCCCGAGGCGGCGATCGGCCGGCCGGTCGCAACCTTTTCGTTCCCCGACCAGTCCGACGACGGGGACTATTACCTCGCGCGGGTCCGGATCGGCGAGGCGATCCGTGGCGAGACCGTCCGCCGCCGCGCCGACGGTTCGGCGATCGATGTGGCGTTTTCGGCCGCGCCGATCCGCGACGCCGAAGGGCGCATCACCGCCACCGTGACGATCATGAGCGACATCTCCGAGCGGCGCCGCAACGAGCGCCGGTTGCGGGAGCGCGACGAGGAACTGCGGCAGACGCTGGACGGCGCCGGCCTCGGGGTGTGGTGGGTCGACGTGGCCGGCGGGCTGGTCTATTGCGATCCTCGCAGCCGACAATTGTTCGCGACCGACGAGGTCGCTCCGATCGCCGAAGTCGCCGGGCGGTTCCTCGCCGACGGCGACGCGTCGTTCGAGCGGATCATCGCCGAGGTCGAGGCCGGCTCGGGCGGCGGGACCCGGGTCCTGCGCGTGAAGTCGACCGGCGGCAAGCCCGGATGGGTCGCCCTGACGGCCCGCCTCCGGACGACCGAGGACCGGATGACCGAGATCTGGGGCACCGCCCAGGACGTGACCGAGCGCCACATCGCGGAGGATGCCATCCGCCAGTTGGAGGCGTCGCGTCGACTGGAGGCGCTGGGACGGATGACCGGCGGGATCGCTCACGACTTCAACAATCTTCTGACGGTGATCTCGGGCAATCTGCAGCTCTTGGAGATGCGTCCGCACGGCGAGACCGAAGCGCGCTACATCGAAGAGGCGCTCCGCGCCACGGAGAACGGCGCCAACCTCAACCGCCGCCTGACCGGCTTCGCCAGCCGGCGCCGTCTGACGTCCGCCGCGGCCGACCTCAACGCCAGCGTCGACGGATTGATCGCCCTGCTGCTGCGCTCGATCGGACCGGACATCACCGTGACGTCCGATCTGACCGCAGGGCTGTGGCCGGTCCGGGTCGACGCTTCGGAAATCGAGAACGCCATTCTCAATCTCGTGTTCAACGCCCGCGACGCCATGCCCGGCGGCGGGCACATCCGGATCGCGACGCGCAACGTCGTCCTCGCCGCGGCGGACCTCCCGCCGGCGGCGGATCTGCGACCGGGGGATTGGGTCCGTCTCTCGGTCGCCGACGACGGCATCGGCATGACCCCCGACGTCCGCGCCCGCGCCTTCGAACCGTTCTTCACCACCAAGACGTCCGGCGGCGGCACCGGGCTCGGCCTCGCCACGCTGCACGGTTTCGTCCGACAGTCGGGCGGGTTCGTCACCCTCGGCAGCGAACCGGGCGTCGGCACCACCGTCGAGCTCAATTTTCCCCGTGCCCTGTCGCACGGGGCCGCCGACGCGCAGGGCGACTGCGGATTGGTCCGGGGCGACGGCGAGATGGTGCTGCTGGTCGAGGACGACCCGGACGTCGCCGAGGTGACGCGGCAGCGGTTGATCGAACTCGGCTATCGGGTGGTCGCCTGTCGCGACGCGCGGGCGGCCATCTCCCTGGTCGAAGCCGGCACCTGGTTCGACGTCGTCCTCACCGACGTCATGATGCCGGGCGGGATGACCGGGCTCGAATTGGCGCGCCGGCTGCGCGATCGCGACCCGGCCTGTCGCATTCTCCTCGCCTCGGGCTACATCCAGGAGAGCGCCTTCGGCGGCACCGATACCGCGGAGGAATTCCCGCTCCTCGCCAAGCCCTACACGCTTCCGGCGTTGGCGCGGGCGCTCGCCGCGCTCTTGCGGCCGTCCGCGGGTGGTGCCGACGGTCGGTGAGATCGCGCAGATCGGTCTGCGCCCGCCGCGCCGTCAGTCGGCGATGTCGACGACGATCTTGCCGGTCGCGTGTCCGCCTTCGATCGCCGCATGGGCGTCGGCGACCTCGTCGAGCGAGAACCGACGCGGGTCGAGGATCGGCCGCAGCTCGCCGTCTTCGATCAGACGCGCGGCTTCGGTCAGGATCTCGCCGTGATGCGCGAGGCCGACGCCGGTCAAGAGCGGCAGCAGGGTGAAGACGCCGGAGTAGCTGCCGGCCTTGAAGGACAGGGGCGCCAGCGCGTGGGTCCCCCATCCGAGGCTGCTGACCACGTGGCCGAACCGCCGGATCGCCCGGAACGACGCGTCGAGCACCGGGCCGCCGTTGGTGTCGTAGACCAGGTCGTAGCCCTCGCCGCCGGTATGTTGCGCCACATGGTCCTCGACCGACTGCGCGCGGAAATCGATGGCGACGGCGCCGAGACTTTCGATCAGGGCCTTCTTGCCGGCGCCGTCGGTCGCGTAGACCTCGGCCCCGAACGCCCGGGCGATCTGCACCGCGACATGGCCGACGCCACCGCCGCCGCCCTGAATCAGAACCTTCTGCCCCGGCGCGACGTGGGCGCGGTCGACGAGACCTTCCCACGCGGTGATGACGACGAGCGGAAGGGCGGCGGCTTCGCGCATCGACAGATTCGACGGCTTGCGGGCGAGCAGGCGGGCATCGACCGCGGCATAGTCGGCGAGCGAGCCCTGATGGCCGCCGACCCCGCCGGTCATCCCATAGACCTCGTCCCCGAGGCGAAGACCGTCGACGCCGGAGCCGACCGCCGCGACGGTGCCGGCGAGATCGATCCCGAGGATCGCCGGCAGCGGATGCTGTGCATGGGCGGCGGTGCCCGCACGGATCTTGGTGTCGAGCGGATTGACGCCGCTCGCCGCGATCCGCACCAGCACCTGCCCGGGGCCGGGCTCGGGACGGGCGATCGGGGTGACGCGGAACGGGCCGCCGTGCGTTTCGAGGACTGCCGCACGCATGGTCGTGAATGTCATGTTCCATCTCCGTTCATCGAGGATGGACCGACAATGGGGGCGGACATTCCTGTTTGAAACTCTCGAGATTGACGTGGAACCATTCATGAATGAATGATCGCGCCATGGATTGGAGCGACGTGAAGATCTTCCTGGCGATCGCGCGCCACGGCACCCTGGGCGCGGCGGCGCGCGCGGCGGGGCAGAGCCAGCCGACCATGGGCCGCCGGCTGCGCGCCCTCGAGGCCGCCGTCGGCCACAGCCTGTTCCAGCGCACCAGCGACGGCTTCGTTCTCACCGACGAAGGCACGGCGGCGCTCCTCCACGCCGAACGGATGGAGGAGGAGGCGCTGTCCTTCGAGCGCGAGCTGGCCGGGCAGGGCGGGCACCTCGCCGGTGTGCTGCGGGTCGCCAGCTCCGACTGGTTCGGCGTCCATGTCCTGACGCCGATTCTCGCCGGTCTGACCGCCTCGCATCCGCATCTGACCATCGAATTGCTGACCGACGCGCGGATCTACAGCCTGGCGCGGCGCGAGGCCGATCTGGCCTTCCGCATCACCCCCTTCGACGAGAGCGGCGTCATCCGGCGCAAGCTGACCCATCTCGACTACGGGCTCTACGGCACCGCCGGCACGGCGTCCCCGGAGCCGGGCTCCGGCCGCGGTACGCAGTTGGTGACGATGGACCACGGCTTCGCGACGTTCCCCGACGCGGCCTGGATGCGCGAGACCTTTCCCCACGCCGCGGTGGCGTTTCGCAGCAACAGCCGGGAGGCCCAGGCCGGCGCGGTGCTCGCCGGGGCGGGCCTCGCGGTGCTGCCGCGACTGCTGGCGGATCGGCTGCCCGGACTCGTGCTGTTCGAGATCGACCCGCCGCCACCGGGGCGCGACGTCTGGGTCGGTTATCACCGCGATCTGCGCCGCCTGCGCCGCCTCCGCGTCGTTCTGGAGGCGGTCCTCGACGCTTTCTGACCCGCGACACCGGCAGGGCCGACGAACCGCCTCACGCGGCGGCGTCGAAGCCGGCGACGATCGCCGCGACGTCCTTGGACGGCGGCTTGCCGAAGGCGCGGGCATATTCGCGGCTGAACTGGGTCGGGCTTTCGTAGCCGACGTCGTGGGCGATCGCCGTGACGCCGCCCTCGCCGGCGATCAGTCGGGCGCGCGCGGCGAGCAGACGTACGCGTTTCTGGTACTGCAGCGGGCTCAGCGCGGTCACCGCCTTGAAGTGGCGGTGAAACGCCGACGGGCTCATCGCCACCCGCTCCGCCAGGGTCTCGATCCGCAGCGGCGCCGTGACGTTCTGCCGGATCCAATGGATCGCCCCATCGATCCGGGCGGAAGCGGAATCGGGCAGGCCGATGGCGCGCAGCATCGCCCCCTGCGGCCCCTGCAGGACCCGGAACAGGATCTCGCGTTCGTAGACGAGCGCGAGCGCGGGGATCTCATCGGGATGTTCCATCAGCCGCAGCATCCGCCGCCAGGCGTCGAGCAGGTCCGCGGTGACCGGGGCGACCGAAAATCCGCGCTCGGGAAGACGCGCGCCGGCAGGAACGGGCAGATCCGACAGGAGGTCTGCGATGATCCGCGGCTCGAGCGTCAGGCCGACCGCCAGATAGGGTTCGCCGGTCGCCGAAGGCCGAACCTGCCCGACTGCCGGTAGGCCGACCGACATCACGAAATAGGTCGCCGCATCGTAGTGGAGCACCCGATCGCCGACCGTCATGGTCTTGGAACCGCGCAGAATGAGGTTGATCATCGGCTCGTAGACGGCCGACAGCTCGTGCTCGGGCACCTTGCCCTGCACCATGGCCACCCGCGGGATGCCGGTTTCGGTGCGTCGGTTGCGGGCGCCGGAGGCGAGCCGGCGCAATTCGTCGAGCGTGCTGTTCATCCCGCGAACTGTGCCGAAGCCCGGCACCGCCGACAAGCGAAAAGCCGAAATGGGCAAGCTTCGAGCAGGATCGGGCAGGCGGCCTGCCGCTCTTCGCCCCTATTTGGAGGAAGAGGTTCGAGCGAAGGAGAGATTCATGAAGATCGTCGTCATCACCGGCGGCAGCCGCGGCATCGGCGCGGCCACGGCGATCGCCTGCGCCGCGAGCGGCCTGGGCGTGATCCTGACCTACAACGCCAATCCCGGGCGCGCCGCAGAGGTCGTGCGCGCCATCGAGGCCGGCGGCGGCCGTGCGGTCGCCCTCCCGCTCGATGTCGCCGACGTCGCCGGCTTCCCGGCGTTTCGCGCCGAAGTCGCCGCCGCCTTGGCCGCCACCTGGGGCCGCGCGGCTTTCGATGCCCTGGTCAACAACGCCGGATACGGGCTCTACCGCCCGATCGAGGCGGTGACCGAGGCCGAATTCGACGGGCTCTACCGCGTCCATCTCAAGGGCCCGTTCTTTCTCACCCAGACGCTGCTGCCGCTGATCGCGGCCGACGGGCACATCGTCAATATCGTCAGCGCCACCTCGCGCGTGGCGACGGCGGGGGTCGCCCCCTATGCCGGCTTCAAGGCGGGCCTCGAGGTGCTGACACGGTACCAGGCCGAGGAGTTCGGTCCCCGGCGCATCCGCGCCAATGCGATCGCCCCGGGCCCGATCCGCACCGAACTCGGCGGCGGCCTGAGCGCGGAATTCGAGGCGGTGCTCGCCGGCCAGACCGCGCTCGGCCGGGTCGGCGAACCCGACGACGTCGGCGGCGTCGTCGCCGGCCTGTTGTCGGAGCAGAACCGCTGGATCAACGCCCAGACCATCGAGGTCGGCGGCGGCTACAGGATCTGACCCGCAGCGGCGGCGGCCGGGTCCTGGCGGCGTCGTTCCTGCCGGGACCGAAGTCGTGATCGGCCACGTCGACGGCGAGCGCCCCGGCGGACGAACGTCATGAGGAGACGACCGTGACCACGCTCATTCAGGATTTCATCCAGGCGACCAATGCCTTCGACGTCGAGGCGGCGCTGGCCCTGTTCGCCGCCGATGCGGTGATCGCGGACGCTTCGGTCGGCGACGCCTTCGCCGGCCGAGCCCGGATCCGCGACTATCTCGAGGCCTATTTCGTGCGCTACCACACGGTCACCACGCTGATCGCGGTGGAGCTCGTCGACGACCGGCAGGCCGCGGCCCGTGTCGCCTTCGCCGGCGACTTCGGGCACGAGACCGGAGTTCTGAAGTTGCGGATCGATGCCGACGGCCGGATCGCGCGGATCGACGCCGATCTCGACTGAGACACTCCGGAGCCTGCCGTCCGGTGTCGCCGGTCCGCGCGCGTCGGCATCGGCGCCCGGGAGCGGGTCGGTCGTCGGTTCGGGGCGAGCCGGTCTGCGGCCTTGCGATCGGTGTCGCCGCGACGCCGGGAGCAGGCGTGTCGGCGCCGAATTCACCCCAGGACTCGGGCCTCGGTGGGAAGAGAGACGGGGTTCGCAACGTCCTTGACACCCCCCATCGCGCCTCATCGCCGAGACCCGTCGACTCTCGGCAGGGCGGCGGTCGCCATTCAGCGTATTTCCGCGTAGGATCCGAGTCCGAGTGCGCCGCGGCCCATATTGTGGGAGTGCCGAAAGATGCATGCGCTGATTCTGCTCACCACTGATAAAAATCCCTGGCTCTATTGGAACATCGACCGGCAAATAGGTCCGGGTTCGCATGGAGAAGACGTCCGGTTTGCACAATATCTCCTCGTGTATTGGTCCTATACATTCGAGCTCGGATATGAAATTTCCGAGGTCGATGGGTATTGGGGTGGGCGAACCAGCGCAGTGGTTCGGGCGATGGAGCAGAATACGCGATGGAGAGTGGTTCGTGACGGCTACATCAGCCCCATACCGGAACCCTTTGTTCACAACACGGCGAGCAATAAATCTTTCAAATTTGACATATTGTTGGAAAATTACACGCGACGCGCCACAGGGTTTGGTATCAACCAGCTTTCGAACGAGCGCGTCAACGCCGTCATGCGCGGCATCCCGAATGATGGCTATTGCCCCCCGGCACTCGCCGCTGCGCTGCGGCGGGCTCTGATCGGCGTGAATGTCTGACGGCGGATGTTTGCCGTCGGCCCGGGATCATGCGGTGGTCGACACCTCTTCTCGCTCTTCGCCTACGGTGGATCCGCGGTTCAGCCGCCGGGACGAAGACGTCGTCCAGTCGATCGAGCGGATCTGCCGGGATGTCGGCGACCCGCAGGACCAGGGCAGCGAGTTCATCTCCCGTGACCCGGATCAGTGGGCCAGACAGAAAAACGTCGTCCCCGACGTCTCCAGACCCGGCAAGCTCCGGGCGGAGGGCCTGAACGCCATTGGTTCATGAGCCTCGACGACGCCGGCGCCTCGGGCGCCGGCCTGCGCTCAGGGCTGCTTGCCGATGTAGGCGAGGATGCCGCCGTCGACGTAGAGAATGTGGCCGTTGACGAAGTCGGAGGCGCCGGAGGCCAGGAACACCGCCGGCCCCTTCAGATCCTCGGTCGTCCCCCAGCGGTTGGCCGGGGTCTTGGCCAGGATGAAGCTGTTGAACGGGTGGCCGGGTTCGCGCAGAGGCGCCGTCTGCGGCGTCTCGATGTAGCCCGGTCCGAGACCGTTGCACTGGATGTTGAACGACCCGTACTCGGAGGCGATGTTGCGGGTCAACATCTTCAGGCCGCCCTTCGCCGCCGCATAGGCCGACACGGTCTCGCGACCGAGCTCGCTCATCATCGAGCAGATGTTGATGATCTTGCCCGCACCCCTGCGGATCATCCCGGGAATGACCGCCTTGGCGACGATGAACGGCGCGGTGAGATCGACGTCGATCACCTGCCGGAAGTCGGTGGCGCTCATCTCGATCATCGGGACGCGTCTGATGATCCCGGCGTTGTTGACCAGGATGTCGATCGCGCCGAGTTCGGCCTCGATCTTCGCGATCAGCGCATTGACGCCCGCCTCGTCGGTGACGTCGCAGACGTAGCCGCGGGCCGGAATGCCGGCCGCCGCATAGTTGGCGAGGCCCTTCTCCAGCGCGGCTTCGTTGATGTCGTTGAAGGCGATCTTGGCGCCGGCTTCGGCGAGAGCCGAGGCGATGGCGAAGCCGATGCCATAGGAGGCGCCGGTGACCAGGGCGACCTTGCCCTCGAGCGAGAACGGATTGGCGAGTGTCATGGGAGGATGTCCGTCGGAAAGGTGAGGGGCGCCCGGCCGGGATCCGGCCGGGCGATGTCCGGGATCAGCGAAGGTCCGGCGTGGCGATGTGGTCCATGTCGTCGAAGGTCTGGTTCTCGCCGCCCATCGCCCAGATGAACGAATAGGCCGCGGTGCCGCAGCCGGAGTGGATCGACCAGGACGGCGAGATCACCGCCTCTTCGTTGCCGACCAGGATGTGGCGCGTCTGTTTTCCCTCGCCCATCATGTGGAAGACCGCCTGATCGGCGGCGATGCCGAAGTAGGTATAGATTTCCATCCGGCGCTCGTGGGTATGGGCCGGCATGGTGTTCCAGACGCTGCCGGTCTCGAGTTCGGTGAGCCCCATCGACAGCTGGCAGGTCTGCAGCACGTCGGGATGGATGAACTGGTTGATCACCCGCTTGTTGGCGGTCGCGGCGGAGCCGATCGGCTTCTTCTTGGCGTCGGTGATCGACAGGAACCGCGTCTCGTAGGCGCGGTGGGCCGGCGCCGAGACCATGTAGAACTTCGCCGGGTGAGCCGGATCGTCGCTCGACAGGACGACCGAGCGGCTGCCCTGGGTGACGTAGAGGCAATCCTTGAAGCCGAGCGCGAAGCTCGCGTCGTCGACGACGATCCGGCCGGGGCCGCCGATGTTGAAGATGCCGAGTTCGCGCCGCTCCAGCACGAAGGACGTGCCGAAGCTCTTCATGCAGTCGATGCCCTTGTCGAGCGGCACCGCCTCGGCGACCGGCATGCAGCCGAAGATCACCATCCGGTCGACGTGACTGTAGACCGCCCGCACCGTGTCGGCGACGTAGAGGCCGTCGACCAGGAACTCCGCGCGGGTCTCTTCCGTCGTGTAGCGGCGGAAGTCCCTCTGGTTGCACGAATAGCGAATGTCCATGTCGATCCTCTCTCGCTGTGTACGACGTTGATGGCGCGTGTCCGAAGGCCGATCTTAGGCGCTTTCGATCGAAGAGTGGGCGTCGTCGCCCTCTTCAGAGCGCCGACGGCGGATGCGGAGGCGGACCGATCGGGCCTCCCGAGAGGCTCTCACGTCACCCCGCCGCGTCCGGGTGCATCGATGCGACGCTCGTCCCGCCGATCGGCTCTGCGGCCGGAGCCGAAGGACGGCGGGCGCGTCGAGGACGACGCGCCCGCCGGTGAGGATACCGCAGTCCGCGGGCCGATGGGGCTCGCGGAAACGGTACGATTCCGAATGTCACGACGTCCGGCAGGAATCGGCGATCTCCTGGAACTTCTTGACGTTGGCCTCGCCGCAATAGGCGGCGATGCGCGTATAGGCGGGACCCATCTTGGCGCGGAACGGCGCGAGGTCCGGCTTGGTCACCTGGATGCCGGCCGCGGCGATCTTCTCGATCTGGCCGGTCTCGTCCGCGGCGATCTGCTTGCGCATCAGGTTGGCCGATGACGCACTCTCCTCGCGGAAGATCGCCTGCTGGTCGGGGGTCAGGCGCTTCCAGCTGGCGGCGCTGATGACGTGGACCATGCTGTTGTAGACGTGGCGGGTGATCGCCAGGTGCTTCTGCACTTCGTAGAACTTGTTGAAGTAGGTGACGGCGACCGGGTTCTCCTGACCGTCGACGACCTTCTGCGACAGCGCGAGATAGAGCTCGGGGAAGGCGATGGCGTGGACGACCGCGCCGAGCGCTTCCATCGACGCCTGGATCTGCAGTTCCGGCGGCGTGCGGACGCTGAGGCCCTTCATGTCGTCCGGGGTGTTGATCGGCCGGATGCTGTTGGTCACGTTGCGGAAGCCGTAGTCCCAGCTGCGCAGGACCACGAAGCCCTGGCGTTCGGCCAGCGGCGCCATCCACTCCTGGGCGGGACCGTCGAGGACGCGGAAGACGTGGTCCGGTCCGTCGAACACGAAGGGCAGCATCACCGTCGCGAAGGCGCGCTCGAACTTGTCGAGTTGGCCCTGCGTCGGCAGGCCCATGTCGATGGTCCCGAGCTTGACCTGCTGGGCCTGCTCCTGCGGGCCGCCGAGGACGTTGTTCGGGAAGATGTTGATCTTCACGGCGCCGCCGGTGCGCTGTTCGACGTTGGCGGCGAACTGCTTGGCGGCGACGTGGGCCGGGTGGTCTTCCTGGGCGTAGTGCCCCCAGCGCAGCGTCAACGGGCCGGCGGCGCGCGCGATGTGGGGCGCCGCGAGAACGAGACCCGCGCCCACACCCGTCTTGAAGAAGGTGCGACGGTCCAATTTCAGATCCATGGGTTTCCTCCTGAGTTTTTCTTGTGATCGGCGTCACATGAAGCCGAACAGTCTGGGCAGTACGAGCGAGAACCACGGTACGAAGGCGACGATCAACAACCCCGCGACGATCACGGTGAGGTAGGGCAGCATGGCGCGCGACGCGGATTCGATGTCGCATCGCATGATCGCGCAGCAGACATAGAAGCCGACCCCCACCAGCGGCATGAAGCCACCGATCCCCATGGTGATGATCAACACCAGGGCGTAGTGGACCTCGTTGATGCCGAGGCTGCCGGCGATCGGGATCAGCAGAGGGGCCAGCACGTTGAGCGACGGCAAGCCCTCCAGCAGCACGCCGACCACGACCAGGAGCAGGATCGAGCCGATCATGAACACCTGGTTGCCGCCGCCGGTGGCGTGCAGCAGCGCGACCAGCCGCTGAGGCAGCGAGGCGACGGTCAGGGTCCACGAGAACGCCGACGCCGCGGCGAAGATGAACAGCAGGACGCCGGTCAGGGCCGAGGCATCGATGATCGTGCGCTTGAACGTCGCCCAGCTCATGCGGCGATAGACGAACACGCTCAGCACCAGACCGTAGAGAACGGCGGCGGCGGCGACTTCGGTCGGCGTCGCGACGCCGAACAGGATGCCGCCGAGCAGCATTCCGGGCATCGTCAGCGGCAGAATCGAGTGGAGACAGGCCCTGGCGATCACCCGCGCCGGCGGACGCGGCGTGGTCGGCGTGCCGTCGCGACGTGCGCGGTACCAGATCATCGCCATCAGGCAGATCGCCATCACCGCGGCCGGCAGCATGCCGCCGATGAACATCGCGGCGACCGAGACATTGGTGATCGAACCGACGATCAGCATGGCGATCGAGGGCGGGATGGTCTCGCCCATGATCGCCGTCGCGGCGAGCACCGCGGCGCCTTCGGCGGCACCGTGGCGTTCGGTGATCTTGTCGCGCATCACCGTGCCGACCGCCGCGACGTCTGCCGGCTTCGAGCCGGACAGGCCGGAGACGACGTACATGCTGGCGACGGTGACCTGCAGCAGACCGCCGCGGGTGTGGCCGACCAGCGTGTGGATGAAATGGACGAGGCGTTCGCTGATGCCGCCGCGCTCCATGATCAGGCCGGCGAAGATGAAGAACGGCACCGCCAGCAGGATGAAGTTGCCGGTGCCGTTGACCATGTTGTGCGGCACCACCACCATCGACGGCGCATCGATGAACCACAGATAGGCCGAGGTCGCGAGCAGCAACACGAAGCCGACCGGGATGCCGGCGAGGATCGCGACGAAGAACAGAGCCAGCGCGACGATCAGCGGGGCTTCGCCCGTCAGGGGCAGCCACAGGTCCCCGGCGAGCACGGCGACGAGCAGGACCGCCGCGCAAACCCCACCGACGACCAACGAGATCGCGCCATGGGCCCGCAGATTGACGAGGGCATAGACCGCCAGCAGGATCATGCTGATCGGCAGCGGCAGGGCGATCAGGGCCGCCGGCAGTTCGAGGATCGGGGTGGTCTCGTACCAACTCGAGCCGATGAACTCGATCGAGGCGCATCCGACCAGCACGGCGATGCCGAGCACCACCACGTCGGCCAGCACCACGAGGATTCGTTCGGCGCGTGCCGGCAGCAGATCGAGGACGATGTGCACGCTGGCGTGGTCGCGTCGGCGATAGGCGACGGCGCCGCCGACGAAGGCCAGCACGGTGAGCGCGATGCGCGCCACTTCGTCCGCCCACAGGTAGGAATGTTCGAGGTAGTGGCGCGCGAAGATGTTGGCCAGCACCAGCGCCAACTCGAGAATCATGGCGAATGCCACCACGGCATCCGCCCCGTCGCTCATCTTGCCGATCAGCCAGTTGGCTCTGGCATCGTAGTTCTGTCGGCTCGTGTCGGCCGTTGTCGACGTCATCGAACCCTTCCTCCCGACCCTGCTGCGTAGTCTCGTCGGCGACGGGACGACCGATCCGCGGCCTTGCGGCTCCGCGCCCGATCGTCCCGTACCAAGGCGTCGGTCAGGGCTTCGGGCCGGTGATCGGCAGGCCGTGGTCGGCCATGAGCTTGAGGTAGTCCTCGCGCGGCGGGACGAAGATGTCGATACCGCGGAACCCGGTGCTGGTCTTGCCGCCGTGCGGCACGTTCGAAGGATGGACGCAGACGTCGCCGGCTTCCATCAGGAAGGTCTCGTCGCCGCAGATGTGCTCTTCGGTTCCCTCGAGGATGACCAGGATCTGGACCGCCTCGTGCGAATGGATCGGGAACACGCAGCCCGGGGGATTGGTGATGAAGCTGAGCAGAGCCGGGCCGGCCGCGACGAAGCGGGTCGACGACTGCGCGGTCAACGGCACGAGCGGGATGTCGGCGATCGTATAGCAGTACTTCGACTTCTTGTTTGCCGCGTAATCCATGGCTGTCTCCTTGCGGTGGAATGGGAAGGTCGAACGACCCGGAGGGCCCGCCGTCGCCCGGCGAGAAGATCCTGCGGCCGCGTGACCACGTCAGCGAGCGTTCGAAGCAGCCGACCTCTGCCGACGGCACCGGACGGGCTTGGGACCGCGCCGTTCGGGAACTGATGGGCAGCATATACAAATATATGAGGCATACAAGCTGGAAGCCGATCCGCATCGTTGCTTAGGCGCCGGGGGGGGGCTCCTGTGCGTCCCGGCAGCCCGTGCAGGCGACGACGAATCGTCGCGCGGACGCGATCCGCGAAGGCGCACAGCGACGGCACGAAACGGAATGGAGAGGGGAGGAGGCAGGGTGCCGATCAGCGCGGCAGGACGAGCTCGCCGATGTTCTGGGGCACGTCGACGTCGGTCATGATCCCGTCGACGTGCTCGACGAGTTTCTCGGCCGCGCGATCCGGATCGTGATCGGCGATCGCCTTGCAGATCGCCGTGTGTTCGCGCACCAGCCGTGCCATCCGTCCCGGCTTGGGCAAGGTCAGGTGGCAGTAGCGATCGACCTGGATCTTCACGCTCTGCACCACCGGCCAGATGCCGGGAAAACCGGCGGCCTCGGCGATCGCGGCGTGGAACGCATCGTCGACTCCGCGAAAGGTATCCAGGTCGCCGACGGCGATGGCGTCGCGCTGCTGGTGGAGATTGGCGCGCAAGGCGGTGATCTGGGCGCGGGTGGCCCGTTCGGCGGCGGCGCGAACCGTGACGTTTTCCAACGCCTTGCGGATGACCAGGGCCTCCGGCAGCACGTCGAGCGGAATGCGCGCCACGAAGGTCCCGAACTGCGGGACGATCTCGATCAGTTTCTCGGCGGCGAGCCGGAGGATCGCCTCGCGCACCGGGGTGCGACTGACGCCGAACTGCGCGCCGATGTCCTTTTCGACGATCGGATCGCCGGGCATCCGCCGCAGCGACACGATGTCGGTGCGCAGAGCCTGATAGATCAACGCCGAGGTGCTCGCTCCGCGCAACTCCGAGCCGTCGCGGACGGCGGTCCGTCCGGCGGCGACGCGGGTTGCCTGCGCCGAGCGGCCGGCCTCGGGTGCCTTGGGCTGGTCCAACTTCATGGCGTTCCCGTCGCACTCGCGCGGCACGCGTCACGCGGCCTCGCTGCAATTGTCTCTAATATATGACGGCGATCTGTCAAGCCTGCCGCATCGCCCCGAGGGGCGCCGACGCCGGCTCCGGTGGTGGTAGCAAGCCGAATCGGCGCTGGCCATTACGTCGATATATTAATATACGTCATGTCCGACCGGTCGGACGTGCCACCGCCGGTCCGCGGACACGCTTCGGGTCCGCGTGGGCGCGGTGTCGAGCGGGGTCGACACCGCGGCGTGGACGACACCCCGCTGCCGTCCGGCGCGCATCGCGCCCCGACGGCGAACATTTTGAAGGACGCCAGATGCCCGCCACGACCTCTTGGAACTTTCACCTGCCGACCCGCATCCATTTCGGATGGAACCGTCTCGCCGAGGTCGGTGGCCTGGCGCGCGAGACCGGCGCGACGCGCGTGTTCGCCATGGTCGGTCGCAGCTTCCTGGCCCGGGTCGGCGGCGAGGCGGGCGTCGTCGAGCTGTTGGCGCCGCTCGCGGTGACGATCTTCGCCGAGGTCGAGGAGAACCCGTCGATCGCCACGGTCGACGGCGCCGCCGCGCTGTGCCGGGCCAGCGGCGCGGGCGTGATCGTCGCCATCGGCGGCGGCAGCGTCCTCGATGCCGCCAAGGGCGTCGCCCTGTTGCAGACCAACGACGGATCGATCCGCGACTATCTCGACCAGGTCAAGAAGCCGACGCGCCGCGGCCTGCCGCTGATCGCGGTGCCGACCACCGCCGGGACCGGTTCGGAGGTGACGCCCTTCGCGGTCATCACCAATCCCGAAAAGAACACCAAGCCGGCCATCGCCTTCCCGCAGAGCTTTCCCGACCACGCGCTGGTCGACCCCGAACTGACGGTCGGCATGCCCCGGGAGATCGCGGTCTCGACCGGCCTCGACGCCTTCACCCAGTCGCTCGAGGGCTTCTGGTCGACCCGCGCCACCGAGATGACCCGCGCCATGTCGTTCCGCTCGATCGTGCTGCTGTGGCGCCACCTCGAGGCGGCCTGCCTCGACGGGGATCGCGCCGCGATCGAACAGGTCGCGCTCGGCAGCGTCATCGGCGGGGCGCAGATGGGCATCATCGGCAACACCGCGCTGCATCCGCTGTCCTATCCGCTGACGCTCGGCCACAGCCTGCGCCACGGCCTCGCCTGCGTCATCTACGCGCCGGCCTTCCTGCGCTTCAACGCCCCGGCGCTCGGACCGTGGTTCGACGATCTCGCCGCGGTGCTGGGCGTGAGCGGTCCCGAGCATTTCGCCGATGCCCTCACCGCCAAGATGGAGCGCCTCGGCGCGCCGACCCGCCTGTCGCAGATCGGCGTCGTTCGGGCGGAATTGCCGGAGATCGTGCGGACCGGCGTCGGCGGATCGACCGCCGCCAATCCGCGCCCCCTCACCCCCGACGACATCCTGAAGGTGCTCGAAGGCATGCTGTGAACGGCGGGCCCGTTTGACCGACCCGTCCCCGTCGCGCGATCCGCGCGGGGGGCGTCGAGGGTGGCGTCGGTTTCACCGCGGTGGAACCGGGCGCCCCCGGCCGGCCTCCCCGATCGATGCGCCATCCCATCGAGTTGTCGAATATTCGAGCCTGTGCGGGGTCGTGATCGGCGCCGATCGTGACCCCGCGGTTTCACCAAAATCCATTTTTCAAGATCCCGGCTTCGGTCTCGGTGGGGGCGCGCCTCGAAGCCGATCGACAGTGCGTCGATCGGGCGTTGATCGACGAGGGCGACGACTCGCCGCGGTCGATTGCGCGGAACGCCCGCAGCGGGTGCTTCGGCGGGATCGGGCTTTCCCGATCGACGGAGCCGACCGGCGATCCCGCTCCTTCGTCCGCACGGATGGTTCGGCGAGCCGATCGCCCCCCCCCCGATCCTCCCTCGGATTGACGCGCTGCCGTCCGAAGACGAGCGCGCGAAAGTCGACCGTTGACAGTTTTCGAACCCGGTGACAGCATATCACATAATAACAGACTATATTCCATAATTATGGAGTATAAAACTGGGAGTCGACCATGAAGAACTCGGTGCGAATTTTGCTGTCGACCGCCGTGGCCCTGGTCTGCATCGGCGGTCCGGCGGTCGCCGACCCGATGCGCGGCGGCGTCGTCGACGTGGCGACGATCGGTGAGCCGCCGACCCTGGATCCGGTCTCCTCGACCGCCGATCTGGTCGGCATCATCTCGCAGCACATGTTCGAGACGCTCTACACCTTCGACAAGAATTGGGCGGTGACGCCGCTGCTCGCCGCCGCGATGCCGAAAGTCTCCGCCGACGGCACCGTCTACACCATCGAACTGCGCCCGGGCGTGACCTTCCACGACGGCACGGCGATGACCTCGAAGGACGTGGTCGCCTCGCTCCAGCGCTGGCTGAAGATCGGTTCGCGCGGCAAGCAGGTCGCCGCCAACGTGGTGTCGATCGAGCCGGCCGGCGATCTCGCGGTGAAGATCACCCTGAAGAGCGCCTACGCGCCGCTGACCGCCTTCCTCGCCTTCAACAATTCGGCGGCGATCGTCATTCCGGCCGCCAACAACGAAGACACGCTGACCAAGTTCGTCGGCACCGGTCCCTACATGCTGAAGGAGCGCAAGCCCGACCAGTATGTCCAGCTGGTGCGCTTCCCCGGCTACGCCAGCCGCGCCGGCGACCCCGACGGCTACGGCGGCGCCCGCAAGCAGTATCTCGACGAAATCCGCTTCGTGCCGGTGCCCGACGCCAACACCCGGGTCGAAGGCGCGGTCGCCGGCCAGTTCGGCTATGTCGACAGCCTGCCGATCGAATCCTTCGCCCGCGTCAAGGCCGGCAAGGACGTGCCGATGATGCTGAAGCCGTTCGGCTGGCCGATGTTCGTGATGAACACCAAGCAGGGCGTGCTCGCCGACCTCGGATTGCGCAAGGCGATCCAGGCCGCGCTGGCGCCGGAAGACATGCTGACCGCCGCCTTCGGCTCGAAGGAGTTCTTCGCGGTCGAGGGCTCGATGTACCCCAAGGACTACGTCTGGGCGACCGACGCCGGGACCGACGCCTACAAGCCGCAGGGCGATACGGCGGCGGCGAGCGCGCTGCTCAAGAAGGCCAATTACGATCCGTCGAAGCCGATCCGCATCCTCACCTCGCGCCAGTACGAGTTCCACTACAAGATGGCGCTGGTCGCCCAGGAGTATCTGAAGGCCGCCGGCTTCGCGGTGCAGCTCGACGTGGTCGAATGGGCGACGCTGATCCAGCGCCGCGCCGATCCGGCGCTGTGGGACATCTACATCACCCACAGCCCGTTCCTGCCCGAGCCGGCGCTGATCGGCTTCATGTCCGACGCGGCGCCGGGCTGGTGGACGAGCCCGGCCAAGACCGCGGCGATCGGGGCCTTCAACACCGAGACCGATCCGGCCAAGCGGTTGAAGCTGTGGGCCGAGGTGCAGAAGGTGATCTACGCCGAAGCGCCGGCCTTCAAGGTCGGCAACTTCAACGCGCTCGCGGCCAAGTCGCCGAAGCTCGAGGGTGTCGCGGCGGCGCCGTGGCCCTACTTCTGGAACGCCTGGTTGGAGAAGTGATCGCGTGACCCGCGTCGTCGTCCGCCGATTGTTGGAAATGGCGTTGGTCATGGCGATCGTCGTGACCATCGTCTTCGTCATCGTCCGCATCGCCCCGGGCGATCCGGCGGCGATGATGCTCGGACCCGACGCGACGGCCAAGGACGTCGCGGATCTGCGGGCGCGGCTCGGTCTCGATCAGTCGCTGCCGGCCCAATACGGCCGCTACGTCTGGGGCCTGCTGCACGGCGATCTCGGCCAGTCGATCTTCCTGGCGCGACCCGTCACCCAGGCGCTGTGGGAACGGGCCGAGCCGACCTTCTTCCTCACCCTGTTCTCGATCCTGATCGCCTGCGGCATCGCCCTGCCGGTGGGGATCCTGTCGGCCTACCGGCACGGCTCGGTGTTCGACCAGATCACCTCGACGGTGGCGATGTTCGCCGCCTCGATCCCGAGCTTCTGGCTCGGTCTGGTGCTGATGCAGCTCTTCGCGGTGAAACTCGGCTGGTTCCAACCCTCGGGCTACGGCGGCCCGGGCGCGAGCCTCGGCGAGCGGTTGAACCACTTGGTGCTGCCGGCCTGCGCGCTCGGCATCGTCTCCTCGGCGTTGATCGCCCGCTTCACCCGCGCCAGCATGCTCGACGTCCTCGGCGACGACTATGTGCGCACCGCGCGAGCCAAGGGCATGAGCGAGATCCGGGTGGTGCTGCTCCACGCCTTCAAGAACGCGCTGATCCCGATCCTGACGGTGATCGGCCTGACCGCGGCGCTGCTGATCTCCGGAGCGATCGTCACCGAGACGGTGTTCGGCCTGCCCGGCGTCGGTTCGCTGGTGGTCTCGGCGGTGCTGCGGCGCGACTATCCGGTGATCCAGGGCACGCTGCTGGTGGTCGCTGGGCTCTATGTGCTGATCAACTTCATCATCGACATGCTCTATCTCGTGGTCGATCCGCGCGTGAGGTACTGATGACGGCGGTGACCTCCCCCCTCGGCGAAGACAGCGTGTGGCGCGGCCTGTTGCGGCGGCCGCCGGCGGTCGGCGCCCTGATCGTGCTGATCGCCGTGGTCGTGCTGGCGGCGGGCGCCGATTTTCTCGCCCCCTACGTGCCGTCGAAACTGTCGATCGCCAATCGCCTGCAGGCGCCGTCGGCGCTGCATCTGTTCGGCACCGACGAGTTCGGTCGCGACGTGCTGTCGCGCACCATCTGGGCCGGGCGGATCAGTCTCGCGGTGGGCGGCGCGGTGGTGCTGGTGTCGGCGCTGATCGGCGTGACGCTGGGGCTGATGGCCGGCTATTTCCGCCGCCTCGATGGGCCGCTGTCGCGGCTGATCGATGCGATGATGGCCTTTCCCGACATCCTGCTGGCGATCGCGCTGGTCGCCGCCCTGGGGCCGTCGGCGTTCAACGTGGTGCTGGCGCTCGGCATCGTCTATGCGCCGCGGGCCGCCCGCGTGGTCCGCGCCTCGACGCTGGTGATCCGCGAACTCGCCTATGTCGAGGCGGCGCAGGCGCTCGGCGTGCCGACCGCGGTGATCCTGACCCGCCACATCCTGCGCAATCTCGCCTCGCCGATCACGGTCCAGGGCACCTTCATCTTCGCCAACGCCATCCTGGCCGAAGCCGGTCTGTCGTTTCTCGGCGTCGGCGTTTCGCCCGACGTGCCGACCTGGGGCACGATGATCGCCATGGGCCGCCAGTTCATGGATCAGGCCGGCTGGATCATGTGGTTTCCCGGCATCGCCATCGTCGCCTCGGTGATGTCGCTCCAGGTGCTGGGCGATGCCCTGCGCGACCTTCTCGACCCCCGACTGGCGAGGACGACCTGATGCTCGACCATCTCTTCGACGCGGCCACCGGCCCGGTGCTGATCCGCAACGCCCGGCCGATCGCCTTCACCGATCTCGCGCCCGGCAACGATCGGCTCGACGTGCTGATCGGCGCGGACGGGCGGGTGCTCGACGCCGGACCCGATCTCGGCAACCCCGCCGACACCCGCATCTTCGATGCCGCCGGTGCGTTCCTGTCGCCCGGCTGGACCGATCTCCATACCCACGTGTGGTGGGGCGGGACCGACGTGTCGATCCGCCCCGAGCAATGCGGTGCGGCGCGCGGCGTCACCACGCTGGTCGACGCCGGGTCGGCCGGCGAGGCCAATTTCCATGGGCTTCGCGCCTTCATCATCGAGCCGGCGCGCGAGGCGATCTACGCCTTCCTCAACATCGGCTCGATCGGCCTGGTCGCCTGCAACCGGGTCAGCGAGCTGATCGACATGCGCTCGATCGACATCGACCGGACCATGGCGGTGGTCGAGGCCAATCGCGACCGGATCGTCGGGCTGAAGTGCCGCGCCAGCGCGGTCATCACCGGCACCTGGGGCATGGAGCCGGTGCGCCTCGCCAAGAAGCTCGCCCGCATCGCCAAGCTGCCGCTGATGGTCCATGTCGGCGAACCGCCGCCGCTCTACGACGACATCCTCGAGGTGCTCGACCCCGGCGACATCGTCACCCATTGCTTCAACGGCAAGGTCGGCGGCTCGATCCTCGAGGACGAGTCGCTCTACCGGCTGGCCGAACAGGCGGCGGCGCGCGGCGTCGTCCTCGACGTCGGCCACGGCGGCGCGTCGTTCTCGTTCGAAGTGGCCAAGGCGGCGATCGCCCGCGGGCTGATGCCCACCACCATCTCCACCGATCTCCACGCCTGGTCGCTCGACGGCGCGGTGTGGGACCTCGCGACCACGTTGTCGAAGCTCCTGGCGCTCGGCATGCCGCTCGACGCGGTGGTGAAGGCCGGGACGATCCATCCGCGCGGAGCGATCCGCAAGCCGACCGACGGTTTCCTCACCGCCGGCACCCGCGCCGACTTCACGTTGTTCGACGTCGTCGACGGCTCCCTGACGGTGCGCGACAGCAAGGGCTTCCCGGCGACGCTGTCCAAGGTGTTCGAACCGCGCCGGGCGATCATCGGGTCGTCGCTGATCGAGGCCCATCGCCACGTTCCGCCCGAAAGCCCCAAGGGCCGCGCCGCCTGCCCCAACTGCGGATGGCTGGTATGAGCGCCGCCGCCCCCGCCACGATGCCGACCTCCGGCGGCGAGATCGACGGTCTCGCCGAAGGTGTCGTGCTGGCGGTGACGGATCTCGAGACCCATTTCCCGTCGCGGCGCGGCGTCGCCAAGGCGGTCGACGGGGTGACCTTCACCCTGCCACGGGGGCGCACCGTGGCGGTGGTCGGCGAGTCCGGCTCGGGCAAGTCGGTGACCAGCCTGTCGATCATGGGGCTGATCGCCCCGCCCGGGCATGTCGCCGGCGGACGCATCCTCCATCGCGACCGCAAGGGGGTAGTGCGCGACCTCGCCAAGCTCTCCAACGCCGGCTTCCGCCACATCCGCGGCCCGGAGATCGCGATGATCTTCCAGGAGCCGATGACCAGTCTCAACCCGTTGATGCGGGTCGGCGACCAGATCGGCGAGATGATCGCCCTGCACGAACGGATCTCGCGGCGGGCCTTGCGCGCCCGGGTGATCGAGCTCCTGCAATTGGTCGAAATCCCCGAGCCGGAGACGCGGATCGACGCCTATCCGCACCAGATGTCGGGCGGCATGCGGCAGCGGGTGATGATCGCCATGGCGCTCGCCTGCCGGCCCAACCTGCTGATCGCCGACGAGCCGACCACCGCCCTCGACGTGACCATCCAGGCGCAGATCCTGGCGCTGTTGCGCCGGCTCCAGGCCGACCTCGGCATGAGCGTGCTGTTCATCACCCACAATCTCGGCGTGGTCGCGGAAATCGCCCACGAGGTGGTGGTGATGTACGCGGGCCGCGTGGTCGAGCAGGCCCCGGTCGGCGATCTGTTCGCTCGGCCTTCGCACCCCTACACCCGCGCTCTGCTCGCCTCGACGCCGAACATCGCCCGCGACATCGACGCCGAGGGCCGTCGCCGACCGCTCGCGGCGATCCCGGGAGCGGTGCCGCCGATCACCGCGCTGCCGCCCGGCTGCGCCTTCGCGCCGCGCTGCGCCCATGTCCTCGATGCCTGCCGCGAGGGCCGGCCGGGGTTGGTGGCGATCGCGCCGGATCACGTCACCCGCTGCATCCGGAGGGACCTGCCGTGAGCGACGCGCCCCTGCTGCGGATCGAGGGTCTGACCAAGCACTTCCATCTCCCCGGTGGCCGCGTCGTCCATGCGGTCGAGGACGTGAATCTCGCGATCGATCGCGGGCACATCGTCGGGCTGGTCGGCGAATCCGGCTCCGGCAAGACCACCGTCGGGCGCACGCTGCTGCGCCTGACCGAGCCGACCGCCGGGCGGATGATCTTCGACGGTACCGACGTCTTCGCGCTGTCGGCGCGGGACATGCGGGTGTGGCGCCGGCGTCTGCAGATCATCTTCCAGGATCCCTATTCCAGCCTCGATCCGCGCCTGACCATCGCCGCGATCATCGACGAGGCGCTCGATACGCGCGGGCTGCCCAAGGGCCGGGCGCGGCGCGATCGGATCGCCGAGTTGCTCGAACTGGTCGGCCTCGCCGCCGATCACGCCACCCGCTATCCGCACCAGTTCTCCGGCGGTCAGCGCCAACGCATCGGCATCGCGCGCGCCCTGGCGGTCGAGCCCGACTTCATCGTCGCCGACGAACCGGTCTCGGCCCTCGACGTCTCGGTCCAGGCCCAGGTGCTCAACCTGCTCGAGGACCTCCGCCGGCGCTTGAACCTGACCATGCTGTTCATCAGCCACGACCTGTCGGTGGTCGAATACGCCTGCGACGAGATCGTGGTGATGTATCTCGGGCGGATCATGGAGAAGGGACCGAGCCGCGCCCTGCGTGCCGATCCGCTGCATCCCTACACCAAGGCGCTGCTCGCCTCGGCGCCGCAGCCCGATCCCACCCGCGTCCGCACCCATGTGCCGCTCGCCGGCGACATTCCGAGCCCGATCTCGCCGCCCTCGGGTTGCGTCTTCCGCACCCGCTGTCCGATCGCCATCGCCGCCTGCGCCACCCGGATTCCGCCGACCCGCGATCTCGGCGGCGGTCGCTCCGTCGCCTGTCTCCGCGTCGGCGAAGGCGCCGACCATCCCCCTTTTGAAATGGAAGCCCACGCATGACCGTCATGACCCTGGCCACGCCCGAAGCGCGCCTCGCCGCGCTCGGATTGACCCTGCCGCCGCCGCCGGCGCCGGTGGCCAATTTCGTCACCCACGTCCGCCACGGCGGGCTTCTGTTCCTGTCGGGTCAGGGGCCGCTCGGCCACGACGGCCGGCTGTCCACCGGCAAGGTCGGCGCCGACGTGTCGGTCGAGACGGCGCGCGCCGACGCCGAGATGACCGGGCTCAATCTGCTGGCCGTGGCCCAGGCGGCGCTCGGCGATCTCGGTCGCGTGCGCGGGGTGGTCAAGCTGCTCGGCATGGTCAACGCCACGCCGGACTTCGCCCGTCACCCGGAGGTGATCGACGGCTGCTCGAACCTGTTGGTGGCGGTGCTCGGCGACGCCGGCCGCCATGCCCGTTCGGCGATCGGGGTCGGATCGTTGCCGAACCAGATCACCGTCGAGATCGAGGCGATCTTCGCCGTCGACGACTGACTTCATCGAGGACCGCATCCATGCCCGAAGACATCCGCAACCGCCTCGGCCTGCGCCCGGTGATCAACGTGTCCGGTACCATGACGTCGCTGGGCGCATCGATCGTCGGGCCGGACGCCATCGCCGCCATGACCGGGATCCTGCCGCAGTTCGTCGAGATGGGCGACCTGCATCGCCTGGCGAGCCGGGCGATCGCCGCCGCCACCGGAGCCGAGGCCGGCTTCGTCACCGCCTCCTGCGCCGCCGGCATCACCCTGGCGATCGCCGCGACCATGACCGGCAGCGATCTGGCGGCGATCGAGCAACTGCCCGACACCACCGGCCTGAAGACCGAAGTGGTGATGCTGACCGGCCACATGGTCGACTACGGGGCGCCGATCGACCAGTCGGTCCGCCTCGCCGGTGCGGAGCTGGTCCTGGTCGGCCAGTCGACCTCGTCGCACGCCTACCAGTTGGCCGGGGCGATCGGCGAAAATACCGCCGCCGCGCTCTACGTCGTGTCGCACCATGTCGCCCATTACGGCATGATTCCGCTCGCCACCTTCATCGAGGTCGCCCACGCCAAGGGCGTGCCGGTGATCGTCGACGGGGCGTCGGAATACGATCTGCGCGGCTTTCTCGCCGCCGGCGCCGACATCGCGATCTATTCGGCACACAAGTTCCTCGGCGGGCCGACCGCCGGCCTGGTCGCCGGATCGAAGGCGCTGGTGCGCGCCACTTATCTGCAGAACCGCGGCATCGGTCGCGGCATGAAGACCGGCAAGGAGAGCATCCTCGGCGCGGTCGCGGCGCTCGAGGCCTGGGGCCGGCGCGATCACGCAGCGGTCCGGCGGCGCGAACGGGCGGCGCTCGATCACTGGCTCGGCGTCCTCGACGGCCGCCCGGGGGTCACCGCGACGATCGACCCCGACCCGACCGGCAACCCGCTCGACCGGCTGAAGCTGCGGATCGACCCGGCCGAGGCGCGGATCTCGGCCTGGGATCTGGTCGACGCGCTGGCCGCCGGCGACCCGCCGTTGATCGTCCGCGATCACGAGGTCGAACACGGCTTCTTCCACCTCGACCCTTGCAATCTCCACGAGGGCGAGGAATTTCTGGTCGGTGACCGTCTCGCCGCGGAACTCGACGCGGCGCAGAGGCGCAACGAACCGCTGATCTCCTGTTTTGCGACCCGGGTCCAGCGACAGGAAGACGGCATCCTCGCATGGCCGGATTGAACCGATGACGGTGACCGAAGCGGAGATCGACGGCGACGACGGCCCGCCGAAGCGGCGCGCCTCGCGGGTCAGCGGCATCGACCGGATGCTGCAGATCCTCGACCACCTGCAGCAGACCGGCACCCCGGCGACCTCCTATGAACTCGCCAAAGCCTGTGCCGCGCCGCTCTCCACCGTCTATGTCATCGTCGACGACATGGTGGAGAAGCGCCTGCTCGACCGCACCGCCTCGGGTGCGGTGTGGCTCGGGCCGCGGCTCTACCGCTACGGTCTGAGCTACGCCCGCAATCTCGATTTCCTCACCGTCGCCGGCCACGAGATGAACGAGCTGTCGCGCCGGGTCGGCGAGACGGTGCAGATCTGCGGCCGCGACGGCGACCACATGGTGGTCTTGGCGATGGCCGAAGGGATCGGCCATTTTCAGGTGACGTCACGGGTCGGCACCCGTGTACCGCTCAACTGGACCGCTTCGGGACGTCTGTTGGTCGGTCACCTCCCGGCCGACGAGCGGCTGGCGATCTTCCGCCGTTCGGCCTCCGCCTCGCCGACCGGCTGCGCCGAGACCGACCCCGCGGTGTTGGCGGCATCGGCCGAACGGTGCCTGGCGGACGGTCTGTCGATCCAGTCGGGCGAGTCCGACTATTCGGTCGCCTGTATCGCCGCGCCCGTCCGGGACGACGCCGGCGCCTGTATCGGCACGATCTCGATCGTCGTGCCGGAGTTCAAGGTGTCGCAGAGCGAACCCGACCTCGTCACCGCCGTGCGCGACGCCGCAGCCCGTATCGAGGATCGGCTCGGCCGATCCGGCTGATGCCGCGAGACTCCGTCCGCGTCGCACCGTCCGGATCCGCAAGAGGGTCGCAACGCATCGGCCCGGCGCCGGTGCCGCGGATGTGACCTGCTGCCGGTCTTTCCCGCCATCCGGAGCTGGAAATTTCCGGTTTGGGATCGGGCCGAAAGACGGAGCACGAGGATGAAGAAGTCATGGTTCACGGAGGCGCAGGTGGCCTTCGTTCCGCGGCAGGCGGAAGAAGGCGCGGCGATCGGCGAGGTCTGCCGCAAGGCCGGCATCGGCGAGGCGACGTTCCATGCCTGGCGAAAGACGTCCGCCGACCCGATGCCGTAGCACCTTCGCCGCCCACGCCCGCGCGTCGACGATCGCGAGCACCACCGCCGACATGCCGCCGTCGAATGCTGCCGCCGGGTTCACCGTGGGGCCGTCGCCGACGAGGCAGGGCGGTGACGCCGAACAGTTCACCGATCCCGCCGGGCTGCAGGGCCGAGACGCTGTGGAAGTCGACGCCGAAGGCGACGATCCCCGCAAGCGAAAGGAGGAACTCCGTCAAATCAGCCGTCTCGCGTTCCATCGATGAAAGAAGACAGGATTGGCTGCGCAGGTGGACCACCACCAGAGAACGACATGCGAAGTTCGTGAGTTCACGCGTCCCCGCCCGGCGCCCACCACCATCCGATGGGACACGACCGTGGGCCGGCGATCGGGTGGTGGCCCCGGCTCTGCGAACGGTCGGGCGCCCCAGCCGCCGCGGCGCAAGGGTGCCCCCCGAGCCCGGCGCCACCGTGAGCCCGATCGGCGCGCCGCGCGACGCTTCCGTGGGGCCGCGCCAGGGATGATCGATGTGCCGGAGAACGCGGCGCGACAAGACGTTTTCCGAAACCCCATCAAAACAATAGAACATTCTTCGACCTTGCCGGTCCGGACTGCTTCAATGAGGGCATTCGACGGACCGACGAGACTTTCGATCGAGTGATTGCGGCAACCTGACCCGGGAGCGGTGCTCCCGGGTCCTCGTTTCGCGGAGCGACGGCAAAGGAGCGGGGCGATGGGTGCGACCGACGGACGACGAGAGAGCGAGGCCGGTGATCGAACGGGCGAAGGCGCGCGCGGCGGCCGATCGGCGCATGCGGCCCTCGTCGACCTCTTTTCCGCGTTGATTCTGCTGCTGCTCCTGGCGCCCTTCGCCGTGGTGCGCGGGGTGCGGGTCGCCGCGGCACGGTGGCCGGCGCGCAAGCCTCGGCTCGCTCGCGCCGGGCTGCGCGGCTCGGACACAGGCTCATGAACGAACTCGAACCGGAACGACGAGGAGATCGGAATGGCGAGCCACACCGCGCGGGTGATCGACTTGGCGGACTATCGACGCCGCCGCCAGGGCGGCGAACAGCCGGTCGCGCCGCCGGTGCCGATGCCGCCGACGGCACCGATGGTGATGGTCTGGGTGCCGATGTTGACGACGCTGCCGATGATGCCGTTCTGGCGTTGACCCCGTCGCGGGCCGCTCCGGATCCGACCATCGAACTGGCCGCGGCGGTCGGGCGCAACCTGCGGCGTCTGCGCACCCGGCGCGGCCATTCCCTCGAGCGCCTGGCGCGCCTGTCGGGGGTCAGCCGGGCGATGCTCGGGCAGATCGAGACCGCCAAGAGCGTGCCGACCATCGGCCTGTTGTGGAAGGTGGCGACCGCCCTCGAGGTGCCCTTCGCGGCGCTGGTGGCGTCCGAATCGGGACGCGGCACCAGGGTGATGCGCGCCGACGCGGCCAAGGTGCTGTCGTCGAGCCAGGGGCGCTTCACCTCGCGCGCGCTGTTCTCCCACGACGACGAACGGCGGGTGGAGTTCTACGAGATCCGCGTCGGCGCGTTGCATGCGGAAGAGGCCGACGCCCATGCGCCCGGCACCGTCGAACATCTGGTGGTGGTCGCCGGCGCGCTCGACGTGGCGGTCGGCAAGGAGCCGATCCGCCGCCTGAAGGCGGGCGACGCGATCGTCTTCGATGCCGACGTCGACCACGTCTATCGCAATCCGACCGCCGGCGAGACGGTGCTCTATCTGGTGATGACCTACGTCGAGACGATCGGCGGCTGAACGATCGCCGCCCCGAACGACGAAAGGCGCCCGGTGGGGCGCCTCTGCCGTATCGAGTGTGAGGCAGACCGGGATCAGGCGGTCAGGGTCGCCATCATCATCGGCATCGAGCCGCAGCTCATCATCATCGGCATCCCGGCGGCGCACATCGCCTTCATGCGCTCGGCGCAGGCCATGAACATCTCCATCGACATGCCGTCCATCGGGCCCATCGTCATGGTCATGCCGTCGGCGGTCGTCTCGCAGGTCATCTTGGCCATCATCACCGGCATCGGCATCATGCCGCCCATCATCGGCATCATCATGCCGGGCATCATCATGTTGGGCATCATGCCGGGCATCATCGGCATCGGCATCGGGTTCATGGCGTTCGGCATGCCCATCATCGGCATCATGGGCATCATCGGCATCTGCATGGCGGGGGTCATCGGCGTCGTCCTTCGGTGGAGTGCGGCGCTCGGGTGTGGCGCCGGCCTCGATGTGATGACGCAGCGGTAATCCCGGGACGAAATTCTGCCAATCGCCGTTTTGAGGCCATGCGTCGTTTCCTCCGCGGGATTGGAGGAGCATCTGTTTCCAGCATCGGCGTGGTCGGCGATATCATCGGTTCGTCCGTGATGACGGCGGGCGCCGGTCGCGGACCCGCGCGACGATCGCCCTCGCGCCGGACCCGGAGCGCACCCATCGCGCCGCTCGGATCCGCCGATGGCGCCGATCGGTGAGGTCACGCCGGCGGGCCGCCGGGCGCGCCCGTGCCCCCGCGACGCCGCGCCGCCGACCCGACCGCTCGAGGCGAGGATTGCCGGGGAACCGCCCGCGGCGGGATTCCATTCCCCGCGGCCCGGGCATCTTTGGAACCAGGATGCGCAAATTTATTCCATGAAATCGCTAGAATACCGGTCCCGATTGGAAGCCTGTTCTTCCATTCCCCTGGTTCCCGGACGTCGTGCCCGCTCTCCGGCCGGCCCCGTCCTCCGATGCGGAGACCTCTCCATGGCCCTCACCCGTCGCGAAGCCCTTCTGGCCTCGGTCGCCACCACACTGGCGGCGGTTCTGCCGACCGCCGGTCGCGCCGCCGAAACCCCCAAGACCGGGGGGACGCTGACCTATCACCTCGGCTCGGAACAGCGCATCCTCAATCCGGCCCTGCGCGCCTCGACCGGCGTCTACATCGTCTCCTCCAAGATCTTCGAGTCGCTGGTCGATCTCGACGCCGAGGGCAAGCCGGTCGGCGTCCTGGCGACCTCCTGGGAGGCGGCGGCCGACGGCAAGACCGTGACCTTCCGGCTGCGCGACGGCGTCACCTGGCACGACGGCAAGCCCTTCACCTCGGCCGACGTCGCCTATACCGCGCTCGAGCTGTGGAAGAAGTATCTCAACTACGGCACCCAGCTGCAGCAGTATCTCGAAGCGGTCGACACGCCCGATCCGCTGACCGCGGTGTTCCGCTATGCGCGGCCGATCCCGACGGCGCTGTTGCTGCGGGCCCTCGCCGATCTCGGCTACATCGCGCCGAAGCATCTCTACGAGGGCACCAACGTCCTCGAGAATCCGGCCAACACCGCGCCGATCGGCACCGGCCCGTTCAAGTTCGTCCAGTACGAGCGCGGTCAGTTCATCGTCGCCGAGCGCAATCCGGCCTACTGGCGCAAGGGCTTCCCCTACCTCGACAAGATCGTCTGGCGGGTGATCACCGACAAGTCGGCGGCCTCCGCGGCGCTCGAGACCGGGCAGATCCAGATCTCGACCTATTCTTCGCTGGCGCTGGCCGACTACGACCGGCTGGCCAAGGATCCGCGCTTCGAGATCTCCAGCCGCGGCATCGAGGCCAATGCCTTCAACAACACCCTGGAGTTCAACGTCCGCCGCAAGGAACTCGCCGACGTGCGGGTGCGGCGGGCCATCGCCCACGCGATCAACGTGCCGTTCTTCATCGAGAACTTCCTCTATGGCCGCGGCAAGCCGGCGACCGGACCGATCCCGTCGTCGTCCGCCGCCTTCTTCCCCGGCAACCCGCCGCCCTATCCTTTCGACGTCAAGAAGTCGGAAGCCCTGCTCGACGAGGCCGGCTATAAGCGCGGCGCCGGCGGCGTGCGCTTCACCCTGAAGCTGGTGCCGATCCAGAACGGCGAAGACGTGCCGCTGCTCGCCACCTATATCCAGCAGTCGCTGGCCAAGGTCGGGATCAAGGTCGAGATCCAGCTGCTCGACATCGCCGGCGCGCTGTCGACGGTCTACAAGGACTGGAACTTCGACCTCGCCACCGGCTGGCACCAGTACCGCGGCGATCCGGCGGTCTCGACCACCGTCTGGTATCGCTCCGGTTCGCCCAAGGGCTCGCCCTGGACCAACCAGTGGGGCTGGCAGTCCGACGTGGTCGACAAGCTGATCGACGACGCGGCCTCCGAGCTCGATCCGGTCAAGCGCAAGGCGCTCTATGCCGAGTTCGTCGCGAAGGTCAACGAGGAGCTGCCGATCTGGCTGGTCACCGAACGCCAGTTCATCGGCGCCACCTGGAAGACGGTGAAGAACCACCACAACCAGCCGCGCTGGGATTCGAGCGACGCCCACGACACGTGGATCGACGCCTGATCGGTCGAAGACCGACCCTCTCGGGCCGACAGACAGAGGGGCATCGCCGACATCGGGGGTGCCCCTCGACCCGTTCGATGGCAGCCGATGGTTGCCGATCGCCGCCTTCGGGATCCGACCGCCATGCGCATCGTTCTCCTCGCTCTCCGCCGTCTCGCCGCCAGCCTGCCGACGCTCCTGGTGCTGCTGGTCGGGCTGTTCGTGCTGCTGCAGTTCGCGCCCGGCGACACCGTCGACGCACTGATGGCCCAGATGGGCGGTGGCGATCCGGCGGCGGCCGACGAGCTGCGCCGCTTCTATGGGCTCGATCTGTCGGTGCCGGTGCGGCTCGGGCACTATCTGTGGCGGCTGGTGCAGCTCGATCTCGGTTATTCGGCGATCTACGGCAAGCCGGTCGCCGAGGTGATCGTCGAGCGCCTGCCGCCGACCTTGCTGCTGATGGGGGCGTCGCTGGCCTTCGCCTTCGCCGGCGGGCTGGTGCTCGGGGTCTTCGCCGCGCGCAAGGTCGGGCGCTGGCCCGACACCGTGCTGTCGACCCTCGGCCTGATCTTCTACGCGACCCCGTCCTTCTGGTTCGGGCTGATGGGCATCGTGCTGTTCGCGGTCGATCTCGGCTGGGTACCGGCCGGCGGCTACGAGGAGATCGCCGGCGGCAAGACCGGGTTGGCGCGGGTCCTCGACGTCGCCTGGCACCTCGCCTTGCCGACCCTGACCTTGGCCCTGATCTTCCTCGCCACCTATTTGCGCATCATGCGCGCTTCGATGCTGGAGGTGATGACCCTCGACTTCGTCCGCACCGCGCGCGCCAAGGGGCTCTCGGGCATGGCGGTGCTGACCCGCCACGTGCTCAGGAACGCGCTGCTGCCGATGGTGACGCTGATCGGCCTCCAGGCCGGCACCATGCTCGGCGGCTCGGTGGTGGTCGAGAGCGTGTTCGCGCTGCCGGGGCTCGGGCGGCTCGCCTACGAATCGGTGGTCCAGCGCGACCTCAACACCCTGCTCGGCATCGTCTTCGTGTCGGCGCTGCTGGTGATCGTCGTCAACTTCCTCGTCGATCTTCTCTATGCGCGGCTCGACCCGCGCATCGTCTCGTGAGGCGCGCGATGAAGGTCCTGCGCCTGTTCCTGTCGAGCCCGGCGGCGGTGATCGGCTTCGCCCTGTTCCTCGTCGTGGTGGCGATGGCGGCGAGCGCCGACCTCGCCTATCCCGGCGATCCGCTCGATCTCGCCGGGCGGCCGCTGCAATGGCCGTTCACGAATCCGCGCTTTCCGCTCGGCACCGACGTCCAGGGCCGCGACATCGCCGCGGTGATCTTCCACGGCGCGCGGGTCACTCTGGCGATCGGCGGCGCGGCGACGGCGATCGCCATGACCATCGGTATCGCCGTTGGCGCGCTCGCCGGCTACCACGGCGGTCTGGTCGACGAGATCCTGATGCGGCTCACCGAAGCCTTCCAGACCTTGCCGAACTTCCTGTTGCTGCTGGTGTTCATCGCGGTGTTCGGCTCCGACATCGCCACGGTGATCCTGGCGATCGGCGTCGTCTCGTGGCCGGCCTCGGCGCGGCTGACCCGGGCGGAGTTCCTGACGCTCCGCAGCCGCGAATTCGTCCAGGCGGCGCGGGTCTTGGGCATGCGCGATCTGCCGATCATCTTCCGCGAGATCCTGCCCAATGCCCTGCCGCCGGTGATCGTCTACGCCAGCGTGGTGATGGCGGTGGCGATCCTGCTGGAGAGCGCGCTCGCCTTCCTCAATCTCTCGGACCCCAACGTGCCGTCGTGGGGCAACCTGATCGGCACCGGCCGGGCGGTGCTCCGGACCCAATGGTACGTCTCGGCGATCCCCGGCGTGGCGATCCTGATCACCGTGCTGGCGGTGTCGCTGGTCGGCCAGGGCCTCAACGACGCGCTCAATCCTCGCCTGAAAGGCCGCCCATGACCCCGCCGCTGCTGTCGATCGGCGATCTCACGGTGGCGCTGCCGCGCGGCGCCGATCGCCCCTTCGCGCTCGAACGAGTGGCGCTCGACCTCGTCCCCGGCGAGATCCACTGCGTGGTCGGCGAGAGCGGCTCGGGCAAGTCGATGACCGCGATGGCGGTGATGGGGCTGCTCGCCGAGGGCGTCGAAGCGACCGAAGGGCGGATCGACTTCCGCGGTTGCGACCTGCTGCGCCTCGACGAAGCGGAGATGCGCAAGGTGCGCGGCCGCGAGATCGGTATGATCTTCCAGGAGCCGATGACCGCGCTCAATCCGCTGCGCACCATCGGCGATCAGATCGGTGAGATGTTCCGCGCCCACACCGACCTGTCGGGGCCGGAGATCGCCAAGCGGGTGCCGGCCCTGCTCGCCGACGTCCACATCCCCGATCCGGCGGCGGCCGCTCGCGCCTATCCGCACGAACTGTCGGGGGGCCAGCGCCAGCGGGCGATGATCGCCATGGCGCTGGCGCTCGAACCGGCGATCCTGATCGCCGACGAGCCGACCACCGCCCTCGACGTCACCACCCAGGCCCAGATCCTGGCGCTGATCCGCGAGTTGCAGGAGCGCCGGGGCACGGCGGTGTTGTTCATCACCCACGACTTCGGCGTGGTCGCCGAGATCGCCACCCGCGTCACGGTGATGCAGAACGGCCGGGTGGTCGAGCAGGGTGCGGCCGACGACGTGCTCGACCGGCCGCAGCATCCCTATACCAAGGCGTTGATCGCCGCGGTGCCGTCGCTCGAGCCGCCGCCGCGGCCGCGCCTCGCCGCGTCGCACGAGGCGGCACTGACCATCGACCACGTCTCCAAGACCTACGGCCGGCGCGGCCTGTTCGGGGCGTCGAAACGGGTGGTGCACGCGGTCCGCGACGTGTCGCTGAGCCTGCCGCGCGGCGCGACGCTGGGCATCGTCGGCGAGAGCGGCTCGGGCAAATCGACGCTCGCCCGGCTGATCGTCCGCCTGCTCGATCCCGACCGCGGTGCGATCCGGCTCGGCGACGTCGACATCGCGGCCCTGTCGCGGCGTGCGCTGCGCGCCCAGACCCGCCACATCCAGATGGTGTTCCAGGACCCGCACGCCTCGCTCAATCCGCGCCACAAGGCGGGCGAGCTGGTCGCCCAGGGGCTGATCGTCCACGGCACGCCGCGCAAGGCGGCGCTGGCCCGCGCCGCCGAACTCTTCGCCCTGGTCGGCCTCGACCCCGCCGGTGTCGACCGCTATCCGCACGAATTCTCCGGCGGCCAGCGTCAGCGCATCGGGCTCGCCCGGGCGCTGGCAGTCGGCCCCGAGGTGCTGATCGCCGACGAGCCGGTGTCGGCGCTCGACGTCTCGGTCCAGGCGCAGGTGCTCGACCTTCTGGTCCGGCTCAAGACCGAACTCGGCCTGTCGATGGTGTTCATCACCCACGACCTGCGCGTCGCGGCGCAGATCTGCGACCGCATCGCGGTGATGCGAAACGGCGAAGTGGTCGAGATCGCCGACACCGTCGATCTCTTCGCAGCCCCCCGGCATCCCTATACCCGAGCGCTGCTCGCCGCAGTCCCCGGCCGCCACTGGATTCCGCCCGTCCCCGAACGCCGCATCGTCGGCGCCTGATCGCGCGATGCGCGCCTGGAGAGAGCCATGAGCTTCACCCTCGACCACGTCGTCGTCGCGGTCACCGATCTCGACCGGGCGATCGCCGATTGGCGCAACCTCGGCTTCACCGTGACGCCGGGCGGCGATCACACCAACGGCGTCTCTCACAATGCCCTGGTGGTCTTCGCCGACGGCACCTATTTCGAACTGATCGCCTACCGTGCGCCCGTCCCCGAAAACCGCTGGTGGCGTCGCCTGACCGAATCCGGCGAGGGCTTCGTCGACTTCGCGCTGCTGCCCGCCTCGATCGCGCGCGACGCCGACGCGGCCCGGGCGCGCGGGCTCGATCTGGTCGGCCCGTCGCCGGGCGGCCGGCTGCGGCCCGACGGCGTCCGGCTCGACTGGCAAGTGGCCCGTCCCGCGACCGCCGATCTGCCGTTCTGGTGCGCCGACGTGACGCCGCGCGCCCTGCGGGTGCCCGAGGGCGACGGGCGCCTCCACGCCAACGGCGTGGTCGGCATCGCCCGGGTGACCGTCGCGGTCCGCGATCTCGCCGCCAGTGCCGCCCGCTGGCGGCGGTTGCTCGGCGACGGCGCGGTGCGGGTCGCCGGCGCGCTGGTCGCCGTCGACCTCGCCGACACCCGGGTCGAACTGGTCGACGCCCGAGATGCCGGCGCCGCGGCACACCTCGCCGGGCGCGGCGAAGGCGTGGTGCGGGTGGCGCTCGCAGGCCTTCGGGCCGAGCGTCTCGACCCCGCGGCGAGCCACGGCGCCGCCTTGACGATCGAGCCGGCAGCGGCTCGCGCGGGAGGAGCCCCGCCCTAGAGTCCGCGTCGAAGGGTATGGGCTTCGACGCAGCCCGGGGATCGGAGCAAGTGGTTCTTCCCGACGTCGTCGATTGGGTCGCCCATGTTTTGATCCGGCGCCCGTCCTCTGCTCGGATGGTGAGCTGCCGTCGTCGCGGGCGGTGGGCTCGTGGCGAGCCGGGGAGGGGTCGGTGACACGAACGACGTTTCGCGCCGTGACCCTCGTCGCCGAGGACGGGCGGCGCACCGAGGGCGACGAGATCTGGCGGCGGCTGCGGTCGGAAGCCGGAGCGGTGATGACCACGGAGCCGGCGCTCGGCGGGCTGGTGCTGACGTCGATCCTCGATCGCGTCGACTTCGCCGATGCGGTGCTGCATCGGCTGGCGATGCGTCTGGCCCGCGACGCCCTGTCGATGGATCTGCTGCTCGACGCCTTTCGTGCCGCCCTGGCCTCCGATCCGGAGATCGAAGACGGGTTCCGCGCCGACATCGTCGCGGTGGTCGACCGCGATCCGGCCTGCGAGCGGCTGATCGAGCCCTTCCTGTTCTTCAAGGGCTGGTCGGCGATTCAGACCCATCGGTTGGCCCATCGCCTGTGGCTCGACGGCCGCCTGGACCTCGCCCTGACCCTGCAGAGCCGCTCCTCCGAGACCTTCCAGACCGACATCCACCCGGCGGCGGTGTTCGGCACGGGGATCTTTCTCGATCACGCCACCGGTCTGGTGGTCGGCGAGACCGCGGTGCTGGAGGACGAGATCTCGCTCCTCCAGGACGTGACGCTGGGCGGCACCGGCAAGGCGACCGGCGATCGCCATCCCAAGATCCTGCATGGATCGTTGATCGGCGCCGGCGCCAAGATCCTCGGGGCGATCACCGTCGGACCCGGCGCGCGCGTCGCGGCCGGCTCGGTGGTGTTGAAGCCGGTGGCGCCGCACACCACGGTCGCCGGCATTCCGGCGCGGGTGGTCGGCGGCGCCGGCAGCGACGATCCGTCGAAGACCATGGACCAGAACCTGCCCGACGGCGGCTACGCGTCCTTCACCTACATGATCTGAACCGCGCCCAGCGCGGTCACCACCAGCGCCACCCGACAGGCGGCACCGAAGGTCGGCGCCGGGGCGGCGATGCGTGCGGTGGGCGGCGCCGTTGCGGGGACGGGCATTTCCCGATCGCCGTTCCCGGGAGCATAGTTTGTCCGTCGCCCGCCCCGATCGGCCGCTCGCCGGCCTCCCGCGGGAGGCCCGCATCTGGGATGGTGACGACACCGGCCGCGGCGCCTCCGTCGAGCACGAGGGAGGCGCCGCCGCGGCGCGGCCCGGTCGCCCTCTGCGGCCGCCGTCCGTGCATCCCACCTCAGGAGTTCCCATGTCCGCCCCCTCCGCCCGCAAGACCGATCATCCGATCCTCCCGCTGTTCGTCGAACGCTGGTCGCCCCGCGCCTTCACCGGCGAGACGATCCCCGACACCGTCCTGGCGAGCCTGTTCGAGGCGGCGCGCTGGGCGCCGTCGGCCTATAATTCGCAGCCCTGGCGCTTCGTCTGGGCCAAGGCCGGGACGCCGGAGTGGGGTCCGCTGTTCGGGCTGCTCAACGAGTTCAACCAGGGCTGGGCGCGCTCCGCCTCGGCGATCGTGCTGGTCCTGTCGAAGTCGACCTTCCGGGCGGCGCCCGATGCGCCGGAACAGGCCGCCGGCCATCACGCCTTCGACACCGGCGCCGCCTGGGTCAGCCTGGCGCTGCAGGCCCACGCGCTCGGCTGGTCGGCCCACGCCGCCGCCGGCTTCGACGCCGACCGGGCGCGAAGCGAGTTCGCCCTTCCCGCCGACGTCCACCCCCAGGCGGTGGTGGTGATCGGCCGGGCCGGCGATCCGGCGAGCCTGCCCGATGCCCTGCGGGCTCGCGAAACCCCCAACGGCCGCCGGCCGGTGACCGAAACGGCGTTCCACGGGCGCTATCCCGCCTGAACCGACGACGGCGCGCCGGCGAGTCGATTTCCGCCGCGCGCCGACCTTCCCCCGAGGGCGGGGCGACCGGGGCGATCATCCCGCCGATCGATCCCTCGACCACCTGAGCCGGCGATCCCGACAACGGCTGCGGCCGCGGTCGCATCGATCGGCGGCGGTCGACGACCTGCGGGACGATCTCGCCGGTGCGTCGACCCGGGCCGGCCGAGGGCACGGGCTCGGGCGAGGCGGTCGCTGCGCGGTCGCGATGCCGCGTGGTTCCCCGCGGCGCCGGGTTCGGCGATCCTGAGCGCGGCGATCGCCCGGAGTCTCGCCGACGCCGGGGCCTTCGCCGAACCGGAGTTCCTCCTCCCCGATCATGCCCCGTGCGGGTCGGGAGACGCCGTCCGCCCCCATCCCTCTCCGACCGGATCACCCGCCGATGACCGAAACCCTTCCCATCCTCGATCTCCGTCGCCTGTCCGGTCCGACCGACGACCGTGCCGCCTTTCTCGCCGAGCTCGGTGCCGCGGCGCGCGACGTCGGCTTCTTCTACCTCGTCGGCCACGGTGTGCCGGAAGCGCTGTCGACCGACATCCGGGTCCTGGCGCGACGCTTCTTCGCCCTGCCGGCGGCGGACAAGCGCGCCATCGACATCGTCCGCTCGCCGCATTTCCGCGGCTACACCCCGGTCGGCAACGAACACACCCGCGGTCGGCCGGATCGCCGCGAGCAGATCGATTTCGCGGTCGAGCGCCCGGCGGTCGCCCAGGACGGGACGCAGCCGGCCTGGAC
Source organism: Siculibacillus lacustris (assembly GCF_004328075.1). Taxonomy (GTDB): domain Bacteria; phylum Pseudomonadota; class Alphaproteobacteria; order Rhizobiales; family Ancalomicrobiaceae; genus Siculibacillus; species Siculibacillus lacustris. Next base: position 163,863 of record NZ_SJFN01000001.1, on the reverse strand, counting down.
GCGGCTGCAGGGGCCGAACCAGTGGCCGGCGGCGCTGCCCGAGTTGCGCCCGGTGGTCGAAGCCTGGCAGAGCGCGCTGGAGGCGGTCGGCGGGCGATTGTTTTCGGCCTTCGCCGAGGCGCTGGGCCTGCCGGCGGACGCGCTGGCGCCGATCTGGGCGGAAGCGCCCAATCATCGGCTGAAGATCATCCGCTATCCCGGGCTCATCGGCGACGACGGCGATCAGGGCGTCGGGCCGCACAAGGACGGCGGGTTTCTGACCCTGCTGCTCCAGGACGTCCAGGCCGGGCTCGAGGTCGAGGCGCTCGACGGGCGCTGGATCGCCGCCCCGCCGATCCCCGGCAGTTTCGTCGTCAACATCGGCGAGTTGCTCGAACTCGCCACCGACGGCTATCTGCGCGCCACGGTGCACCGGGTGGTGTCGCCGCCGGCCGAGGTCGACCGGCTGTCGGTCGCCTTCTTCTTCGCCGCCCGGCTCGGCGTCGAAATCCCCCGCCTGACCCTGCCGCCGGACTTGGCGCGGCTGGCGCGCGGACCGGCGAGCGATCCGGCCAATCCGCTGTTCCGCGACACCGGGCTCAATCAGTTGAAGCAGCGGCTGCGCTCGCACCCGGACGTGGCGCGCGCCCATCACGCCGACCTCGCGGCGCTGTTCGAGCCGCCGCCGTCGGCGTGACGGGATCGGGCGTGGCGCCGCTTCCGGGCGCTGCGCGGGGGACGATCAGCTGCGGGCCAGCGCCCGGTCGATGTCGCGCAGGATGTCGTCGATCCTCTCGATGCCGATCGACAGGCGGACGAAGCCCGGGGTCACGCCGGCGGCGAGCTGCTCCGCCTCGCTCAACTGGGCGTGGATCGTCGAGGCCGGGTGGACCGCCAGCGAGCGGGCGTCGCCGATGTTGGCGAGATGATAGATCAGCTCCAGCGCGTCGATGAAGCGTTTGGCGGCGTCGGCCCCGTCGACGTGCTCGAAGCCGATCAGCGCGCCCCAACCGCCCTGGAGATAGGTATCGGCGCGGCGCCGCTCCTCGCCCTGCTGCAGGCCGGGAAACACCACCCGCGCCACTTTCGGATGCGCGGCGAGGTGATCGGCGACGCGGATGGCGTTCTCGTTGTGGCGGGCGATGCGCAGCGGCAAGGTCTCCAGGCCCTGGATCAGCTGGAAGGCGCTCTGGGCCGCCAGCGTGGCGCCGAAGTCGCGCAACAGCGTGGCGCGGGTCCGCAGCACATAGGCGATCGGCCCGAAGCGCTCGGCGATCTCGTTCCAGCTGCGATCGCCGTAACTCGGGTCTGGCCGGTTGATCGCCGGTTGGCGTTCGGGGAAGTCGGACCAGGGGAAGGTGCCCGAATCGATGATCGCGCCGCCGATGGTGGTGCCGTGGCCGCCGATGTACTTGGTCGCCGAATAGACCACCACGGCGGCGCCGTGATCGAAGGGGCGCACGGTGAGTGGCGTCGCGGTGTTGTCGATGATCAGCGGGATGCCGAGCGGTCGGCCGATCTCGGCGACCTCGCGGATCGGGAACACGGTGAGCTTGGGGTTGGCCAGGGCCTCGCCGAAATAGAGCCGGGTGCGGTCGTCGGTGGCGCGGCGGAAGGCGTCCGGGTCGGTGGGATCGACGAAGCGCGCCTCGATGCCGAACTGCGCCAGCCGGTAGCGGAAGAGATTGACGCTGCCGCCGTAGAGGGCGTCGGAAGTGACGATGTTGTCGCCGGCTTCGAGCAGCGCCAGCACGGCGAAGGCCACCGCCGCCTGGCCGGACCCGAGGGCGAGCGCCGCGACGCCGCCCTCCAGCGCCGCGAGGCGCCGCTCGAAGGCGTCGACGGTCGGGTTGGCGACCCGCGAATAGGTGAAGGCGATCTCCTCCAGACGGGCGACGCGCGCCGCCTTGGCGGTGCTCTCGAACTGGAACGACGTCGTCTGATAGATCGGTACCGCCACCGCGGCGGTGGCCGGGTCGCTGCGATAGCTGCCGCCGTGCAGCACCAGGGTGTCGGCGTGGAGGCGATCGGCGGTGGGGGTCTGGATGGTCATCGGGCCTCCGAGTGCGGGTGTGGCGTCGTTCGGCGGTGGCACACCGACGAGGCCGAGCGGTGGTTTCGCTGAGGTATATTAATTCTATCGAACAAATAATATTTAAACAGGCCGATCGTGCCAAACTGAACCCGTCCTCGCGAAACGACGTTCCGGTCGACGGCGGAGAACCGGCATGCGGAGCGTGGCGCAGTCCGATCGACGCCGGCGCTGACGGCGGCGCGTGACGGCGCGACGATCGGGTCGGGCTCGCAGGGGCCGAGGTCGCCGCCGTGTGCATCCGGGGCGCGGCGGCACGACCGGCCTTGCGCGTCGCCTTCGCCCACATGGATCGCCGTCTCGCCGTCATGGTCGGTCGCCTGCGGCGGGGAGCCGCGCCGGCCGAGGTGATGCGGGTCGCCGCGGCGATCGCCGCAGGTCAGGCGGTCGGGGCGAGCCCCGAGACCCCCGAGACGCGTTCGCCGGCCCGCTCGGACGGGAAAGGGTCCCACACCGCATGGTGCTGGACCGCCCGACTGTCTCAGCTCGCGAGCGAATTCGGCTGCCGGCGCACCCGCGCCTGGAAGGCGAGCCCGGTCTCGACGTGGCGGAACGGCAATTCGAGGACGGCGTCGTGCTCGACCCGGGGTCGGTCGGACGAAGTGGCTCGTGAAGGCCCGATCGACACGGAGGAACCGCGGTCCGGCGCGCGGGTGGGTGGCGACCACCGGGTGTTCGGTCTGCGGACAGACCTGCCCGGCTCCGGCTTCGAGCCCTTGGCCGCCGGTCCAGGCGAGCGCCCCGTCGAAGCGGCGGCCGAAGGCCTCGTGCCCGTCCCGCAACGGAGTCTGGTCGCAGATCGGCACCGCGAGGGTCTCGTCGATCACCCGGCGAATCTGCTCGAGGAGAGGAAATACGCAGGCCGAACAATGTCGAACCGATCTCGACCGGGTTGCGACGAACCGTTTCTTCCGATCCCGGTTCTGCGGACTCCCCGCCCGCGACCCGTTCGGTCCACTGCCGCTCGTTCTCGCCGGCGAAACGGACCGGCGGCGGTGCGCGATCCCCGAGCCGGAGCCGCGGCCGCGGCCGCGGCGGTAAAAGTCGATCCGACCGGTTTGCGAACGGTTCGCGCAATGCCGTTCCGCTTTCGGCACGACAAAGACAACGGCGGTGTCTCGCGGCGGCGGCGGTCTCGGTCGATCCTGGGGTCCCATCGACCCGTCGTCCCCGAGGTGCCGGATGAATGCCCTGTCTTCCGTCCAGCCCGCCCCGCCGGTTTCCGACGCGTCGGCGGTCGCCACCGCGGTCGCTGCCGTCGTCGCCGCCGGGCGTTCCGCCGCGCTGCGCGGCTGGGTGCCGGCGACCTCGGGCAATTTCTCGGTGCGCATCGATGCCGAGACCGTGGCTCTGACCCGCTCGGGAGTCGACAAGGGGCGGCTGACCCCCGACGACGTGCTGATCCAACCGGTCGACGCGCCGCCGGTGGCGCGGGCCTCCGCCGAGACGCCGCTGCATCTCGGCCTCTACCGCGCCCGGCCGGAGATCGGCGCGATCTTCCACACCCATTCGCCGGCGGCCTCGGTGATCGGCGCCGGCCTGCTCGCCGAAGGGGCGGTGCGGATCTCCGGTTGGGAATTGCAGAAGGCGCTCGCCTCGGTCCGGACCCACGAAGCGACCGTCGAGGTGCCGATCTTCGCCAATGATCAGGACACCGCGGCGCTGGCCGAGCGGATCGCCGAGCGGCAGGCGCAGCCGGTCGCCGGGGTCGTCGCCGCGCCGGGTTATCTCCTCGCCGGCCATGGCCTCTACGCCTGGGGCGCGACGGCGGCCGAGGCGGAGCGCCATCTCGAGGCGCTGGAAGTGTTGTTCGCCCAGATCCTCGCGCTGAAGCAATTCGCCGCGTGACCCGTCCCACCCCTCGATCGGAGAGAGCAGAGCCATGACCAGACTGGTGGTACGTGAGGCCGCCCGGCCGACGGAAATCCGCTTCGAGACCACCGATCGCGCGGCGATCGCCGCGGCGTTCGCCGACCTCGGCGCGCTCTACGAGCATTGGGAGGTCGCCGGCGATCTCCCCGCCGACGCCGATCCGTCGGTGGCGCTCGAGCTCTACGGCGAGCGGATCGGGCGGCTGAAGGAGGTCGGCGGCTACCAGGGCGCCGACGTCGTCCGCCTGCGCCCCGATCACCCGGATCGGGAGAAGCTGCGCACCGCCTTCCTGCAGGAACATACCCACGCCGACGACGAAGTGCGGTTCTTCGCCGAGGGGACCGGAGTGTTCTATCTGCACATCGACGACCAATTGATCCAGATCGACGGCGAGCAGGGCGATCTCCTGTTGGTGCCGAAGGGGGTCAAGCACTGGTTCGACGCCGGCACCGAGCCGAACTTCACGGCGGTGCGCATCTTCACCGCCGAACCGAAGTGGGAAGCGCTCTATACCGGCGACGCGATCGCGCTGGCGGTCGAGGCGGCGCTGGTCGCCTGAGCGAGGGTCGCCCGCGACATCGGCGACGACGGAGCACAGAGCATGACGCACACCCCGGATCTCGGCTTCGACGTCGCGGCGGTCCTCCTCGACATCGAAGGGACGATCGCGTCGCAGTCCTTCGTCGCCGACGTCCTCTTTCCCTATTCCGCCGCCCACTTGGCCGGCTTCGTCGCGGCCCATGCCGACGATCCGGAGGTGGCGGAGATCCTCGACGCGACGCGGGCGCTCGCCGGCCACGACGGCGATCCGGTCGCGATCCTGCGCGGCTGGATCGGCGAAGATCGCAAGGCGCCGCCGCTGAAGACCATCCAGGGCCTGATCTGGGAGAGCGGCTATCGCGGCGGGGTGTTCCGCGGCCACATCTGGGACGACGCCCGGATCGCGCTCGAGGCGTGGAACGGCGCGGGCATTCCCCTCTACGTCTACTCGTCGGGCTCGGTCTTCTGCCAGCGCCTCTATTTCCAATTCAGCACCGCCGGCGATCTCGGCCACTTGTTCTCCGGCCATTGGGACACCGAGATCGGACCGAAGATCGACCCCGAATCCTATGAGCGCATCGCCGCGGCGATCGGTGGGGATCCGGCGCGGATCCTGTTCTTCTCCGACAACCCGCGCGAGCTGATCGCCGCGCAGGCCGCAGGACTGGCGGTGGTCCACGTGGTGCGCGAGGCGACACCCCCCGACGGACGCTTCCCGGAAATCTCCGACTTCGGCGCGGTCGCCGTCCGCAAGGGCTGAGTTCGCACCGGCCGCCGGGCCGGCGACCGCAGGCCCGCGACGGTCGAACAGCCTGCCGGCGCTCGCGACCCGACGAACCGCGCGGGTACGCGGGCCATCCGAGAGCGACGCTCGTCTCAGTTCGCCCGGCGCCGGCGAAATTGGGTTTCCATCAGGCCGGCGGCCAGGGACAGGGAGCCGCACAGGCAGAAATAGACCGCGGCGAGCAGCGCGAAGACCTTGAGCGGGCGGGTCATCAGCACGGCGTTGATCTGGGTCGCCGAGAAGGTCAGCTCGGGCGCGCTGATGACGAAGGCCAGCGACGTCTCCTTCACCGTCGAATTGAGCTGGACGATCAGGCTCGGCGCCGAGGCCTGGAGGGCTTGCGGCAACACCACCCGCGACAGGATCGGCCAGCGGCGCAGCCCGAGCGAACGGGCCGCCTCGATCTGGCCGTCGGGGATCGCCTCGATGCCGGCGCGGACGATCTCCGACAGATAGCTGCTCTCGTAGATCACCAGCGCGGCGATCATCGTCGCCACCCCGCCGATCGGCCGACCGAGCAGCACCGGCGCCGCGAAATAGACCCAGAACACGAACATCAGCAGCGGAATCGCCCGGACCAGATCGACGAAGATCTGCGCTGCCCGCGCGATCCGCGGCGTCCCTTCGGTGCGCGCCACGGCGATCGCCAGGGCCAGCGGCAAGGCGAGCGCCAGCGACGTCACCGCCATGATCACGGTCATCGCCAGACCGCCGAGCGGCCCGTGCGGATACTGGCCGATCAGCAGAATCAGCCAATGATCGCTGAGGATGTCGATCATGCCGCCGCCTCGCGGGCCGGCCGGTCGGCGACCAGGCGGCCATTCGTCACCTGCCACAGGCGATCCGCCACGCCCCGGGCGAAACCGGCCTCGTGGGTGACGACGATCATCGTCGTGCCGCGGGCGGCGAGGTCGCGCAGCAAGGTCCTAACGCCGGTGACCAGTTCCGGGTCGAGGGCGCTGGTCGGCTCGTCGAGGAGCAGCACCTCCGGATCGAGGCACATCGCCCGGGCGATGGCGACGCGCTGCTGCTGGCCGCCGGACAGCGCGGCAGGCAACGATCCGGCGCGATCGGCCATGCCGACCCGGTCGAGCCAGAGCTCGGCCCGTTGCCGGGATTCGCCGCGCGAAAGGCCGCCGGCCCGGCGCAGGATCAGCGCGACGTTGTCGACCGCCGAGAGATGGCGGAACAGGTCGATCGACTGGAACACGAAGCCGACACGCCGCCGCAGCCGATCGAGCCGCAGCCGGCGCACGTCGGTGCCGTCGAGCACCACCCGGCCGCGATCGACCTCGACGAGGCGATTGACGGTGCGCAGCAAGGTCGACTTGCCGGCGCCCGAGGGCCCGCAAAGCGCGACCACTTCGCCGCGCCGCACCTCGCCGTCGACCGCCTCGAGGGCGGCGCTGCCGTCGCGCCATGTCTTGCCGACCTGCTCGAACCGGATCATCGCCGCGCCTCGTCTGGGTTCAGCCGCCGTCAGGTCTGCGGGATCGGCGCGACCTTGAAGCCGCGGGTGAGCTTGAACTCGCTGTCCTTGCCGAGCCAGCGATCGAAGATGCGGTCGAGTTCGCCCGAGGCCTCGATGGCATGGAGCGCGTCGTTGACCGCCTGGAGCAGGCGCACCTCGCCCTTGCGCACGCCGATGCCGTCGTATTCGATCATCAGCGGCTTCTCGCGCAGGATGGTGATCGCCCCCGGTTTGCCGGCGGTCTCGGCGCGGTAGCGCTCGAGCATCAGTTCTGACAGCACGATGCCGACCGTCTTGCCCTGCTGCACGGCGAGGAACGACTGCGGCACGTCTTCGAAGGTCAGCAGTTCGGAATCCGGCAGTGCCGCCTTGGCGGCGAGCGCCGAGGTCGAGGCCGACTGGGCCGAGAGCTTGCGCCCCGAGAGGGCGGCGAGGGTGCCGACGCCGGAATCGCTGCGCACCGCGACATATTGATTGGAGACCCAGTAGACGTCGGAATAGTCGACCTGGGCGGCGCGTTCCTTGGTCCAACCGAGCGTCGAGACGATGATGTCGTAGCGGTTCTGGGTCAGCTCGGGGATCCGCGCCGGCCCGGACACCAGCTTCAGCGACGGCTTGACCTTCAGTTGGGCTGCCACCGCGTTGCAGATGTCGATGTCGTAGCCGACGGTCTGACGGTCGGTCGGCGACTGGAAGCTGAAGATCGGAACGGTGCCGATGGTGCCGCAGACCAGTTCGCCCTTCGCCTTGACATCGTCGAGTTGATCGGCCGAGGCGGCGGCGGGCAGGAAGGCGAGAAACAGGGCGGCGATGGCGAGAGAGGTCTTCATGCGCGGGCATCCTCGATCCGGCCGCGGCGAAGCGGCGGTGATCTGGTTCGTCGGGAGGTCGGCCGTGGCGCCGTGCACCGACACGACGGCCGATCCTGGTTAAAGTCCGATATAGTACATTGAATAACACGACTATAGTGCGGAATTCTTTTCATCGACCGCGATCACCGGCCCGCGCATCGGGGCAGGGCCGCGCATCACGCCGCCGCGGTGACGGCGATCTCCAGACGTCCTCCCCCCTGCAGGCCGGCTTGGACGCAGGCGCGGGCCGGTTCATCGCCCGGCACGATCCAGGCGTTCCACACGGTGTTGAACACCGCGACGTCGGCGAGGTCGGTGAGCCAGATGGTGGCAGCCAGCAGGCGCGAGCGGTCGCTGCCGGCGGCGGCGAGGCGCGCGTCGATCTGGGCGAGGGCGTCGCGGACCTGTTCGGCGAGGTCGAGGGTCGGGTCGCTCGGCATCACCCCCGAAACGAACACCAGACCCGCGGCGATCGTCGCGTCGGCGCGGTGGCGCAGGCCGTCCGGGTTGATCCGGTGGATCGCCGGCGCGGGTGACGTCGGGATCGGCGTGGCCGGCGCGACCCGCTCGCCCTGCCACGCCACCGAACCGAACTGGCCGAAGGTGGTCGGGCCGCGGGTGTGCGAGGCGGCGGCGCCGGTCGTGACCCGGCCGACGAGCCGACCGTCGGCGCCGAGCCTAGCCTCGAAGGTGTGGCGGACGTAATTGTCTTCGACCCGGTGGGTCAATTCCAGCACCACCGCGCCGCCCGCCTCGTGGCCTTCGAGCGCCGCGACGCCGTCGCCGAGCCGATGCAGGCCGGTCAACCGGCCGTCGATCTGGACCAGTTCGAAATGGTGCTCGACCGGCGCATCGGCGAAGTCGATCACCACCCGCCACGATCCCGACAGCCCGCCGATCGGCGCCGCCGGTGCGACCGCGGCGACCGGCGCCGCGGCGAAGGCGCTCCGCAGCGCCCGGCCGACCAACGCTGCGCTGTCCCCATCGAGCCCGAGCGGGCTGACCAGCGTCGCATCCGCCGCGCCGCCGTAGTCGTCGAGAAGGATGCGCGGCCCGCCGGCGAGCAGGCGGTCGCGCAAGGCGGTGAAATCGAAGCCGGTGCGCTCGACCGACCAGTGGATGCGCAGGCGCGGGACGATCCCGGGGCGATCGTCGCGTTCGGTCGTGACGCCGTCGAGCCCGTCGAGGGCCGCGGCGACCGTGTCGAGGCGGGCGAGCCATTCGGCCCGTTCGGCGGCGGCGTCGCGGGCGAGCCAGGTCTCCACGGCGACCAGGGCGCCGACGATCTGCTCCTTGGCGATCTTCAGCGGTCGCCCGAAGCTCTGATGCGGCGGGCCGTTGATCCAGGCGGCGCGCACCAGCGCGGCGCGTCCGAGCAAAAGCCCGGTCGCCGAGGGGCCGCGCATCGCCTTGCCGACCGAATAGACCACCAGATCGGCGCCGCGCGCCGTCCAGCGCTCGGGGGCCTCGAGGAATTCCGAGGCGGCGTCGACCAGCACCGGGATGCCGCGCGGGCGCGTCTCGGCGAGGATGCGCTCGAGCGCCAACGCCGGCGTCTCGCGCTCGCCGAACAGCGCGACCATCACCACCCGGTGGCGGTCCAGGGCCGCGACCAGAGCGTCGCGATCGGCGAATTCGACGATCCGGCAGCCGGTCAGGCGGATCGCCTGATCATAGGCGAAGCGATGACCGGCCGGCATCAGCACCACCGCGTCGCCGGCGCCGTGGGGCAGGCGCAGCATCCGGTCGGGATCGCGGCCGGCGACGCAGGCCGCGGTGGCCAGCGTCAGCGCGGCGGCCGAGCCGGCGGTGACCAAGCCCCATTCGGCGCCGGTCAGTTCGGCGAGCCGGCGCCCGGCGGCTTCGGCGAGCTCGGTCATCAGCACGAAGCCGCCGGCGGCGTCGGACATCGCGCGGCGCACCGCTTCCGGCGGCGCGCTGTTGCCGTAGAACGAGCGATAGCCGCCGCAGTTGACGACCGGTTCGACGCCGAACCGTCGGTAGATCGCCTCGGCCGGGGAGGCGACGGGATCGGTCATGGCGCGAAACTCCCGGAAGCCGTCGGTCGGGCCGCCCGCAGGCGGCGGTCGAAGCGGCGGATGTCGAAGGGGGCGAGGTCGTGGGCCGGCGGCCGGCCGGCCACCAGATCGGCGACCGCGGCGCCGGTCAGGGCGGCGAGCGACAGCCCGGAATGGCCGTGGCCGAAGGCGAAGACCACCGACGGGTGATGGGGTGAGCGCGAGATCACCGGCAGGCTGTCGGGCAGCGACGGCCGCGGCCCCATCCACGGCACCGCGCCGCGGCCGTCGAGGCCGGGCAACAGGCGCCGGGCGAGGGGCAGCAGGCGGCGGGCGCGACGCTCGTCGGGAGCGGCGTCGACGGTGGCGAGCTCGGCGGTACCGGCGAGGCGAAGGCCGCCGGCGAGCCGGGTCATGGCGAATTTGAAGTCGCCGGAGACCACCGCGGTGTTCAGCGACACGCCCGGCTCGGGCAGCATCAGGTGATAGCCGCGCTCGGCGTCGAGCGGCACCGGGCTGCCGAGCCGTCGTGCCCAGGGCTTGGAATGGGCGCCGAGGGCGATCACCAGACGATCGAAGGGGACGTCGCCGGCCTCGGTGACCACCGCCGTCGGGCGGCCCTCGACGAAGCGCAGATCGGTCGCGGCGGCGCGCAGGATCCGGCCGCCGGCGGCGGCGAAGGCCTGGGCCACCGCCCCGACCACCACGAAGGGATCGGCGGTCTGATGGGCCGCCGGCAGATAGACGGCATGGCGGAAGATCGGCGCCAGGGCCGGCTCGAGCTCGGCGAGCTCGGCGACCGTCAGCTCCCGGACTTCGACGCCGCGGGCCCGCCGCGTCGCCATGGCGAAGTCGGCGCCGCGCCGGGCGGCGTCGGTCTCGTAGACGTGGAGTTCGCCGGCCGGCCGCACGAGATCGGCGGCGCCGGCGGCGGCGAGTACCGGGCGCCAGGCCTCATAGGCGTGGGGCACGATGGTCGCCAGCGCCCGCGAACTCGCCTCGACCTGAGCCGGCCGGGCAGCGAGCAGGAAGCGCAGCAGATAGGGCGCGAGGGTCGGCAGGTGGCGCCAGCGCACGAACAGCGGCTGGTCCGGATCGAGCAACATCCGCGGCACCGCGGCGAGCGTGCCGGGGGTGGCCACCGGCACGACGCTGGCGCTCTGGATCAGCCCGGCGTTGCCGCGCGAACAGCCGCCGCCCGGCTCCAGCCGGTCGATCAGCGTGACGGCATGGCCGTCGCGCGCGAGTTGGAAGGCGGTGCAGACCCCGACCGCGCCGGCCCCGAGGACCACGATGGTCTCAGTCGACATGGCGCTCTCCCGGGTCCTCGGCATTGCGTCGCGACGACACCATCCCGGTCCTCAACTTCCCTCTCCGTCGCGGACCGGCGCGAAGAACACCTCGCGCCAGGTGTCGAGCTTCAGCTGCATCTCGCCGATCCGGTTGAGGAAGCGCGAGGCTTCGAGCAGGCCGGCGGGGCGGGTGGCGTATTCCGCCTTGTTGGCCTCGACGATCGCCCGCACCTGATCGAGCGGCAGCGCCGACGGTTCGGCCTCGAGATAGAAGCGGGTGGTGTCGGCGGGATTTTCCAGGATGAAGGCGTTGGCGCGGTCGAGCGCGGCGATCACCGCCGGGTGGATGTCGGGGTTCTTGGCGACGAAGCTCTCGATCGAGCCGAGGAAGGCGTTGGTGGTCGAGGCATCGGCGAAATCGCGCGAGGTGGCGATGCGGTGGATGCCGTCCTGGGCCGCGACGATCTCGGCGAAGGGCGAGATGCTGACATAGACCTGGATCGCCTTGGACTTGGTCAGCGCCGGCACCGCGTCGGCATGGCCCATGACGACGATCTGGTTGTCGAAGCGGCCGGCGTTGCCTTCGCCGAAATAGACCTCGGCGGCGCGCTTCAGATAGAGCGCCTGGGCGCTCTTCGGTCCCTGCACGGCGATCTTGTCGGTCGGGCGGATGTCCTTCAGCGAGCGGATCTCGGGCACGTTGGAGAAGATCGGGAACACGCCCTTCCAATAGGCCGAGACGCCCTTGAAGCCGACGTTGGTGCGGGTCTTCTCATAGGCGTTGAGCAGCGCCTGACTGCCGAGCGTGCCGAGCTGGACGTTGCCGGAGAGGATCGCGTCGATCAGCGCCGTCGCCACGCCGAAGCGGCGCACCGAGAAGGCGACGTCGCCGATCCCGGCGTCGCGGGCGGCGGCGTCGAACAGCTGCAGCTTCTCGGCGACGATGAAGGGCAGGAACGGCAGGCCGTAGTTGGTGCCGATCTGGATCTCCCGCCGGGCGGCGATCGCCGGGGTGCCGAAGGCGGCGAGCCCGCCGATCGCCCCGGCCAGGCCGAGCACCCGTCGACGGTCGATGCCCCGTCTGGTTCCGTTCATGGTCGACGTCCTTTCGCTGCACACCGGCCGAAGGCTCGGTGAATAGTCGATATAATCACTCGTCAATTCACCGTGGCGCAGCCGCGGGGTCGCGGGAAAGCGAAAAGATTCGACCGTGATCGATCGATTTTCGGAATGATCCCGAAGCGGGGCCGGGCGGATCGCCCAATTGTCGGCATCATTCGGAAAAGCGATCAAAAACACCGATGCGATGCATTTCGATCGCGGCATTCATCGGCCGGACCCGGCCGAGGCGGCCATCACCCGACGAAAATGCCCATTCCGCGGCGATCGGCGACCCTACCGCTTTGCCGCTCGTTCGACATCGCAAGTCGGAAATTCGATCGATCGAGCCCGGTGTGGATCGACGTTCTCAGGGTGAGCGGGAATTTCGAAGGATATTTCCCGCGCTCCGATGGACGCCAAATTCTATTGAATAGATAGTCATAATGAAATTTTGGAATGGCAGGCGACGGTCGGTGGCGCGGGGAGGGGCCCCACACCATCGGGCTCGCCGGGCGACGAGGAGACCGCAGATGCACCCCATCACCCGACGCCACGGACTGGGCCTGTTGGCCGGCGGTCTGGCCGCGCCCTTCCTGTCCGGGAAGGCCCGCGCCGCCGACACCGTCACCATCGGCGTTCAGTTCGGATTGCCCTATCTGCCCTTCCTGGTCGCCGAGGCGGAGGGCCTGTTCGCCCGCCACGCCAAGGCCCAAGGCGCCGAGGTCACCTTCGACATTCGCCGGCTCGGCGGCCCGAGCGCGCTGACCGACGGCCTGTTCGCCGGCAGCGTCGACATCGCCGCCCTCGGCATGCTGCCGCTGTTGATCGGCTACGCCAAGACCCGCGGCAATTTCGCCATGGGCGGGATCAGCGCCTATTGGAAGGGCACCTACACGATCTACGCCAACGATCCGGCGATCCGCTCGGTGAAGGACATCCGCCCGACCGACAAGATCGCTCTGCCGGGACCGACCAGTTCGCAGGCCCTGGTGCTGCGCCGCGCCGCCGCCAAGCTGTTCGGGCCGAGCGAGGCCAAACGCTTCGACGATCAGATCGTCACCCTGCCGCACCCGGAAGCGGTCGCCGCTCTGGCGAGCGGCAAGGCGGTCCAGGTCTATTTCGCCACCTCGCCGTTCAACGAGGTGCTCGCCCGCACGGCCAACGTCCACGTCATCGGCACCTCCGACGACTTCAACCCGCCCGAGATGACCAACGGCGTCGTCGCCGGGCTGGAGAAGTTCGTCAGAGCCAAGCCCGCGGTGGTCCGCGCCTTCCTCGACGCCCTCGCCGAGGCCGATGCCTTCGTCGCCGCCGAGCCGCGCCGCACCGCCGAGATCTATTTCCGCGCCGAACCCGCCAAGCTCACCGAAGATCAGCAGATCGAGATGATCCGCGCCAACGCCGCCGAATACGTCACCCGTCCCAACGGCGTGGTCGAGACGGCGCGCTTCATGAAGGAACTCGGCCAACTCGCCGAGGTCCCGGCGCGCTGGCAGGACGTGTTCTTCCCGCCGATCAATCAGGGCGCCGGCAGCTGACGACCGGCGGTCGGGTCGAGAGGGGACGAGGCATGTTCATGAGTCGGGAGCCGTCGCACAGCGTCGTGGCGAAGCCGCTGCTCGAGGTCGATCGGGTGACGCTGCAATACGTCACGCCCGAGCGGATCGTCACCGCCACCCGGCGGGTCTCGTTCGACCTCCAGGCGCAGGACCGTTTCGTCCTGCTCGGGCCCTCGGGTTGCGGCAAGTCGACCCTGCTGAAGAGCATCGGCGGCTTCATCGCCCCGACCGAAGGCGAGATCCGGCTGGCCGGCGAGCGGGTCCGCGAACCAGGTGCCGACCGGATGTTCGTCTTCCAGGAGTTCGACCAGCTGCTGCCGTGGCTGTCGGTCGTCGACAACGTCGTCTTCCCGATGCGCGCGACGAAGCGTTTCCCTCGCGCCGAATGGCGCGACCGGGCCCGCGCCGCGGTCGAGAAGGTCGGCCTCGGCCGCTTCGCCGACGTCTTCCCGCACACCCTGTCGGGCGGCATGAAGCAGCGCGTGGCGATCGCCCGGGCGCTGGCCATGGAGCCCAAGGTGTTGCTGATGGACGAACCCTTCGCCGCCCTCGACGCGCTCACCCGCCGGCGGATGCAGCGCGAACTGCTCGAATTGTGGGACGACATCCGCTTCTCGCTGGTCTTCGTCACCCACTCGATCCAGGAGGCGATCGTGCTGGCCAGCCGCATCGTCGTGATGACCCCCCATCCCGGCCGCATCGTCGCCGAGTTCGACGCCACCCGCTTCGGCCACGATCAGGCGGGCGGCAGCGAATTCGAGGCCTTTTCCGAGCGGATCAACCGGCTGTTGTTCGCCGGCGAGGAGATCGCCCATGGCTGAGCCCGAGATCTTTTCCCCCGCCCGCCCCGGCGAGCCGGCGCCGCGCCCCGACATCCTGCGTCCGGCGATCGACGATCTCGCGCCCGACGTGGTGGTCGAGCGCGGCCTGATCGTCCGCCTCGCCGAGACCACCTGGCTGCGCCGGGTCGCGGTGGTGGTGGTGCTCGGCGTGATTTGGGAGGTCTATGCCCGCCAGCTCGCCAATCCGCTGATGTTCCCGTCGCTGACCGAGACGCTCGAGGCCTTCGTCGCCGGCCTGCGCTCGGGCGCCCTGGTCTCGGCGGTGTCCGGCAGCCTGCGGATTCTGCTGGTCGGCTACGGCGTGGCGGTGGTCCTGTCGACGCTGATCACCGCGCTGGCGATCGGCACGCGGATCGGCACCGACGTGCTCTCGACGCTGACGTCGATGTTCAACCCCTTGCCGGCGATCGCCATCCTGCCGCTGGCCATGCTGTGGTTCGGCCTCGGCGTCGGCTCGGTGGTGTTCGTCATCGTCCATTCGGTGCTGTGGGCGGTGTCGCTCAACACCCTGACCGGCTTCCAGTCGGTCAGCGCCACCCAGCGCATGGTCGGCCGCAACTACGGCCTCAAGGGCTTCGCCTTCGTCCGGGCGATCCTGATCCCGGCGGCCTTTCCGGCGATCCTGTCGGGCCTGAAGATCGGCTGGGCCTTCTCCTGGCGGACTCTGATCGCCGCCGAACTGGTGTTCGGCGTCTCGGGTGGCGCCGCCGGGCTCGGCTGGTACATCTTCCAGAACCGCAACGCGCTGGAGACGCCCAACGTCTTCGCCGGTCTGCTGACGGTGATCGTCATCGGCCTGCTGGTCGAGGGCGTGGTCTTCCGCGCCATCGAATCCGCGACCATCCGGCGCTGGGGGATGCAGGCATGACCGACGACCGCGGCCGCGAGGGCAGGGCGTGACGGCGATGGTGACCCTCAAACAGATCGAAGCGGTCCATTGGGTCGAGAAGCTCGGCAGCTTCCATGCCGCCGCCGAGCGCCTCAACACCACCCAGTCGACCATCTCCAAGCGCATCCAGGAGATCGAGGCCTGCCTCGGCTTCTCCGTTTTCGATCGCGCGAGCAAGACCGCTCAGCCGACGCTGCGCGGCCGCGAACTCCTCGGCGACTTCGCCCGGATGCTCGACCTGCGCCACGGCATCATGCGCCAGGCCGGCGACGATCGGGCGTTCTCCGGCCAATTCCGGCTCGGCGTCACCGAGATGGTGGCGCTGACCTGGCTGTCGCCGCTGATCCGCTCGATCACCGAGACTTTTCCGGAAGCCCGGCTGACCGCCCGGGTCGATCTGACCCGCAATCTGGTGCGCGACCTCGCCGCCTGCCGGCTCGATCTGGCGCTGTGCCCGTCGGTGGCGCTCGAGGAGGCCGCGGATTTCCCGAGCCGGCGGCTGGGGGCGCTCGAATCCGCCTGGATGTGCGCGCCGTCCGTCGCCGCCCGCTTCGAGGGCGTGCTGTCGGCCAAGGATCTCGCCGAACTGCCGCTCCTGACCTTCGCCGAAGGCTCGCTGCTGCACGGGTCGATGACCCGGGCGCTCGCCGAGCGCGGCGTCGTCCCGCGTCACACCATCACCTGCAACAGCATGATCGCGCTCGCCGAACTCGCCGAGAACGGCATCGGCGTGTCCTACCTGCCGCGCGACTATTTCCAGGTCCACGCCGGCGACCGGCTGACCGTGCTGACCACCAACGTGCCGATCCCGCCGCTCGAATATGCGGCGATCTATCGGGACGACTTCATCGACCGCAGCGTCGCCGAACTCGCCCGGCGGGTCTGCGACTTCTCCCATCCGCGCAAGTGAACCGGCCGGCGATCGCCGCCGCGCCTCGGAGCCGAGCATGACATCCGCCGTCGAACGGGACCTCGCCGCCTACCAGGGACGCCTCCTCGGCCTCGTGCCGCCCGAGCGGATCCGCACCGTCGCCGTCCCGCGACCGGCGGCGGCGCTGCTGGCGCGCTATCGCGCCCTGCCCGACCTGACCTCGTCGATCGCCGACGTGCTCGACGGCCACGGCGTCGACAGCGCGATTCCCGCGGCGCTGTTGCCGCCGATCGCCCCGGGCCAGCGCATGGTCGGGCCGGCGGTCACCGTGCGCCACGGACCGGCGCCGCTCAACGCCGGCCACAACGTCGCCCATCGCACCTCGCCGAAACTCGGCGGGCTCGACGAGGTGACGCTGTCGGAGCCCGGCGACGTCATGGTGATCGACGGCAGCGGCGTGCCCTTCGCCTCCAACATCGGCGGCCTGATGGCCACCGCGGTCGCCGAGAAGGGGTTCGCCGGCATCGTCGTCGACGGCTGCGTGCGCGACGTCGAGACCATGCGCCGCCTCGGCCTGCCGGTGTGGGCGCGCGGCGCCACCCCGCGCACCGGCAAGCACCGCATGGAACTGGTCGAGTTCAACGGCCCGGTGACCATCGCCGGGGTCGGCATCCGCCCGGGCGATCTGATCCTCGGCGATACCGACGGCGTCATCGTCGTGCCGGCCGCCCTGATCGAAGCGGTGATCGGCGAGGCTGAAGAAGCCGTCCGCAAGGAGGACGTCCTCCTCGCTGCGCTCCGCTCCGGCGCCTCGCCGGCCGAGAGCGCGGCGATCGTCGCGCCGGAGAAATGGTGATGGGCGCGACCGCGATCCGGCTCGGCTTCGTCGGCTTCGGCGAGGCCGCGGGACTGTTCGCCGCCGGGCTCGCCGCCGCCGGGATCGGGCCGCTCGTCGCCGTCGATCCGGCGGCGGCCGATTCCACCGCGCGGCAGCGGCTGCTCGAACGGGCCGGCGCGGCGACGGTCGATCTCGCTGCCGATGCGTCCCGTCTCGCCGCGGCGACCGTCGTCTTCTGCCTGGTTCCGGCGCCCGTCGACCGCGCGGCGACGCGCAGCGCGGCGCCCCACATCGCGCCCGGCGCCCTGTGGGTCGACTTCTCCTCGACCTCGCCCGAGGACAAGCGGGCCTGCGCCGCGATCGTCGCAGCCGCGGGCGGGCGCTATCTCGATGCGGCGATCCTCGGCTCGGTCCCGACCTCGGGTCACCGCGTGCCGGTGATCGTCTGCGGCGAAGGAGCGGCCGACTTCGCCGCGGCGTTCAATCGCTTCGGCATGGCGATCGCGCCGGTCGAGGGACCGATCGGCACCGCCGCCGGGGTCAAACTGGTCCGCAGCATCCTCGCCAAGGGGCTCGAGGCGCTGTGGGTCGAGGCGCTGCTGGTGGCGCGCGGCGCCGGCGTGCTCGACGCGGTGCTCGACGACTTCTGCGGCTTCCTCGACGCCCGTCCGGCGCGGGCGACGGCGGAGCTGCTGGTCGAGTCCCATCCGATCCATGCGGCCCGCCGCGCCGACGAGGTGCGGCTCTCCCGCGACATCGTCCTCGCCGTCGGCATCGCCCCGACCCTGACCGACGCGATCGTCGCCCGCCTGGAAGCCACCGCCGCCACCGGCGTCGCGGACAAACTCGCCGGCCGCCCGCCCGCCGATCTCGCCACCGCGCTCGCCGTCCTCGCCGAGGCCGGCGCCCCCCGATCCGACGATCTCGCCATCCCGCCGCCCGACGGCCCGAGGAGCTCCCGATGACCGCATCCGATCCGACCGACCCGGTGGCGCTGGCCCGCCGCCTGCTCGCCTACGGCTCCGCCGCCGTCTTCGACGCCCAAGGCCGCCGCGGGGCGCTCGCCTCACGGATCAAGCCGCTCGCCGCCGGCTGGACCGTCGCCGGCCCGGCCTTCACCTGCCAGTGCGAGCCCGGCGACAACCTGTCGCTCCACGCCGCGCTGAAGATGGCGCGGCCCGGCGAGGTCATCGTCTGCGACGCCCGCGGCGCCACCGAGCAGGGGATGTTCGGCGACGTCATGTCGAGTTGCGGCAAGGGCCGCGGCCTCGGCGGGCTGGTCACCGACGGCGGGGTGCGCGACAGCGCCACCATCGCCGAGGTCGGCTTTCCGGTGTTCGCCGGCAACATCTGCATCAAGGGCACGGTCAAGGAAGTGCTCGGCCCGCTCAACCTGCCGATCGTCCTCGGCGGCGTCGCGGTGCGGCCCGGCGATCTGGTGATCGGCGACGACGACGGCGTGGTGATCGTCGCACCGGAAGCGGCCGAAGCGGTGCTCGCCCGCTGCGCCGACAAGGCGGCGCGCGAGGCGGCGCTGATCGCCGCCCTCGCCGACGGCGCCACGCCCTGGGACCTCAACGGCCACAGCGTGGCGCTCGCCGCCCGCGGCATCGTCGTCGACTTCTGAACAACCGCCCGGCGGGCGAGGAGAGCGGACACACCGATGAAGATCGAACGGATCGAGACCTTCCTGTTCCATCCCGGCAGCGGCAAGAACCTGCTGTTCGTGCGGATCGAGACCGACGAAGGCGTGCACGGCTGGGGCGAGGCCTATGTCGGGGTCAAGAAGGAGACGATCGTCGAGGACTGGATCAAGGCGATGGCGCCGCACGTGATCGGCCGCAGCCCCTTCAACATCCGCCACACCGGGCAGATCCTGTTCGACGACTTCGCCATCCGCCGGACCTCGGTCGAGTTCCTGTGCGCCTGGAGCGCCATCGAGATCGCCCTGTGGGACATCGTCGGCAAGATCGCCGGCCTGCCGGTCTACGATCTGCTCGGCGGTGCTTCGCGCGAAAAGGTCCGGATCTACGCCAACGGCTGGTGGTACGGCGTCTCGACCATCGATCAGACCGTCGAACGCGCCCTGGAGATCAAGGCACGCGGCTTCACGGCGCTGAAGTGGGACCCGTTCCCCGGCCCCTGGCGCACCTTCATCTCGGCGGCCGAAGAGGACTATGCGGTCGCCAACGTCCGCGCGGTGCGCGAGGCGCTCGGTCCCGACGTCGACCTGCTGATCGACGCCCACCGCCGCGTCGCGCCGCATCATGCGATCCGCGTCGCTCGCCGCCTCGAGGAGTTCGGCATCTTCTGCTACGAGGAGCCCTGCCTCTCCGACAACATCGATCTGGTCGCCGAGGTCCGCCGGGCGATCTCGACCCCGGTGGTGACCGGCGAGACGCTCTACACCAAGGAACAGTTCGCCCAGGTCTTCGAGAAGCGCGCCGCCGACATCCTCAACCCGGACGTCTGCGCGGTCGGCGGCATCCTGCAGATGCTCGACATCGCCTCCGCCGCCCAGCCCCATGCCGTGGCGATCAGCCCCCACAACTACAACAGCCCGATCGTCGGTCTCGCCGCGACGGTGCACGTCTCGGCGCTGATCCCGAATTTCCTGATCGCCGAGTGCTTCGTCAATCTGGAGCCCGCCTGCGCCGAGATCGCCGCCCCGGGCCTCGTCTCCGAGGCCGGCTGGGTCGACCTGCCGACCGCGCCGGGGCTCGGGGTCGACATCGACGTCGAGGCGCTGCGCGAGCGGCCCTACCGCGCCTTCCCGCACAAGGACTACCGCCAGTACTGGGAAGAGTTCCCGCGCAAGAACTACGTCTGGGGCGTCGCCGACGTCACCCGCTGAAGATCCACGAGGACCCGCGTTCATGACCACCGCTGCCGAACCGATCGACGTCGCCGTCGCCTATCGCACCGTGACCGCTGCCACCGCCCACGAGGCGATGGGGCGCAAGGGGGCGCTGGATTCCGCCATCAAGCCGATCCGCTCGGGGATGCGGGTGCTCGGCCGCGCCTTCACCTGCTCCTGCCCGCCCGGCGACAACCTCACCCTCCATGCCGCGCTGAAGCTCGCCAAGCCCGGCGAGGTGATCGTCGTGGCGGCCGCCGGCTTCACCGAACAGGGCCTGTTCGGCGAGGTCATGGCGAGCAGCGCCAAGGCCCGTGGGCTGGCCGGTCTGGTGGTCGACGGCGGGGTGCGCGATTCGGCGCAGATCCACGCGCTCGGCTTCCCGGTCTTCGCCCGGGCGGTGTCGATCAAGGGGGCGATCAAGGAGACGCTGGGCGAGCTCGGCAAGCCGGTGGTGGTCGGCGGCGAATTGGTCTCGCCGGGCGATCTGGTGATCGGCGACGACGACGGCGTGGTGGTGATCCCGGCCGCCGCGATCCCGGCGATCGCCGTCGCCTCCGCCGAGCGCGAGGCCAAGGAGGCCCGCTTCCGCGCCGCCCTGCTGCGCGGCGACACCACCTGGGAAATGCTCAACCTCAACGCCCTGATGGCCCAGAAGGGCTCGGACTTCCGCCTGTGAGCGGCGCGGGTCGGACGGCGCGGCGCCGGTGCGAAAGGGAGCGGCAATGACCGGGATCGAGACCACCATCGATCGGCTCGCGGCGCTGTTCGGCGAGCGCGTGAGCCGGTCGCAGGACGTGCGCCGCAGCCACGGCGACGATCTCTCCTACCTGCCGGCGATGCTGCCCGATGCGGTGTTCTTCGCCCGCTCGACCGAGGACGTCGCCCGCGCCCTGGCGATCTGCAACGACGACGGCGTGCCGGTTGTCCCGTTCGGGGTCGGCACGTCGATCGAAGGCCAGATCCACGCGCCGCGGGGCGGGGTGTCGATCGATCTTTCCGGCCTCGACGCGGTGCTCGCGGTCCATGCGGAAGACTTCGACGCGGTGGTCCAGCCCGGCGTCACCCGCGAAAAGCTCAACGCCCATCTGCGCGACACCGGCCTGACCTTCCCGGTCGATCCCGGCGCCGACGCCTCGATCGGCGGCATGGCCTCGACCCGGGCGAGCGGCACCAACGCGGTGCGCTACGGCACCATGCGCGAGAACGTCCTGGCGCTCGAAGTGGTGCTGCCCGACGGCGAGGTGATCCGCACCGGCACCCGGGCGCGCAAGTCCTCGACCGGCTACGACCTCACCCGGGTCTTCGTCGGCGCCGAGGGCACGCTCGGCATCATCACCGAAGTCACGGTGCGGCTGCATCCGATTCCGGCGGCGATCTCGTCCGCGGTCTGCACCTTCCCGACCCTGGCGGCGGCCGTCGACACGGTGATCGCCACCATGCAGTCGGCGATTCCGGTCGCCCGCATCGAATTCCTCGACGAAGTGGCGATCGAGGCCGCCAACAATTATTCGCATCTCGCGCTCGAGGTCGCGCCGACCCTGTTCCTGGAGTTCCACGGCACCCCGGCCGGGGTGGCCGAACAGGCGGCGCAGGTCGAGGAAATCGCCGCCGAGTTCGGCGGTCGGCATTTCCGCTTCGCCACCGATCCCGAGGAGCGCAACCGTCTGTGGCGGGCGCGCTACGACTCCAACCCGGCGACGCGGGCGCTGCGCCCGGGCTCGGCGACCTTCGCCACCGACGCCTGCGTGCCGATCTCGCGGCTGACCGAGAACATCCTCGCCGCCCGCGCCGATGCCGACGCCTCGTTCCTGCGCGCCAAGATCAACGGCCATGTCGGCGACGGCAATTTCCACGTCAGCTATCTGGTGATGCCCGGGGCGGCGGACGAGATCCGCGAGGCCGAGCGGCTCGCCGCCCGCGTGGTCGAGCGGGCGCTGGCGAGCGGCGGCACGGCGAGCGGCGAACACGGCGTGGGCCTCGGCAAACTGCGCTTCCTCGAGGCCGAACACGGCCCCGCCCTCGGGCTGATGCGCAGCCTGAAGGCGGCCTTCGATCCGCGCGGCATCATGAACCCGGGCAAGCTCGGCTCGCACCCCACCTGACTCCCGAGGAGACGCCCGCCATGCCGCCGCGCCCGCCCCACCCGATCGTCGCCACCCACTGGGGGCTCTACCGCGCCCGCATGGCCGAGGACCAGATCGTCGGCTTCGACCCCTTCGAGGCCGATCCCGACCCGTCGCGGCTGATCGAGGGGGTGATCGCCGCCAACGACGCGCCGGCGCGGATCCGCCGGCCGGCGGTCAGGGCGTCGTTCCTCGCGGCGCGCCGCGCCGGTCGCACCGGCCGGGTCGAAGGCGAGGGCCGGGGACGCGAGCCCTTCGTCGAGATCGGCTGGGACGAGGCGCTCGATCTCGCCGCCGCCGAACTGGCGCGGGTCCGCGACACCCACGGCAACGGCGCGATCTTCGGTGGCTCCTACGGCTGGAGTTCGGCCGGCCGTTTCCACCATGCCCAGAGTCAGGTCCACCGCTTCCTCAATGCGATCGGCGGCTATACCCGCTCGGTCCAGAACTACAGCTTCGCCACCGCCGACTACCTCCTGCCGCACGTGATCGGCGACCGCAGCGGGCTGATCGACGGTCACACCCCGTGGGACCGCATCGCCGATCATGCCGGGCTGATCGTGATGTTCGGCGGTGCGCCGCTGAAGAACGCGCAGGTGAGCTCCGGCGGCATCGCCCGCCACATCGTCGGCGAGGCGGTGGCGCGGGCGCGAGAGAACGGCGCCCGGGTGATCTGCGTCTCGCCGTTGCGCGCCGACGGCGCCGGCGAAGACGTCGAATGGCTGCCGATCCGCCCGGGCACCGACACCGCGCTGATCCTGGCGCTGGCCGAGGTGCTGATCGCCGAGGACCTCGTCGACCGGGCCTTCCTCGAGCGATTCACCACCGGCCACGCCGTCTTCGTCGACTACGTCCGGGGCGCCGGCGACGGCACCCCCAAGACCCCCGAATGGGCCGAAGCGATCACCACCGTGCCGGCCGCGACCATCCGGGCGCTGGCGCGGGGGCTGGCGGCGACGCGGTCGTTCCTGATGGTCGCGTGGTCGCTGCAGCGGGCCGATTTCGGCGAGCAACCCTATTGGGCGACGATCGCGCTCGCCGCGCTACTCGGCCAGATCGGCCTGCCCGGCGGCGGCTTCGGCTTCGGTTATGCCTCGGTCAACGGCGTCGGCAACGCCGTCCCGGCGACGCGCTGGCCGGTGCTGCCGCAGGGCACCAACCGGGTCGCCGACTTCATTCCCGTCGCCCGCATCGCCGATGCGCTGCTGTCGCCGGGAGAAACTTACGACTTCGACGGCGAATCCCGGCGCTATCCCGATCTGCGGCTGATCTATTGGGCCGGCGGCAATCCGTTCCATCACCATCAGGACCTCAACCGCCTGCGCCGGGCCTGGCAGCGGCCGGAGGCGGTGATCGTCAATGAGTCCTGGTGGAACCCGCTCGCCCGCCACGCCGACATCGTCCTGCCGGCGACCACGGCGCTCGAGCGCGACGACATCGCCGCGTCGGTGCGCGACCGCTTCGTCTCGCCCTCGCACCGCGTCCTCGCTCCGGTCGGTGAGGCGCGCGACGACTATGCGATCTTCTCGGCGCTGGCCGAACGGCTCGGGGCGGCGGAGATCTTCACCGAGGGGCTCGACACCGACGGTTGGCTGCGGCGGCTTTGGGACGAATTCCGGGTGCGCACCCCGGAAGCGGGCGACCTGCCCGAGTTCGACCGCTTCTGGGCCGAGGGGCCGGTGCTGCGGCCGGCCCTGGCGCCGGCCGAACAGACCGATCTCCTCGCCGAATTCCGCGCCGATCCGGAGGCCAATCGTTTGCGAACGCCCTCCGGCCGCATCGAACTCTATTCCGAGACCGTGGCGCGGTTCGGTTATGCCGACTGCCCCGGCCATCCGGCCTGGATCCCGCCGCGCGAGGGCTGGGGCAGCCCGCTCGCCGCGCGCCATCCGCTCCACCTGTTGTCGAACCAACCCGAACACCGGCTGCATTCCCAATACGACCACGGCGGTCGCTCGGCCGAGGGCAAGCGGCGCGGCCGCGAGGTCGTCCGCCTCCACGCCGCCGATGCGGGCGCCCGCGGCATCGGCGACGGTGACGCGGTGCGCCTCTTCAACGATCGCGGCGCCTGTCTGGCGGTGGCGGGACTCGACGACGGCGTGGTGCCCGGCGTCGCCTGTCTGCCGACCGGCGCGTGGTGGGACCCGGTCGAAGACGGCTCCGATCGCCCGCTCGACCGCCACGGCAATCCCAATGTGCTGACCGCCGACATCGGCACGTCGCGGCTGACCCAAGGGCCGAGCGCCCAGTCGTGTCTGGTCGAGATCGAACGGTTCGACGGGCCGCTGCCGCCGGTCAGGGCCTTCGACCCACCGGACTTCGTCGAACTCGCACCGCCTCCGCGGGACGTGGCCCCATGACCTCGGCCGATTGGCTGCCGACGCTGTTGCAACCGCCCTACCTCGGCGCGATCGGCCACGGCCTGCTGACCACCCTGGAACTGACGGTGACCTTCGTGATCGTCGGCGGCACGGCGGGCTTCGCGATGGCGCTCCTGCGGGCGGCGCTGCCGCGCTGGCTCGAGCCGCTCCTCGCCGCCTGGGTCGCCTGCCATCGCAACATCCCGATGGTGGTGCAGATGCTGTTCTGGTACTTCGCCATGCCTCAGATCCTGCCCGATCGGATCACCGGGCCGATCAATGCCTCGGCCTCGGAATTCGTCTACGCCGCGCTCGCGCTGTCCTCGGCTTTCGCGGCCTATGTGTCGGAGGATCTGCGCTCGGGCATCCGCTCGCTGCCGCCCGGCCAATATCTCGCCGCCCGTGCCAGTGGCCTCGGCTTCGTGGCGAGCATGGTCTTCGTCGTGCTGCCCCAGGCGGTGCGGGCCGCGACGCCGGCGATCTGCAACCAGATCCTGTTGTTCTTCAAGGGCACCAGTCTCGCCGCGGCGATCGGCGTGGCGGAACTGACCCACGTCGCCCAGGAGATCAACCACGAGACCTTCCTGACCTTCCAGATCTTCGCCATCGCCACGGCGCTCTACATGGCGGTGGCGCTCGGGCTGATCGGTCTGGTGAACCTCACCGAGGCGCGGTTCGGCGGTTCCGCCGGTCGGCGATCGCGGCGCCGACGCTCGACCGCGAAGTGAACCGCCGCGCCTCGACGCCGGCCGCGGGAGGTGGGAGGCGGCGCGAACGGTCGGCTCACGACGCGGCGCGGATCGCGGCGATGTCGGCAAAGAGCGCCTCGTAGGCGCCGAGCGAGAAGTTGAGCGCCGCGCGATCGATCAGGCGGCCGTCGACGATCTTGTCGCGGACCTGACCGATGACGACCTCGGGTGAAGCGACTTGGCGCGACAAGGTGGCGGCGAAGGTCTCGCGCAGCTGGCTCTGAGCGCGGACGCCACCGGTGAAGGCCGGCGAGCACGTGACGATCAGGACCGGTTTGCCTTTCAACGGCGAGGCGAAGGCCGGCCGCGACGCCCAGTCGATCGCGTTCTTGAGCACGCCGGGAATGCCGTAGTTGAACTCCGGCGACACCACGACGAGACCGTCGACCTCGGTGATGCGGCGGCGCAATTCGACGACCGTTTCGGGCGGGACCGCTCCGTCCCGATCCTGGTCGTAGTGGGGGAGCGTGCCGATGTCGAAGACGGTCGTGTCGGCCCGGGCCGTCACCGCGGCGCTCAGCGTCTCCAGGACGGCGGTCGAATAGGACCCGCGGCGCAAGCTGCCGGAGAGACCGAGCAGACGAAATTTGGACGGCATGCTGGGAGATCTCCTGGGTGACGTCGGACGAAGGGCCGGTTTCGAGCCGCCCGTGTCGCGCATGGTTCCGGAAACGGAGGGGACCGTGCGCGACGCGGACGACGGCGCGATCAGTGGCTTTCACCGGAGGTGTGCTCGATCATGATCCGGTCGCGCTCGGAGAGCGCGCTGCCGGAGACGATCGGGGCCGCCTGACGGCTCTCGATCACCGGGGCGGCGGCGGCCGCAGCCCGGCCGATCGACTGCAGGTAGACGGCCACGGGGGCCGCGGCCACGTCGCGTTCCTCGGCGCGGGCCGCGACGAAGGAGGTGGCGAGGACGACGGCGGCGAGGGAGGCGGTGAGGATCTTCATGGGATGTTCCTTTCGAGTTCGGGTTTCGGTGTTCCGATGAAGAGACCATGCCCAATTCGGTTGAATGAGTGAAATGAAACGATGGCACTCGTAAAATGAGTACAATTCATTATGTCGTGCGCCGATCGCCGACACGCCCACGCACCAGGGCGGCGACGAATCGGACGGAGATCGTGGGAGGATGGGCTCGCTCGGCAGGCTCAGACGTCCGGGGCGGTTTCGAATCCCTCGAGCCGCGCCAAGTCGTAGAGCTGCTCGCGCAGCCAGATGATCGTGGGATGCGAACCGAGTGTGCGATGGAACAGCAGCGACAGCTGCATCGGCTCGGTCGGATAGGGGGGCGGGAAACCGACGATCCCGTGAGATCGTCCGAACTGCCGAACCATCCCGACGGGGACGAAGGCGATCATGTCGGAGCGCGCGAGAAGCGGCGCCACCGCCAACAAATGCCCGACGACGGCGCCGATCCGACGCGTCAGACCCTGTTCGGCAAAGAGGGCGTCGAGGCGATCCGGATTGCTCGTGACGACGTTGCGCATGAGGTCTTCTTCGCCCGGCCGGTCGGCGAGGCGGATGTCGAGATGCGGAATGCCGGCGAGCGTCGCGAGGTCGAGCGGACCAGCCGCCGCCGGATGATCGGCGCGCATCGCCCAGACGTTGTCGAGGCGGGCGAGCGGGGCGACGACGAAACGCGCCGGCACCTGCCGGAACACCCCGATCGCGACGTGCAGCGTGCCGAGGTCGAGTTCCTGGGTGATCTTCACCTCGTTCAGGGATCGCAGGGTGAAGGAGACGGTGAGGCCGCGGTCGCGGATTCGCTCGGCGAGCGCTGGAAAAAGAGCCACCGCGACATAGTCGGTCAAGGCGATCGAAAAGCGCATGTCGCTCTGTGCCGGATCGAAGTCGGGCGGGCCGAAGGCGGCCTCGACGTGGTGGAGGGCCGCCTGCAACGACGGAGCCATCTCCTCCGCGCGCGGGGTCGGATGCATCTCGCCGGGGGTGCGGATGAACAGGACGTCGCCGCAGATGCGGCGCAGCTTGTTCAGCGCGTGACTGATCGCCGACTGTGTCAGACCGAGCTTCTCGCCGGCGCGCGTCGTGCTGCGCGTCTCCATCACCGCGACGAAGACCCGGACCAGATTGAGATCGAGTTGATTGATGAGGCTCATGATCGAGACCGAAGCTGCGGGCCGGGCGGGCGTACCGACGCTCCCGAGATGCCCGAAGTCGGATGGCGAGTCAAAGCCTTGAAAATATGAGCCTCGCCGTCGTCATGGATGGGCACCGTGATCGGAGCGTCACGCGCTCACCCGATCCGGGACGAGGCGACGACGCCGAGTGAGAGCGATGAGGCGACCGCACCGGTTTCCGAGCCACCCGCGCGGTGGGCGCCGTCGAACATGGCTTTCGCGCCGTCGTTGGTCCGGATGGGCGAGACCGGTTTCGTGCCGCCTGGGTTCGGATCATCGCCTTGCGACTGTTGCGGCGCGTGCACGCCGTTCCCGGGCGAAATTGCCGAAGCGGCCTTGGCCCCCATCGTCGGGTGGCGGGGTGTGCAGGCCTTCAGGCACGCCGCATGGTTGTTCAACCACAGCAAGAGATCGCAATCGACAGTTGTTCGAGATCGTGTTTGAAGACGAAAGTTACGTCGGCGTCCCGGATTACGATGAGTCAGATATTCCTGCATGAGCTCGAGGTGGAATATTCCACCCGAATTCACCAAATCTTATCGAATTCGGCAGCGATGATCACCCTACGTTAGGGGAGCTCGGAATCTATGCGCAAATCGAGTCGGCTTGGTATCGGTGCGATCATCGGTGGTCTGATCGCCGTCCTTGGTGGCGTCCTGGTGATGATCAGTGGCGTTCAGATGCTCGATCGCTACACGGTGTGGCGTTCCGCTCAGAAGGTCGCCGATGTCACGGCGCTCGACAAAGAATTGTTCGTGGCTCTACAGGCATTCCGCTTCGAGCGCGGCGATACGAATACCGGGCTCACGTTGCCCGCCGACAAAGTGGTCGAGGCGACCAAGGCGGTGCAGGCCAATCGCGATTCGGTGGACAAGGCCCTGTCGTCGGTTCTCGCCCGGTCGACGATCGATGTCGCCCAATGGGCCGAGGCACGACGAGCACTCGCTTCCGGTTATGAGCAGGTGAAGGGACTGCGTGTGACGGCGGACGCCAATCTCGCCAAACCCCTCGAGGCGCGCGACTCGGCCGTGCTGCAGACGTTCGGTCCGAAGACGTTGGAGTTCCTCTCCCTGATCGAGAGAGCCGTCGACGCGCTCGAAAGCGAAGTCCAGCGGGTCGACCCGATCGCGGGAAAGCTGATCTTCGCCAAACGGATGGCATGGAACGCCAGATCTGCGGCGGGCAACGGCGCTCTCACGATGATGGCGGCGATCGGGGCCGATCGCGGGTTCTCGGCCGATGAGCGGCGGATGATGGCGAGCCATACCGCGAAGGTGGAGCTCTTCTGGTCGCTCCTCGACGACTCCCTCGCCGCGACGGCCGACGGCGTCGCGCTTCGCGCGGCCATCGCGAAAGACGGGGCCGGATATTTCGCCGGGAGCTATGCCGAACGCCGCGCCCGCGCCCTCGAGCAATTGGCGGCCGGCCCCCAATCGATCTTCAAGCTGCCCGAATTCCAGGCGCTGACGTCCGCTTCGATGCGAACCCTCGGCGAAACCTCCAACACTCTGATGAATGCCGCGATCGAAACCGCCGGCGCCGCCGACGGCCGGGCGCGGTTCGCTCTCTTCGTCAACGCCTGCGCCATGATCTTCGCGATGGTGCTGGCGATCGGTGGCTTCTTCATCGTCCGCAACAGAGTGGTCCGTCCGATCAGGGCGATGACCGACTGCATGGCTCGCCTCGCCGGCGACGACACCACGGTGTCGGTCCCCTGCATCGATCGTCGCGACGAGATCGGCGACATGGCCGCGGCCGTCGAGATCTTCAAGACCGGATTGATCCGCAACAAGTCGCTCGAATCGGAGGCGGTGGCGTCGCGAGAGCGCGGCGAAACGGAACGCAAGCGCGCCTTGCAGGACCTCGCGGCGATGTTCGAACGCTCCGTCGGCGCAATCGTCGACCATGTCGCCGTCACCGCGCATTCACTCGAAGGTGCCGCCCGCGTGCTCTCCACTTCGGCCGAAAAGAGCGCGAACCAATCCGGAGCGGTGGCCGCCGCAGCGGAAGAGGCGGGCTCCAACGTCGCCAACGTCGCTTCGGCTGCCGAAGAGATGGGGGCGTCCATCAACGAGATCGTCAGGCGCGTCGAGCAGGCGGCCGTGATGACTCGCGGCGTCGTGACCCAGAGTTCCGAAACCTCCTGTCTCGTTCGAGACCTTTCGGCGGCGACCGGGCGGATCGGTGACATCCTCGGCATGATCAGCACCATCGCCGGACAGACCAACCTCCTGGCGCTCAATGCGACCATCGAGGCGGCCAGGGCGGGCGAAGCCGGCAAAGGCTTCGCGGTCGTCGCGGGAGAAGTGAAGAACCTCGCAAACTTGACGGCCAAGGCGACCGCCGACATCAGCCAACAGATCAGCGCCATCCAGGAATCGACCCAGAAGGCGTCTTCGGCGATGTCGACGATTTCCGGCGCGATCGACGGCGTCAATCAGATGACGGCGGCGATCTCGACGGCCGCAGAGCAGCAGGGCTCCGCGACGCAGCAGATCGTCGGCAGCATCCACGAAGCTTCCGTCGGGACGCGAGAGGTGACCGCCAACATCTCCGGGGTTGCGGCCGCGATCGCCGAAACAGGCGACGCCGCGGCGCAGGTGCTCACCTCGTCGACCGATCTGGCTCAGATGGCGTCGAAGCTGAAAAAAGAAGTCGACGGCTTCCTCGGCGGCATCCGCGCCGCCTGATCCCTTTGCCCGCAGGAAGCGCGCGCTCGACGGCGTCGAGGAACGCGATGGGCACCTGGTGCCGGTGCTTCGGCATGCCGCGGCCGACGATGGTGCCGTGGAGAACGTCGGGGGCCGCGAACAGAGCGGTCGTGCCGTTGCACTGGTCGTCGTGCGTCGGGGCTCCGCCCTTGCCCGGCTTCAGCGGCAATCCGGGTAGGGTGCGGTCGAGGGCCCGGATCCGGCTCTTCTCGTCGATCACCACGACGACGGCAGGAGCGGGCGGCTCCATATCGAGGCCGACGCTGTCGTCGACTTCGGCAGCGAAGGCCGGATCATTCGACCTCTCGAACATGCGCCGTCGGTGAGGCTGGAGCCGATGCGCCTCCCAGAGGCGTTGGATGGACACGCGCGAGACGCCGATGGCCTCGGCCATCGCACGCCCGGTTCAGAGGGTGACGGCCCCGGGTGGTTCGGTGCAGGTGAGCGCGACGATCCGGGCGACGACCGAGGCCGGAATGGGTGAGGCGGGCCAGCCGGGCCGCTTCGGCGTGGGAGACCGACCCCGGCGACTCGACGATCTCGCCCTTGCCGATCGCCTCTTACCGCTGTTTCGGGACGCGAACGCGAAACGGCCAGACGCTTCCGCGCCGCGAAAGTCCGGGTACCCTGGCCATCTGCTCGTCGCCCCGTGTAGCGCCGTCGTGTAGCAGAGCCGGTTCTCAACCCTTTGACTTCATGTACTTCCCAGCCATCTCGACACGATGCTGGGGCTCTGGCGGAGAGAAAGGGATTCGAACCCTTGATACGCTTTCACGTATACACACTTTCCAGGCGTGCGCCTTCAACCACTCGGCCACCTCTCCGTGCTCCCCCGGAGGCGAGCGGGCACTTCATAGGCGATGGCGCGCCGCGGCGCAAGACGCCGAATGCTTCGCCGGCGTGCCGTCGCCCCTCCACCGGCGCGCCGCGATACCGTCGCTCCGTCCGTCACAGCTTGCGCAGATCGACCGAGACGATGCGGTGGTCGGCGCCCTTGGTCAGGACCAGATCGGCGCGCGGCCGGGTCGGGCGGATCGAATCGTGCAGGTTGACCAGGTTGATGTTGGTCCACAGATCCTCGGCGGTCTTCAGCGCTTCCGCCGCCGAGATCTGGGCGTAGCGATGGAAATAGCTCTCGGGATTGCGGAACGCCGTCTCGCGCAGGCGCATGAAGCGGTTGACGTACCACTGGTGCAGCAGCACGTCGTCGGCGTCGAGATAGATCGAGAAGTCGAAGAAGTCGGAGACGAAGGGCAGGCCCGCGCCGTTCTTCGGCAGTTTCGAGGTCTGCAGGACGTTGAGCCCCTCGAGGATCAGGATGTCCGGCTGGTCGATGGTGATCGTCTCGCCCGGCACCACGTCATAGACCAGATGCGAATAGACCGGCGCCTCGACCGTGCCCTTGCCGGCCTTGATCGCCGCCAGGAACTCGAGCAGCGCCGGCAGGTCGTAGCTCTCCGGGAACCCCTTGCGCCGCATCAGGCCTTCGCGCTGGAGCACGGCGTTGGGGTAGAGGAAGCCGTCGGTGGTGACCAGATCGACCTTGGGGCTCGACCCCCAGCGCGACAACAGCGCCTTGAGGATACGCGCGGTGGTCGACTTGCCGACCGCCACCGAGCCGGCCAGCCCGATCACGAAGGGCACCTTGGCGCCCTGCACGTCGAGGAACCGCTTGGTCACCCGGAACAGCGACTGGGTCGCCTCGACATAGAGCGACAACAGGCGCGACAGCGGCAGATAGATCTCCACCACCTCGTCGAGACTGACCGGATCGTTGAGGCCGCGCAGGCGCGCCAGATCGTCCTCGTCGAGGGTCATCGGCGTGTCGGCGCGCAGCCGCGCCCATTCCTGCCGGTCGAAGCGCCGATAGGGCGACACGTCGTTCACGGACCGCGCAGCCTCGCTCCACGATCCGTCCACGCCGCCGCGTGGGTTGGTACGCTGATCCACCAGGGCGTTCTCCCTCCGCGGGTCCGTTCGCGCGGACCGTCGCTCGTCGCCGCCGGGCCCATCCGTCCTCAGGCCCCGTCCCGTCGCTCCGCCGGCCGCGCCGCCTTTTCTTCGAGGCCGGTCTGCGCCGTGCGTCTGTGAAGTTCGGCCGTCACCGTCGACAACGGCACCTCGGCGACCTTCAACACCACCAACAGATGGTAGAGCAGGTCGGCGGCTTCGGCGACGAGCTCGTCGCGCGTGCCGGCCACCGCCGCCAGCGCCGTCTCCACCGCTTCCTCGCCGAGCTTCTTGGCGCACACCGACATGCCGCGTCCGACCAGACGCCGCGTGTAGGAGGCCTCGTCGTCCGAGACCGCTCGCCGCGCGATGATGGCTTCGAGATCGTCGAGAGTGAAGCCGGACATTGTGAGTAAGTCCCGTCTGTCTGGGGGAGGGCCGCGGCCGCGGCCGGGCGCGCGTCGGCGTCAGGAATCGAGCCGCATCGGGATGCCGGCGCGGGCCATGTGGTCCTTGGCCTGACGGATCGTGAAGGTGCCGAAGTGGAAGATCGAGGCGGCGAGCACCGCGCTGGCGCCGCCGATCGTCACCCCGTCCACGAGATGATCGAGCGTCCCGACCCCGCCCGAGGCGATCACCGGCACGCCGACCGCATCGGCGACCATCCGGGTCAACTCGAGATCGAAGCCGATCTTGGTGCCGTCGCGGTCCATCGAGGTCAGCAGGATCTCGCCGGCCCCCAGCGCGGTGACCTCGCGGGCGTAGTCGATCGCGTCGATGCCGGTGCGATGCCGCCCGCCGTGGGTGAATACCTCGAACTTGGCCGGTTCGTCGGCGCTCGACACCCGCTTGGCGTCGATCGCCACCACCACCGACTGGCCGCCGACCTGGCGCACCGCGTCGGCGACGAACTGCCGATCCTTGACCGCCGCGGTATTGATCGAGACCTTGTCGGCGCCGGATTCCATCAGCGCACGGATGTCGTCGAGGGTGCGGATGCCGCCGCCGACCGTCACCGGCATGAAACACACTTCCGCCGTGCGCCGCACCACCTCGAGGATGATGCCGCGGTTCTCATGGCTGGCGGTGATGTCGAGGAAGCACAGTTCGTCCGCGCCGGCCGCGTCATAGGCGGCGGCGGCAGCGACGGGATCGCCGGCGTCGACGAGGTCGACGAAGTTGACCCCTTTGACGACCCGCCCGTCCTTGACGTCGAGGCAGGGAATGACGCGAGACTTGAGCATGGGGTCGCTCTGCCGTGGAACCGCTCGGACGCCGGCGGGAGCCGCCCGCGTCCGGCCCTTCTCATACAGGCACGAGGCCCGCGAAGCCATAGGCCGGCCACCGGATTTCGCGTCTCCCGTCGCAGCATCGGCCCATGCGCCGGGCGTGCGGGCGGCGGCCGGTGCGCCCGATGCCGGGGGCGGCGATCGGCGCCCGATCAGCCGCCGGTGCTCAGCTTGCGGCCGAGGATGTCCTCGACGGCGGCGACCTTGGAGGTCAGCCGACTGGTCGAGCCCTGGCGATAGTCGACCTTCAGCGCCACTTCGACCCGCGGGCAATCGGCCCGCATCGCCTCGAAACACTGCGTGACCACCGCCATCACCTCTGCCCACTCGCCCTCGAGGATCGTCCCCATCGGGGTGAGCTGATAGGCGAGGCCGCTCTTGTCGATGATGTCGAGCGAGCGGGCGACGTAGGCGCTCAGGCTCTCGCCCTTGGAGACCGGATACATCGCGAATTCCAGCAGGACCATGGGAC
Organism: Siculibacillus lacustris; assembly: GCF_004328075.1. Lineage (GTDB taxonomy): Bacteria > Pseudomonadota > Alphaproteobacteria > Rhizobiales > Ancalomicrobiaceae > Siculibacillus > Siculibacillus lacustris. Next base: position 130,209 of record NZ_SJFN01000001.1, on the reverse strand, counting down.
GCTCTCCGCAGATCGTGGCCGGGGATTCGGCGGCCGAGAGCGATCCTACACCCGGGGGCGGCGCACGCATCGGCGGTCGGCGCAGGCCGGCGCTGCAGGCGGCGAAGGACGCGGGCCCCGTCGACGCCTGCGATCGAGTGACCGCGAGGCTCCCGGTCGGCCGCCGGTCCTTCGGATCTCCAGTGCTTTTCCCGTGATCTGTTGACTAGGAAACATCGGGCGTGTAGTTTCCTAGTCAACATTGTGGAGACGAGTCGTGCCCTCTGTCGTATCCGACCTGACCGATCACACCGGCTACTGGATGCGCATGGTGTCGAACGCCGTGTCGCAGAACTTCGCCCGCAAGGTCGCGGCCGAGGGCGTGACGGTGGCCGAATGGACCTTCATGCGCGCCCTGTTCGACGACGAAGGAATGGCTCCTACGGCGCTCGCCGATCGGATGGGCATGACCCGTGGGGCGATCAGCAAGTTGGCCGATCGGCTGGCGGCCAAGGGGCTGATCCGCCGTGACGAGAGCGCGACCGATGGGCGCGGGCAGATCCTGTCGCTGACGCCGGCCGGACGGGCCGAGGTGCCGATTCTGGCCCGGCTCGCCGACGCCAACGACCTCGACTATTTCGGCGTGCTGTCCGGGGATGAGCGTGAAGCGCTCGACCGGATCTTGAAAGCCCTCGTCGACCGGCGGGGACTGACCGTGACGCCGGCGGACTGATCCGCCGGAACCACCGAAACGACCGACATGAAAGGAACTGCCATGGACGCGGAACGGATCGCCATTGCCGAAGCCTGCCTGAACGCGGCGCACGACGACGGCCTCGGCTTTCCCGAGATCGTGGCAAGGCTGATCGCCGCCGGCTTCGAGGGCTATACGGTCGACTATCGCCGCAACACCCAGACCTTCTATCTGCCCGACGGCGACAGTCTCGAGCTGGAGACGCACCTTCCCGCAGGGGGTGTCGCCGCGACTTTCAAATCCGACGAAGTCGGGCGTCTGGTACGGTGGGCGCAGGCGAATCCTGCCGATTACGGCTATGTCGGCTTTTCGCAGAAGGTGAAGGCCGCCGGTTGCGCGGGCTATCTGGTCTCGTTCCTGGGTCGCCGTGTGGTCTATTTCGGCCGCACCGCCGAGACCCACGTCGAGCATATCCCGAATTGACCCGCCGGGCGATCTCCCGCCCCCGTACCGGAGACTACCACCCCGCGGAATCCCCGTTGGCCCGCAAGGCCTTTGCTGATACCGCCCTGTCCGACGACAACCCGACCGACCATCGCTGCGAGGATCGGCTCGGAAGACGAGGCAGGACGGCATGGCTGATCGCGACGGATTCACCACCACTTTCGGGGCGCTGGTCGCCACCCTCGGGTCGGCTGTCGGGCTCGGCAACATCTGGAAGTTTCCGTCGCTGACCGGGACCAACGGCGGCGCCGGCTTTCTCGTGGTCTATCTCGCCGCCACGCTTCTGGTCGGCCTGCCGGTGATGATCGCCGAGACCATGCTCGGCCGCACCGCGCGCGCCGATGCCGTGTCGAGCTTCGATCGGCTGGCCCCGAAGGGCCAATGGTGGTGGAAGGGCATCGGCTGGATGGGCTTTGCCGCCGCCCTGCTGATCATGGCCTTCTATTCCGAGGTCGCCGGCTGGGTCTATGCCTATATCTTCAAGTCGATGACCGGCGAGATCGCCACCATCGACCCCAAGGTCGCCGCCGGCGTCTTCGGAAAGCTGGTGTCCGATCCCTGGTCGTCGCTGCTGTGGCAGTGGGTGGTGCTGGCGATCACCGGCGTGATCATCGCCTTCGGCGTCTCCAAGGGCATCGAGGCGGTGACCCGGCGGCTGATGCCGCTCTTGTTCGTGCTGCTGATCGTCCTGTGCGTGCGCAGCCTCAGTCTGGCGGGCGCCTCGCGCGGCCTCGCCTTCCTGTTCGATCCGGACTTCTCCAAGATCACCCCGGCGGTGGTGCTGACCGCGCTCGGGCTCGCGTTCTTCAAGCTGTCGCTGGGCATGGGCACCATGCTGACCTACGGCAGCTATTTCCGCGACGATCAGAACATCCCGGCGACCGCCGCGCGGGTGATGCTCGCCGATCTCTCGGTGTCGCTGCTCGCCGGCATCGCCATCTTCCCGGCGGTGTTCGCCTTCGGCTTCGAGCCGGCCGCCGGCCCCTCGCTGGTGTTCATGACCATCCCGGCGGTGTTCACCTCGATGCCCGGTGGCACGGTGTTCATGATCCTGTTCTTCGTGCTGACGGCGATCGCCAGCGTCGGCGCCATCCTGTCGCTGCTCGAGGTGCCGGTCGCGGTCCTGTCGCAGCGATATGGCCTGAACCGCAAGCTCGCGGCGCTCGTCACCATCGGCATGATCGGCCTCCTCGGCGTGCCCGCGGCGCTGTCGCAGGGCGTCGCCGCGAATCTGAAGCTGTTCGGCCTCAATGCCTTCGACCTGTTCGATTTCCTCTCCTCGAACATCCTCCTGCCGGCCGGCGGCATCCTGATCTGCCTGTTCGTCGGCTGGGTCTATGGCCTCGCGGCGCCGGAACGGCGGATGGCGGCCGAAGGCTCGCTGATCGAGCGGCTGACCATCCGCACCGTGTTCGTCCTCGTCCGCTTCGTCGCGCCGCTGGCCATCGCGGTCGTGCTGCTGCACGGCCTCGGGGTGGTCTGACCGGGGAAATCCGGCCGCTCTGCGCCCCGCGCGGAGCTCGGGCGGGGGGGATCGTTTCGGCGCGGCGGTCGTGGTAAACCGGCGCGACGATGCGAAGACCGTCGCGGCTCGGACACGAGGCGCGGCGTCCGCCGAACCCGCGCCGAAAGTCCGTCATGACCATCCGCCATCACCGCCGCGACCTGCCCGATCTCTCCAACTACGGCGCCAGCGTCGCCATCGACACCGAGACCATGGGTCTCCTGCCCCATCGCGACCGGCTCTGCGTCGTCCAGCTGTCGCCGGGCGACGGCACCGTCGACGTGGTGCAGATCGACAAGGGTCAGACCGAGGCGCCCAATCTGCAGCGCCTGCTCGCCGATCCCGGGGTGGTCAAGATCTTCCACTACGCCCGCTTCGATCTCGCCGCGCTCTACAACGCCTTCGGGGTGATGCCGCAGCCGGTGTTCTGCACCAAGGTCGCCTCCAAGCTGGTGCGCACCTCGACCGATCGCCACGGCCTCAAGGACCTCTGCCGCGAGCTCCTCGGCGTCGATCTGTCGAAGCAGCAGCAGACCTCCGATTGGGGCGCTGCCGAGCTCAGCGAAGCGCAGCTGACCTATGCCGCCTCCGACGTCCTCCACCTCCACGCTCTGGTCGCCAGGCTCGACGTCCTGCTCGACCGCGAGAACCGGCGCGACATCGCCGAAGCCTGTTTCCGCTATCTGCCGACCCGCGCCCGCCTCGATCTGATGGGCTGGACCGAGAGCGACGTCCTCGACCATTCCTGAGCGGGGAACCGGGACGAGGAGCCGAGGATGCGGCGCGAGGGGATCATGGCCGAGACGGGTGAGATCGGAGGACGAGCGGTGGGCGGCTCCGGCGCCGTGCCGCCGCGCGTGCCGCCGCCGGCGCCCGATCGCGACGCCCTGCGCTCCGCCGCCGACCGCCACAGCCGCCGCGTCCGCCGCCTCAAGGTGGCGATCCCGGTGATCGGCGTGGCGGTGGTGGTGGCCATCGCCGGCGTGACCTGGGTGCGGTCCCATCTGATGGCCGGCCTCGGCGTCCGCCAGGTGCTGTTCTCCAAGGACGGCCTGACCATGGTCGAGCCGCGTCTGACCGGCCGCGCCGGCGATCGTCGCTACGACGTGACCGCCGCGAAGGCCTTCCAGGACGTGCGCAATCCCAAGGTGATCGCCCTCGAGGGGGTCGACGGCCACCTCGAGATGGCCGACGGTACCTGGGCCAAGATCGAATCGACCGCCGGCCGCTACGACGGCACGCGCGAGACCCTCGATCTCGACGGCGACGTCACGGTCGTCACCTCCGCCGGTTGGCGGGCGACCACGGCGGTGGCCCATGTCGACCTGGTCAGCGGCAAGATCGACGCCGAGCGCGACGTGCGCATCACCGGACGCGCCGCCCAGATCGACTCCGACGCCCTCCAGGCCTCCGAAGAGGGGCGCCACCTCGTGTTCACCGGCAACGTCCGAATGACCGTGCAACCCCAGGCCGACGCGGAGGCGCCTCCCGGCCCGCCCGCGCCCGCGCCGCGATGAGAGACGCCGCGATGCCCTCGTCCCCGATCCTGCGCCGCATCCTGCTCGCCGCCGTGCTGGCCGGCGCCGCCGCCCCGGCCTTCGCCGCCGGCGAATCCGGCATGTCCGACGCGTTCAAAGGCTTCGGCTCCAACACCAAGGAGCCGATCCAGATCGAAGCCAACGGCCTCGAGGTCCAGGACAAGGACCGCACCGCGGTGTTCACCGGCAACGTCAACGTCCGCCAGAAGGACACGGTGCTGAAGACCCAGCGCCTGCGGGTGTTCTACGAGGGCAAGGCCGCCGAGGGTCTGGCCCAGGCCAGCGCCGGTGGCGGCAGCCAGCAGATCCGCCGCTTCGAAGCCGAGGGCCGGGTGCTGATCACCCAGAAGGATCAGACCGTCACCGGCGAGACCGGGTGGTTCGACATGCAGAAGCAGACCGCCCAGATCGACACCAACGTCGTCCTGACCCAGGGCAAGAGCGTCGCCAAGGGCGAGCACCTGAAGATCAATCTGAAGACCGGCCAGTACACCCTCGAAGGCTCGCGTGTGATCATGATTCTCGAGCCCAAGAGCCCCGACGCCGCCCCGCCGGCCCGTTGAGCCGGTCCGCGCCCCCGTTTTCCGGAGTTCGCCCTTGAGTGCCGTTCCGCTCTTCCCCGGCCTTGCCGCCTTTGCGCCGCCGTCCGATGCCGGCGCCGGCGCGCAGCCCGAGGAAGGGCTGGTGGTCCACGCCGTCGCCAAGGCCTATCGCAAGCGCCGGGTGGTCGAGAGCGTCAGCCTCGACGTCCATCGCGGCGAGGCGGTCGGTCTGCTCGGCCCCAACGGTGCCGGCAAGACCACGGTGTTCTACATGATCACCGGCCTGATCCGTCCCGACGCCGGCGAGATCCGCCTCGACGGCTACGACATCACCCGGCTGCCGATGTACCGCCGCGCCCGCCTCGGCATCGGCTATCTGCCGCAGGAGGCCTCGATCTTCCGCGGTCTGACCGTCGAGGAGAACATCTCGGCGGTGCTGGAGGTGGTCGAGCCCGACCGCGCCCGCCGCCGCGAGGACCTCGAGAACCTGCTCGGCGAGTTCCACATCGGTCACCTGCGCAAGTCGCCGGCGATCGCCCTGTCCGGCGGCGAACGGCGGCGCTGCGAGATCGCCCGGGCGCTGGCCTCGCGCCCGTCGTTCATGCTGCTCGACGAGCCCTTCGCCGGCATCGACCCGATCGCCGTCGGCGACATCCAGACCCTGGTGCGCCACCTGACCAGCCGCGGCATCGGCGTGCTGATCACCGACCACAACGTCCGCGAGACCCTCGGCCTGATCGACCGCGCCTTCATCATCGCCGGCGGCCACCTGCTGACCGAGGGCAATCCGCGCGAGATCGTCGAGCACCCCGACGTGCGGCGGCTCTACCTGGGCGAACAGTTCAGCTTGTGAACCGGTTTTCCCCATCCCGGGCGGGGCGGAGAAAATCGCTTTGCCGCGGACGGCGCCTGCGCTTACACTCGGCGTCGTGAGGCAAGATCCGGACCATGTCGGGGCCCGGGCAAACGAGAGGTGGACGAGACACAGATGGCGCTGTCCCCGAAGCTGGAACTCAGACAGAGCCAGTCCTTGGTGATGACGCCGCAGCTGATGCAGGCCATCAAGCTGCTGCAACTGGGCAATCTCGATCTCGTCGCCTATGTCGAAGCCGAACTGGAACGCAACCCGCTGTTGGAGCGCGACGAGGGCGAGGATCGCCCGGTCGCCGTCGACGGCGCGACGCTCGCCGCCGAGCGCGAGGCGGCGCCCGGCCCCGCCTCCGATTTCGACGGCGGCCTGACCGTCGAGCCCGACGCCGCCGGCGACTTCGCCCCCGACGCCCCCGAGATCGGCCTCGACACCGCCTTCGAGAGCGCCTCGCCCGAGATCGGCGACCGGCTCGACGCCGACTTCTCCAACGTCTTCCAGGACGACGGCGCCCCCGAGCCGATGGACCCGACCCGGCTGGTCGGCGAGACCTGGTCGCAGACCTCCAACCGCGGCGGCTCCGGCGGCGACGAGGACTACAATCTCGAATCCTACGTCGCCGCGGAGATCTCGCTCGCCGATCATCTCGCCGAACAGTTGGCGCTGGCGGTGACCGACCCGATGCGCCGGCTGATCGGCCGCTACCTGATCGACGCCGTCGACGAGGCCGGCTACCTGCGCACCGACACCGCGAGCGTCGCCGAGAAGCTCGGCGCGCCGCTCGAGATGGTCGAGGCGGTGCTGGCTCTGCTCCAGGGCTTCGATCCGCCCGGGGTCTGCGCCCGCGACCTCGCCGAATGCCTGCGTCTGCAGCTCGAGGAGCGCGACCGCTTCGATCCGGCGATGCGGGCGCTGGTCGACAATCTGGCGCTGCTCGCCAAGCGCGACTTCGCCGCCCTGCGCCGCCTGACCCGGGTCGACGACGAGGATCTCGCCGACATGATCGCCGAGATCCGGGCGCTGAACCCCAAGCCCGGCAACGCCTTCGGCACCACACTGGTGCAGCCGGTGGTCCCCGACGTGGTGGTCCGCCCCGGCCCCGACGGCGGCTGGCTGGTCGAGCTGAACAGCGAGACCCTGCCCAAGGTGCTGGTCAACCAGACCTATTTCGCCCGGGTCGCCAAGAACGCCAAGGGCGACAAGGACAAGCTCTATCTCTCCGAGTGCATGCAGACCGCCAATTGGCTGGTCAAGAGTCTCGATCAACGCGCCAAGACGATCCTCAAGGTGGCGACCGAGATCGTCCGTCAACAGGACGCCTTCCTGACCCACGGCATTCAGCACCTGAAGCCGCTCAACCTCAGGATGATCGCCGACGCGGTCGGAATGCACGAATCGACGGTCAGCCGCGTCACCTCCAACAAGTACATGGCGACCACCCGCGGCATCTTCGAATTGAAATACTTCTTCACCTCGTCGATCGCCTCGTCGGAGGGCGGCGAGGCCCATTCGTCGGAATCGGTGCGCCACCGGATCCGTGAGATGATCGAACGCGAGCCCGCCGACGACGTCCTGTCGGACGACACGATCGTGAAGATGCTGCGCGAGGCCGGCATAGACATCGCCCGCCGAACGGTCGCAAAGTACCGTGAGGCGATGAACATACCCTCTTCCGTCCAGCGCCGCCGCGAGAAGCAGGCACTGGTGTGAAGCGGTCGGCGGCCGCCCCGGCGCTCTCGCCCAGAGACCCGCCGAAGGTCGCCGCGGACCGTCCCGCGAGCCGCCCCGCCTCGACGCCGTCCGGACCTGGTCCGGCTCCGGCCCGAGATCCCGGGAGCGGACCAATGAGCCAAGGCGCCGCCGCCTCCTCCCGGAGACGGCGACCGACCGGGAGGTCGAACATCCATGACCCTCAGGGTTTCCGGCAAGAATGTCGACATTGGCGAGAGCCTGCGCACCCATGCGCAGTCCCGCGTCGCTGAAACGCTGGCCAAGCTCTATGCGGGCTCCTTCAAGGGCCACGCCACCGTCGAGAAGGAAGGCAGCGGGTTCCGGACCGAATGCGCTCTGCATCTGGGCAGCGGCATCACCGTCCAGGCGGTCGGTACGGCGATGGATCCCTATCAGAGCGTCGAGCAGGCGATCGACCGCATCGAGAAGCAGTTGCGTCGTTACAAGCGGCGGCTGCGCGAGCACGCCGCGGTCGCGGCGGAACCCCGCGTCGACGACACCTGGGAGGGCACCGTCAGGGTGCTCGAGGTGCCCGACGACGACGAGGAGGTGCCGCTCGACTTCAACCCGGTGGTGATCGCCGAATCGACCACGCCGTTGAAGTCCCTCTCGGTCGGTGCCGCGGTGCAGGAGCTCGATCTCTCCGGCTCGGAGTTCGTCCTCTTCCGCAACGCCAAGCACGGCGGCCTCAACGTCGTCTATCGTCGCCGCGACGGCAACATCGGCTGGGTCGACCCGACCTTGCCGGGTGCCTGACGCGCACACTTCGACCCGGCGGAGCCCCGGCTCCGCCGGGCTCCGTTCGCCCCATCGGATCGGCCATTTCATGGAACTCGGAGATTTCTTCCCGCTCGAGGCGATCGTTCCCTCGCTGCGGGCCAATTCGAAGAAGCAGGTCTTGTTGGAACTCGCGGCGCGGGCCGGGTCGGTCACCGGCCTCTCCGATCGGGCGATCTTCGACGCCCTGGTCCAGCGCGAACGCCTCGGCACCACCGGCGTCGGCCACGGCATCGCCATCCCCCACGCCGAGGTGCCGGGGCTGACGCAGATGATCGGCGTCTTCGCCCGCATGGAGCGGCCGATCGACTTCGGGGCGACCGACGACCAGACGGTCGATCTGATCTTCGTGCTGTTGACGCCGATCGGCTACGGCGCCGACCACCTCAAGGCGCTGGCGATGATCGCGCGCGCCCTCCAGGACGTCCGCCTGACCGCCAAACTGCGCGCCACGTCCGATCCGGCCGCCCTCTGGGCGCTGCTCGCCCACGCCGAGAACTCGTCCGACGCCGCCTGAGTGCCGCAGGCACGATCACGCTTGCTTAGTGCCGCAGGCACGATCACGCTTGCTGAGTGCCGCAGGCGACGATGACGTCGCCTGAGCGCGGTCGCCCCCCCATGCCCTTCGACGCCGAGGGACCCCTCAGTGCCGCATCACCGGGGTCAGTTCCTGTTCGCGGGCGCCGTCGAGGATGGCGTCGCGATCGTCGGAGATCAGGATCGGCGTGCCGCCGGCGCCGATCAGCGCCCACAGCCGCAGGCCGGCCGGCAGCGGCGGCGCGCCGGGATAGAGGCGGCCGATCTCTTCGGAGCGGAATTCGCGGACATAGGCGATGGCGCCTTCACCGAGTTGGGCGAAGTCTTCGATCGGCAGTGGCGGATGGGTCGAGCGGTTCATGGCGGCGATCTCCGGGTCTGACCGCGTCCGATGAGGGAGAGCGGGTCGTTTCGGGGACGGGACGGGGCGGCGGTCATTCGCCGTCGGCTATCTCGATACGTCGGATCACCCGTTCCGGTTCCGGCCGGGCGAGATCGATGGCGAGAAGGCCGTCCTTGAGTTCGGCACCGATCACCTCGATGCCCTCGGCGAGGACGAAGACCCGCTGGAACTGGCGCGCCGCGATGCCGCGATGGAGATATTGGCGGCCGCGATCGTCGTCGGTCTGGCGCCCGCGGATCACCAATTGGCTGTCCTCGATGGTCACGTCGAGCTGGGCGCGGGTGAAGCCGGCCACCGCCAGGGTGATGCGCAGCACTTCGCGGCTGCCGCCGTCGGCGTCCACCCGCTCGATGTTGTAGGGCGGATAGCCGTCGTTGGCGGCCTTGGAGACGCGGTCGAGAACGCGTTCGATTTCGTCGAAGCCGAGCAGAAACGGGCTCGAGAAGCCCGGGAATCGCGACATGGTCAGGCCCTTTCGCGGAAGCGACCCTGATCGTCCGCAGCCCCGACGAATCGGCGGCTGCGGCCGGACGGCGTTGCCGTCTCTGCCGATATGGGGAGATCCCGGCGTCGGTTCAAGCGTCCGGCGTCGACCGGGCGGCGGGGCCTCGCGCCGCGGCGATCCGCGCCAGGGCGGCGCGGGGATCGAGGCGGCCGTCGTAGAGCGCCCGGCCGGTGATCGCGCCTTCCAGGATCGCCGCGTCGGGCGCGAGCATCGCCTCGACGTCGGCCATCGCCGCGAGCCCCCCGGAGGCGATCACGGGGATCGACACGGCGCGGGCGAGTTCCAGCGTCGCCGGCAAATTCAGCCCCTCGAGGATGCCGTCGCGGTCGATGTCGGTGTAGACGATCGCCGCCACGCCGGCGTCCTCGAACTTGCGGGCGAGATCGATCGCCGACAATTCGGACCCTTCCGCCCAGCCCTCGACCGCGACGCGGCCGCCGCGGGCGTCGATGCCGACGACGATCCGGCCGGGATGGCGCCGGCAGGCCTCGCGCACCAGCTCGGGGTCGCGCACCGCCACCGTACCGAGGATCACCCGGGTGACACCGCGGTCGAGCCACGCCGCGATCCCGGCGAGATCGCGCAGGCCCCCGCCGAGCTGCACCCGCATCCGCCCGCCGACCGCCGCCAGGATCGCCTCGACCGCCGCGCCGTTGACGCTGCGCCCGGCGAAGGCGCCGTTGAGATCGACCACGTGCAGCCACGGGAAGCCGAGGTCGGCGAAGCTCGTCGCCTGGGCGGCCGGGTCGTCGTTGTAGACGGTGGCGGAGTCCATGGCGCCGAGCTTCAGGCGGACGCAGTGTCCGTCCTTCAGGTCGATGGCGGGAAAGAGGATCATCGGCGGTCCGTGGTCGGCCGAGCGTGCGGCGCGGGGTGGGGAGGGGCGGTCAGGGCGCCCAGGCGAGGAAGTTGGCGAGCAGCGCCAGACCCAGTGTCTGGCTCTTCTCCGGATGGAACTGGGTGCCGACGACGTTGTCGCGGGCGACGATCGCCGTCACCTCGCCGCCGTGCTCGGCGACCGCCACCATGTCGGCCCGCCGCTCGGGGAAGAAGGCGAAGGAATGCAGGAAATAAGCGTGGAGCCCCGTCGCCCCGAGCGGGATCCCGGCGAGCACCGGATGGGGATTGACCAGCTCCATGGTGTTCCAGCCCATGTGCGGCACTTTCAGATGCGGATCGGACGGCTGCAGCGCCCGCACTTCGCCGTCGATCCAGCCGAAGCCGTCGGTCGGCTCGTGTTCGAGGCCGCGGGTGGCGAGCAGTTGCATGCCGACGCAGATGCCGAGGAACGGCCGGCCGCGCTGAGTGACGAATTCGTCGAGCGCCTCTTCCATGCCTTCGATCGCCGCGACGCCGCGGCGACAGAACGGGAAGGCGCCGTCGCCGGGCAGTACCACACGGTCGGCGCGGCGCACCACGTCGGGGTCGCGGGTCAGCGTCACCGTCTGGCCGCGCCCGGCCTCGCGGGCGACGCGCTCCAGGCCCTTCTCGGCCGAGCGCAGATTGCCGGCACCGTAGTCGATCAGGGCAATGGTCATGGCGTGCCTCGGGTCAGGCCGGCGAAGCCGACGATCGGCGGCAGGTCGCGACGGGGAGCGCTCGGCGCCGACGGCGCGGCGGCGGCCGGCGGCGTCGCGGAGGGGAATGGGTGGGTCTCGCCTGCCGTCCCGGCGAAGAACCGCAGCTCCGCCTCGTCGCGGTTCGCCCCTTGGGCGAGCGCGACGAGCCTCAGGCCGCGGCGTTCCAGCGTCCAGCGCCGCAGATCGTTGGCCGACACCGCGAACCACAGCGCGAAGGCCGCGCCGATCACCGTCGCGACCGTGGGGTCGCCGAAGCGGTCGACGACTTCGATCGCCAGGGCGACGAGCGCCCAGCCGACGAACACCGCCCACAGCCGATGGCGCAACGTCCACAGGAAGGGCACGGCGAGAGCCCACCACGAGAAGCCCTCGCGCACGAACACCAGCCGATCGGCGGCGTTCGCGGCGGCGAGGTCGCCATCGGGGGCGTGAACCGTCCAGATCGCCATCGCCTCAGTCCCCCAATCGGCCCTTGGTCGAAGGCACCGCATTGGCGGCGCGCGGATCGACCGCGACCGCGGCGCGCAGCGCCCGCGCCAACGCCTTGAAGGCGGATTCGATCATGTGATGGTTGTTGACGCCGTAGAGGGTGGTGAGATGCAGCGTCACCCCGGCGTTGAAGGCGAAGGCGCGGAACCACTCTTCGAACAGTTCGGTGTCGAACTCGCCGATCTTGGCCTTGGAGAAGGGGATCTCGAACACCAGGAACGGCCGGCCGGAGACGTCGATGGCGCAGCGCGTCAGCGTCTCGTCCATCGGCAGATGGACGTCGGCGTAACGGGTGATGCCCTTCATCTCGCCGAGCGCCCGCTTGACGGCCTGGCCGAGCGCGATGCCGACGTCCTCGACGGTGTGGTGCTGGTCGATGTGGAGATCGCCGGTCGCCCGCACCGTCAGGTCGATCATCGAATGCCGCGACAGCTGCTCGAGCATGTGGTCGAAGAAGCCGATGCCGGTGGCGACGTCGTAGGTCCCGGTCCCGTCGAGGTCGACGGTGACCGTGATCGCCGTCTCCTTGGTGGTGCGGCTGACGGTGGCGCTGCGCATCGGGGGCCCTTTCCGGTTCGGACGGAGCCGCTTTTAGCAGGCGAACGGCTCTCCGGCAAAGGCGGAAGCGTCGTGTCCCGCGCCCTCTTCGGCACCGCCGTAGCCGTGCAGCGCCGCGCCGTGGACCTTCAGCCAGCGCCGGCCCTGGTCCATGGTCGGGCAGGTCGCCCGCACCAGCCGCCAGAAGCGCACCGAATGGTTCATCTCGCGCAGGTGCGCCACCTCGTGGGCGGCGAGATAGTCGAGCACCTCGGGCGGCGCCAGGATCACCCGCCAGGAGAAGGAGAGATCGCCCGCCGCGGTGCACGAGCCCCAGCGCGAGCGGGTGTCCTTGATGCGGATGCGCCCGATCTTGACGCCCAACCGTTCGGCGTGGCGCGCCACCGCCGCCGCCAGATCGCCGCGCGCCGCGCGGATCAGATGGTCGCGGATCCGCCGGGGCAGATGGTCGATGCCGCCGGCGACCACCAGCAGAGCTTCGTCGCCGGCCTCTTCGACCCACACCGTGCCGCGCCGCTCTGGGCGATGGACTACGCGATGGGGGCGGCCGCGCAACGGCAGGACCGCGCCGGGGCGGAAGGCGACGCTGCGCGGGCGTCGCGCCAGCCGTTCGCCGAGCCAACCGCGATGGCGGTCGAGAAAGGCGAGGGCGTCGCCGAACGACGCCCTCGCCGGGAGGGTCAGCACCGGTTCGCCGGTGCCGGTCGAGAGGCGCAGGGTGAAGCGCACCGCCCGCGCCGACACCTTGACCGCGACCGTCACCTCGCGACCTTCGATCGCCAGGGTCACCCGGTCGGGGGGCGACGGCCGGTGCCGGGGACGCGGGAAGCCGAACACCCGCGCCTCAAGGCTTGGTCGGATCGCCGGAGCGCTGCTTCCAGGCGGTGCGTTCGGCCTTGAAGCGGTCGAACTCTTCCTGGTCGCGGGCGCGGCGCAGATGGGTCATGTAGGCTTCGAACTCGCGCCGTTCCTCGTCGAGACGGCGACGTTCGGCTTCGAGCCGCTCGAGTTCGCTCGCCCGATAGGCGTCGAACGCGGCATTGCCGGTGGCGCTGTAGCCGAAGCCGGCGCCGGGCGTGAAGCCGTGGCGGGCGGCGGCGCCGGTGAAGCCCTGACGCAGGCCGTCGGCGAAGCCGGCGAGCCGGTCCCCCCACAGCATGTAGCCGAGCATCGCCAGGCCGATCGGCCAGGCGATCATGAAGCCGCCGACCATCAGGGCGATGGACAGCGGGTGGAATCCGGGGCGGACCACGGCGGAGCAACGCATGGAGAACCCTCCTCGCAGGGCAGGGGGGCCGGCCGCGGCTCGGGAGCGTGCCTCCCGGGCGCGTCGGCGGTCCCGACCTCCGTCGAGATGGCCCCGCCTGCCCCCCCTTTCAAGGGTCGATCGCGGGGAGCCTCACGCCGTCCCGACCGCACCGCGGGCGTGGGTGCGGATGAAGGCGGCGAGCCGCGGCTGGATGTCCCGGCGGAACTTCGAGCCGTTGAACACGCCGTAGTGCCCGACGCCGGGCTGGACCCAGTCCATCTGCTTCTCCGGCGCGAGGTTGCGGCACAGCGTGTGCGCGGCCTGGGTCTGGCCCATGCCGGTGATGTCGTCGAGCTCGCCTTCCACCGTCAGCAGCGCGCAGTTGCGGATCGCCGCCGGCCGCACCGGCCGCCCGCGATGGGTCATGGTGCCTTCCGGCAGTTTGTGATCGAGGAACACCGTCTCGATGGTCTGGAGATAGAACTCCTTGGTCAGGTCCATCACCGCCAGATACTCGTCGTAGAAGTCGCGGTGCTTCTCGGCGGAATCGCCGTCGCCCTCGATCAGGTGCTGGTAGAAGTCCTTGTGGGCGGTGACGTGGCGGTCGAGGTTCATCGACATGAAGCCGCCGAGCTGCAGGAAGCCCGGATAGACGTCGCGCAGGAAGCCCGGATGCGGGAACGGCACCTTCATGATGACGTTGCGCTCGAACCAGCCGATGCCCTTGCCGTGGGCCACCTTGTTGACCGCGGTCGGCGAGATCCGGGTGTCGATCGGCCCGCCCATCAGCGTCATGGTCGCCGGCGAACAGGGATCGCCGTCCTCCTCCATCAGGGACACCGCCGCCAGCACCGGCACCGACGGCTGGCACACCGCGACGATGTTGGCGCCCGGCCCGAGGTGGCGCAGCATCTCGGCGATGTAGTCGACGTAGTCGTCGAGATCGAAGCCGCCCGAGGTCAGCGGCACCATGCGGGCGTCGATCCAGTCGGTGATGTAGACCTCGTGGGCCGGCAGCATCGCCTCGACCGTGCCTCGCAACAGCGTCGCATAGTGGCCCGACATCGGCGCCACCAGCAGCACCCGCGGATCGGCGGGCCGGCCCTCCGGCAGGGCGCGGGCGAAATGCAGCATCCGGCAGAACGGCTTCTCCCACACCACTTCTGCGGTGACCGCCACCGATTCGCCGTCGACCACGGTGGTCGGCAGATCGAAGTCCGGCTTGCCGTAGCGCCGGGTGGTGCGTTCGAACACCTCGAAGCTCGCCGCCATCGAGCGACCGAGCGCAGTCTGGCCGAAGTGGTTGAGGGGATTGCGCAAGCCCGCCCGCCCGAGGTCGGCGAAGGCCCGCAGGGGCCGCAGTGCAGCATGATTCCATTCGTACATCTGGTAGAACATGGCGCTTCTGTCCCGTCGCCGGCTCGCAAGGGTGCGTCGGATGCGGCCGATTAAATCGATTATTCTCTTGAAACGCCGCCAAGTCCAAGGCGGTTGCGTCGACAATTGGTCTTAGGCCGGGGGTCGGGGTGCGCTGCGGCAGGTCCGCTCATTCGCCTTGCTGCAACAGCGAACCGGCGCGGCGGGCACCGGCGAGCAGCTTGTAGAAGGCCACCACCGCGCCGATCATCCACAGCACGTTCATCGCGAAGGCGCCGGCCATCAGGTCGAGGCGGAAGCTGTGGTCGATGACGATCGCCCGCATGCCTTCGAAGACATGGGTCGGCGGCAGCGCCCAGGCGAGCGGCTGGAGGATCGCCGGCAAGGTCGCGACGGGATAGTAGACGCAGGTGATCGGCATCATCAGGAACATCAGCGACCAGGCCAGCGCCTCCGCGCCCATGCCCTGGCGCAGCAGGATGCCGATGATGACGAGGCCGATCGCCCAGCCGGTCATCACCAGATTGACGAAGAAGGCGATCAGCGGCAGACCGAGGCCCCAGATGTTGTAACCGAACATCGGGATCGCCAGCAGCGTCACCGGGATCACCCCGATCGCCAGCCGGATCATACTGATCGCCATCAGCGCGACGATGAATTCCGACGGCCGCAGCGGGCTCATCAGCAGATTGCCGAGATTGCGCGACCATAGCTCCTCGAGAAACGCGAAGGCGAAGCCCTGTTGCGAGCGCAGGAGCACGTCCCACAGCAGCAGCCCGCCGACGAACAGCCCGGCGGCATTGGCGAAGAAGCTGGAGTTCTGCGCCACGTAGAGCTGGACGAAGCCCCAGGTCAGCATCTGCACCGTCGGCCAATAGACCAGCTCGATCGCCCGCGGCCAGGAATTGGACAGGAGATACCAGTAGCGCAGCACCATCGCCCCGACGCGGGTCGGCGAGAAGGCGGTGGCGGCGCGGGCGCCGCGGATCGGTTCGGGCGCGTTGGTCACGGCAGGGTCTCCGCATCGGCGGCGGCGAGGGCGCGGCGGCGGCGGGCAACGTCGAGGAACACCTCCTCGAGCGTGTCGCGGCCGTAGCGGCGGATCAGGTCGTCGGGGGCGCCGTGGTCCTCGATGCGGCCGCCAGCGAGGATCACCACGTCGTCGCACAGCCGCTCGACCTCGGGCATGTTGTGCGAGGCGAGCAGGATGGTGGCGCCGGTGGTGGCGCGGAAGTCTTCGAGCCGGGTCCGCACCCAGTCGGCGGTGTCGGGATCGAGCGAGGCGGTCGGTTCGTCGAGGAGCAGCACCTTGGGCTGGTTGAGCAGGGCCTTGGCCAGCGCCACCCGGGTCTTCTGCCCGGCCGACAATTGCCCCGCCTTGCGGTCGAGGAAGGCCCCGAGCTCGAAGTCGGCGGCGAGCCGGGCGATTCGCTCGGTGAGCGCCGGCACCCGGTAGAGACGGCCGAACACCGTCAGGTTCTGGCGCACCGTCAGCCGATGGGGCATGTCGACATAGGGGCTCTCGAAGTTCATCGCCTCGAGCAGCGCCGCCCGCTCGCCGGGCATGTCGCGCCCGAGGATCGTCACCGTGCCGGAGTCGGGCAGGATCAGGCCCATCAACATGCCGATGGTGGTGGTCTTGCCGGCGCCGTTGCCGCCGAGCAGGCCGAGCACCCGGCCGGCCCCGACCTCGAAGGTCAGGCCGTCGACCGCCCGCACCGCCCCGAAGGACTTGCCGAGGTCGCGCACGGCGATGGCGGGGGCGGCGATTTCGATCATCGGGTCCTCGGGCGAGAAGATGCGGCCGGGCCATGGTCCCCGCCGAGACTGCGTTGTATAGGCTCTCGACGAGCCGTGCGGAAGACGGCGGCGGGGCCTCGACCTCGGACCGCCGTCCCGACGAACCGCACGCGAGACGGGGGGAGACGTCGCCATGTTGGGGGTTCTGGCCGATTTCGGCGATACGTCGGCGCGGTCCTTGCGGCTCGAGACGCTGGTGCGTCTGCGCTGGCTGGCGATCCTCGGCCAGGCCGCGTCCGTGGTGTTCGTGCGCTGGGGCCTCGGGTTTCCACTGTCGCAGGTCGGCTGCTTCGCGCTGATCGGCGCCTCGGTCGCCCTCAACCTGCTCCTGCGCTGGAACTTCTCGACCATCCACCGCCTCGACGGCGTCCATGCGACGCTGCTGCTCGGCTGGGACGTGCTCGAACTGGCCGGCCTCCTGTGGCTGACCGGCGGCCTGGAGAATCCCTTCGCCTTCCTGCTGCTCGCGCCCGTCCTGGTCT
Organism: Siculibacillus lacustris; assembly: GCF_004328075.1. GTDB lineage: Bacteria > Pseudomonadota > Alphaproteobacteria > Rhizobiales > Ancalomicrobiaceae > Siculibacillus > Siculibacillus lacustris. The sequence continues at coordinate 113,092 of NZ_SJFN01000001.1, read as the reverse complement.
CCTCCGCCTCGCTGCCGCCGCGCTCGACGGCGCTGCTCGGGGTGTTCGTGGCGGTGCTGGTGACCGTGCTGGCGGTGTGGCATCAGCCGCTGCCCTGGGGCGCGGTCGAGGCGCCGCTGCTGCCGCCGCTCTATGTCGTCGGCATCTGGCTGGCGATCCTGCTGACCCTGTCCTTCTCGGCGCTCTACGCCTTCCGCGTCGCCGACGAATCGCGGCGCCTCGCCGATGCGCTCGCCGCCACCGAACTGGTCCTGCAGCGCGAACAGCATCTGACCGCGCTCGACGGTCTCGCCGCCGCCGCCGCCCACGAGCTCGGCACGCCGCTCGGCACCATCGCCCTGGTCACCCGCGAGATGGAGCGCGAACTGCCGCCCGGCTCGCCCTTGGCCGACGACGTGGCGCTGCTGCGCGCCCAGTCCGACCGCTGCCGCGAGATCCTGCGCAAACTCTCGTCGATGGGCAGCGATGCCGACGCCTATTACGTGCGCCTGTCGATCTCTGCGCTCGTCGACGAGGTGATCACCCCGTTCCGCGACCTCGGGCCGGAGATCGTCGTGGCCTGCTCCGGCGACGGCCCGGAGCCGATCGGCCGGCGCAATCCGGCGGTGCTCTACGGGCTCGCCAACATCGTCGAGAACGCCGTCGACTTCGCCCAGGGCCGGGTCGGCGTCACCGTCACCTGGGACGCCGCCGACGTGGTCGTCACCATCGACGACGACGGGCCGGGCTTCGCATCCGCGGTGATCGCCCGTCTCGGCGAACCCTGGATCACCACCCGCCGCCCGAACGGCGAGGACGCGGCGAGTGGCGACGAGGCCGGCGGCGGTCTCGGTCTCGGCTACTTCATCGCCCAGACCTTCCTGCTGCGCTCGGGCGCGCAACTGTCGGCGCGCAACCGTTCGTACCCCGATCACGGTGCCGTGATCCGTGTGGTCTGGCCGCGCGCCCGCATGGAGAGTTCGTCGGAGGCGATCGGGTCCTCAAATTTCACCACAATCGACGGATGACCCGTCGCCATCGCCGAGCGGCCCTGCTAGGGGATTGTTCCGCAAGGCGTCTCGACCTACTATCCGACTGGCGCGCGGTCGGAGGTCCGATACGGAGCTGGCCCCCATGGATGGACGAGTCACGATCATGACGGAATCGCCGGTCTTCGATACCGCCGATACGGATCGCACACTCCTGATCGTCGAGGACGACAAGGCGTTCCTGCAGCGTCTGGCGCGGGCGATGGAGCTGCGCGGCTTCGAGGTCGAGACCGCCGGGTCGATCGCCGAGGGCCTGGCCCGGGTCGACGGCCGGCCGCCGGCCTATGCGGTGGTCGACATGCGGCTCGGCGACGGCAACGGCCTCGACGTGGTCGAGCACCTGCGCGCCAAGCGCCCCGACGCCCGCACCGTGATCCTCACCGGCTACGGCAACATCGCCACCGCGGTGACCGCGGTGAAGCTCGGCGCCGTCGACTATCTGTCGAAGCCCGCCGACGCCGACGAGGTGATGCGCGCCCTGCTGCGCTCCGACGACGACCGCGCCGCCCCGCCGGAAAACCCGATGTCGGCCGACCGGGTGCGCTGGGAGCACATCCAGCGGGTCTATGAGCTGTGCGAACGCAACGTCTCCGAGACCGCCCGCCGGCTCAACATGCACCGCCGCACCCTGCAGCGGATTCTCGCCAAGCGCGCCCCGCGCTGAGCCGACTCACCCGATCTCGACGTTGCCGCCGCTGCGCGGATCGGTGAATCCGTAGAGCCGGAGCGCCGCGGCGCGGGCGAAGCGTAGGGTCATCGCCCGCCGCGTCGGCGCCGACAGGCGATGCTCGGGCGCCGGGCGGATCACCTCGCCGCCGTGAGCGTCGGCGAGGATCAGACCGCAGTCCTCCGGAAAGATGTCGAGCGGCACCCGCGGGCTGGTGGCGAACAGCAGCCGGTCGCAATGGGTGCGGTAGAACGGCCACTTGTGATCGACCCGGAAGTCCTCCACCGACGACTTCACCTCGACGATCCAGATCTCGCCGTTGGCCGCCAGCCCGACCACGTCGGCGCGCCGCCCCGAGGCGAGCGGCAGTTCCTCGACCACCGCGAAACCGAGCTGGACCAGATGGCGCTTGACCCCGCGGGCCACCGCCCGCGTCTCCTCCGGCCGGGTCGGCGGCGGCGCGGTCAGCGAGGTCGCGGTCTCCGGATCGAGTTCGGCGGCCTGCGGGAAGGTCTCGTCGGCGGACATGGCGAGCCCCTCAGACGCGGAGGAACAGGACGGTGATCACCACGAACAGCGGCGTCAGGATGCCGAAGGACCACACCAGATAGCCGAAGAAGCTCGGCATCGGCACGCCGGCATCCTCGGCGATCGCCTTGACCATGAAGTTCGGGGCGTTGCCGATGTAGGAATTGGCGCCCATGAACACCGCCCCGCAGGAGATCGCCACCAAGACCGCCGCGCCTTCGCCCATCAGCCGCGCCGCGTCGCCGCCGGCCAGGTTGAAGAACACCAGATAGGTCGGGGCATTGTCGAGGAACGACGACAGGAGCCCGGTCGCCCAGAAGTACATGGCGACGTCGGGGCTGCCGCCGGGCCGCGCCACCAGCGCCACCAGGGGCGCGAAGGCGCCGTGCTCGGCGGCCTTGAGCATGGCGATCACCGGCACGATGGTGACGAAGATCGCCGCGAACAGTTCGGCGACCTCGCGGATCGGCGCCCAGGTGAAGCCGTTGCGGGCTCGCAAGCCCGCCGGCGTGAGCGCCAGCGACGCCGCCGCGGCGGCGACCAGCACCAGATCGCGCAACAGATTCTGCAATTCGATGTCGGTGCCGGCGATCGGCACGACGATTCCCGGCTTCCACGACCCCGACATCAGCACCGCGGCGATCACCACCACGAGCAGCCCCAGATTGACCCGCCCCCGCAGCGCGACCGGCCCTTCCGGCGGCACCGCCGCCGGCCGGTAGTCGGCATCGCGCCGGTAGAGCACCGTGTCGACCACGAAGAACAGCGCCAGCAGCGCCCCCGCGGCGACCGCCGTCTCGGCGAACAGGTGGCGGGCGGTCCAGAAGAAGTCGACCCCGAGGAGATAGCCGAGGAACAGCGGCGGATCGCCGAGCGGGGTCAGGGCGCCGCCGATGTTCGACACCAGGAAGATGAAGAACACCACGACGTGGACCGGATGGCGGCGGCCGGCATTGGCGCGCAGCAGCGGCCGGATCAGCACCATCGAGGCGCCGGTGGTGCCGATCACCGAGGCCAGTACCGTGCCCAGCGCCAGCAGCGCGGTGTTGAGTCGCGGATCGCCGTGCAGATCGCCTTCCACCAGCAGGCCGCCGGAGATCGTGAACAGCGCCCCGAGCACCACCACGAAGGGCAGATATTCGGCGAGCAGGACATGCACCACTTCATGGAAGGCCGCCCCCGGCCCGGCCAGTACGGCGAAGGGGACGACGAAGGCCGCGGCCCAGCCGGCGGCGATCGGTCCGGCGGCGCGATGCCACAGATGCGGCGCGATCAGCGGCGCCAGGGCGATGGTCACCAGCAGGCCGGCGAAGGGCACCGCCCAGATCCCGCCGAGCGTCGCGCCGTCGAGCGTCGCCGCCGCGGCCGGGCTCCCGCCGAGCAGGACCATCGCCGCGGCGATCGCCGCGATCGCCGCCCGTCCACGCCCCGGTCCCGCCGGTTCTCGATCGTCGCCGCCCGCCATCCGCGTCTCCTCTGTGGCCTCCAGGTATAAGCGATGTCGCGGCCGCGGCAATGCCGGGACGGGGGCGAGGGCGCACGGCGCCGACCCCGCTTGCATCGCCGGGAACTTCGTGTATGTTGTTTTGAACAACGTTCATAAACCTGCGGCGACAATCCGCAGCGCAGTGCCCGGCCGATTTTCTCATCGAGGGGGATGGCCGTGCCCGGACTTCCGTGTCTACTTGCCGCCGCTGCAGCGTGAGGCGGCGGAACGACCGCGGAGCCGCCACCCACTCGGTCAGGAGCCCATCGATGTCGAAGTCGCTACTCGCCTCCCGCCGCTTCGCCGGGCTGTTCTGGTGCCAGTTCTTCTCCGCTCTCGACGACAATTTCCTGAAGAATGCCCTGGTCTTCCTGATCCTGTTCCATGTCGGCCAGGAGCGCGCCGGCCCGCTCGTCACCCTCGCCGCGGCGACCCTGATGGCGCCCTTCTTCTTCCTCTCGGCACTCGGCGGCGAACTCGCCGACCGCTTCGACAAGGCGGTGGTCGCCCGCCGCCTGAAACTCGCCGAGATCGCGGTCGCCGGACTCGCCGTGATCGGCTTCTGGACCGCCTCGATCCCGACCCTGTTCGCGGCGCTGGCCGGCTTCGGGGTGATCGCCGCGCTGTTCGGCCCGATCAAATACGGCATCCTGCCCGACCACCTGGAGAAGGGCGAACTGCCGGCCGGCAACGCCCTGATCGAGGGCGCGACCTTCCTCGCCATCCTGCTCGGCACGGTGATCGGCGGCCTCGCCGCCTCCCGCGGCGGTGATCCGGCGGCGCTCGCCGGGGTCATGATCGCCTTCGCCGTCGCCGCCTTCGTCGCGGCGCTGTGGATCCCGCGCACCGGCCAGGCCGCCCCCGACCTGAAGGTCCGCTGGAACATCCTCGCCTCGACCCTCGATCTGGTGGTCGAACTCCACCGCAGTCCGCGGCTGTTCTGGGCCGGCGTGGTGTCGAGCTGGTTCTGGGCGGTCGGTGCCGTCGTGCTGTCGCTGCTGCCCTCCCTGGTCAAGGGCGCGATCGGCGGCAGCGAAGATCTCGTCACCGCCTTCCTGGCGGTCTTCGCGGTGGCCATCGCGCTCGGCTCGGGCCTCGCCGCCTGGCTCTCCGGCCATCGCATCGTGCTGGTCGGGGTGCCGATCGCCGGCCTGCTGATCGGTGTCTTCGGCCTCGACGCCGCCTGGACCGTCGGCCATCTCGCCGCTCCCGGCGCCGATCCGGTGGGAATCGCCGCCTTCGCCCGCGTCCCCGGCGGCCTGCGCCTCGCGGTCGATCTCGCCGGCCTCGCCGCCGCCGGCGGCCTGTTCGTGGTGCCGGTCTTCGCCGCGCTGCAGTCCTGGGCCGGGGTCGAGCGCCGCGCCCGCGTCGTCGCCGCGGTCAACATCCTCAATGCTTTCGCCATGACCGGCGCGACCCTGGCGGTCGCCGGTCTGCAGGTCGCCGGCGTGACGCTCGCCGCCCTGCTCGCCGGCCTCGGCGCCCTGTCGCTGGTGGTCGCGGTGGCGGTGTGGCGGACCTTGCCGACCCACGCCCTGCGCGACGCGCTGTTCCTGATCTACCGCATCCTGTTCCGCCTGGAGGTCACCGGCACCGAGAACCTCGAAAATCTCGGCGACCGGGTGGTGATCGCGCTGAACCACGTGAGCTTCCTCGACGCCGCCCTGGCGCTCGCCCTGATGGAGCGCGAGCCGGTCTTCGCCATCGATTCGGCGATCGCCAAGCGCTGGTGGGTGCGGCCGTTCCTGCGCGTCGCCCGCGCCCTGCCGCTCGATCCGACCAAGCCGATGGCCACCCGCACCCTGATCCATGCGGTCGAATCCGGCGATCCCCTGGTGATCTTCCCCGAAGGCCGCCTGACCGTCACCGGCTCGCTGATGAAGGTCTACGACGGCGCCGGACTGGTGGCGCTGAAGTCCGACGCGCAGGTCGTGCCGGTCCGCCTCGAAGGGCTGGAGCAGACCCCCTTCACCCGCCTCGACCCGTCGCAGATCCGCCGCCGGCTGTTCCCCAAGGTGCGGGTGACCATCCTCCCGGCCCAGCGGCTGGCGGTCGATCCGGCGCTGACCGGACGCGCCCGCCGCCGTGCCGCCGGCAACGCCCTCTACGGCGTGATGTCCGACCTGATCTTCCGCACCACCTCGACCGACCGCACCGTCTTCGAGGCGATCGCGCTGGCCGCCGAGGTCCATGGGCCCGGCCGCGTCGTGCTCGAGGATCCGCTCGCCGGGCAGATGACCTATCGCCGCCTGCTGATCGGCGCCCATGTGCTCGGCTCGCGTCTCGCCGAACTCGCCCCGCCGTCCAAGGCGATCGGCGTCATGCTGCCCAATGCCAATGCCGCGGTGGCGACGTTCCTCGGCATCCACTCCGCCGGCCGGGTTCCGGCGATGATCAACTTCACCGCCGGTTCGGCCAATGTCCTGGCCGCCGCCGCCGCCGCCGAGCTCACGACCATCGTCACCTCGCGCGCCTTCGTCGAGAAGGGCCGTCTCGAGGGACTGATCGCCGCGCTCGAGCCGCGCCTGCGCATCGTCTATCTCGAGGACGTGCGCGGCGAGATCGGCGCCCTCGACAAGATCCGCGGCCTCCTGCGCTGGCGCCATGCCCTGGCGCGGCGCCGGCCCGACGATCCGGTGGCGATCCTGTTCACCTCGGGTTCCGAAGGCCTGCCCAAGGGCGTGGTGCTGTCGTCGCGCAACATGCTCGCCAACATCGCCGAGATCGCCGCCCGCATCGACTTCGGCCGCGCCGACAAGGTGCTCGACGTCCTGCCCCTGTTCCATTCCTTCGGGCTCACTGCCGGTCTGGTCCTGCCGATCACCAACGGCCTGCCGGTCTATCTCTACCCCTCGCCGCTCCACTACCGGGTGGTGCCGGAACTGGTCTACGGCTTCAACGCCACCGTGCTGTTCGGCACCGACACCTTCCTCACCGGCTACGCCCGCGCCGCCCACCCCTACGACTTCCGCTCGCTGCGCCTGGTCGTCGCCGGCGCCGAGCCGGTCAAGGAGGCGACCCGCCGGGTGTGGATGGAGAAGTTCGGCCTGCGCATCCTGGAGGGCTACGGCGTCACCGAGACCGCGCCGGTGATCGCCATCAATACGCCGATGTACAACCGCTTCGGCACCGTCGGCCGCATCCTGCCCGGCATGGAGTGGCGCCTCGATCCGGTCGAGGGCATCGACGAAGGCGGCCGCCTGTTCCTGCGCGGGCCCAACGTCATGCTCGGCTACCTGCGCAGCGAGCACCCCGGCGTCCTCGAAGTGCCGCCCGACGGTTGGCACGACACCGGCGACATCGTCTCGATCGATCCCGAGGGCTACGTCACCATCCTCGGCCGCGCCAAGCGCTTCGCCAAGATCGGCGGCGAGATGGTGTCGCTGGCGGCGATCGAGAAGTTCGCCGCCCAATTGTGGCCCGACGCCCAGTCGGCCGCCGCCGCGGTGCCCGACGCCAAGAAGGGCGAGCGCATCGTCCTGGTCACCACCAAGGCCGGCGCCGACCGCCCGAGCTTCGTCGCCGCCGCCAAGGAGGCGGGCCTCGCCGACCTGATGATCCCCGCGGAAGTGGTGATCTGGGAGGAGCTGCCGCTGCTCGGCACCGGCAAGATCGACAACGTCACGCTGAGCCGCATGGTCGGTGAAGCCGCCGCGCCCTGAGCCGCAGGGTCGGCGAACCCCATTCCGAGGCCCCTGAAACGAAGACCCCCGCCGATCGGCCGATCGGCGGGGGTCGAAGTTCGGACGGACGATCGGACCGAGGCTCAGGCCGAGAGCTTGGCGGCGATCTCGGCGACGTGCTTGCCCTGGAAGCGGGCGGCGTCGAGGTCGGTGGCGGTCGGCTGGCGCGAGCCGTCGCCGGCGGCGATGGTCGAGGCGCCGTAGGGCGAGCCGCCGATGATCTCGGTCAGGCCCATCTGGCCCTGGAACGAATAGGGCAGGCCGACCACCACCATGCCGTGATGGAGCAGGGTCGGCAGGAAGCCGAGGATGGTCGATTCCTGGCCGCCGTGCTGGGTCGCCGACGAGGTGAAGATCGAACCGACCTTGCCGATCAGCTTGCCGGTGAACCACAACCCGCCGGTCTGGTCGATGAACGACCGCATCTGCGAAGCGACCGTGCCGAAGCGGGTCGGAGCGCCGAAGATGATCGCGTCGTAATCGGCGAGCTCGTCGACGGTGGCGACCGGGGCGGCCTGATCGAGCTTGTAGTGGGCGCCCTTGGCGACGTCCTCCGGCACCGTCTCCGGCACCCGCTTGACCGCAACTTCGGCGCCCGCCGCACGAGCGCCTTCGGCGACGGCGTTGGCCATCGTCTCGATGTGGCCGTAGGTCGAGTAGTAGAGCACCAACACCTTGGTCATGAATCTCTCTCCGTGGATCGGGGGTCCGGCGCGGCGCGCCGACGACCACCCCTTCGTCGATGGTCGGACACTGCACCTCCCGCGCCCCTACGTACATCCCCGCGGCGGCGAATGGATCGTTCGACGATGTCGAACGATCGCAGCGGAATTTCTCGCACCGTCGCCGCCTGCCTCGGCCGATGACCGCTCCGGGTCTTGCGCTCGGCCGGGCGATCGCCCATCAACGGAGCTTGCCTGCCCGGGAATCGGGCGGATGCGGGAGGTGAGGTCGTGACGATGGATCGGGAACGCGGCGACGGCCCGCGGGTGGTGGTGATCGGTGCCGGGCCGGCCGGCCTGATGGCGGCCGAGACCATCGCCGCCGCCGGCCATGCGGTGACGGTCGTCGATCGCATGCCGAGCGTCGCCCGCAAGTTCCTGATGGCCGGGCGCGGCGGCCTCAACCTCACCCATTCCGAACCGCTCGACCAGTTTCTCGGCCGCTACGGCGCCGCCCGTGATGCGCTCGCCCCGGCGATCGAGGCCTTTCCGCCCGAGGCCCTGCGCGCCTGGGCCGCCGGCCTCGGCGAAGAGACCTTCGTCGGCTCCTCCGGCCGGGTCTTCCCCACCGCCTTCAAGGCCTCGCCCCTGCTGCGCGCCTGGCTCGCGCGCCTCGCCGGCCTCGGCGTGGTCGCCCGCACCCGCACCACCTGGACCGGCTTCGCCGAAGACGGCGTCACCGTGCTCGACGCCGACGGTGCCGCCGAGACGATCCCCGCCGACGCCGTGGTCCTGGCGCTGGGCGGCGCCAGCTGGCCGCGCCTCGGCTCCGACGGCCGTTGGACGAGCATCCTCGAAGAGGCCGGCATCGTCGTGTCGCCGCTGCGCCCGGCCAATTGCGGCTTTTCGGTCGCCTGGACCGAGGTGTTCCGCGAACGCTTCGCCGGCGAACCGTTGAAGCGCCTGACCATCTCCTTCGGCGAGCACGTCGCGGTCGGCGAGGCGATGGTCACCGCCGACGGCCTCGAGGGCGGCGCCATCTACACCCTGTCCGGCCCCTTGCGCGAGGCGATCGCCGCGGCGAACGGCCCCGTCGAGGTGGTGTTGGATCTGAAGCCCGGCATGAGTCCCGAGATGATCGTCGCGGCGCTGGGCTCGACCGGGCGTCGCGGCGACACCCTGACCAACCGCCTGCGCAAGGCGCTGCATCTGCCGCCGGTGGCGATCGGCCTGTTGCGCGAAGGCGTCGGCCGCATCCTGCCCGAGGATCCCGCCGAGCTCGCCCGTCTGCTCAAGGCGCTGCCGATCCGGGTGGTCGCGGCCAGCGCCATCGAGCGGGCGATCTCCTCGGCCGGCGGCATCGCCTTCTCCGAGATCGACCGCAACTTCATGCTCTACCACCTGCGCGGCGTGTTCGTCGCCGGCGAGATGCTCGACTGGGAGGCGCCGACCGGCGGCTATCTGCTCCAGGCCTGTTTCTCGACCGGCCGCGCCGCCGGCCTCGGGGTGCTCCGCCGTCTGCGCCTGCAGGCCGAAGCCCCGCCGGTGGTCACCCCGCCACCGCTCGAACCGTCAGAGTCCTGAGCCGCTCGGGCAGGCTCGGGACCAGTTCGAGCGCCCGGGCGTGGCCGGCCGCCGACATCTTGGTCCAGGTCTTGGCGACGATGTCGACCACCTTGTCGTCGGCGTGCTTGTCGGCGAAGGGCGCGAATTCGAACTCCAGGAACACCAGACAGGCGCAGTCCTCGAGCGCCTGGGCCTCCACGTCGCGCTTCAGCCGCTCCTTGCGCACGATCGACCCGACCCGAGCGATCGCCTCAGCGTCATAGCCGGCTTGCCCCATGAAACCGCCGACCAGCGTCGCGTGATGGGCCTTCAGCGCGTTGCGCCAGGCGAAATAGCCCGGCTTGTCCATCGGATGGGCGCTGCGCGGAATGTCGAAGCGGCGCAGATGCTGGGCCCGCACGGCGATCTGCAACAGATCCGAGGCCTCGGGGACCAGCCGCGCCAGCCATGCCGACATGCGTTCGCCGTAGACCAGCGCATGCGGTCGTTCGCCGGCTTCGGTGGGGATCCGGGTCGGATCCTCGGCATTGGCGGCGTCGATGCGGGCGAAGACCGCGGCGAGGCGGGCGTCGATTTCGGACATGGGGCAGGACCTCTCCGGCGATCCGGGGGACGGGAGTCCGATGCTGCGACGGCAGCGATCCCCGGTCAACCGGCGACCAGCACCACCGCCATGACCACCAGCGCCAGGGTCGCGATGGTCGCCAGGATCCGCATCGGCCGGCCGCGCCGGTCCTGCGCCTGCGCCAGTGCCGCCACCGTCTCCGGCGCCAACCGGACACCGGACTCGGCCCAGTGGGCGGCGCCGATCGAGATCGCCTCGAGCCGTTCGACCAGTCGCGGCAGGGACAGCGCCAGCCGGCCGACCGCCCCGGCGGCGGTCGCCGCGTCGGAGATCTTGGCGCCGGGGCCGAGATTGGCGGCGACCCAGTCGCGCACCACCGGTTCCGACACCGCCCAGATGTCGAGATCCGGATCGAGCGATCGCGCCACGCCCTCGACCACCACCATGGTCTTCTGCAGCAGGATCAGCCGCGGCTGGGTCGGCATCTCGAACAGCTCGGTATATTCGAACAGCTGGCCGAGCAGTGCCGCCATCGAGATCTCGGCCGGCGGCCGGTCGCGCAAGGGTTCGCCGACCGCGCGCAGCGCCTGGGCGAACACCACCACGTCCTGCGAGGCCGGCACGTAGCCCGCCTCGAAATGCACCCGCGCGACGCGCAGGTAGTCGCGGGTGATGAAGCCGTAGAGGATCTCGGCGAGGAAGCGCCGTTCCTCGGGCTCCAATCGGCCAGTGATGCCGAAATCGACCGCCGCCACGTCGCCGTTGGGCTGCACGAACAGGTTGCCCTGGTGCATGTCGGCGTGGAAGAAGCCGTCGCGCATGGCGTGGCGCAGGAACGACTGCATCACCACCCGCGCCAGCCGCACCGGATCGTGACCGGCCGCCGCCAGCCGCTCGGGATCGTTGAGCTTGACGCCGTCGATCCAGGCGATGGTCAGGACGCCGCGCTGGGTACGTTCCCAATCGACCGAGGGCACCCGGAAATCGGGATCGCCGGCGATGTTCTCGGCCATCTCCGACAGCGCCGCGGCCTCCAGCCGCAGATCCATCTCGAGCCGCACCGAGCGGGCCAGCGTGTCGACCACCGCCACCGGCCGCAATCGCCGGGTCGGCGGCACCATCGCCTCGATCAGCCGGGCGGCGAGATAGAAGTCGTCGAGATCGCGGCGGAACCGCGCCTCGACGTCGGGCCGCAGCACCTTGACCGCCACGTCGCGCGACGCGCCGTCGCGACCGACCACCCGGGCACGGTGGACCTGGGCGATCGACGCCGCCGCCACCACGTCGCCGAATTCGGCATAGAGCGCCTCGATCGGCCGGCCGAGGGCGCGGGCGACCAGGGCGCGCGCCTGGGCGTCGTCGAACGGCGCCACCCGGTCCTGCAGCGCCTCGAGATCGTCGGCCATGGCGCGGCCGACCACGTCGGGCCGGGTCGCCAGGAACTGGCCGAGCTTGACGTAGGAGGGTCCGAGCCGGTTCAGCGCCCGCGAGGCGCGTTGGCCGCGCGAAATGCCGACGACCGCCCGCCGTTCGACCAGCCGCGCCAGCACCAGCACCAATCGGCCGATCGGCGGTGGATCGGGTGGCGCCATGGCGACGATCACGCCTTCGCGGGCGAGCACCCATCCGGCGCGGGCGAGGCGCAGCAGCGACCCCAGGGCTCCGCTCATCGCGTCAGATCTTCCAGCCGGAGTGCAGCGCGGCGATGCCGCCGGTGAAGTTGGTGTAGTCGACGCGCGCGAATCCGGCGTCGCGGATCATCCCCGCGAAACGCTCCTGCGACGGGAAGGCGCGGATCGATTCCACCAGATAGCGATAGGGCTCGCCGTCGCCGGCGATCACCCGGCCCATCAGCGGGATGACGTTGAACGAGAAGGCGTCGTAGAGCCGGTCGAGCACCGGCAGATCGACCGCCGAGAATTCCAGGACGAGCAGCCGCCCGCCCGGCCGCAGCACCCGGAAGGCTTCCGCGAGCGCCTTGTCGATGCGCGGCACGTTGCGGATGCCGAAGGCGATCGTATAGGCGTCGAAGCGGTTGGATTCGAACGGCAGCTCCTCGGCATTGGCCTCGACGAAATCGAGATTGGCCGAGAGCCCGCGCTTCTCGGCTCGCTCGCGGCCGACCTGGAGCATCGAGGCGTTGATGTCGGAGACGGTCACCTTCGCCTTGCGGTCCGACTTCTCGACGATGCGGAAGGCGATGTCGCCGGTGCCGCCGGCCATGTCGAGCACCTCGTAGGGGCGCCGGCCGAGCCGCGGCGGCGACAGCCGCGCCACCATCGCGTCCTTCCACAGCCGGTGCAGCCCGCCCGACATGACGTCGTTCATGATGTCGTAGCGGCTCGCCACCTTGTGGAAGACGTCGTCGACCAGGGTCTGCTTCTCGGCCAACGGCACCTCGCGGAAGCCGAAGGAGGCGGTCGCCTCCGGGACGCTCACCCCCTGTCCGCCCTGGGACGGGGTCGGACGCGGCGACGCGGCGGCGGCGGGATCGTGGGACATGACGCTTCTCTCCGTGGACGGCCGGACCATAGCGGAAGCCTCGCGCCGACGCTATCGTCGCAGGCCCCGCCGCCGCTCGGCGCGCGATCCCGGAGAGAGACCCGCCATGCCCGAACTGCCCGAGGTCGAAACCGTCCGCCGCGGCCTCGCGCCGGTCCTGGTCGGCGCGACCCTCGCCCGCGTCGAGCAGCGCCGCGCCAACCTGCGCATCCCCTTTCCCGCCCGCTTCGTCGAACGCCTGGAGGGCGCGACGGTCACGGCCCTCGAGCGCCGCGCCAAATACCTCCTGGCGACGCTCTCGACCGGCGAGGTGCTGATCGCCCATCTCGGCATGTCCGGCTCGTTCCGCATCCGCCGCCCCGGCGACGAACTCCTGCCCGGCGCCTTCGTCCATCCCCGTGGCGCGGCCGGCGCCCACGACCACGTGGTGTTCCACCTCGAAAGCGGTGCCACCGTCACCTACAACGATCCCCGCCGCTTCGGCTTCATGGACCTGGTCGCGGCGGGCGATCTCGCGACCTACCCGGCGCTCGCCGGCCTCGGCCTGGAGCCGACCGGCGACGCCCTCTCGGGGCCCGTGCTCGCCCGGCTGTTTGCCGGCCGCACCACGCCGCTGAAGGCCGTGCTGCTCGATCAGCGGGTGATCGCCGGGCTCGGCAACATCTATGTCTGCGAGGCGCTGTGGCGGGCCGGGCTCGATCCTCGCMCCCCGGCCGGCGCCACCGTCGCCGCCTCCGGGCGGCCGGGGCCGCGCCTCGCCCGCCTCGGCGGGGCGATCCGCAACGTCCTCGCCGAGGCCATCGCCGCCGGCGGCTCGAGTCTGCGCGATCACCGCACCGTCGACGGCGAGCTCGGCTATTTCCAGCACACCTTCGCGGTCTACGGCCGCGCCGGCGAGCCCTGCGCCCGGCCGAGCTGCGACGGTATCGTCGAGCGCCTCGTCCAGGCCGGCCGCTCGACCTTCCACTGCCCGGTCTGCCAGCCGCGCGTCGCGCCGCCGCGCCGGGCCGCCCTGCGGAGGGACGATTGATCGGCGGCCCGCGAAGCGCTAGCTCCTGGGGCGAACAGGCCGCGCCATGCCGGTGTCGGTCGTCGGACAAGGAGCCGTCCATGGCCTACGAGACCATCCTGGTGGAGACGCGCGGGCGCGTCGGTGTCGTCACGTTGAACCGTCCCAAGGCGCTGAACGCGCTGAACTCGGCGCTGATCGCCGAGGTCACCTCGGCGCTCGATGCCTTCGAGGCCGACGAGGGCATCGGCGCGGTGGTGATCACCGGCTCCGAGAAGGCCTTCGCGGCCGGCGCCGACATCAAGGAGATGGCGTCGCTGACCTTCCCCGGCACCTACACCGCCGACTTCATCTCCTCCTGGGACCGGGTGTCGCGCTTCCGCAAGCCGGTGATCGCCGGGGTCGCCGGCTTCGCGCTCGGCGGCGGCTGCGAACTCGCGATGATGTGCGACCTGATCGTCGCCGCCGACACCGCCAAGTTCGGCCAGCCGGAGATCAAGCTCGGGATCATGCCCGGCGCCGGCGGCACCCAGCGCCTGACCCGGGCGGTCGGCAAGGCCAAGGCCATGGACCTGATCCTCACCGGCCGGCTGATGGACGCCGTCGAGGCCGAGCGCGCGGGCCTGGTCGCCCGCATCCTGCCGGCGGAAGGCTTCGTCGACGCGGTGGTGGCGATCGCCGCCGAGATCGCCGGCCTGTCGCTGCCCGCGGTGATGATGGCCAAGGAGTCGGTCGGACGCGCCTTCGAGACCACCCTCGGCGAGGGTCTGCGCTTCGAGCGCCGGCTGTTCCAGGCGATGTTCGCCACCGAAGACCAGAAGGAAGGCATGGCCGCCTTCGTCGAGAAGCGTCCCGCCGCCTTCCGCCATCGCTGAAGTCGCGCGGTGACCGGCCTGCGCCGTTGACGAGGCCGGTCCGCGCGGCTATAAGCTCGCCCCACTCGGTGGCGGCGTGTTCCGCCGCCGCTTCATCGTGTTCGTGTCGGCCCCGGTGGGGCGTGGCCCGAAGTGCCGGAGGCGGCCCTTCGGGCGACGACCGTCGGTTCGAGGTCGAGCGCAGTCGAGACCCAGGAGAAGCTCGCCCATGGCCAATACGCCGTCCGCCAAGAAGGCGGCCCGCAAGATCGCGCGCCGCACCGCGGTCAACAAGTCCCGTCGCAGCCGCGTCCGCACCTTCCTGCGCAAGGTCGAAGAGGCGATCGCCTCCGGTGACCAGACCGTCGCCGCCGCCGCGCTCAAGGCCGCCCAGCCCGAGCTGCAGCGCGCCGCTTCCAAGGGCGTGGTGCACCGCAACACGGCCTCGCGCAAGATCTCGCGTCTGGCCCACCGCGTGAAGCTCCTCGGCGCCTGAATTTCGGGCCCGGGCGACTCTCGAGACACCGATTCCACCCGGGCGGCGACGCCCGGGTTTTTGTTTCCCGGCTCACGAGATCCGACGCTCTCGGCTACGCACAATTCCGCATCGAGATCTTCCGGTGGTCCTGCCGCGGCGGAAGGGGGTGTCATGAATTTTCTATTGATTTCATGGGCTTGACGGCAAGTACAAAAATATCAACCCCATTGTGCCCCGCTTCGGGGCCTCCGTCGCGGGGTGCGGATTTTTTCGTCGGCACAGGCTTCGATTTTCTCGAATCCTCGCTCGTGAGGGGCAGCGCCTTGAGTCGGAAGGACTTCCCCGTGAGGACTCGGGGGTCGCCGCGGCGAAGCGTCTCGGGCCGGCCGGCATTTGCTCCCGGAGGGCCGTTGCGTCGTCCGAAACGCCTGTGTAGAGTTCGGCTCATGGAGGTCGACGACCTCGGGACGGGTGCCGGGGGGCAGTTGTTCGGACTGCGAATGAAGCATTCTTTGTGAGATTAGTAGAATTTCTCATGAGTGCAATTTCACGGATCGAACATCCGATATCCACCGGATGTCTGGTATACGATCTGTTGGGTGGGTGATGCCCGCTCCACTGTGATCGGTCGACAATCAAGTAGCGAGAGTCGAGGGAATCGGGGCGGATCATGTTCGCCCCTCGGGAGATCGTCATGTCGAGTGAAGTCGGTGCATCCTATGACGGCGACGTCACACCGCTCGAGGCCTGGAACGCCCTGGCGTCGGTGCCGGCGAGCGTGCTGGTCGACGTTCGCACCCGGGCCGAGTGGTCGTGGGTCGGCGTGCCGCAGCTCGCCGCCGTCGCCAAGCAGCCGATCACCCTCGAATGGCAGGTCTACCCCTCGATGGCCGAGAACCCCGACTTCGTCGCGGTCCTCGATGCCGCCCTGGTCAAGGCGGGCTTCGCCCATGACGTGCCGATCTATTTCCTCTGCCGGTCCGGCGTGCGCAGCCGCAAGGCGGCGATCGCCATGACCGCCGCCGGATGGAGCCGATGTCGGAACATCTCCGACGGCTTCGAAGGCCCCCCCGATCCCGATGGCCATCGTGGTGCCGTCGCGGGTTGGAAGGCGTCCGGATTGCCCTGGAATCAATCCTGAATCACCCGACCGGCGCGCCGGTCGACGAGACGAGACGGACGCCGCGCGAGGCCCGCCGGTGGTCGTCTCTCGTCGACGGGGCGTCGCTCGATCGTCGCCTTCGGGCGGCGGAATGAGACGACGATGAACTGGGACGGCCGGAACCGACGCACGGCGGCGTCGTTCACGGCAGGAAAGGCGGAAGACGATGGAGGCTCGTGCAATGACCCCGATCCATTCGGATCGCGAGGAGTGGGATCGCATCAAGCTCCGGCTGCGCGTCGAGCTCGGCGAGGACGCCTTCACCAGTTGGTTCACACGGGTCGAGTTCGAGAGCCGCGACGGCAGTTGCGTGTTCCTCTCCGTGCCCACCCGCTTTCTCAAGAACTGGCTGCACAGCCGCTACCGCGACCGGCTGTTGGTGCTGTTCCGCGAGGCCTTCGGCCCGATCGATCAGATCGAGTTCGCGGTGCGTTCGGCGATGCGGCCGGTGGTCGCCCCGCGCGACGTCGTGACGCCGCTGCCGACCGCCCCGACCCGCGCCGCCGCCCTCCAGACGCCGGTGGTGCGGGTCGTCGCCGCCTCGACCCGGCACGACGATCGCGAAGAGGACGTCCTCGCCGGCAGTCCGCTCGATCCGCGCTACGGCTTCGACGGTTTCGTCGAGGGCCGCTCCAACAGCCTCGCCTTCGCCGCCGCCCGCCGCGTCGCCGATGCCCGCCCCGGTGAATCGGTCGGCTTCAATCCGCTCTACATCCATGCCGCGGTCGGCCTCGGCAAGACCCACCTGCTGCAGGCGGTCGCCCACGCCGCCAAGGCCCAGGGCCGTCGGGTCCTCTATCTCACCGCCGAGCACTTCATGTACCGCTTCGTCGCGGCGCTGATGGCCCAGTCGGCGATCGCCTTCAAGGAGGCGCTGCGCGGCATCGACCTGCTGCTCATCGACGACATGCAGTTTCTGCAGGGCCGTCAGGTCCAGCAGGAGTTCTGCCACACCCTGAATTCGCTGATCGACGGCGCCCGTCAGGTGGTGGTCGCCGCCGACCGTCCGCCGGCCGATCTCGAGACCCTCGACGAGCGGGTGCGCTCGCGCCTCGCCGGCGGTCTCCTGGTCGAGATCGCCGCCCCCGACGTCGACCTGCGCCGCCGCATCGTCGGTCACCGGGTCGAGGTCGCCCGCCGCGCTTCGCCGAGCCTCGAGATCTCCGCCGCGGTGATCGACTACGTCGCCGAAAACGTGGTGTCCTCGGGCCGCGACCTCGACGGTGCGGTCAATCGCCTCGTCGCCCACAATCAGCTGACCGGTCAGGACATTTCGGTCGAGATGGCGGAACTGGCGCTGCGCGATCTGCTGCGCACCCGCGAGCCGCGCAAGGTCAAGATCGAGGACATCCAGCGGGTCGTCTCCAAGCACTTCAACGTCTCCAAGGCCGATCTCCTGTCGGCCCGACGCACCCGCACGGTGGTGCGGCCGCGCCAGATCGCCATGTATCTCGCCAAGGCCCTGACCCCGCGTTCGCTGCCCGAGATCGGTCGCCGCTTCGGCAACCGCGACCACACCACGGTGCTGCACGCGGTGCGCAAGATCGAGGAGATGGCCGGCGCCGACCGCGGCTTCGCCGACGAGATCGAGATGCTGAAGCGTCTGCTCGATGGCTGATCGGCGCTGCACGCCGGGCGGGTCGGTGCTCGCCCGCCTTGCGCCGGCCCCTCGCCTGATATAGCCCAGGAGCCGAGGGCACCGGCCGACCTCCGGCCGTGCCATGGGCAAGAGGGCGAGGGGATCGAGATGTCGGACATGCGCCTCGTGGTCGTCGGCGCCGCCGGACGAATGGGCCGGACGCTGATCCGCGTCATCGCCGAGACCGCCGGTGCCCGTCTGGTCGCCGCCGTCGAACGGGCCGGCGCCGCCGAACTCGGCAGCGATGCCGGGGTGATGGCCGGCGTCGCCGCCCTCGACGTGGCGGTCACCGACGATCCGCTCGCCGCCTTCGCCCATGCCGACGGCGTCCTCGACTTCACCACCCCCGCCGCGACGATCCATTTCGCCGAGCTCGCCGCCCAGGCGCGCCTCGTCCATGTCGTCGGCACCACCGGCTGCACGCCGGCCGACGACGCCAAGCTCGCCGCCGCCGCCCGCCATGCGGTGCTGATCAAGTCCGGCAACATGAGCCTCGGGGTCAATCTCCTCGCCCAGTTGGTGCGCGAGGCGGCCCGGGCGCTCGGCCCCGAATACGACATCGAAATTCTCGAGATGCATCACCGCGCCAAGGTCGACGCCCCCTCCGGGACGGCCCTGATGCTCGGCCAGGCCGCCGCCGAAGGCCGCCGTGTGCCGCTCGCCGAACATTCCGTGCGGGTCCGCGACGGCCACACCGGGGCACGCCGCCTCGGCGACGTCGGTTTCGCCACCTTGCGCGGCGGCTCGGTGGTCGGCGACCACACGGTGATCCTGGCCGGCCCCGGTGAACGCATCGAACTCGCCCATCGTGCCGAAGATCGCTCGATCTTCGCCCGCGGCGCCGTCAAGGCGGCGCTGTGGGGCATGAGCCGAAAGCCCGGCCTCTATTCGATGGCCGACGTACTCGGACTTTCGACCCGAACCTGACCCGATGACGCCCGAAGGAGTCGCGCATGGACCGTCTGCTGGTGCTCTGTCGCCATGGCGAGAGTGAATGGAACAAGCTCAACCTGTTCACCGGTTGGAAGGATCCCGACCTGACCGAAAAGGGCGTCGAAGAGGCCAAGGCCGCCGGCCGCCGCCTGAAGGCCCTCGGCCTGACCTTCGACCTCGCCTATACCTCGGCGCTGACCCGCGCCCAGCACACCCTCGCGCTGATCCTCGCCGAGCTCGGCCAGACCGGCCTGCCGGAGATCCGCGATCAGGCGCTCAACGAGCGCGACTACGGCGATCTGTCCGGCCTCAACAAGGACGAGGCCCGGGTCAAGTGGGGCGAGGAGCAGGTCCATATCTGGCGCCGCTCCTACGACGTGCCGCCCCCCGGCGGTGAGAGCCTGAAGGACACCGCGGCCCGCGTGCTGCCCTATTGGGACGCCCACATCCTGCCCGACCTCAAGGCCGGCAAGCGGATCCTGGTCGCCGCCCACGGCAATTCGCTGCGCGCCCTGATCATGAAGCTCGAGAAGCTCTCGCCCGAGCAGATCCTCAAGCGCGAACTCGCCACCGGCGTACCGATCCTCTACCGGCTCGACGCCGAAGGCGAAGTCCTGTCGCACGAGGATCTCGCCGGCTGATCGATCGGCCCGCGCGGCGGTTCGCCTCCGCGCGACGATCCTCGACGGTTCATAGACGGCGGGCGGGCCATAGCGGCGCGCCCGCCGTCGGCGTTTCGCGGCCGCTCACGCCGACCAGCACTTGCCCGCTTCCCAGCCGAGGATCGCCCGCTTGCGGGTCAGGCCCCAGTGGTAGCCGGTGATGTCGCCGGAGCGGCCGAGCACCCGGTGGCACGGCACCACGAAGCTCAGCGGGTTGCGACCGACCGCCGCACCCACGGCGCGCGACGCCTTGGGCGCACCGATGTGCGAGGCGATGGTCGAATAGGTCGTCGCCCGGCCGAAGGGGATGGCCAGCAGGGTCCGCCACACCCGGATCTCGAAATCGGTGCCGATCAGCACCAGCCGCAGCGGCCGGTCGGGCCGCCACGCCTCGAGATCGAAGATGCGGGTGGCGTGCGGTGCCGTCGCCGCGTCGTCGCGCAGGTGCCGCGCCGCCGGCCAGCGGGCGCAGAGATCGTCGAGCGCCGCCGCCTCCTCGCCCGGATCGGCGAAGGCGAGACCCGCCAGCCCGTGCTCGGTGGCCACCAGCACGGCGATGCCGAAGGGCGAGGGGTGGAAGCCGTGGCGCATGACGAGGCCCGCCCCGCGGCTCTTGTAGGCGCCGGGGCTCATCGCCTCGTGGGTCACGAACAGGTCGTGCAGCCGCCCCGGCCCCGACAGCCCGACCTCCAGCGCGGTGTCGAGCACCGAGGCCGAATCGTCGAGCAGCCGCCGCGCCGCGTCCAGGGTGATCGCCGCCAGGAACTGCTTCGGGGTGATCCCGGCGAAGCGGGCGAACAACCGGGTCAGCTGCACCGGGGTCATGCCGACCGCCGCCGCGACCTGGTCGGTCGAGGGCTGGTCGGTGCGGCATTCGGTGAGGAAGGCGATCGCCCGGCGGATCCGGTCGTAGTCGGCGATCGCGTCGGCGGCGTCGACGTCGGCGGGGGAGGGCATCGTGAGGGTCATGGCGGCTCCGCTGGCGAGACCGATCCGGACCGGGATCGATCTTCGAGACTAGCGCCGCCGCCCGCCCCGCGACACCCGATTTCAGACGCCCGTCGCGCAAGCCTCGGGCGGCTGCGGTCGCCGAACGCGCGCCTGTTGCCGGCGGAGGCGCGCCGGCCTAGGAACGAGGGAACCCGGAGATCGCCCATGCCGCCCCGCGCCGCCCGCCCCGCCGCCCCGAAACCCCGCACCGCCGGCAAGGCCGCGCCGCGCGCCGCGGCGACCCGCCGGTGGACCGCGGCCGAGGTCGAGGCGCTGTTCCGCCGTTTCCACACCGCCGAACCCGAGCCCAAGGGCGAGCTGATCGCGCCCAACACCTTCACCCTGCTGGTGGCGGTGGTGCTCTCGGCCCAGGCCACCGACGTCGGCGTCAACAAGGCGACCGTCGAACTGTTCCGCCTCGCCGACACCCCTGCGGCGATGGTGGCGCTCGGCGAGGAGCGCATCCGCGAGCTGATCCGCACCATCGGGCTGTTCAAGACCAAGGCCAAGAACGTCGCCGAACTGTCGCGCCTGCTGGTCGAGCGCCACGGCGGGGTGGTGCCCGACGACCGCGAGGCGCTCCAGGCGCTGCCCGGCGTCGGCCGCAAGACCGCCAACGTCGTCCTCAACATCGCCTTCGGCCAGCCGACCATCGCCGTCGACACCCACATCTTCCGCGTCGCCAACCGCCTCGGCCTCGCCCCCGGCAAGACGCCCGACGAGGTCGAGCGCGGCCTCGAGGCGGTGATCCCCGACGCCTACAAGCGCCATTCCCATCACTGGCTGATTCTCCACGGCCGCTACGTCTGCAAGGCGCGCACCCCCGAATGCGGCCGCTGTCTGGTCTCGGATCTGTGCAAATGGCCGGAAAAGTCGGTGGATGCGCCGGAGAAACCGGTGGCGTTCTGAGCGCGGCGTGCGAAGCTCGGCGCGGCAGGGAGGATTCGCCATGCCGATTCCCCGCGACTACGTCTTCGCAACTCCGGATTTCGAACGCTTCCTCGGCGATCTCGAGGAGACCTCGCTGTTGGCGTCGCACAGCAACGCCTATGCCGAGGCCCGCGCCGTATTCCACGTCTTCCGCCGCCACGCCACACCGGCGCAGGCGCTGGCCTTCGCCGCGGTGTTGCCGCCGCTGCTGAAGGCGATGTTCCTCGAAGACTGGGACATCGAGGCGCCGATCGCCGCTTTTCCCGACGACGATGCCGGCCTCGCGGCGGAGTTCGCGACCGAGCAGGTGGTGCGGGATGCCGCCGCGGCGATCGCCGACGTCGCCGCGACCTTGCGCCGCCACGTCGACCGCGTCGCCTTGGACCGGGTGCTCGCCGCCCTGCCCGAGGGCGCCCGCGCCTATTGGCGGGCCTGAGCCGCCGCCGGATCGGCTGCACCCCGGCGTCGCCGGAGCGAGGTGTGACGACGATGACCCTGCCGCGCGACTATGTCCGGGCGTTCCAGGACTTCGAGCAGTTTCTCGGGGATCTGAAGGACTCGACGCTGCTGGCGACCCACAACGTCGCCTATGCCGAGACCCGCGCCGTGCTGCACGTCTTCCGCCGCCGCCTGACGGCCGAGCAGGGGCTGGCCTTCGCCACCGTTCTGCCGCCGTTGCTGCGCGCCCTGTTCGTCGAGGACTGGCCGATCGGGGCGCCGGTCGCGCGCTTCGGGGATCCCGATGATCTCGCCGCCGAGGTCGCGGCGGAACGAGAACCGCACAACGTCGCACCATCCTCGGCAATCGCCGACGTCGCCGCGACCTTGCGCCGCCACGTCGACCGCGTCGCCCTCGACCAGGTGCTCGCCGCGCTGCCTGACGGCGCCCGCGCCTATTGGCGGGCCTGAGGCACCGTGCCCGCGACCGGACGCGATCCGGACAGGCGCTTGACCAGATGGACCATGGTCACGGTGGCGAACAGCGGCGTCGCCAGATTGACGATCGGGATCGACAGCACCGCCGCCGCCGCCAGCCCCGCCAGGAAGGCCGCCCCCGAATGGGCCGCTGCCAGCCGCTGCGCCGCCGGCCGGTCGAGCATCCGCCGCGCCGCGAAGGCGAAATATTCTCGTCCGATCAGCCAGCCGTTGCCGACCCAGAAGGCGACGAGACCGACCCCCGGGATCAACGCGACCGCCAGGCAGACGAGATTGACCGCCAGCGACAGGCCGGTGAAGCGCAGCGCTTGCCCGAGGCTCTCGCGCCACGGCATCGGCCGGCCCGGCGCCTCGCCGGGATAGCGCCCGCGCTCGGTCGCCTCCGCCACGTCGTCGAGGAAGATCCCGGCGACCGCGGTGGTGATCGGGGCGATCAGGAAGGCCGCCGCGACCAGCAGCACGCCGCCCGACAGGAGCCCGGCCAGCCAGCCGACGATGGTCACGAAATAGGGCACGTCGATCGGGTGCGCCCCGGCGAGATCTCCGGCGAACCCGCTGATCAGCCGCGTACCGATCGCCCAGATCACCGCGACGATCGCCAGCGTCAGCCCCAGCGACCGCCACAGCACGCCGCGCAAGGGCGGCGTCGGCAGGTCGTGCAGCGCGTCGCGGATCGCCGCGAGGACGGGCCCGGTCATCGCCCCCGCCTCATCCGTGGACCATCCGATCCTGGCGCCGGCGCAGTTCGACGATCTTCGAGCCGCTCGGCGGTGCGGCATTGAGAACCGTCAGGAGTTCGCCGCGCTTGATCGGCGCCAGCGTCACGCCGCCTTCGATCAGGCCGATCGGCAGGCAGCCGGCGGCGCGCGCCGCGTCGTATTCGAGGGTGAAGGCGCGATAGGTGTATTCGCCGATCGCGTCGAGCCGCTCGCCGGCCGCCAGATCGCGCTTGGCCACCGCGCAGACCTCGGCCGAGGGCCGCGCCAGCGCCCGCATGTCGGTAGTCCCGTGCAGCACCGCGCGGGCCGCCGACAGCGGCACTTCGAGGCTGGTCAGGTGATAGGGCCGGTAGAAGGTGTAATAGGGCCCGGCCCCGAGCTTGAGGTCGCCCAACCGCTCCATCAGGCGCGGGTGCGACAGTTCGGCGACCACGAACACCCCCGGCGCGACGCCGCGGCCGATGGTGTAGTCGACCACGCCCTTGCGCGACAGGATGCCGCCGTCGGCCTCGGGACACAGGATGTGGTGCAGGGTCTCGAGCGTCGCCTCCGGCCCGTGCATGCCGGCGACGTCGGGGACCAGGCCGGTGGCATTGGCGATCGCCGCCATCTCGACCATGGTCTTGGAGCCGTCGATGAACTCGACCAGCATCCGCGGGTTCATGTTGCGCCGAATCGCCTCTTCCTCGAAGCGGTCGGGGGTGGCGGTGACGTCGAGCGGATTGTTCTTGCCCTTGCCGGCGGCGATCACCGGGTAGCCGAGAGCGGTGACGAATTCGATCAGCTCCATCGTCGACGACGGCTCGTCGCCGGCCCCGACGGTATAGACCACGCCGACTTCGCGGGCGCGGCTCTGCAGATAGGCGCCGATGGTGACGTCGGCCTCGACGTTCATCATCACCACGTGTTTGCCGGCCTCGATCGCCCCGAGCCCGATGATCGCCCCCATCTCCGGCTTGCCGGTGGCGTCGATCACCACGTCGACGTGATCGCTGCCGATCAGCGCCGCCACGTCGGTGGTGACCGCGGTATTCCCGGCCTCGACCGCCCGGGCGATCGCCGACGCGGTCTCGGCGTGGACGACGCGAGCCGGATCGAGCCCGGCGATGCGGAAGGCCTGTTCGGCATGGCGCTTGGCGGGATCGCGCACCGCGATCACCGCGACGGCGAGCCCCTTCATCAGCGACACCTGCGTGACGATGTCGGTGCCCATCTCGCCGACCCCGACGAGGCCGATGCGGATCGGTCGGCCGCTGTCGGCGCGGGCGGCGAGCTCGGCGGCGAGCCCGGTCGGGGTGACGAAGCGCTGACGCGTATCCACGGCCGGCGCCGGTACCTGTCTACCCATCGGTGAGCCTCTCCTTCGCGGGGGGTGCGATGCCGGAGCGGCGGAGCGAGTGGCCCGCGGCCCTCGTTCCCCCCTCGACGCGAGATAGGGCAGACCGCCCGGAATCTCAATCGAAAACTCCGCCGCTCGGGTCGGCGCGCGGCGGTGCGACGGTTGCGCGCGCCGCGGAAACCCTTATACCCGGCGGGGTGATCGGCCGCTTTCGGCCCGCCCCGGTCGCCGTCGTCCCCGCCGCCGAAGAGTTCGCCGATGACCGCCTCCCGCTTCGACGTCCTGTGTATCGGCAATGCCATCGTCGACATCATCGCCCGCACCGACGACGCCTTCCTGGTCCGCGAAGGCCTGGTCAAGGGTTCGATGCGCCTGATCGACGCGGCAGAGGCGGAGCGGCTCTACGACCACATGGGACCCGCCGAGGAGATGTCGGGCGGATCGGCCGGCAACACCGCCGCCGGCCTCGCCGGCCTCGGCGGCCGCGGCGCCTATTTCGGCAAGGTCGCCGCCGATCCCCTCGGCACCATCTTCCGCCACGACATCCGCGCCGCCGGCGTGCATTTCGAGACCGCGCCGCTCGCCGCGACCGACCCCGATCCGGTGCCGACCGCCCGCTCGATGATCCTGGTGACCCCGGACGGCGAGCGCACCATGAACACCCATCTCGGCGCCTGCACCCGCCTCGGCCCGGGCGACGTCGATGCGGCCGTCGTCGCGGCGTCGCAGATCGTCTATCTCGAAGGCTATCTGTGGGATCCGCCGGAGGCCAAGGCGGCCTTCCGCGAGGCGGCGGCGATCGCCCATGCCCACGGCCGCCGCGTCGCCCTGACGCTGTCCGACAGTTTCTGCGTCGACCGTTGGCGCACCGAGTTCTTCGAGCTGATGCGCGGCGGCCTCGTCGACATCCTGTTCGCCAACCAGTCGGAAGTGAAGGCGCTCTACGAGACCGCCGATCTCGACAGCGGCATCGCCGCCCTGCGCGCCGACGTGCCGCTCGCCGCG
This sequence comes from Siculibacillus lacustris, assembly GCF_004328075.1. GTDB lineage: Bacteria > Pseudomonadota > Alphaproteobacteria > Rhizobiales > Ancalomicrobiaceae > Siculibacillus > Siculibacillus lacustris. The sequence goes on along the minus strand of NZ_SJFN01000001.1, from coordinate 87,749 downwards.
GTGACGCTGTCCGCGGAAGGATCCCTGGTCGCGACGCGCGAAGGGGTGGTGCGGGTCGCGGCCGCGCCGGTCGAGCGGGTGGTCGACACCACCGGCGCCGGCGATCTCTACGCCGCCGGCTTCCTCTACGGCCTGACCCACGACTTCGACCACGCGATCTGCGCCGAGCTCGGCGGCCTGCTCGCCGGCAACGTCATCGGCCAGGTCGGCGCCCGATCGCAATCCGACCTGCGTGATCTCGCCCGTCAGTCCGGTTTCCCGGTCTGATCGCCTCCGTTCCATCGCGAGACCCCGCATGGCGCCGCCCCCCGCTCGACCCCGAGGCACGAAGACCCGCATCGGCGAGGCCAACGTCGAGAAGATCCTCGACGCCGCCCTGCCGATCTTCGCCGGTTTCGGCCTGCGCGGCGCCCGCACCGACCAGCTGGCGGAAGCCGCCGGCATGTCGAAGCCCAACCTCCACTATTATTTCCGCACCAAGCAGGATCTCTACGTCGCGGTGCTGGAGCGCACCTTGCGCAACTGGCTGGAGCCCCTGGCGGCGATCGATCGCGCCGCCGATCCGCGCGTCGCGCTGTCGGCCTACGTCGAGGCCAAACTGTCCTATTCGCGCGACTTCCCCGACGCCTCGCGGCTGTTCGCCACCGAGATCATCCAGGGCGGCGCCTATCTCGCCGCGTCCCTCGACGGCGAATTGACGCCGCTGGTCGCCGCCACGGTCGAGACCTTCGAGGTGTGGATCGCCGAGGGACGGCTGGCGCCGATCGATCCCCAGACCCTGCTCTTCACCATCTGGGCGACCACCCAGCACTATGCCGACTTCGCCGCCCAGATCGCGCTCCTGACTGGCCGCTCGCTGGAGGATCCGGCCTTCTTCTCCACCACCCGCGACACCCTGCTGCGCATCCTGGTCGACGGCGTACTGCGCCCGCCCGCGTGACGGGAGCGGCGCCTCAGAAGCTCGGCGGCGTACAGGCCGAGACGATCACCAGATCGGTGTCGCCGATGTTGCGGAAGGCGTGCGGCTTGCGGCTGTCGAAGAAATAGGCGTCGCCCGCCTTGAGCTCGTAGCGCGCCCCGTCGACCTCGAGTTCCAACAGGCCGCGGATCACCAGCCCCGCCTCCTCGCCCTGGTGCGAGATGGTCGGCCGCCCCGAATCGGTGCCGGGCCGGTAGCGCTCGTGCATCATCTGCAACGAGCGGCCGGTGAGGTCGCCGCCGACCTGGCGATAGGAGATCGCCCCGCCGGCGATCTCGGTGAACTCGTCGGCCCGCCACACCACTTTCTCCGCCTCGGTCTCCTCCGCCGCGAAGAAGGCCGACAGCCCGATCGGGAATCCCGCGAGAATCTGCTTCAAGGCCGACACCGAGGGACTGACCCGATCGGCCTCGATCATCGAGATGGTGGCGTTGGACACGCCGGCGCGCTTGGCCAGCGCCCGCTGCGACAGGCCGTGGGCGAGGCGCAGGTCCTTCAGGCGGCGGCCGACGTCGATGTCGCGGGGGCTGTTCATGCGTTCGATATTCAGAACGGATTGAACGCCGTCAAGGGATTGTCGCCGGGGAGTGGGGTCCGTAACGTTCACTTTCCCGATCACCGCGCCGTCCGACCAACGAGGTTGTCCCATGAACGTGCCCCCGCGCCCCAACGATCTCGCCTCCTTCTGGATGCCGTTCACGGCCAATCGGCAGTTCAAGAAGGCCCCTCGCATGTTCGTCGCCGCCGACGGCATGCACTACACCACCGACGACGGCCGCAAGGTCCTCGACGGCACCGCCGGCCTGTGGTGCTGCAACGCCGGCCACAACCGGCCGAAGATCGTCGAGGCGATCCGCCAACAGGCCGGTGAGCTCGACTACGCCCCGGCCTTCCAGATGGGCCACCCCAAGGCCTTCGAATTCGCCAATCGGGTCACGGCGATCGCGCCCGAGGGCTTCGACCACGTGTTCTTCACCAATTCGGGCTCCGAATCGGTCGATACCGCCCTGAAGATGGCGCTGGCCTATCACCGCGTCCGCGGCGAGGCGCAGCGTGTCCGCCTGATCGGTCGCGAGCGCGGCTATCACGGCATCAACTTCGGCGGCATGTCGGTCGGCGGCATTGCCGGCAATCGCAAGATGTTCGGCGTCATGCTGCCCGGCGTCGACCACATCCGCCACACCCACGATCTCGCCCGCAACGCCTTCACCCGCGGCGAGCCGGAATTCGGCGTCGAATTCGCCGACGAGCTGGAGCGGGTCTGCGCCCTGCACGATCCCTCGACCATCGCCGCGGTGATCGTCGAGCCGATGGCCGGCTCGACCGGCGTGCTGATCCCGCCGAAGGGCTACCTCCAGCGCCTGCGCGAGATCTGCGACAAGCACGGCATCCTGTTGATCTTCGACGAGGTCATCACCGGCTTCGGCCGTCTCGGCACGCCCTTCGCGTCCGATCGCTTCGGCGTCAAGCCGGACCTGTTCACCGCCGCCAAGGGCCTGACCAACGGCGTCGTGCCGATGGGTGCGGTGTTCACCACGTCCAAGATCCACGACGCCTTCATGACCGGACCCGAGCATCTGATCGAGTTCGCCCACGGCTACACCTATTCGGCCAACCCGATCGCCTGCGCCGCCGGCCTCGGCACGCTCGACACCTATGCCGAGGACGGTCTGCTCACCCGCGGCGCCGAGCTCGAATCCTATTGGGCCGACGCGCTGCATTCGTTGAAGGGCCTGCCGCACGTCATCGACCTGCGCAACCTCGGCCTGATCGGCGCCATCGAACTCGAACCGATCGCCGGCCAGCCGACCAAGCGGGCCTTCGACATCTTCCTCGACGCCTATCAGTCGGGCATCCTGATCCGCACCACCGGCGACATCATCGCGCTGTCGCCGCCGCTGATCATCGAGAAGGCGCAGATCGACGAGTTGTTCGGCAAGCTCGCCGAGGTGCTGAAGCGCGCCGCCTGACGGGCGCCGCCCGCGGGCTCAGGCGCTCTGGGCGACCGGCGCGGCCAGGGGTTCGGTTTCCGCCGGGTTTGGCACCTGCGCCGCGGCCGCGGCGGTGGTCGCCGCCGAACTCGCCGCGGTGGCGGCCGGGCCTGGCAGACCGGCCTCCTCGCGCCCTTCGACGTCGGGCCTGAGCTCCGGATGCACCGCCTGTTGGGCGAGGTTGGAGAGCAACGTCGGGACGTCGCGCCCCGGCACCGCCTTGGAGAACAGGAAGCCCTGACCGTTGGTGCAGCCGAGGTCGCGCAACAGATCGGCGTTGTTGTTGGTCTCGATGCCTTCCGCCGTGGTCGGCAGGCCGAGCGATCCCGACAGACCGATGATCGCCTTGACGATCATCCGGCTGTCGGCGTTGTCGCGCATCGTCTTGACGAAGGACTGATCGATCTTGATCTTGTCGAAAGGCAGCACCCTGAGGTGATGCAGGCTCGAATAGCCGGTCCCGAAGTCGTCCAGCGCGATCGAGATGCCCTGGTTCTTCAGCGAGGTGATGGTCTTCATCGCCTGCTCCTGGTCGACCACCAGGGCGTTCTCGGTGATCTCGAGCTCCAGGCGCTGCGGCGGGAATCCGACCTCGGTCAGGGTCTGCAGGATCTCCTGGGCGAGCCAGGGGTTCTTGAAATCGACCGGCGAGATGTTCACCGCCAGCTTGATGTGGGCCGGCCAGTCGCGCGCCGCCGCGCAGGCGCGCCGCAGGATCACCGTGGTCAGCTCGCCGAGCAGGCCCATCTCCTCGGCGATCGGGATGAACACCGAAGGCGAGATCGGACCGCGCTCGGGGTGATTCCACCGCGCCAGCACCTCGAAGCCGCTGATCCGGTTGGACTGCAGGTCGATCACCGGCTGGAAGTGCGGCTGGATCTCGCCGTTGGCCAGCGCCACTTCGAGCGACCGTTCGAGCTGGGCGCGCTCGCGGATCGACATTTCCATGTCGTCCTCGAAGGCCGAGATCCCGGAGCCGCCGTCGGCCTTGGCATATTGCAGGGCGATGTCGACCCGCCGCATCACCAACTCGACGTCGAGCGCCGGGTCCGCAGCGTCGAACACCGCGATGCCGACGCTGGCGCGAATCTGCAAGGGCGGGTTCTCGGCGCGGAACGGCCGGCCGACGTCGTCCTGGAGCTGCGAGGCGATGACCATCGCCTCGTCGGGTCCGACGTCGGCGAGCAACACGTGGAATTCGTCGGGACCGGCGCGCGCCACGAAGTCGCCGGGCCGCACCGCGACGGCGAGACGATCGGACAGTTCGATCAGCACGCGGTCGCCGCAGGCCTGGCCGCGGACCTCGTTGAGGGTCTTGAATCGATCGATGTCGAAGGCGATCACCGCGGCGCGGCCACCGGAGGCGCGCATCACGGCGATCCGGGCCTGTAGCCCCGCCTGCATGCCGCGGCGGTTGGGCAGGCCGGTCAGGGGATCGCAGACGCCGACCCGCTCCGCTTCGGCTTCCGCCTCGGCGAGCCCCGCCTGAGCCTCGCGCAATTCGGCGCGCCGCCGCGCCGCATAGGTGAACACGCCGACCCACAGGGCGAAGCCGCCCGCCAGCGCCACCGAGCCGGCGGTCGATTGGATGCCCTCGAGAATGGTGATGAAGCGCCGCAGCAGACCCCATTGCAGATCGATGGTCAGCAGTACCGCGAAGAGCGTGGCCAGCACGAACTTCTCGACGCGGGCGGCGATGTGAACGACCGAGGGGGGGAGCTTGTGCAAGGGCGCCAGGCGCATCGATGGGCTCCGGAGGTGCGCCGACGGAGGTTCGGCACGCGGTTTCCCCCCCTTTATGCCCTCATGACCTTAAGGACGCGTTGCTTTGCAGACAACGACGAAGGTCGATACACGCCAGACACAGTTCTCCCGCTTCTACGCTCTCGGGTTGCGGCATCTGCTCGACCGTAGGCCTTCAGCCTTCGGCGAAGCGCCGCATCAGGTGATGGGCGATGGCGATCCCCGGCGGCGCGACGATCCCCTCCGGGTGGGTTCCGGCGAGCATCGCGCGGATCTCGCCGCGCGCGAACCAGCGGCAGTCGACCAGTTCGACCTCGTCGCGGGTGATCGCCGTGGTCGTCGCCTCGGCGAACACCCCGATCATCAGCGACGCCGGAAAGGGCCACGGCTCGCTGGCGAAATAGGCGATGCGCCCGACGCGAATGCCGGCCTCCTCGAAGGTCTCGCGCCGCACCGCCGCCTCGATCGTCTCGCCCGGCTCCATGAAGCCGGCCAGCGCCGAGAACATGCCGGGCGCGAAACGCGGGCTGCGGCCGAGCAGGCAGCGCTCGCCGTCGACCACCAGCATGATCACCACCGGGTCGGTGCGCGGGAAATGCTCGGCGGCGCAGGACGGGCAGGTGCGCTTCCAACCGGCCGAGGCGAATTGCGAGAGCGTGCCGCAGCGGGCGCAATAACGGTGCGAGACGTGCCAGTGGAGCATCGAGCGGGCGGTCGCCAGTGCCCCGTATTCGTCCGCCGCGAGCCGTCCGGCCACCGCCAGGGCGCGCAACTCGCCGGTCTCGGCCCAGGGCAGGCCGGCGAGTTCGGCCTCGTCGATCGCCGCGAGCGCCGCGAAGCGCGGGCCGTCGGGGGTGTCGCCGAGAAAGATCGTCGCCTCGAAGTCGGCACCGAGCCGGGCGGCGCGATCGCGGGTCAGCCAGGCGGTGAGATCGACGCCGGGATCGGCCGCCAGCACCGGCCGGTCGGTGGCGACGATCAGGAAGCGCGCCTCGGGCGCAGACGCGCGGGCGGCGATCGCCGCCGCGTCGTCACGCAGGTCGGAGCGGCGATCGAGGGCGTTGCGGGCGAAGCGGAAGGCGAGCGAGGGCTCGCCCCGCGGATCGGTGTCGAACATCGGCGACCTCGGACTTTCGGGAGACGGCGGCGGCCGGCGGCGCGCCGGAAGCGGCGCTCGGCCGTCGCCGCGCGGCCCGTGTTGGCGCAGATCCTTAGCGCAGATCCGCGGCTGCCGCGACCACCGCCGTCGCACCCCTCCCGCTCGTGCCGCGAGGGGCGGTCGCCGGCGCGATCAGCCGAGCTTCTCGACGATCATCGCCACCAATTGCGCCGCGACCTCGTCCTTGGGCAGGTCCGGCCAGTCGGTGACGCCGCTCGCCTCGACGATCCGGACGGTGTTGCGGTCGCCGCCCATGATCCCGGTCTTCGGCGACACGTCGTTGGCGACGATCACGTCGGCGCCCTTGCGCTCGAGCTTGCCGCGGGCGTTGGCGATCAGGTTCTCGGTCTCCGCCGCGAAGCCGACCACCAGCTGCGGTCGCAGCGCCGGATGGCGGCCGACGGTGGCCAGGATGTCGGGATTTTCGACGAAGGCCAGCGTCGGGGTGCCGCCCGGACCCTTCTTGATCTTCTCCGCCGCCGCCGCATCGACCCGCCAGTCGGCGACCGCCGCGGCCATCACCGCCACGTCGACCGGCAGGGTCGCTTCGACCGCCGCCAGCATTTCGCACGCCGTCACCACCCGCACCACCCGCGCGCCGACGGGATCGGCGAGCGCCACCGGCCCGGCGATCAGCGTCACCTCGGCCCCGGCCTTGACCAGCGCCGCGGCCAGGGCGAAGCCCTGCTTGCCCGACGAGCGGTTGGCGATGTAGCGCACCGGGTCGATCGGCTCGTGGGTCGGCCCGGCGGTGACCACCACCCGCTTGCCGGCGAGCGGCTTCGGACCTTCGGCTTCGGCGAAGAACGCCTCGATCGCCGCCAGGATCTCCATCGGCTCGACCATCCGCCCGAGCCCTTCCTCGCCGCGTTCGGCCATCTTGCCGGCGGCCGGTCCGAGGATCCGCACCCCGTCGGCGGCGAGCCTTGCGACGTTGCGCCGGGTCGCCGGATGGGCCCACATCCGCGGGTTCATCGCCGGCACCACGATCACCGGCTTGTCGTTGGCGAGCAGCAGGCTGGTGGCGAGGTCGTTGCCGAGCCCGTTGGCCATCTTGGCGATCAGATCGGCGGTCGCCGGCGCCACCACCACCAGATCGGACTCCCGCGACAGCCGGATATGGCCGATCTCCTGCTCGCTCGTCAGATCGAACAATTCGCTGGCGACCGGGTTCTCGCTGAGCGTACCGACGACGAGCGGCGTCACGAATTCCTTGGCCGCCGGCGTCAGCACCACCCGCACCGTCGCACCGCGCTCGCGCAGGCGGCGGATCAGATCGAGGCACTTGTAGGCGGCGATGCCGCCGCCGATGACGAGAAGGATGCGCTTGTCGGCCAGCATGGCGGGAACTCCGCGAGGAGGAGGCACGGTCGGGCGCGAGGTCCGGCCGCGAAAGGGCGCACCCTATCAGCCGCCCGCCGGCCTCGCCACGGGAGGATGGACGCATGTGGGAATGCGCGGGGCGCCCGGCGCACGGCGGCTCCGCCATGGACTCCGCATCCTCGGCGTGGCACTGATCCGGCTTCACCGACCGAGCCGGCCGGGGACACGGGGTGAGCATACCATGGCGATCGAAGTCAAGATCTGCGGCCTGAACACCGACGAGGCGGTCACGGCGGCGCTCGAAGCCAAGGCCGATTTCCTCGGCTTCGTGTTCTACACCCGCAGCCCGCGCCATCTGCCGATCGCCGAAGCGGTGCGCCTCGCCGCCGCGGCGCGCGGCCGCGCCCGCATCGTCGCGCTGACCGTCGACGCCTCCGACGACTTCCTCTCCGAGATCGTCGACCGCCTCAATCCCGACCTCCTGCAGCTCCACGGCCGCGAGACTCCGGCCCGCGCCGCGGAAATCCGCGCCCTGACCGGCGTGCCGGTGATGAAGGCTCTGGCGATCTCCGAGGCCGCCGATCTCGCCGTGGTCGCCGACTATGTCGCCTCGGTCGACCGCTTCCTGTTCGACGCCAAGCCGCCCCGCACCCCCCAGGCGCTGCCCGGCGGCAACGGCGTCGCCTTCGACTGGCGCCTGCTCGCCGGTCTCGACCCGGGTCGGCCGCATATGCTATCGGGGGGGCTCGATCCCTCGAACGTCGCGCGGGCGATCGAGATCTCCGGTGTCGGCGCGGTTGACGTGTCGTCGGGCGTCGAAAAGATGCCGGGCGAAAAGGATCCCGATCTGATCCGCGCCTTCGTCCGTAATGCCCGTGCCGCCCGCGCCGCATCGGCGCCGCGGCGCGACCCCTGACCGAGGACTGCGATCTTGACCACCATCGCCAATTCGCTGCGCAACGGCCCCGACGAACGCGGCTTCTTCGGCCTCTACGGCGGCCGCTTCGTCGCCGAGACCTTGATGCCGCTGATCCTCGAACTGGAGCAGGCCTACGAGGACGCCAAGGCCGACCCCGCCTTCGCCGCCGAACTCGCCGATCTCTCGGTCCATTACGCCGGCCGGCCGAGCCCGCTCTATTACGCCGAGCGCCTGACCGAGCATTGCCGGGCGCTCACCGGCGGCAAATTCGGCGCCGAGATCTGGATGAAGCGCGAAGAGCTCAACCACACCGGCTCGCACAAGATCAACAACTGCCTCGGCCAGATCCTGCTCGCCCGTCGCATGGGCAAGACCCGGATCATCGCCGAGACCGGGGCCGGCCAGCACGGCGTCGCCTCGGCCACCGTCTCGGCGCGCTTCGGCCTGCCCTGCATGGTCTACATGGGCGCCACCGACGTCGAGCGGCAGAAGCCCAACGTGTTCCGCATGAAGCTGCTCGGGGCGGAAGTGACCCCGGTCACCTCCGGCGCCGGCACGCTCAAGGACGCGATGAACGAGGCGTTGCGCGACTGGGTCACCAACATCGACAACACCTATTACCTGATCGGCACCGCCGCCGGGCCCCATCCCTATCCGGCGATGGTTCGCGACTTCCAGTCGGTGATCGGCACCGAGACCAAGGAACAGTTCCTCGCCGCCAAGGGCAAGCTGCCCGACGCGGTGATCGCCTGCATCGGCGGCGGCTCCAACGCCATCGGTCTGTTCCACCCCTTCCTCGACGATCCCGGCGTGGCGATCTGGGGTGTCGAAGCCGGTGGCCACGGCATCGACGTCGAGAACGGCCATGCCGCTTCGATGACCGGCGGCCGCCCCGGCGTGCTCCACGGCAACCGCACCTATCTCCTGCAGGACGCCGACGGCCAGATCCTCGAGGGCCATTCGATCTCCGCCGGCCTCGACTATCCCGGCGTCGGCCCGGAACATTCCTGGCTGCGCGATTCCGGTCGCGTCACCTATGTGCCGGCGACCGACAGGGAGGCGCTCGACGCCTTCATGCTGTGTTCGAAGCTCGAGGGCATCATTCCGGCGCTGGAGCCGTCCCACGCCCTGGCCCAGGTGCTGAAGATGGCGCCGACCATGGACAAGTCGCAGTCGATCGTGTTGTGCCTGTCCGGCCGCGGCGACAAGGACGTGTTCTCGGTCGCCGAACATCTCGGCGAGAGGATGTGACGCCCGTGACCGACACCACCATCGATACCCGCATCACCCGCCGCTTCGCCGCTCTCGCCGCCGAAGGTCGGCCGGCGCTGGTCACCTTCGTCACCGCCGGCGATCCCGACCTCGACACGTCGCTGGCGATCGTCCGGGCCCTGCCCGCCGCCGGCGCCGACGTGATCGAACTCGGCATGCCCTTCTCCGATCCGATGGCCGACGGCCCGGCGATCCAGGCCGCCGGCAAGCGCGCCCTCGACGCCGGCCAGACCTTGCCGAAGACCCTCGAGCTGGTCCGCCGCTTCCGCGCCGCGGACGCGGTCACGCCGATCGTGCTGATGGGCTATTACAACCCGATCTACATCTACGGTGTCGATCGCTTCTGCGCCGATGCGGTCGCCGCCGGCGTCGACGGGCTGATCGTCGTCGATCTGCCGCCGGAAGCCGACGACGAACTGTGCCTGCCGGCCCGCGCCGTCGGGCTCAACTTCGTGCGGCTGGCGACGCCGACCACCGACGACGCCCGCCTGCCGGCGGTGCTCGCGAACGCCTCGGGCTTCGTCTACTACGTCTCGATCAACGGCATCACCGGCTCCGCCGCCCCCGATGCCGGCGCCGTGGCCGGCGCGGTCGATCGCATCAAGCGCCACACCGGTCTGCCCGTGGCGGTCGGCTTCGGCGTCCGCACCGCCGATCAGGCCCGCGCCATCGGCGGCAACGCCGACGGCGTGGTGGTCGGCTCGGCGCTGGTCGCGGCGATCGCCGCGTCCCTCGACGCCGGCCGGGCGACCGCCCGCACGGTGCCCGCGGTCACGGCCCTGGTCGCCGAACTCGCGGCCGGCGTCCGCGCCGCCCGGGCCCGCGCCGCCGAGTGACGATCGACGAACCACCGCGAGCCGGTCCGGCGCGACCGCCGACCGCAGCTTCAGGGAGAACAGCGTGAACTGGCTCACCAACGTCGTCCGGCCGAAGATCAAGAGCCTTCTGACCAAGAAGGACGTGCCGGAGAATCTGTGGATCAAGTGTCCCGAGACCGGCGAGATGGTGTTCCATCGCGATCTCGAGGCCAATCAGTTCGTCATTCCCGCCTCCGGCTACCACATGCGCATGCCGGCCAAGCTGCGCCTCGACACGCTCTTCGACGGCGGTATGTGGACCGCGCTGGCGCTGCCGACCGTGCCCGCCGATCCGCTGCGTTTCCGCGACGAACGCCGCTACGTCGACCGCCTGCGCGACGCCCGCGCCAAGACCGGCCGCGACGACGCGGTGATCGTCGGCTCGGGCACCCTCGACGGGCTGGCGCTGACCGCCGCCGTCCAGGACTTCGACTTCATGGGCGGATCGCTCGGCATGGCCGCCGGCGAAGCGATCGTCACCGGCATGCTCGCCGCCCGCGACAAGGGCACGCCCTTCGTGCTGTTCGTCGCCTCCGGCGGCGCGCGCATGCAGGAAGGCGTCCTGTCGCTGATGCAGATGCCGCGCACCACGGTCGCGGTCCAGGCCCTGCGCCAGGCCAAGCTGCCTTATTTCGTGGTGCTGACCAACCCGACCACCGGCGGCGTCACCGCGTCCTACGCCATGCTCGGCGACGTCCACATCGCCGAACCGGGCGCCCTGATCGGCTTCGCCGGGCCGCGGGTGATCGAGCAGACCATCCGCGAGAAGCTCCCCGAGGGCTTCCAGCGCGCCGAATATCTCCATGAACACGGCATGGTCGACATGGTGGTGCATCGTCACCAGATCCGTCCGACCCTGTCGCGCCTCGCCCACATGTTCATGAAGCGCGACGCGCCCGGCGCCCCGGGCACCGAACTGGCGATCGCCGAGCCGGCCTGATCGGACGAGTCTGGGGGGAGGGCAGCGATGGCCGCATCTCGGCTCGACGACCTCGTCGCCCGCCTCGCCCGGACCATTCCCGCCGGCTGGGAGTTCGGCCTCGAGCGCATGACCCGGGTGCTCGCCCGGCTCGGCGATCCCCATCTCGCGATGCCGCCGGTGATCCACGTCGCCGGCACCAACGGCAAGGGCTCGACGGTCGCCGATCTCCGGGCGATCCTCGAAGCCTCCGGGCGCCGCGTCCACGTCTTCACCTCGCCGCATCTGGTGCGCTTCAACGAGCGCGTCCGCGTCGCCGGCCGCCTCGCCGACGACGCCACACTGGTCGCGGCGATCGAGCGGGCGGAAGACGCCAATGCCGGCGAGCCGATCACCTTCTTCGAACTGATGACGCTCGCCGCCTTCGTGCTGTTCGCCGAGCACCCGGCCGACGTCACCTTGCTCGAGGTCGGGCTCGGCGGCCGCCTCGACGCCACCAACGTGGTGCCGGCGCCACTCGTCTCCGTCATCACCTCGATCTCCATCGACCACGAGAAGTTCCTCGGTTCGACGCTGACCGCGATCGCCGGCGAGAAGGCCGGCATCGTCAAGCGCGGCCGTCCTGTGGTCTCGGCCCCGCAGGAACCCGAGGTCGAGGCCGTGCTGGAACGCGCCGCGGCGCGCGCCGGCGTGCCCCTGCAGCTCGGTGGCCGCGAATGGACGGTCGGCGAAGAGCGCGGCCGGATGGTCTTCCAGAGCGAACACGGCCTGCTCGACCTGCCGCGGCCCCGCCTCGTCGGCCGTCACCAGGTCGTCAATGCCGGCACGGCGATCGCCGCGCTCGAAGCCGCCGGCTTCGTCCTCTCCGCGGACGAGATCGGCCGCGGTCTCGAGCGGGCGGTCTGGCCGGCGCGGATGCAGCGCATCGCCGGCGGGCCGCTCGTCGACGCCGCTCCGGCCGGTGCCGAGCTGTGGCTCGACGGCGGCCACAATCCCGGCGCCGGCGTGGTCGTCGCCGAGGTCGTCGCCGATCTCGCCGACCGCGCGCCCAAGCCCCTCCACCTGATCGCCGGCATGCTCGAGACCAAGGATCCGATCGGCTTCTTCCGGCCCTTCGCGGGCCTCGCCCGCTCGGTCGCTTGCGTGCCGGTCAGCGGCGACCAGCGCGGCCGCGATCCCGAAGAGCTCGCTGCCGCGGCCCGCGCCGCCGGCCTGCCCGCCGAGACCTTCGCCGGGCCGCTGGCCGCGCTCGCCGCTCTGCGCGCCGCCGGCGGCGAAGCGCCGCGCATCCTGATCTGCGGTTCCCTGCATCTGGCCGGCGAGATCCTCGCGCTGGCCGGCATGCCGCCCGACTGAACGGGCTCGCCGGGCGGCTTCACGAAGATCTGACCGGCGCTGCCGCCGCCGCTCGGCTATGACGGTCCGTCCCCTTCCTCCGGCGCCGGGTCTCCGCGCGTCCCGGCGAGCCGCCTCGGCCTCGCGGAGTTTCTCCCGTGTTTCGCCCCGATACTCTGGCCCTCACCGGGCTTCTCGCGCTGCTCGCCTCGATCGGGCCGGTGTCGACCGACATCTTCCTGCCGTCGCTGCCGACCATCCGCGCCGCCTTCGCCACCGATCTGCCCTCGGTGCAGCTGACCCTGTCGATCTTCATGATCGGCTTCGCGGTCGGTCAGATCGTGTTCGGCCCGCTGTCCGATCGCCGCGGCCGCAAGCCGGTGTTGCTCGGCACGCTGGGGCTCTATCTGATCGGCTCGCTCGCCTGCACCATCGCCCCGGACATCGGCACCATGTTGGCCGGCCGGCTGGTCCAGGCGATCGGCGCCGCCGGACCGATCGTGCTGGCCCGCTCGATCGTCCGCGACCTCTACAACGGCCCGCGCGCCGCCCTCGAACTCGGCCGCATGGGCCTGATCGTCGGCGTCGTGCCGAGCTTCGCACCGCTGCTCGGCGGCGTCCTCGAGGCCCAGGCCGGCTGGCGCGCCTCCTTCGCGCTGATGGTGATCTTCGCGGTGATCGCCCTGGTGGCGGTCCGCTGGCGCCTGCCGGAGACCGTGCGGCAGCGCCTCGCCGAGCCCTTCACCGTCGGCGTGGTGGTCGGCGGTTTCGGCGTGCTGCTGGCCAATCGCCGTTTCCGCAGCGCCGTACTGCTCAACAGCCTCGGCTTCGGCGGCATCTTCGCCTTCATCTCCGGCTCGTCCTTCATCCTCCAGGGCGCCTATGGGCTCGATGCGGTCGCCTACGGCGTGTGCTTCGGCCTCGGCGCCGGGGCGATCATGGCCGGCAACTTCTTCGGCCAGCGCATGACCCGCCGCCTCGGGGTGCCCCGGATGATGCGGCTCGGAACGAGTCTGATGGCGATCGGCGGCGTCGCCATGGCCGTCCTGGTGACCGTGTCGCCGCTGCTGCCGATCCGCCTCGGCGCGGCGGAAGTGGTGGCGCCCTACATGGTCTTCATGTTCGGGCTCGGACCGCTGTTCCCGCTCGCCATGATGCGGGCGATGGAGCCGTTTCCCGATCGCGCCGGCTCGGCCTCGTCGCTGCTCGGCTGCCTCCAGCTCGGCTTCGGCGCCGCCGTCGGCGTCGGCATCGGTCATGCTCTGGAGATCTGGCCGACCGCCGTGCCCCTGGCCCTGGTCCTGGCCGTCCTCGGCCTCGGCGCGGTGGTGGTCGAACGCGCCACCGCCGGCCGGTCGTCGCCCACCCCGCCGTCGCCCGCCGCCTGAGCCGCCGCCGCGCGCCGTCGCCCGGACTCAGCGGCCGAACAGCCGATCGAGCAGCCCGCCGAGCCCGTCGGACGGGGCCTCGCGCCGCCCCGGCTCGACCGCGGCATTGACCGCCGGACGCGGCAGCGAGCCGGTCACCGCCGGATCGCGGCGGATCGCCGGCGTTCCCGGCTCGACCCGCGCCACCGTCGGCACGGTGCCCGGCACCGCCACCGCCTGACGCCCGCGATGGGCGTCGACCATGTAGCGCTGCCAGACGATGCCGGCCATGGTGCCGCCGGTCCCCCGCTTGGTCGGGGCCCCGTCGTCGTTGCCGAGCCACACGCCGGTGGTCAGCAGGCCGGTGTAGCCGATGAACCAGGCGTCGCGGAAATCCTGCGACGTGCCGGTCTTGCCGCCGGACGGCCAGCCGGGGATCTTCGAGGCGCGGCCGGTGCCGGTCGCCAGCGTCTCCGACAGCATGGTGTTCATCTCGGCGAGCGGCAGGGGATCGATCACCCGGCCGATGCCCGATCCCTTGCGGGCATAGAGCACCTTGCCGTCGGCGGTGCGGATCCCCGTCACGACGTGCGGCACCACGCCGAAGCCGCCGTTGGAGAAGGGCACATAGGCGCCGGTGATCTCCAGCGGCGTCACTTCCGAGGTGCCGAGCGCCAGCGACGGCGTCGCCATCAGCGGCGAGGTGATGCCCAGCCGCATCGCCGTATCGGCGATGCGCTGCGGCCCGAGCTCGATCGCCAGTTTGGCGGCGACGGTGTTGATCGACTGCGACAGCGCCTCCTTCAGGGTCACCGCGCCCTTGTATTCCTTCTCGAAATTCTTCGGGCTCCAGCCCTTCCAGGTGAACGGCGAATCCTCGCGCACCGTGTCCGGGGTCATTCCCTGTTCCATCGCCGTCAGATAGACGAAGGGCTTGAAGGTCGAGCCGGGCTGGCGCTTGGCCAGCGTCGCGCGGTTGAACTGGCTCTTGGAATAGTCGATGCCGCCGACCATCGCCTTGACCGCGCCGGTCGGGTCGAGCGAGACGATCGCCCCCTGGCTGACGTCGCGCTTGTCGCCGAACTGGGCGAGCCCGGCCTGCAGCGACGCCTCGGCGAGGATCTGCAGCGACGAATCGATCGTCGTCTCGACCACCACGTCGCGGTCGACCGCGCCGATGAAGCTCGGCAGCTGGTCCATCACCCAGTCGGCGACATAGTTCTCCGAGCCGGTGTTGCCCTGGGTGAAGATCATGTTGGTCTGGGCCAGCGCCGCCGTGCGCTGCGCCGGGGTGATCGTGCCGGTGTCGGCCATCGCCGCCAGCACCGTCTCGGCGCGGGCCCGCGACCGCGCCGGATCGTGGGACGGCGCATAGCGCGACGGCGCCTTGAGCAGGCCGGCGAGCATCGCCGCCTCCATCACCGTGACCTCGCGCGCCGACTTGCCGAAATAGCGCCGCGCCGCCGCGTCGACGCCATAGGCCCCGGCGCCCATGTAGACGCGGTTGAGGTAGAGCTCGAGGATCTGGTCCTTGGTGTAGGTGCGCTCCAGCCACAGGGCCAGCAGCACCTCCTGGACCTTGCGCCCGAAGGTCCGCTCCTGGGTCAGGAACAGGTTCTTGGCGAGCTGCTGGGTCAGGGTCGAACCGCCCTGCGACACGCCGCGGGCGGTCAGATTGACCACCACCGCGCGCGCGAGACCGATCGGATCGATGCCGAGATGCGAGCGGAAGCGGCGATCCTCGATCGCCACCACCGCGCCGGGCAGATAGGGCGGCAGATCGGCGATGTGCACCGCCTCGCCGCCGGTGTCGCCGCGATTGCCGACCAGCTTGCCGTCGGCGGAGAGGATCTTGACGTTGGCCGGCCGTTTCGGCACCGCCCATTCCGAGGTCGGTGGCAGCCGCGCTCCGTAATAGACGACGATCCCGCCGACCCCGATCACCCCCCACAGGCCGAGCACCAGGGTCCAGTAGACGAAGCGGCGCAAGCGGCTGGTCCGCCGGCGCGGCGGTTCGTCGCCGCCGCGACCGCGTCGTGTCGGCGGGCGTTCGGACACTTCCGGCTCCTCGTCGTCGATCGGCCGCTGCCGTCGCCGCGGGCGGTCGTCGCCGTCGTCGCGGGAGGCCCGGATCGGTTGGTCTTCGATGTAGGGCGTGGGTTCGACGCGGCCGCGCCCGGCCGGCCGGGGGGCTCGCCGGCGCACCGGGCCCTGGCCGGCGGTCGGACGATCCTCGGGCCGCAGGCGCAGGTCGAGGCGATCGGGTGCGTCGACGTCCTCGTCGAACACCGGATCTCGCCGTCGATCCGCCGGATGCACCACCGCCACCTCCTCGACCCCGCCGGGTCGATCCGGCGGCGCTCCCCTCTTGCGAGGTTAATCGGGGCGATTTAAGGCGGGGTTAAGCCTGTGGCGCAACGGCACCTCGGGGGCCGCGCGGCGCCACGCGACGGTTGCGCGGCGCCCGCCCGCGCCCTAGGACAGATCGGTCGGGATCGCGAATCGGGGCGCGCCCGTCCCCTCGGTACAACCCCGCCGACGAGGTCGGATGATCCGCTTCGTGGCGCGCACGATCGGCCTGTGGCTGGCGGCCGGCGGTTTCGCCGCCGCGGTCATCGACGGCATGAAGAGCATCGCCGCCTCGCGGTTGGTGATGACCTCGCTCGCCGACGCCTGGAGCGATCTCGCCCCCGCCTCGCTCAGTGCTGCCCGCGCCCTGGTCGAGGCCCGGCTCGGCGGCTGGGTGTGGTCGACGCTGGTCGCCCCGGCTCTGACCGTCCCGCTCTGGGCGGTCGCCGCGGTGCTCGGCGCGGCGCTGATCAGTCTGGCGCGGCCTCCGCGGGCGCCCATCGGCCACGAGCCCTGAGCCCTCGCCCGAAGGTCGCAGACGACCGTCACGGAAACGTCGAACCGCGCCTCTAACGGTGGCGCGGCGCGTCGCCCTTGAACCGTGGGAGGCGGGTCGACATATCGGGAGGGCGGCGGCACCGACGCCGCCCGACGATCGCCGTGACGAGAGGCTCCATGAACGACTTCGCCGACGCCGATCTTCGGCCATCCGATCGCCGCACGGGGACGCCATGAGCGCCGGCGCGACCGCGTCGGCGCCGATCCAACGCACGGCGGTCGGCAAGGCCCGGTTTCTGCTGCTGGAGGGCGAGACCCTGGCGCAGGCGCTGAAGCGCGTGCTGATCGGCGAGATCACCGGCGCCGCCGCGACCCTGGTCGACCCGGCGATCGCCCGTTCCGAAGCCATCCATCTGGTCCGGCGCCGCCTGAAACGGGCGCGCAGCCTGTTCGAGGTGCTGGAGGACGTGCCCGGCGCCAACCAGAAGGGCCGCACCCGCCAGATCCGCGACACCGGCCGCCTGCTCGCCGCCGGCCGCGACGCCGACGTACTCGCCGCCGGGGCGCGGCGCCTGAAGATCGAGGCGGCGGGTCAGGCGAGCGAGGCGGCGACGCGGCTGGTCGGTCGTCTCGAGGTCGCCGCCCGGCTGGCCCATGCCGAAGCCCCGCCGCTCGACGCGGTGGTCGCCCGTCTGCGCGCCAGCGAGGCCGACGCCCGCTCGCTGCCGGAGCGTTTCGAGGCCGGCCGTCTGCTCGCCGAGGCGCTCGGCCAGAGCTACCGCCAGGGCCGGCGCGACTGGTGCGAGATCGCCGACGGCGTCGCCGGCGAGCGCCTGCACGACTGGCGCAAACGGGTCAAGCAGCGCCGCCACCTCTCGGTGATGGTGCCCTTCGACACCGCGGTCACCACCCGTTCGATCCAGGACGATCTCGAGGACCTAGCCGAGGTGCTCGGCGAAGAGCACGATCTCGCTCTGATGCGCCTCGAGATCGAAACCCGCCCCGGCCTCGTCGAACGCCGCAGCGATCGCGAAGCGCTCTTCGAGATGATCGCCCACCGCCGGCGCAAATTGTTGAAGACCGCGCTGGCCTTCGGCGAGGAGCTCTACGGCGACCGCACCCGCCTCTTCACGCGCGACCTCGCGCCCCTCCACGAGATCTGACATGACCCTTCGGGAGCGCCCCGCCATGGCCGAACGCCTGCTCGAACGTGGACTCTTCGCCAGCCGCTGGCTGATGGCTCCGATGTACGTCGGCCTCGCCGGCGCCCTGGTGATCCTGATGGGCAAGTTCCTCCAGGCGGTGGTCGAATTCGCGCTCCATGCCACCACCGCGACCGAGAGCCAGACGGTCTTGGCGATCCTGTCGCTGATCGACCTGACGCTGGCCGGCAACCTGATGCTGATCGTCATCTTCTCCGGCTACGAGAACTTCGTGTCGAAGATCGACGTCGGCGATCACGAGGATCAGCCGGACTGGAAGGGCAAGGTCGACTTCGCCGGGTTGAAGATCAAACTGATCGCCTCGATCGTCGCGATCTCGGGGATCCATCTCCTCAAGATTTTCATGGACATCGCCAAATACAGCGACCGCGACGTGATGTGGATGGTGATCATTCACGTCGTCTTCGTCGGCTCCGGCGTCCTGCTCGCCCTGATGGACCGCATCCACGGCGGCCCGCCCGGCGACGGCGGCCACTGACCGCCGTCACGGTGCCGTCAGCACCTCGCGACAGGCCGCCGGCAGATCGGCGAGCTTCATCGGCGGCTTCTCGGGGCCCGGCTCCGACGGCCGCCACGGCTCGGGGCCGAGCCACCAGGCGAGGTCGGCGCCGCAACCGTCGCCGGCCGGCACCGGATCCTGACCGACGCAGCCGGTCGTGCCCGCCGGGCAGGCGAGGCGGATGTGGAAATGATAGGTGTGGCCCCACCACGGCCGCACCTTGGCGAGCCAGGCGCGGTCGCCCGAGGCCCAGCCGCACAGCGTCTTCTTGATCGCCGGATGCACGAAGATCCGCGCGACCCGCGGATCGAGCGCCGCCGCCCGCACCAGCCGGGCCCGCGTCTCGGTCCAGCGCGTGGCGTCGATCTCGCGCTCCGGCGTCACCATCGACACCGCCGAGATCGTCTCGCGTTCCTCGGCGGTCGGGCGGCGGTCTGGCAGCGGCGAGAACCACACATCGGCGTCGAGGCCGATCTGGTGGCTGGCGTGGCCGGTCAGCATCGGCCCGCCGCGCGGCTGCGACATGTCGCCGACCAACAGGCCCGGCCAGCCGATCTTGCGGCCCTCCTCGGCGAAGTGCTCGAGGAAGGCGATCAGCGCCGGATGGCCCCAGGCGCGGTTGCGCGACAGGCGCATCACCGCCCAGGTGGCGCCGTCGACCGGCAGCGCCACCGCCCCGGCGAGACAGCCCTTGGCATAGGCGCCGATCGACCGCGCGGCGAGCGGCGCCGGCCGTGTCACGCCCCCGAACAGCACCTTGGCGGCATCCGACGGCAGTGCCGCCCGCGCCGCGGCGATGTCGCGCGCCGCTTCTTCGCCGGCGGCCTGGGCCCGCGCGGTGGCGGGCAGGGCGAGGAGCACGAGGGCGAGGAGGGCGGCGAGACGCGACATGGCGGATCCTCTCCGGCGGGAGCGGGCAACCGGCCCGCACGGCGCGCGCCGATCGAATCGGGGCTCAGCCGAGGGCGGCGACCCGCCGCCACACCAGCCGCGCCGCGACCAGATCTTCGAGCGCCGTGCCGACCGACTTGAACAGGGTGATCTCCTCGGCGCCGCCGCGTCCGGCGACGGTCCCGCGGCACAGGTCGGCGAGATCGCCGACCACGTCGGCGGCGGTGATGCGGCCCTCGGTGATCGGCTGCACCAGATCGCCGGCCTCGGCCAGCGCCCCGGCCCGGGTATCGACATAGATCCGCGCTCGGCCGATCGCCGTGTCGTCGGTCTCGCGCATCTTCGGGGTATAGGCCCCGACCAGATCGAGATGGGTCCCCGGCGCCAACCATGCGCCGCGCACCACCGGATCGCTCGACATGGTCGCGGTCGAGACCAGATCGGCGGCGACCACCGCACCCTCGAGGTCGTCGGTGGCGGTGACCGTGAAGGCGCGGTCGGCGAACTTCGCCGCCAGTTCCTGCGCCCGCTCGAGCGAGCGGTTCCACACCCGCACTTCGCGGATCGGCCGAATCGCCGTATGGGCCTCGATCAGATGCTCGGCCAGCGCCCCGGCGCCGACCATCACCATCCGCTGGGCGTCGACCCGGGCCAAGTGATCGGCGGCCAGCGCCGAGGCCGCGGCGGTCCGCCACAGGGTCAGGCGGCTGCCGTCGATCACCGCCAGCGGCTCGCCGGTCACCCCCGACATCAGCACATAGGCGCCGACCACCGAGGGCAGGCCGCGCGCCGCATTGCCCGGCACCACCGACACCAGCTTGACCCCCATCACCGCGTCCTCGCCGATGGTCTCTGCGGTGTCGCTCCACGCCGGCATCAGCAGCAGCATCGCCGTCGGCTCGCCGGCGCGCGCCAGCGTGTGGTGATGGCGTACCGGCGTCACCATGGCCTCGGCGAAACCGGCCCGGAGCGCCGCCACCATGTCGGCACGGGTCAGCACCCGGTCGATCGTCTCGGCATCGATGGTCCGCATGGCAACTCCGAGAAGTTCCGGGCGGCGAAGGCCACCGGATTCTGATGGCGGCGAAGGCCGCCGGGTTCGATGGACGGCGGAGACCGCCGGTTCGATGGCGGCTCGGGGCCGTGGGGATGAAACGCTGCGACCGGCGGTGGTCGTCAGGCGGCGCGACGGCCGGGGCCGGGCAACACCGGCAGGGCGCCGCCGCCGGCCTCGGTGCGGGCCGCGAGGTCGGCGGTGAGCCGTTCGGCATTGGCCTGGAGGCGGTCGATCTCGCGGCCGCGCGCCCGCGCCGTCCGGCGATGGACGCCCTGGCGCCACCACACCGTGACGCCGCCGAGGATCACGCCGAGCAACAGCGCCGCGAAGATCAGCGCGAACAGCGGTACCGCCACCGAGAACGCCGGGCTGTCGGGCCGGAAGGGATCGAGCGACAGGGTCACCGGGCGGCGATTGGCCACCGCCAGCGCGACCACAACCACGCCGAGCGGCACGGCCACGAGCCAGGAGAGGAGACGGGTCATGGCGGACTCCCGCGGGCCGATCGCCCGTCGATGAGAGGTTGCGGCGATCAGTCGCCGAGGTCGACGCCGTCGTTGAGGCGTTCGCGCATTTCCTTGCCGGTCTTGAAGAACGGCACGTATTTTTCGGTCACCGCCACCTTCTGGCCGGTCCGCGGGTTGCGTCCGGTGCGCGCCGGTCGATTCTTGACCGAAAACGCGCCGAATCCGCGCAATTCGACCCGATCGCCGCGGGTCAGGGCCGACGTGATCTCGTCGAGGACGGCGTTGACGATATGCTCGACGTCGCGCTGGTAGAGGTGGGGATTGCGTTCCGCCAGCCGGCTCACCAGCTCTGACTTGATCATCGACCGATCTCCCCGGAATTACTCGGATTTTCGCGCGCCCCAAGGTGCCAAACGGACTGAAGTCCGTCAAGCGGCCGTGCGGCGGCGAGTTGCCGCTCGAGGCCGGTCGCGGCGATCATGCCGCGGGTCGCGGCTTCGGCGAGCGCCTCGGCCATCGGCCAGCCGCCGGCCGGTGCCTTGGGCTTCCAGTCGACGATCGGAGTCTCCGCGGCGACGCCCTTCTCGTGCAGCCAGTCGAGCGCGACGCTCTCTTCGCCGATCGCGTCGATCAACTTCAGGTCGAGCGCCTGACGCCCGGTGACGACGCGGCCGTCGGCCAAGGCCCGCGCCACCGCGGGGGGAAGGCCGCGCCGCTCGGCGACCAGCCCGACGAACCAGTCGTAGGTGTCGCGCACCACCCGGTCGAGCATCGCGCGGGCTTCCGGCGAGGTCGTCTTGAACGGTGTCGGCTCGGCCTTCATCGGCGACGACTTGACCTCGTCGAGGCGGACCCCGACCGTGTCCATCAGCTTGGAGACGTCCGGCCATTGGATCAGCACGCCGATCGAGCCGGTCAGCGCGGTGCCGCGGGCGACGATGTGGTCGGTGCCGATCGCCGTCATGTAGCCGGCCGAGGCCGCCAGCGATCCGACATAGGCGGTGGTCGGCTTCTTGGCGGCGAGCCGCCGCAGCGCCGCATAGAGGCCTTCGCCGGCCGAGGTCGCGCCGCCGGGGCTGTCGATCGACACGATCACCCCCTTGACCGCGTCGGTCTTGGCGAGCTGGTCGACCAGTTCGAGCAGCGCCCGGTCGGGGACCATCACGCCCTGGACGGAAATGCGCGCGACGTGCGGCCGCGCCCGGTCGAGACCGGCGAAGGCGCCGAGCCGTGCGGCACCGGCCAGCACCACGATCACCGCCAGCACGAAGGCGGCGATCCGCCAGATCGTGAGCTTGCGTTTCAGCCGGCGGCGATCGACGATGGAATCGGGATCGAGCATCGGGGCCTCCTCGAGCTTCGACGAGTGCGAGGGGTATCAGGGAGTGCCCGTACCCGCAAGGCCGGGCGGCCGGCCCCTCGCCTGCCGCCGGCCTCGGCTGGGTCAGCGCCGCGCGCCGCCGTCCTGACGCAACCGCGTCGCCATCAGGTCGCCGCCCCGTTCCAGCACCGGATAGGCGGCCCCGGCGACGAGATGATCGTTGAGGCGCTTGAGGTCGCGCACCAGATCGAGATGCAGGGCGCCGGCGTCACGGGCCCCGTCCGGGGTCTCGCGCAGACGCGAGAAATGGATCGCCTGCAGGCGGGTCTCGAGGTTGCGGAACACCTGTTTCTCGCCGGCCAGCAGGCGTGCCGCCGCGACGTTCTCGGTGACGAAGATCGAGGCCGCCGCCCGGAGATTGGCGAGGACCCGGTCGAACACCGCCTGCATCTCCGCCTCGCCCTCGTGCGAGAAGGAGAAGCCGCGCTCGACGTATTTGCCGACGCCGGCGGCGACGTCGCGATGGACGATGTCACCGGCGTGCTCGAGGTTGATGACGAAGGCCAGCACCGCGGCGAGCCGGGCCTCCTCCGGGGCCGAGAGGCCGTCCGGATCGAGGCGCGAAAGATAGGTCTTGATCGCCCCGTTGAGACGATCGAGCGCGTCGTCCAGGCGGATCGCCGCGGCGAGGCGGACGCGGTCGCCGTCGTCGAGGGCCCGGCGCATCGCCGCCACCATCTCCTCCAGCAGATCGACCATCCGCAGCGCCTCGCGCGCCGCATGGCCGATCGCCAGCGCCGGCACGGTGGTCGCGGCGGGGTCGAGATAGAGCGGCCGCGACCGGTCGGCGGCCTCGGCGTGGTCGGGCAGCAGGCGATGCAGCAGCCGCGCCGCCGGGGTCAGCAGCGGCAGCGCCACCAGTGCGGCGGCCAGATTGAAGGCGGTGTGGAAGTCGGCGACGGCGCGCGCCGGGTCGCCGTCGAACCGGCGCATCGCGGCGATCACGATCGGTGCGCCGGCGATCGCCGCGATCGCCGCCAGGATCCGCACCGCGAGATTGCCGACCGCGACCCGGCGACCGGCCGGCTCGCCCCGTCCTTCGATCACCGGATTGAGGGCCGTGCCGAGATTGGCCCCGACCACCAGGGCGATCGCCGCATCGAGGGGCACCACCCCCTGGACGGCGAAGGACATCACCAGCAGGACCACCGCGGCGCTGGAATGGGCGAGCCAGGCGCCGATCGCCGCGACCAGCACGCCGACGATCGGGTCGCCGACCACCACGTCGATCAGCACCCGCAGTCCGGCGACGTCGTCGTGCGGCGTCAGGATCGCGACCAGCCGCGACAGCGACAGCATGAGTAGGCCGAGGCCGATCGCCACGCGGCCGAGATCGCGGGTGCGGGTGATACCGCCGGTGCGGAACATCACCACTCCGACCAGAATCGCGAAGGGCGCGAGATGGCGGACGTCGAAGGCCAGAAGCTGGACGATCAACGTGGAGCCGACGTTGGCCCCGAGCATGACGGCGAGCGCCGGCACGGTGGCGATCAACCCGTCGGCGGCGAGCGACGCGACCATCAGGCCGGTGGCGGTCGACGACTGCAGCGCCGCGGTGATTCCGAGGCCGGTGGCGAAGGCCGGCAGGCGTCCGCCGACCCACGCCGCCATCACCCGTCGCAGGCTCGATCCGAAGGCCCGCTGGATCCCGGTCTGCACCATGTGGATGCCCCACAGCAGCAGCGCGACGGTTCCGGCGAGATCGACGAGCAACGACGTGGTGGCCATGGGCGCGGGCGCCTCTCGGGACGAGACCTTTCGACGAAGGTTCGATGACGGGAGAGTGACGGCATCAACGAGCGGTTCCGATGACGCTTTCGCCATTAGGCGACGAAGCAAAGGGCGCGTCCAGTCACATTTCTTCGCCGCCTGCCGACGGTGCCGAAATCGGCGCCCCGGGGGGGCGTGGCGACGACGAAAGACCCGCGCCGGTTCCCCGACGCGGGTCTCGAGAAGCGTTGCGTTCGGCCGGACCCGAAGGCCCGGCCGGCGCGATCACTTGTCGTCGGTGCGGGCGCGCAGCGCCGCCCCGAGGATGTCGCCGAGGGAGGCGCCGCTGTCGGACGAACCGAACTGCGCGATCGCTTCCTTCTCTTCGGCCATTTCCAGCGCCTTGATCGACACCGAGACCTTGCGGGTCTTGCGGTCGAACTGGATGACGCGGGCATCGAGACGCTCGCCGACGGCGAAGCGATCCGGGCGCTGGTCGGGACGCTCGCGCGCCAGTTCCGAACGCTTGATGAAGGTCGAGAACTCGGTGTCGACGATCTTCACTTCGAGACCGGCGTCCTTCACTTCCGTCACTTCGCAGGTGACGATCGAGCCGCGACGGATGTCGCCGGCCTTCTCGAAGGGGTCACCGGCGAGCTGCTTGACGCCGAGCGAGATCCGCTCCTTGTCGACATCCACGTCGAGGACCACGGCCTTGATCTTGTCGCCGCGACGGAACTCCTCGATGACCTGCTCGCCCGGACGGTTCCAGTCGAGATCGGAGAGGTGGACCATCCCGTCGACGTCGCCGTCGAGGCCGACGAACAGACCGAACTCGGTCTTGTTCTTGACTTCGCCTTCGACGACCGTGCCCGGCGGGTACTTCTCGGTGAAGACCTCCCAGGGGTTCGACAGGGTCTGCTTCAGGCCGAGCGAGATGCGACGCTTGACCGGATCGACCTCGAGCACCATCACTTCCACTTCCTGCGAAGTGGCGACGATCTTGCCCGGATGGACGTTCTTCTTGGTCCAGCTCATCTCGGAGACGTGGATCAGGCCTTCGATGCCCGGCTCCAGTTCGACGAACGCGCCGTAGTCGGTGATGTTGGTCACGCGACCCTGGAACTTCGCCTGCACCGGATACTTGGCGGCGATGCCCTCCCACGGATCGGCCTCGAGCTGCTTCATGCCGAGGGAGATGCGGTGGGTCTCGGGGTTCACGCGGATGATCTGGACCTTGACGGTCTGACCGATGGTGAGAACCTCGGACGGATGGTTGATGCGGCGCCACGCGATGTCGGTGACGTGCAGCAGGCCGTCGATGCCGCCGAGGTCGACGAACGCACCGTAGTCGGTGATGTTCTTGACCACGCCGTCGACGATCTGGCCTTCCTGCAGGCTCTGGACCAGCTCGGAACGCTGTTCCGCCCGGGTCTCTTCGAGAACGGTCCGGCGCGACACGACGATGTTGCCGCGGCGCTTGTCCATCTTGAGGATCTGGAACGGCTGCGGCACGTGCATCAGCGGGCCGACGTCGCGCACCGGGCGGATGTCGACCTGGGAGCGCGGCAGGAACGCCACGGCGCCGTCGAGATCGACGGTGAAGCCGCCCTTGACCTGGTTGAAGATCAGGCCGGTGACCTTCTCGTTCTTGGCGAAGGCCTCCTCGAGACGGGTCCAGCTCTCTTCGCGGCGGGCCTTCTCGCGGGAGATGACCGCCTCACCGAGGGCGTTCTCGACGCGGTCGAGATAGACCTCGACGATGTCGCCGACCTTGAGGGTGCTCTCGCGGCCGGGCAGGCCGAATTCCTTCAGCGCGACGCGGCCTTCGACCTTCAGTCCGACGTCGATGACGGCGAGGTCCTTCTCGATCGCGACGACCGTGCCCTTGACGACACTGCCTTCGTAGAGATTGGACCCCTCCATCGACTCGTCGAGGAGAGCCGCGAAATCTTCGCGCGTGGGGTTCATCTGAGACATTGAAACTCCTGAAGCCGATGGTTCGGCGTGCGCCGGCGGGTTCGTGTTGATGCGCAGTTTCGATCATGTCCGACCCCTCCGATCGAGAGGGGCTGCCACGGAGGTTCTCCGCGGGCCGGCGCCGGCGAACGATGATCGAGACCGGTGAAGTCCATGCGTCCGAAGGGTCGCCCGTGCCGCTGGAGGCGGAGCCGACGGCCTCCGACGAGGCCACCGCACGGACGGTCCGCACTCGTTGGAGCCCGGCCGATCGAACCGGCGTTCCATAGCGGATGCGGGCCCCGCGGGCAAGCGCCACCGCGGGATTTCACGTGTTTCCGGCGCGATCGGCCACGGCCGAGACCCCGCTCGGCCGCAGCCCGCGCGCCGCGAACACCTCCTTGGCCGCGAACAGCCCGTTCAGCGCCGCCGGGAAGCCGGCGTAGAGCGCCATCTGGATCAGCGTCTCGACGATCTCGTCGGGGGTCAGGCCGACGTTGAGCCCGGCCTCGAGATGGACCTTCAGCTGCGGTGTCGCGGTGCCCAGGGCGGTCAGGGCGGCGATGGTGGCGATCTCGCGCGAGCGCAGGTCGAGCCCCGGCCGGGCGTAGACGTCGCCGAAGCCGAATTCGACCAGCAGGCGCGCGAAGTCGGGGGCGATGTCGGCCAGCGCCGCGACCACCGCGTGGCCGGCGGCGCCGTCGATCTCGGCGAGCTTGGCGGAGCCGCGTTCGAAGCGGTCGAGGGAGAGGGATTCGGTCATGGCTGGATCTCCGGGGTAGGGCAGGGGGCGGCGGCTTCGATCGTCCGATAGATCTCGATCTTGTCGTCGAGTACCGCGAGGTTTTCGCCGAGCGCGGCGATCGCCGCCCGCACCCGCTCGCGATGCCGCTCCAGGAGCTCGCGCCGCGCCGCCGCGGTGACGTCGCCCTGGGCCCGCAGCGCGGCGTAGACCCGCATCTCGGCGATCCCCATGCCGGTCGACTTGAGCCGTCCGAGGAAGGCGATCCAGGCGAGGGTCTCGCCCGGATAGACCCGCCGGCCGCCGCGGTCGCGGGGCGGCGGCGGGATCAGGCCGATCTTCTCGTACCACCGCAGCGTGTCGTGCCCGAGGCCGGTCGCCGCGACGAGATCGCCGATGAACATGGGGAATGCCTTTCCGAAGGCCGATCGAGGTCCGCGAGGCTACGAGCTGGAGCGCACTCCAGGTCAAGCGGCGTTTGCGGCGCCCCGGCCCCGCAGCCCGCGCAGGGCGGCGGGCGACCGGCGGATCGCGACGGGTCTTCGGAACGTGGTCGAGAAAACGCCGGCGGGTGCGCGCGCCTCATGCGACCGCGGCGCGCTTCGCCGCGACGATGGCGAGTGCCGCGGCCAGGGCGCCGTCGCGATCGAGCGTCGAGGTGTCGAGCACCACGGCGTCGTCGGCGGCCTTCAGCGGCGCGGTCGCCCGCGACGAATCGCGGGCGTCGCGTTCGCGTACCTCGTCGAGGATCCGGGCGTAATCGACGCTGCGGCCCTTGGCCGCGAGTTCGTCGGTGCGCCGCCGCGCCCGCACCTCGGCGCTCGCGGTGACGAAGATCTTCACCTGCGCTTCGGGGCAGATCACCGTGCCGATGTCGCGTCCGTCGAGCACCGCGCCCGGCGGCGTCGCCGCGAAGCCGCGCTGGAAGTCGACCAGCGCCGCGCGCACCTGCGGATGCACCGCCACCCGCGACGCCAGTTCCCCCGCCTCGCGGCCGCGCAGATCCGGCCGCTTCAGATCTTCGGGATCGAGCGCCCCCGCCAACTGCCCGGCGAGTTCGCCGTCGTCGAGATCCCAGCCGCGGTCGGCCATGATCTTGCCGATCGTCCGGTAGAGCAGGCCGGTGTCGAGATAGGGCAGGCCGAGATGGGCGGCGAGTGCCGTCGCCAGCGTGCCTTTGCCGGCGGCGGCGGGCCCGTCGATGGCGACGACGAAGGGGCGGATCGGTGCGTCGGCGGACATCAGGACCCTTCAGAAGTCGAGGTCGACGTAGGTCGCCGCCGGCGGGATCGCCAGGATCCGGTCGGCGAGGATCGGGCGGAACGACGGGCGCGACTTGACCAGCCCGTACCAGGCCTTGGTGGTCTCGTCGTCGTCCCAGGGCACTTCGCCGAGATAGTCGACGCAGGACAGCGCCGCCGCCGCCGCCAGATCGGCGAAGGACAGGCGCTGCCCGGCGAGCCAGTCGCGGGTCGCGGTCAGCCAGCCGATGTATTTGAGATGGTGGCGGATGTTGGCGCGCGCGGCGCGCAGCACAGCCGAATCCGGCTCGCCGCCGCCCTGGCCGCGCGGGATCTCCAGCTTGAAGATCTTCTCGTGGACCAGATAGCCGACCACTTCGCCGTCGAACTTGCCGAGGAACCAGTCGACCAGCCGCCGCACCTCGGCCCGCGTCTCGGCGTGGCCGGGCATCAGGCGCCGGTCGCCCATGGTGTAGCCGCGGGTCTCGTCGAGATATTCCATGATCACCGTGGCGCCGCAGATCGGCGGGCCGTCGTTTTCCACCAGGACCGGCAAGGTGCCCGCCGGGTTCATCAGGAGAAAGTCGCGGCGCCGTTCCCACGGCTTTTCCACGACGAACTCGACCGGAACGCCGTATTCGCCGCAGATCAGCCGCACGAAGCGGCAGGACGTCGAAAAGGGATGATGGAAGACCTTGATCATCGCGACCGTTTGAAGCGGCGTCCGCCCGACCTCGCCGGGGGCACGACCGATGACCAGAGCTATAGGCCGCCCCGGCCGGGTCGACAAGCGCGCCGCCCCTGCCGCCCGCGGTGGGTCGCGCCGCTCAGGCGAGCCCGCGATCGAACTGGCCGTGCTCGCGGAAGCGCCACAGATAGGTCGGCAGTTCGGCCTCCGCGGCGATCGGCGCGATGCCGAGCCCGGCGAAGGTGCGCCCTTCGGCGACCGCCGCGGCCGAGACCACGTTGTCGGTCTTCAGCAGTTCGACCTGATCGGCGGTGACCAGCTTGTTGGGCAGCCACTCGAAGAAATATTTCGCCTGGAACTTGGCCATCGCCGACGGCCAGGTGACCAGCCAGCGCTTGCGATGGGTGATCTCCAGCACCAGTTCGACGCATTCGCGGAACGACTTCACGGTCGGTCCGCCGAGTTCGTAGGTCGTGCCGGGCTTGGCGCCGCCTTCCACCGCGATCGCCACCGCCTCGGCGACGTCGCGCACGAAGGCCGGCTGGAACAGGGTGTGGCCGCCGCCGATCAGCGGGAACACCGGCGACAGCGCGGCGAGGCCGCCGATCTTGTTGAAGAACGAATCGTCGGGTCCGAACAGCACCGACGGACGCAGGATCACCGACTGCGGCAGGACGTGGTGGACCGCGTTCTCGCCGCGCGCCTTGGACTGGGCATAGAGCGACGGGCTGTCGTCGTCGGCGCCGATCGCCGAGAGATGGACCATCGACGTCAGGCCGGCCGCCCGGGTCGCCTCGGCGATCATCTTGGCGCCGTCGGCCTGGACCTCGGAGAAATGCTGGCGGCCGCTCTGGGCGAGGATGCCGACCAGATTGACGACGGCGTCGGCGCCCTCGATCGCCCGGTCGATCGACCAGCGATATTCGCGGCGGATGTTGGCCTGGACCGCGGTGATCTGGCCGGGGGTTCCGCAGGGCTGGAGATGGCCGGCGAGATCGGGCCGGCGGACGGCGGCGCGGATGCGCCAGCCGCGACGGGCGAGCGCGCGGACGACCTGTCGTCCGACGAAGCCCGAACCGCCGAAGATGGTGACGAGCCTGCCCTGCGAGGAGCCTTGGAGCGGAGCGGTCATGCGTTCGAACCTTCTCGCCTGTCGAATACCGGATTGGTTCTTAGCCTTCCCCGCGCCTCCTGTGAAGCGCCCGCGGAACCGCCAATGGTGGAAAGCGCGTCGGAGCGACCTCGAGGCGATTGACAAGCCCCGCCCGAGCCCGTACTTACGCCGCCGTTGCCCAGGTGGCGGAATTGGTAGACGCGCACGGTTCAGGTCCGTGTTCCGCAAGGAGTGGAGGTTCGAGTCCTCTCCTGGGCACCATCTCTCCCGAGATGTGTTACGCGTCAAAGAGTTGAAGCCCATCAGAGTGGTGTGGTCACCCGACCGTGAGGTAGGGTGTGACGCAGGCCGTTCGGGCCGAACCGACTTGCGCAACGTTCAGGCACCCTCTCCCACAGTTCTCGAAGCGCATTCCCGCCGACATCCGGGGACGGATCGCCGGCTGGGGTCGTGCAGGGAAGCGGGCCTCGTGGGCGGGGGGAAGGCCAGAGGCGAAGCCGGAAACGCGATGGGCGACCCTTCTGCGTCGCGGTGGTTCGGTGTCGACCGGGGCGGGATGGAGATCGCCAAATCTTTCCGTTGCTCGAAATCAAAAACTCGACGACGCGCCCTCGTCATGATCGGTGGGCGGCCTCACATTGAGACTCGGTATCCGGCGAAACCGGAAGTCGTCTGAGGATGACTCGGGCCTCTCGGTGCGGTCGATTCGGTTGCGCACGGAAACGAGCCCGCGGTCGAGACCAGATGTCGGTGAGTCGACGAAGTCGACGAATTGATGTTGTTCGTGCCGAGCATGACGGCATGCCCGGCGACAGGACAAATCGACCGACGCAACAAAGAAGGTAAACTCCGAAAATCGTGCCCGATGGATTACTTGGGGCGCTTCCAATTTTTCGGCCAATCATCGAAGTTTTCAGCAAGCTCAAGATCGACAAAGAGCGTATAGAACGGCTCTTCCGGAAAATCATTTATCCTTATGGACAATTTCTTTCCTTCGTGTTCGGCCTCGTAGGGAAATTCCGCCGATGGAGTCTTTTCCCAGGATATCGGCTCAAGTCGCATGGAGATTTTCGGCATTTAAGGACTCCTTGGCTTTATACCGAATTTTTCATTGTATTCTTTGCTCGTACGCCTTGAGCTGTCGATCATCGATTCATAGATTTCATCTCCGGAGAGCCCCGACTTTTTGTTGTCCTCCACGAGTTGTTCGAAGGAGGGTCCGTCAGGATTGCCATATTTCGCCTTGTCGCGGGCGCGCAGTGCCGCGACCTCGTCGGGGTTTTCCATGAACGCCCGAGCCTGCAAGCGTGCATTATGGCGTATTTCATATGCTCGTCGAGCACGCTCTTCCGCTCCGAGTCCTTGTTCCTTCCACTTCGCATTCAGTTCGGGGATTTTGCCGACTTCATCATTGTACCATTGGCGTATTTCTTCATTGGTCCTGGGTGATTTGACGCTCTTCGTGGCTTCCTTTGGCTTGGGCTTCTCCTCTCGTGCCGGGCTCGGAGAGGGCTTTTCTGGCTTTTCGGCGAACGAATTGGCGCCTGAACTTCGCTGAACATCGGGGCGGCGTTCGGAATTCCTCGGAAGAGTCTCCTCCGACTCCGCCCCCTTGACCCCCCCTCGCCCGGCTCGCCGCGCGGCGATGCGGTGCAGGATCGCCATCAGGCCGGTCAGGCCGATCGCCACGACGGCGCGGGCCAGCGCGTCGCCGGCCTTGTCCAGATCTCTCTCGGACTTGGCCGTCGAGATCTCGGCGAAACATTCCGCCAGATCCTTCAGGGCGTGGATCGCCGCGATTCCCCCGAACACGAAGGCCGCCCCGGCGATCACCGCATCGGCCACCCATCCATAGGGAGTCATGTTGGCCGCGACGCCGACGACGATGAAACCGGCCATCAGGGCGAGACTCTGCGGCGACAGCAGCTCCAGCAGTCCCTGCTCCAGTTCCCCGGGGACCCGCGACGCGGCGCCGCGAATCACGAAGGAGAGGCGTTCCTCGGTCGACCACTGGGCGACGGGGCGCGCCGTCCCGCCCCCGGGTTGGGCCGCCGGAAAGCCCGGCGGAATTCTCTGCGCTGCGGGTGTCGTCGGCGGGGCGCCCGCTCCCGAACTCGCGACCTGTGGGTGTCCCATTGCGAAGGGGTTGGCAGTGCGGGCCGGCGCGCGCGGTGTCGTCGGCGCGATCTTGGCCCGTTTGGTCGGCAGGGCGCCTCTCGCTCTGGTCTGGCGGAGCAGCAGGGCCTCGATCTGGCCGGACGCCAATTTGGCCTCCAGGGTCGCCAGGACCTCCTGATCCGACAGCGTCGCGATCGAATCGGTGAGTTTCTCCGTGGCCACGAAGGTCCGGATGGTCCGCGTGGCATCGTGACTGGCGAGGGATCGCCTCAGCACCACGTCGAGTCCGCGATTGATCTTGAGAGCGGACGGCAGATCGACGAACAGACGCGACCGGCCGAGCAGAACCGTATCACCTCCGATATGGACCTCGGTCAATCCATACGCCATCCGACACCTTCCGATTCACACGTCGCGTCCCGCGACGGGTTGGGCGGTCGATCCAGGCTTCCGCGACGACAACGTAGTGTGGATGACGTTGTAGGAACGATCAAGTGCCCGCATCGGTAGACCGACGGCGGTCGCCATCCGCCCCCGCCCACCGTCACGCCGCGGCGAAGCCGGGGACGAAGGTCTCCATCACTCGGCGCCGAGCCCTTCGCCCGTCGGCCGCGCCCCATCGGTCACAAACCGTCTCGCCGCGAGCCGCGCGGCCCTCAGGGGCCCTCCGGTGGAAGTTCCAGCGCCCAGATCCGTTGCAGCCAGACCTCGCTGCCGTCGCCGAGCGGATTGGCGACGCCCGTCGCCGTGATCTCCAGGCGCCGCCGACGGGTGTCGTCGAAGGCCAGCAGAACCGATTTCGTCGTCGTTCCGGAGTGGTGCAGATCGAAGGTCAGGATCCGTCCGTCGCAGCGGACCTCCGCTTCGCCGCTCCAGGGGTGCATCAGAAAGTCGAGCAGGAGGCGTCGGCATTCGCCCTCCCAGATCCACGCCGCCCCGACGCCGATCCGGATGCCGAAGCCGTCGAGAAAATGATCGCCGTCGGCCCGCAGGACGTCGCCGGTCGTGCCGGCCTCG
The DNA here is from genome assembly GCF_004328075.1 of Siculibacillus lacustris. Lineage (GTDB taxonomy): Bacteria > Pseudomonadota > Alphaproteobacteria > Rhizobiales > Ancalomicrobiaceae > Siculibacillus > Siculibacillus lacustris. Next base: position 54,931 of record NZ_SJFN01000001.1, on the reverse strand, counting down.
TTCTCGAGGTCGATCTTGCGGATGATCGGATGGCGCCCGCGGGTGTCGCCGAGAAAGCGGGCGAACGTATCGACTTCGCGTAAGGCCGCCACCTGCTCGAGAAGCGGCAGGACGATCTGATCGAACCGACGCCGCAGGCCGGGCTCGCACGGCAATGGCGCGACTTCGGCGAGGTCTGGTCGAAGAGAAAAATCTCGGTTCATTTCTGTTTTGTTTCTATTGGCGGAGTGCGAATCCAGGTGGATAGACCATTTGGCGAGCTCGAACCGGCGTCGAATGTCTGCGAATTCCTTCAAGAAATCGCACAAGGTCAGAGGTTCGTCCACTTCGCTCGACTGCGCCCGGGCGAACAGTCCCGCGCCCAGACGCCGCAGGCCGTCGAGCGTCGGATGGGACGGGGACAGCGGCAATCCGTTGGGCGCCCCGTGACCGGCGACCAGCGCCAGGTCGGAGCGGTAGATCCGCGCCTTCGGAATCAGCCCGAGCGCATAGCGGGCCATCGCCTGCTGCAGGCGGATCTGCAGATCCCAGGCGGCCAGGGTTTCGGCATCGAAAGGGTGGATCGCCCCGGCGTGGTCGCGATGGACGCGCGCCACCGGGATGACCGCGAAGACCACCGGCGTCGTCGGTCGGCATTGCTCAAGGAGCGCTGCGAATTCGCCGATCGCCTCCAACCACAGTTCGATGTGGGGATCGGAATAGGGCGGGATCATCCGGCCCCGTGCCAGGAACTCCCGGTTGAGGGCGACGTCGGTGGTATAGGCCTCGGAAAAGGTGACCAGCCCACCGTCGATGTCGAACACCGGATTGCGCGTGTCGCGCAGGAAATCCATCAGGATCAGGTCATAGGCCAGATCGTCGAACTTGCGCTGGAACAGCCGCGTGGCATCGGCCGACAGCTCGCGACGGACCTTGGGCGCGGCCAACCGCACGAAGTCCGGGTCGAGCGCCACCGGCGGTCGGGTCAGGCTCGCCGTCGCGTGGTTCCAGACGTGCAGACGGACGTCGAACAGATCCGGTCTGGCCGCCGCGGCTTCGGCGACGAGACACCGTCCGATCACCAGGGTCGGGATCGCCGCGCGACCGGCGCGATCGACCGTCGCGCCGGACTCGTCGCGCCGATCGGGATGGTCGGTGGCGCGATCCTCGAATGCGGTATCGGTCATCGCCTGCCCTTCCCGACGAGGAAGCGGTCCGCCGCCGCGGCTCGACCGGTGCGACGCCGTCGCCACGACGGAACGATCCGCTTCGGGCGACGGCCGGCGCGACTCCGATCGGCGGAGGAGGGTCGTCGTCGGGAATCATAGTCGATCGACGTTATGGAATAAAGTCTGTCACCCGCGGAGGCGCGTGCCATCCCGCCGCACCGCCGCACCGCCGCACCGTCGCCCCACAGCCACCGTCGCCGGTCGACCGAACCACGCCGGCCGACCGCGACGGTGCCGCCCTCACTCCGGCCCGATCGGCCGCCGCCGGCCATCGGTGCCGAGATGGGTGCCGTCGACGTAGAACCGGGTCGCGCCGACGCTCTCCGCCACCGCCAGCATGTGCGGGATCCGCCGCCCTTCCGCCCGCAGGCGGGCGGCGAAGCGGGCCGGATCGATCCGGTCGAGCAGTTCGAACGGCCCCTGTCCCCAGGCGAAGCCCCAGCGCATCGCCCGATCGATGCCGACGATGTCGTCGGAGATCTCGGGAACCAGATCGGCGGCGTAGCACAGGGTGTCGCCGAGCAGATCCCAGGCGAAGCGGCCTTCGGCGTCGTCGGTGAACATCAGCGAGGCGAGATCGGCATGGGCCGGCGAGAGCGTCACCCGCCGGGCCGCCGACCAACTGTCGCTCGCCGATTCGTAGACTTCCTTGACCTTGCCGCCCTCCGGCGTCCGCTGCAGGCGGTAGTAGCCGCCGCCCGACTTGCGGCCGAGCTGACCGCGGGCCAGCATCGCCGCTTCCGCCGCCGGCAGGCTGGCGAAATGGCGACCGACGTCGCCGTTCGGCAGCGTCGCGGCGAGGTTGCGGGCGATCGAATCCATCACGTCGAGGCCGATCAGATCGACCAGTCCGTAGAGCCCGGTCGAGGGAATGCCGACCGGCGCGCTCATCAGCGCGTCGATGGTCTCGATCGACAGGCCGGCCGCCCGATGCGCGGTCGCCTTGTGCAGCCCGGCCAGGATCCAGAAACAGCCGATGCGGTTGCCGATGAAATTCGGCGTGTCCTTGGCGTCGACCACGCCCTTGCCGAGCACGTCGTGGATGAAATGCACCAACCGGTCGTGGGCGTCGGCGCTGGTGTCGTCGCCCGAGACGATCTCGATCAGCCGCATCAGGCGGACCGGATTGAAGAAGTGGGTGACCAGCGTGTCGCGCCGCAGCCGCTCCGGTGCGCCCTCCAGGATGTCGTGCAGCGGAATGCCCGAGGTGTTGGTCGAGACGATCGAGCCGTCGCGGCGCAGCGGCTCGAGCCGGCGCAGCAGGTCGCGCTTGACCTCGAGCTTCTCGATCACCGCCTCGCAGATCCAGTCGGAGCCGCCGATCAGCGCCAGATCGTCGGTGAAGGTGCCGACCGACAGGCGACGGGCGAAGCGCGCCGCCTCGTCGGCGTCGACCGCCAGGGCCGTCACCCGCGCCCGCGCCGCTTCCGCCAGTTCGCGGGTCGCCTCGAGCACCAGCACGTCGCGATCGGCGGCCGCGCAGGCCGCCGCGATGCCGCTGCCCATGGTGCCGCCGCCGATCACGGTGATCGATCTGATGTCGCTGGTCATGCTGAATCCTCGCTTCGTCCGGGCGGCCTCTGTGGCGCCGCGCCTGGGATGGGGTCTCGGGCGCCGATCATGCGTCGCCTCGCGGCGCGACAATGGCCGATTCTTTCGACTTTCGCTGCATTGCAAAAGAACTTACGCCATTCGTTTCGCGGTTGCGACAGAGTGACGCGGATTTGACTGCACCGCAGCATGGGCCGTCTCGACGACCGCCGTGCGACGCTCCGCCCCGGAGCCCGCGGGCTCGCGGCTCGCGAACGTCGCCCGCCACCGCGACGGCGAGGTGCCGAAACTGCGTTCGAAGGCCTCGCGCAACGACACCGCCGACCCGAAGCCGACCGCCGCGGCGATCGCTTCGATCGGCCGATCGGTGGTCTCGAGCAGACGCTGCGCGGCGGTCAGGCGCTGGTGGCGCAGCCACGCGGCGAAGCTGGTGCCGGTCGCCCGGCGGAAGTGGCGCACGAAGCTTCGCCGGCTCATCGATGCCGCGGCCGCCGTCGCGTCGAGGGAATGCGGCCGGTCGAGCCGCGCCCGCACGGCGTCGAGGACCCGCGCGAAACGGTCGACCTCGGGGCCCGGCCGCACCGGCTGTTCGATGAACTGGGCCTGCCCGCCCTGGCGATGCGGCGACACCACCAACCGCCGCGCCACCCGATTGGCGACCTCGGCACCGTGGCGGGTCCTGAGCAGGTGCAGGCAGCAGTCGAGCCCGGCCGCCACCCCGGCGGCGGTGACCACGTCGCCCTCGTCGACATAGAGCACCTCGGGCCGCACCGTGATCGCCGGATGGCGTGCCGCCAGGATCTCGGCGGCCGCCCAATGGGTGGTGGCGGCGCGGCCGTCGAGGAGCCCGGCGGCGGCGACCACGAAGGTCCCGAGGCACAATCCGACGATCCGCGCGCCGCGTCCGTGGGCCTCGCGCAGCAGGTCGAGCAGCGCCGCATCGGGCTCGTCGTCGGGATCGGTCCAACTCGGCACGATCACCATGTCGCAGGCCGCCAGCGCCGCGAAGTCGTGGTCGATCTCCAGGGCATAGCCGCCGCTGGTCGGGCATCGCCCGGGCACCGCGGCGCCGACCAGCAGGCGATCGCGCGGGGTGTCGCCGAGACCGCGGTCGACCCCGAACACCAGACCCGGCACCGCCAGATGGAACGGATTGATTCCGGGAAAGGCCACCACGCCGATCGTCGCCGCCGGTGCGGCGACCGTGCGGGGGCGGGGCGGGAGGAGGGGCGCGGGCGCGATCGCGGGCATGGCGGAGGGTCTCGTCGAGCGTCGGGCATATTGGCCCGATCACCGCGCATGATGGCATTCGGGCCACTCACGCCGCAAGCCCCGTCCATGCGACCACGGGATCGGCGCCACGCCACCCCCTTCGACCCGAGGAGAGCCTCATGACCGCACCGAACGCCGCCCCGCGCCGCGCCCTGATCGTCGTCGACGTCCAGAACGACTACGACGGCGGCGGCCTGCCGATCGTCCATCCGCCCTTCGCCGAGAGCATCGCGGCGATCGGCCGCGCCATGGACGCCGCCACCGCCGCCGGGATTCCCGTGGTGGTGATCCGCCAGAACGCCCCCGAGACCGCGCCGATCTTCGCCCGCGGCAGCCACGGCGGCACCCTCCACCCCGTCGTGGCGAACCGCCCGCGCGACCACCTGATCGACAAGGCCCTGCCCAGCGCCTTCACCGGCACCGACCTCGAATCCTGGCTGCGCGCCCGGGCGATCGAGACGATCACCGTGGTCGGCTACATGACCCACAACTGCGATCTGTCGACGGTGATCCACGCGCTGCACATGGGCTTCGCCGTCGAAGTTCTGTCCGACGCCACCGGGTCGCTGGCTTACGCCAACCGCGCCGGCCGGGCCACCGCCGAGGAGATCCACCGCGTGTGCCTGGTGGTGATGCAGGCGCGCTTCGCCGCGGTCCTGCCGACCGACGAATGGATCGCCGGGCTCGCCTCGGGCGAACTGCCCCCACGCGACACGATCTTCGGCTCGGCCCGCGCCGGCGCCGCCCTCTGACGCGGGTTGCGGGCGGCGCCTCCCCGCCGCCCGCGCCTCGCCTGGGGAGAGCCGGGCGAATTCATTCGACCGTCATGAAAGCGTCGGCCGACCGTCATCTCGTCCGAGCAATGTCCGCCGCATCTCCCTGACGCAGCGGGGCCCGTCGGGCCGCCGCTCCGCGCAATCGAGGAACGGCCCATGCTCAAGAAGATCCTGCTCGCCACCGTCGCCGTCGTGCTGACGTCGGCCGCGGCGCCCGCCGCCGACAAGACCAAGTTCGACTTCTGGTTCGGCCTCAGCGGCGACCTCGAGAAGCGCGTCCAGGACGTCTGCGGCCGCTTCAACGCCGCCCAGGGCGACTTCGAAGTGGTCTGCACCAGCCAGGGCAACTACGACGCCGCGCTGCAGAACACCATCGCCGCCTTCCGCGCCAACAAACAGCCGACCGTCGTCCAGGTCTACGACGTCGGCACCGCCACCATGATGCTGTCGGAAGCCTTCTATCCGGCCAACAAGCTGATGACCGACAACGGCTACGACATCAAATGGGGCGACTACATCCACGGCATCTCGTCCTACTACGCCACCTCGAAGGGCGAGATGTTCTCCTTCCCCTTCAACTCCTCGACCGCGCTGCTCTATTGGAACAAGGCCGCCTTCGAGAAGATCGGCAAGACCGAAGCCCCCAAGACCTGGGAAGAGGTCGAAGCCGACGCGACCAAGCTGAAGGCCGCCGGCTACGAGTGCCCGGTCGCCATCAATATCTCGGCCAACGAGAGCTGGCAGCTGCTGGAGCAGTTCTCGGCCCTGCACAACGAGCCGATCGCCAGCAAGAACAACGGTTTCGACGGGCTCGACGCGGAACTGGTGTTCAACAAGACCAAGTTCGTCAAGTACGTCACCGATCTGAAGAAGTGGTATGACGCCGGCCTCGTCAAGATCAAGGCCAAGGAGCAGGGTCAGGACATGGTCCAGGCCTTCGCCGGCGGCGACTGCCAGATGATCATGACCTCGGTCGGCGATCACGGCACGGTCGCCAAGACCGCCAAGGACGGCCTCTCCTGGGACGTCGCGCCGCTGCCGGTCTATGCCGGCGTCAAGCGTCAGAACAGCCTGGTCGGCGGCGCCTCGCTGTGGGTGCTGAAGGGCAAGTCGCCCGCCGAATACAAGGGCGCGGCCGCCTTCCTCGCCTTCATCGCCAAGCCCGAGAGCGCGCTGTTCTGGTCGACCGTCACCGGTTACATCCCGGTCACCACCTCCGGCTTCGAATACATGAAGGCGCAAGGGTTCTACGACAAGGCCCCCTACAAGGGCCGTGAAGTGGCGATCGCCTCGCTGACCGCCGCCGAGCCCTCGGCCGTCACCCGCGGCATCCGGCTGGGCGGCTTCACCCAGATCCGCGCCGAGGTCGGCAACGGCCTGCAGGAGATCTTCTCCGGCAAGTCCGACGTCCAGACCGCCATCGACGGCATCGTCACTCGCGGCAACGCCGTGCTGCGCCGCTTCGAGGCGACCTACAAGGGCAAGACCCTGCCCTGATCCCTGATCCGGAGACGAGCCCCCTCGATCACCGCCCCTCGCTGCGCCGTCGTCCCCGGCGAGCGCAGCGAGGGAAGGGGATCCAGGGGGCGTTTCCGTTCGAGGGACGCCGCTGGATCCCCTTTCCCGGCGTGCGCTCCGCGCACTCCGGCCGGGGATGACGGCAGACGGCGTGGCTCGGACGATTGCGGACAGGCGCGAGGTGGAGCTTCGGATCGTATGGAAAAGCGTGCGACCTATCGCCAATGGTGGATCGGCATCGGCTTCGCGATCCCCCAGATCGTGCTGATCTTCACCTTCTTCTATTGGCCGGCCGGTCAGGCGGTCTATTGGTCGCTGACCCTGCAGCAGCCCTGGGGCGGCGGCAACATCTGGGTCGGCCTCGACAATTTCCGCGAGATACTGTCCGATCCCAACTATTGGGCCTCGGTCTGGCGCAGCATCGTCTTCGCCGGCTTCTCGACCGCGATCGCCATGATCTGCGCCCTGCTGCTGGCGGTCTGCGTCGATCGCGAACTGACCGGCTCGCGGCTCTACCGGGTGGTGCTGATCTGGCCCTACGGCATCGCCGCGCCGGCCCTGGCGCTGGCCTTCCGCTTCATGCTGGCGCCCCAGGCCGGATTGATCGCCTTCGTCAACGACGTCTGGCCGGGGATCTGGGATCCGGGCCTGAACGGCACCGACGCGATGATCTCGGTGATCGCCGCCTTCTCGTGGAAATACGTCGGCTACGATTTCATCTTCTTCCTGTCGGCGCTGCAGTCGATCCCGCGCTCGCACATCGAGGCGGCGGCGCTCGACGGCGCCGGCGTGCTGCGCCGCCTCGTCGACATCCAACTGCCGCTGCTGACCCCGACGGTGTTCTTCCTGCTGGTGATCGACATCACCGAGAGCTTCCAGGACTCCTTCGGCATCGTCGACATCATGACCGCCGGCGGTCCGGCGCGGGCCACCGAACTGATGGTCTACAAGATCTATTTCGACGGCTTCCGCGGCCTCGACTATTCCGGCGCGGCGGCCCAGTCGATCATCCTGATGATCCTCATCATGGGGCTCACCATCCTCCAGTTCCGCTTCATCGAGCGGCGGGTCCACTACAAGTGAGGCGACCGTGATCGAACGAACGCCTGTTCTCGACGTCGTCACCCAGGTGGTGCTGGCCCTCGGCTTCGTCGTCGCGGTCCTGCCCTTCGTGGTGGTGGCCGTCGCCGCCTCGCACGATCTGCGCGACGTCAATCTGGTGCCGATGCCGCTCATCCCCGGCGGCCACTTCCTGGAGAATCTCACGGAAGCCTGGACCCGCGCCGACCTCGGCCACAAGCTGTTCAACAGCTTCGTCTTCGCCGCCGGCGTGGCGGGCGGCAAGGTGATCGTCTCGGCGCTCACCGCCTACGCCATCGTGTTCTTCCGCTTCCCCGGCCGGCAGCTGATCTTCTGGTCGATCTTCGTCACCCTGATGCTGCCGCTCGAGGTGCGCATCGTCCCGACCTATGCGGTCGCCGCCAACGTCCTCGGCCCCTATCAGGCGATCCTCGACGTGACCGGGCTCACCTGGCTGATCGAACGCTTCGCCGGCGTCCATGTCGATCTGCAGTTCGGCCTGCTCAATTCCTACACCGGCCTGATCCTGCCGCTGGTCGCCACCGCGACCGGCACCTTCCTCTATCGCCAGTTCTTCCTGACGCTGCCCGACGAACTGGTCGAGGCCGCCAAGATGGACGGCGCCGGACCGATCCGCTTCTTCTTCGACATGGTCCTGCCCCTGTCGCGCAACAACGTCGCGGCGCTCGCCACCATCATGTTCCTGTGGGCCTGGAACCAATACCTGTGGCCGCTCCTGGTCACCACCGAGCCGAGCCACGCCACCGCCGTCACCGAACTGAAGCAATTGATCCCCAACGTCGGCGGCATTCCCGAATGGAACATCGCCATGGCCGGGACCCTGATCGTCATGGCCCCGACCCTGGTGGTGGTGATCGTCATGCAGCGATGGTTCGTCCGCGGCCTCATCGCCACCGAGAAGTGAGAAGCGCCATGGCCGACATTTCCATCCGCAAGGTCGCCAAGTCCTATGGCAAGACCCAGATCGTCCATGCCCTCGACCTCGAGATCCGCTCCGGCGAGTTCCTGGTGGTGCTCGGGCCCTCGGGCTGCGGCAAATCCACGCTGCTGCGCATGATCGCCGGCCTCGAGGACATCACCGGCGGCGAGATCGCCATCGAGGGCGTGGTGGTCAACCAGCTCGAGCCGCGTGAGCGTGGCTGCGCCATGGTGTTCCAGAACTACGCGCTCTATCCGCACATGACCGTCGCCGACAACATCTCCTATGCCCTCAAGGTCGCCGGCGTGCCCAAGGCCGAGCGGCGCACCCGGGTCGAGGCGGTGGCGGCGATCCTCGGGCTCGGCGATCTCCTCGATCGCCGTCCCGCCCAGCTCTCCGGCGGCCAGCGTCAGCGCGTCGCCATGGGCCGGGCGATGATCCGCTCGCCCAAGGTGTTCCTGTTCGACGAGCCCTTGTCCAATCTCGACGCCAAACTGCGCGTGCAGATGCGCATCGAGATCCGCCGCCTGCACAATCGCCTGTCGGCCACCTCGATCTTCGTCACCCACGATCAGGTCGAGGCGATGACGCTGGCCGATCGCATCGTCGTGCTCGACGCCGGCCGGATCGAACAGATCGGCACCCCGACCGAGGTCTATCACCGTCCCGCCAGCCGCTTCGTCGCCGGCTTCATCGGTTCGCCGCCGATGAACCTGATCGACGGTACCGTCGGCCGCGACGAGACGCTGGCCTTCGCCGACGGCACCACCCTGGCGGTGCCCGGCCTCGCTCTGGCGCCCGGCCGCGCCGTCACCCTCGGTCTGCGCCCCGAAGCCCTGGTGGTCGGCGAAGCGGCGCTCGAGCAGCCGATCCGCGGTCGCTTCGATCTGCAGTTCGTCGAACATCTCGGACCGGCGGCGCTCGCCCATGGCCTGTTCGCCGGTCGCACCTTCGTCGCCCAGGTGCCGGCCCGTCTGGTCGAAGGCGCGCCCGAGGGCCTCGCCTTCGGCTGCCCGCCCGACGCGCTGCATCTCTTCGACGCCGCGACCGGCCGCCGGCTCGAGGCGCCGCTCGGCGCCGCGGCCACCGCGGCCGTCGTGCCGGCCCCGGTCGACGCGGCGTGATCAGGCGGCCCGCACCGCGCCGAGGAAGCGTCCGACCTCGTCGCGGAGCGCATCGGCCTGGCGGGTGAGTTCGCTCGAGGCGCCGTAGACCTGGGTCGCCGCCGACGAGGTCTCTTCCGTTGCGCGGTTGACGCCGGCGATGTTGGTGGTGACCTCGCCGGTGCCGATCGCCGCCTGCTGGACGTTGCGGGCCATCTCGGCGCTGGTCGCCGCCTGGGCGTCGACCGCCGAAGCGATCGCCGCGGAGATCGCCTCGAAACGGCCGACGGTCTCGGCGATCGTCGTCAGCGCCGTCACCGCCCCGTCGCTCGACGCCTGGATCTCGCCGATCTGCGCGGTGATCTGGGCGGTCGCCCGGGCGGTCTGGTCGGCGAGCCCCTTGACCTCCGCCGCCACCACCGCGAAGCCGCGGCCGGCCTCGCCGGCGCGGGCCGCTTCGATCGTCGCATTGAGGGCGAGCAGATTGGTCTGGGCGGCGATGGCGTCGATCAGGCCGGAGATCTCGCCGATCTTCAGCGTGCCGGCGGTCAGGGCCTTCACCGACTGCATCGTCGTATCGGCCTCGCGCACCGCCTCCGCCGAGACCGAAGCCGCCTCGTCGACCCGCTCGGTGATCCGGCGGAACGAGTCGGCGATCCGTTCCGAGGCGTCCGCCACGGTGAGGACGTTGGCCGTCGCCTCTTCGGAGGCCGCCGACACTGCGGTCGATTGCCGCGTCGCCTCCTCCGCCGCGCCGGTCAGGGTCCGGGCGGCCAGTTGCAACTCGCCGGCCGACGCAGAGACCACGCCGACGATCTGCCCGGCGGTGCGGTCGAACCCGTCGAGCAGCGCATCGATGCGCTCGGCCCGCAGCCGCTTGGCCGCCTCTTCCTCGGCCTGAGCGCGGCGCAGTCCGTCGGCCTCGCGCATCCCGTCGCGGAACACCACCACGGCGCGGGCCATCGTACCGATCTCGTCGCGGGCGCCGGCGGAGCCGATCTCGACCGTGAGATCGTGGTCGGCGAGGCGATGCATGGTCTCGGTGATCGCCGCCAGGGGCTGCACCACCGAGCGCCGGACGATCCAGGCGCCGCCGGCGACCAGACCCAGGCCGAGAACGATCGAGGCGACGATCAGTCCCCATATCACCCGGTTGATCGCCACGGCGTGGGTGTAGGAGGCCTCGGCCTCGGTGACCTGCAGCTTGATCAGGTCGTCGATCGCCCCGGTCAAGGGATCGATCGCCGGATAGAGGCGGGTCTCGGCGAAGGTCGCCAGGCGCGCCCGGTCGCCGCTCTTCAGGATCGTCACGAGCTCGGCCGCCGCGGTATCCGCCGCCGCGAAGCGATCGCCCGCGGTCGCGGCCAGCGCCTTCTCCTGGGCGTCCATGTAGGTCGCCATGTAGGCGGACCAACGCCGGTGCGCCGCGGTTCCCGCGTGTTCGACGGTGATGATCGCCTGGTCGGGCTTCAGCGCACCCGCCCGGGTCTTGTGGGTGGTGTCGACGATGTCGACGGCATAGGCGTCGGAGACCGCCTTGAGGTCACGCAAGGGAACCACCCGGTCGGCGAAGACACTCTCCAGAGCGGCGGTCATCTGCGAGTTTGAGTAGAGACTGACCCCGGCCAAACCCACGATCGACAGGAACAGCGATAGAAATATTACCAACATACGGCTGGAAATGGTCTTCATCTGCTCGCTCTCGTCGGGAGGTCGGTCGGGCCTACACTCTTGCCGGCGGAGGGGTCGATTATTCGTTTATAAAAATTGAAATTACAGTTTCGGCGAGGACTTCGTTCGAATTTACGACCGTTCCGGGAGTCCGGCGGCCGTCAGAAGAACAGCCGCAGCACCAACGGGGCGAGCACCGGCGTCAGGAGCGCGTTGAGCGCCATGGCGATGCCGGCGAAGGCGCCGGCCACCGGATCGACCGAAAAGGCCCGCGCCGTGCCGATGCCGTGCGAGGCGAGGCCGGCGGCGAAACCGCGCGCCGCCGGATCGCGGACCCGGAGCGCGTCCATCATCGGCGTCAGCAGGATCGCCCCGAGGATGCCGGTGGCGATCACCATGGTCGCGGTCAGCGCCGGTACCCCGCCCAGCGTCTCCGACACCGCCATCGCCACCGCCGCGGTCACCGACTTCGGCGCCAGCGACACCACCACCGAGCGCGAGGCCCCGGCGACCAGCGCGATCCCCACCGCCGAGACGATCGCCACCACCGACCCGACGACCAACGCCGCCGCCATCGGCACCAGATTCTTGCGCACCAACTCGCGATTGCGGTGGAGCGGCACGGCCAGCGCCACCGTCGCCGGCCCGAGCAGGAAATGCACGAATTGGGCGCCGTCGAAATAGACCCGGTAGTCGGTGCCGGTCACCTTCAGCGTCGCAGCCAGCACGATGATCGACACCAGCACCGGGTTGACCAGCGAATGGCGATTGGCCGCCAGCGACAGCTGATCGGCGGCGATCCACACCATCAGCGTCACGGTCAGCCAGAACAGCGGACTGGTCGACAGGTAGACCCACAGCGCCGTGCCGGTCATCGCCGCGGCTCCTCGGTGCGGGTCATCAAGCGTTTGACCGCCACGAAGGTGCCGACGGTCACCGCCAGCGTCACCGCCGTCGAGATCACCAGGGCGAGGGTGATCGCCAGCCCTTGCGCGCCGATCACGTCGAGATGCTGGATCACCCCGACGCCGGCCGGCACGAACAGCAGCGACAGCGTGGCGAGCAGGCCGTTCGACACCCGTCCGAGATCGCTCGAGGCGAGGATCGTGTCGTCGACGTCGCCGTGCCGGTCGAACCAGGCGAGCGCCGCCACCAGCCCGGCGAAGCCGAGCACCGGCCCGGGCACCGGCAGACCGGTGCCGCGGGCGATCGCCTCGCCGACCAATTGGCACAAGAGCAGGATCGCGAAACCGCGGATCATCGGGTCGTCCCTCGCAGCCTCGGTCGCCGCGACCGGACCCGAGCTCTTCTAGAGACGACCGCCGCGGCCCGCAACGCCTGCGTTGCTGCGCCGCCGCATGGGAGACCCGATCTCGCGGCGGCGCAGCGAAGGGGTCCGCAGGCCGACTGGCCGGTTCGCCGGCGCTCGGCGCGGCGGGATCCGCCCCCGGGTCCCGCCTCAGGCGATCTGGCCGAGGAAGGTGCGGGTGCGTTCGTGCTGTGGGTCGTCGAAGAACCGGTCGGGCGGCGCCATTTCGACGATCTCGCCGCGATCCATGAAGATCACCCGGTCGGCGACGCGGCGGGCGAAGCCCATCTCGTGGGTCACCACCAGCATGGTCATGCCGCCGTCGGCGAGGTCGATCATCGTGTCGAGGACCTCCTTGACCATCTCCGGATCGAGCGCCGAGGTCGGTTCGTCGAACAGCATGATCTTGGGGTTCATGCACAGGGCACGGGCGATCGCCACCCGCTGCTGCTGGCCGCCGGAGAGTTGCGCCGGATATTTGTCGGCCTGTTCCGGAATGTGGACCCGGGCGAGGTACTTGCGCGCCGTCGCCTCGGCCGCGTCGCGAGTCTCGCCCCGCACCTTCATCGGCGCCAGCGTGCAGTTCTCCAGCACCGTCATGTGCGGGAACAGATTGAACTGCTGGAACACCATGCCGACCTCGCGGCGGATCGCGTCGACGTTCTTGCCCCCCGCCGTGAGTTCGATGCCGTCGACGAAGATCCGCCCGGACTGGATCGCCTCGAGCTGGTTGATGCAGCGGATCAGCGTCGACTTGCCCGACCCCGAGGGCCCGCAGACGACGATGCGCTCGCCGCTTCTGACCTCGAGGTCGACGTTCTTCAGCGCCTGGAAGGCGCCGTACCACTTGTTCACGGCCTCCATCCGGACCGCCGTCTCCAGGGTCTTCCGCGGTGCCTCCGCCGCAGTCTCGCTCGTCGTCGTCATCGCGGAAGACTCCCTGTCGTCACATCACTTGGCCGCGGCCACGAAGTCGGCGAGCGGCGCCTTCAGCCACTTCTGGCTGATCGCCTCGAGCCGGCCGTCGGCCTTGATCTTGGCCACGAAGGCGTTGATCGCCGCGAGGAACTCGGTCTGCTTCGGCCGCACCGCGATGCCCTGGACCTGCTGGCTGAGCGGGAAGGTCTCGACGAAGCGGCCGGGCGCCACCTTGAGGATCTGGGCGACGACGGTGTTGGAACAGCCGATCGCGTCGACCTGACCGGAGAGCAGGGCCTGGGTCGCCGAAGCGTCGTCGTCGAAGCGCTGGATCAGCGTGCCGGGCAACGCCACCTTGGTCACTGCGGTGTCCTGGGTCGAGGCGCGGGCGACGCCGACGCGCTTGCCGACCAGCTTCTCGGGGCTGGCGAGATCCTTGGTCTTGTCGCCGATGATCGACAGCCGGATGCCGGCGTAGGGCGACGAGAAGTCGACCTTCTCGGCCCGTTCCGGGGTGATCCCGAGGGAGGCGACCAGCACGTCGATCTGGCTCGACAGCAGGTAGGGGATGCGGTTCGGGCCGGTCACCGGCACGATGTTGACCTTCACCCCGAGGTCGGCGGCGAGCAGCTTGGCGACGTCGGCGTCGTAGCCGTCGGGCTGGTTGTCGGTGTTCATGATGCCGAAGGGCGGGAAGTCGACCAGCATGCCGATGTTGATGACGCCGCGCCCCTTGATCTCGGACACGGTCTGGGCTGAAGCCGGGCCCACGGCGGCGCCGCCGAGGAGCCCGAAGCCGATCAGGAGCGTTGCGTTGCGACGAGTGAGATTCATGGGATTTCCTCTCTGTTGACGGTCGACGACCGGCGCTGCCGGGGCCTTTCTCAGCGTGCGGAGGCCCGTGCGAAACGGATTTCGGCCTGACGGGCGAGCAGCGACAGCGGCCAGCACAGGACGAAGTAGAGGCCCGCGACGATCGAGAACACCGTGAAGGGCTCGAAGGTCGCGTTGTTGATGATCTGCCCGGCCCGCGTCAGCTCGGTGAAGCCGATGATCGCGGCGAGCGAAGTGCCCTTGATCAACTGCACCAGGAAGCCGACGGTCGGCGCCACCGCGATGCGGGCGGCCTGCGGCAGAATGATCCAGCGCTGGCGCGAGGCCCATTTGAGGCCGAGCGCCGTCGCCGCCTCGTTCTGCCCCAGCGGCACCGCCTCGATGCAGCCGCGCCAGATCTCGCCGAGGAAGGCCGAGGCGTGCAGGGTCAGGGCGAGGGCGGCGGCGATCCACGGGTTGATCGCCGCGCCGACCACCGCCATGCCGAAATAGACCAGGAACAGCTGCAACAGCAGCGGCGTGCCCTGGAAGACGCGGATGAAGCCGGCGGTGGCCTGACGGACGACCTTGTCGCCGGAGGTCCGCGCCAGAGCGATCGCCAGCCCGCCGATGCCGCCGCCGATGAAGGCGATCGCCGACAGGGCGATCGTCCAGCGGATCGCCATCAGGATGAACAGGAACTCGTTCCAGCCGAAGGTGCGGATCATGCCTGGCCTCCTAGCGGGACAACGGATAGCGGAAGGCGGCGCGCTCGATCGCTCCGAACAGCGCCGAGAACCCGGCCGACATCAGGAAATAGACCACGGTGATCACCAGGTAGACCTCCATGCTGGCGAAGGTCCGCGACTGGACGTCGGCGCCGGCGGCGGTGAGGTCGCCGGCCGAGATCACCGAGACGACGCTGGAGGTCAGCATCAGATAGATGAACTGGCTGGTCAGCGCCGGATAGACGGTCCGCAGAGCCGGTTTCAGGATGATGTAGCGGAACACCTGCAGCGGCTTCAGCCCGAGCGCCCGGCCCGCCTCGATCTGCCCGACGGCGATCGACTCGATGCCGGCCCGGATGATCTCGGTCGCATAGGCGCAGAAATTGACCACCAGGGCGAGCAGCGCCGCCGCATCCGGCGACATCCGGAGCCCGATGCTCGGCAGACCGAAGAAGATGAAGAAGATCTGCACCAGGAACGGCGTGTTGCGGATCAGCTCGATATAGGCCTGGACCACCCAGCGCAGCGGCGCGATCTTGGAGGTCTTGGCGGCGGCGAGCCCGATCGAGATCACCAGACCGATCGCCATCGCTTCGCAGGACAATTCCAGCGTGACCGCCGCTCCGCGCAGGAGCTGGTCGCTCGACGCGAACACCGGCGCGAAGTTGAAATCGTACAAGGCCGTCCTCCCCCACCCTGATCCTTGCGCAGATCCGGGCGTGCTCGTGCGGGTCACGCGAGCGATTGGGAGGGATCAAAGCCGAAGCCGCCGATGGCGTCAACCGAAGTCTTCGAACTTGTATGGCAGAGGCTGCGGCGGGGCGATCGGCCGCGCCTCGGGGCGGTGGTCGGCGCCCGCGGCGCCTCCGGAAAGACGCTCCGTCGCTGCAGGGATCCGCGGCGACGGAGGAGTCGGTCTCACTTCTTGGCGGGCTTGATGTTCATCGCCAGCGTGTCCTCGTCGGAACGCGGGACGATCGTCACCTTGTCCTTCTGCATCGACCACACGGTCACCACCGAGGCGATCGGCAGCGACGGCCGATCGGAGGCGACCAGCCGGTTGCCCTCCTTCAGGAGCGCCTCGCGCTTGGCCGGATCGATCTCCACCGCGGCCTTTTCGACGATCTCGTCCATGCGGGCGTTGGAATAGCCGCGCACGTTGAAGGTGCCGAACTTGGTCTTGGCGTCATAGGTGTGCAGCAGGCCGCCGAGGGTGTAGTTCGCTTCGCCGGTCAGCGTGCCCCAGCCGGCCATGGTCAGCGAATAGTCGCCGCGGGTCTTGGCCGGGAAGTAGACGGCGCCGGGCTGGGCGTTGGCCGCGGCGTCGACGCCGATCGACGCCAGCATCTGGGCGATGGTGGTGCCGACGGCGCGGTCGCCGGGCAGGCGGTCGTTGGTGAAGGAGAACACCACCTTGAAGCCGGCCGGATAGCCCGCCTCGGTGAGCAGCGCCTTGGCCTTCTTGATGTCGGGCTTCGGCACGCCGATCGATTTGTCGTAGCCGAAGATGTTGGAGGTGACCAGCTGGCCGGTGGCGCTGCCGAGCCCTTCCATGGCGATCTCGGTCAGTGCCTCGCGATCGATCGCCAGATCGAAGGCCTCGCGCACCTTGGGATCGAGGAAGGGGTTCTTGGGCAGCGGCGAGCCGTCCTTGGCGGTGACCTGCGGCGTCTTCTCGCGCATGTCGAACTCGACGTAGAAGATGTAGGCGCTCTCCTTGCGCACCGTGGCGATCTTCGGATCCTTCTCCAGCGACGGCACGTCGGCGGCCGGGGTGCGGGCGATGATGTCGACCTGACCGGCCTTGAGCTGCGCCACCCGGGCGGCGTCGTTGGGCAGTTCCTTGCGGACCACCTTCTCCCAGGGCTCCTTGCCGCCCCAGTAGCCGTCGAACCGCTCCAGCACCAACTGCTCGTTGGGCGTCCACGAGACGAACTTGTAGGGGCCGGTGCCGATCGCCGCCTTGCCGGAATTGAATCCGGCGGTCGCGGTGTCCTTGGTCGAGAAGTCCTTGGCCGCGGTGTGCGACACCACGAACAGCCGGACGAAGTCGTTGGGCAGGGTCGGCGCCGGACCGTCGGTCTCGATCCGGATGGTCAGCGGATCGACGATGGTGATGCCCTTGACACGGCGCACATAGATCGTCGTCGGATTGGGTCCGGTCACCGCCGGGATGCGCTCGATCGAGAACTTGACGTCTTCCGCGGTGAAGTCGGAGCCGTCGTGGAACTTGACGCCCGGCCGCAGCTTGAACTCCCAATGGGTCTCGTCGAGCACCGTCCAGCTGGTCGCCAGGCCCGGCTTCAGCTCGAGATCGTTGCCCGACACCACCAGACTGTCGAAGATGTGCTTGACCGCCTCGGCCTGGGTGCCGACCGCGGTGAAGTGCGGGTCGATCGACAGCGGCCCGGCGCGGACGCCGATGTTCAGGGTCTGGGCACTCGCCGGGACGAGCGCGGCGGCGAGGCCGAGGGCGACCAGTGAGGTCGCCAACGTGAGACTGCGGATGCGCATCATGTCGAGTCCTCCGATGAACGGTCCGTCCGTCGTCAGACGGTCGCGGGTCCGGGAAGTACGGCGTCGGGCCAAGTCGGGGCGGCGACGACCAGTTTGGCGAGCAGTTCGGCGAGCATGAAACGTTCGGCCGGGCTGAGCGGGGCGAGCATCAGGCGCTCGCGTTCCAACATCGGCGTCAGGGTCTCGTCGGTGATCCGGCGGCCCTCGGCGGTCAGTTCGAGGCGAAAGCTGCGACGGTCGCCGGAATCGGGTGTACGCTCGATCAGCCGGCGCTCGATCAGCGACTGTACCGCCCGGCTGATGGTGGTCTTGGGGAAGCCCGAGGATTCGCTGATCGCCTTGGCGGTCGAGCCGTCCTTCAGCGACAGCGAATAGAGCACCACGTATTCCGGCCGCATCAGGCCGTGACGCTCCTGGATGTAGCCGTAGACCGGTCCGTTGAAGTGCAGGGCGAGGTAGTTCAGCCGGAACGAGAACCAGCACGGGTTCTCCCACAGCTTGGTGGCCACCAGCGGATCGAGCCCATGACCCGCGGCGAAGGCCGCCGCATCCGGCCAGAGCATCCCGATACGGCTCTCCAAGGCGTCCATCCGGCTCTCGTCATCTTCGGGGAATTAGTTCCGTATGAAACTTGACACCAATGGATTGAGCCGTCAATCATCTTGATCTGGTTCCGATCAGAACTAACGCGGTGACGCATTCGTTTGCATTTGCTCATTTCTGCGGCAAGCGAAACGGTGTCTTCGTGGACGGGCGCGACAGGGGAGGTTTCATGCGGATCGCAGCGATGAATTGGAACGGCGTTTCCGAACGCGCAGCGCTCGACGACCGCTGTGTCCTGCCGATCGGCAGCGTCGAACAGCACGCCCATCTCAGCCTCGCCACCGACGCCGTCCTCGCCGAGAAGGTCGCGATCGAAGCGGCCGAACCGCTCGGCGTGCCGGTGTTCCCGGTGCTGCCCTATGGGCTGGCCGCCGGTTTCGTCGACTATCCCGGCACCGTGTCGCTGCGGCTCTCGACCTATTGCGCGCTGATCGAGGACCTGCTCGAGGGCCTCCACCGCTCCGGTTTCCGCCGCATCACCCTGGTCAACGGCCACGGCGGCAACAGTCCGGTGGCGACCATCGCCGCCGAATGGCTCGACCGCCGCCGCGGCAGCCGGGTCAAGCTGCACGACTGGTGGCGCGCGCCGGCCACCTGGGCCAAGGTGATGGCGATCGATCCGGCCGCCTCGCACGCCTCGTGGATGGAGAATTTCCCCTGGACGCGGGTCGCCGGCGTCGTCCAGCCGACCGAACGCAAGCCCGAGATCGACCGCGTGGCGCTGGCCATGTCCGATCCCGGCGAACGCCGCCGGCTGATCGGCGACGGCAACTACCACGGCCTCTACCAGCGCGACGACGCCGAGATGGCGGCGATCTGGGCGGTGGCGGTCGAAGAGACTCGCGCGGCGATCGAAGGTCCCTGGGCCTGAGCGGATACGACGTCGGCGACGGCGAGAAGAGGACGGGATGGCCGGGTTCGTACTCCAGAGATTGATGCAGGCGGTGGTCGTCATGCTGGTGATGTCGGCCCTCGTCTTCGTCGGGGTCTACGCCATCGGCAACCCGATCGACGTGCTGATCTCGCCCGATGCCACCCAGGACATCCGCGCCGCGACGATCGCCCGCTACGGCCTCGATCTGCCGCTGTGGGAGCAGTATTTCGCCTTCCTCGGCCGGGTGCTCAGCGGCGACTTCGGCACCTCCTTCGTCTACGGCATTCCGGTGACCCAGCTGATCCTGACCCGCCTGCCGGCGACCCTGGAACTGACCCTCACCGCGATCTTCGGCGCCACCCTGGTCGGCGTGCCGCTCGGCATGTACGCCGGCTATCGACCCGACCGGATCTTCTCCCGGGTGGTCATGGGCCTGTCGATCCTCGGCTTCTCGGTGCCGACCTTCTGGATCGGCCTGGTCCTGATCTTCGTCTTCGCGGTCGATCTCGGCTGGCTGCCCGCCGGCGGCCGCGGCGAGACGGTGAGCCTGTTCGGAGTCGAATGGAGTTTCCTGACCCTCGACGGCCTGCGCCACATGCTGCTGCCGGCGCTCAACCTGTCGCTGTTCAAATTCGCCATGATGGTCCGGCTCGCCCGCTCCGGCACCCGCGAGACTATGTCGAGCGACGTCGTCAAGTTCGCCCGTGCCGCCGGCCTGTCGGAATGGACGGTGCTGAGCCGCCACGTCCTGCGCCTGATCGCCATCCCCATCGTCACCGTGTTCGGTCTCGAGCTCGCCTCGACGCTGGCCTTCGCGGTGGTCACCGAGACGATCTTCTCCTGGCCGGGCCTCGGCAAGCTGGTGATCGAGTCGATCACCGCCCTCGATCGCCCGGTGATGGTCGCCTATCTGGTGATCGTCTCCTTCGTGTTCATCGCCATCAACCTCTCGGTCGATCTCGCCTATGCGGCGCTCGATCCGCGCCTGAGCAAGGGTCGCTCGTGATGGACACCTCGACCCCGCTGCGCCGCTTCCTCGCCGAATTCCTGGAAAACCGCGTCGCCGTCGCCGCCGCGGTGGTGGTGGTGGTGATCCTGCTCTTGGCGATGTTCGCGCCGCTGGTGGCCCCCCAGGACCCTTACGACCTCTCGGGCCTGACCCTGCGCGACGCCCGCCGTCCGCCCGGCTTCGTCGGCTCGACCGGCATCCACCACCTCCTCGGCACCGACGCCCAGGGCCGCGACCTGCTGTCGGCGATCCTCTACGGCCTCCGGATCTCGCTCGAGATGGGGCTCGCCGCCGGGGCGCTGGCCTTCGTCATCGGCGCCCTGCTCGGCACCGGCGCGGCCTATGCGGGGGGGCGCATCGAATCGCTGATCATGCGCATCGTCGATCTGCAACTGTCGTTTCCGGCGATCCTGCTCGCCTTCGTCCTCGCCGCGCTGCTCGGTCAGGGCCGCGGGCCGCTGATCACCGCCCTGGTCGCCGCGCAATACGCCTATTTCGCCCGCACCGCCCACGGCTCGGCGGCGGCCGAACGCCAGAAGGACTATGTCGAGGCGGCGCTGTCGATCCCGCTGTCGGCGCCGCGGGTGGTGCTGCGCCACATCCTGCCCAACTGCCTGCCGCCGCTGATCGTCGTCGCCACCGTCCAGGTCGCCGCCGCGGTGTCGCTGGAGGCGACCCTGTCCTTCCTCGGCGTCGGCCTGCCGCCGACCGAGCCCTCCCTCGGCATGCTGATCGCCAACGGCTTCCAGTACATGCTCTCGGGCCGCTACTGGATCTCGATCTATCCCGGCGTCGCGCTGATCATCCTGATCGTCGCCATCAATCTGGTCGGCGACCAGTTGCGCGACCAACTCAATCCGAGGCTGAAGCGATGACCGGACCGATCCTGCGCGTCCGCGACCTGACCACCCGCTTCCGCTCGCGTGCCGGCACCGTCACCGTCGTCGACGGCGTGTCCTTCACCCTCGATCGCGGCGAGGTTCTCGGCCTCGTCGGCGAGTCGGGATCGGGCAAGTCGATGACCGGCTTCTCGTTGATCGGTCTGGTCGACGAGCCCGGCCGGGTCGAGCCGACCGCGTCGGTCGAACTCGACGGCCGCGAGCTGGTCGGCTTGGCCGAGCCCGAGATGCGCGCCCTGCGCGGCCGCCGCATCTCGATGGTGTTCCAGGATCCGATGATGACCCTGAACCCGGTGCTGTCGATCGGCGACCAGATGGGCCTGGTGATCGCCGCCCATCACCGCATGAGCCGCGCCGACATGGCGACCCGCGCCGCCGAGGCCCTGACCCGGGTCGGCATCCCCGAGGCCCGCGCCCGGCTCGACGCCTATCCCCACCAGTTCTCCGGCGGCATGCGCCAGCGCGTCGCCATCGCCATCGCCATCCTCAACCACCCCGCGGTGATCATCGCCGACGAGCCGACCACCGCGCTCGACGTGTCGATCCAGGCGCAGATCCTGGTCGAGCTGCAGCGGCTGGCCCGCGAGGACGGCACCGCGATGATCTGGATCAGCCACGATCTGGCGACCGTCTCGACCGTCGCCGACCGCGTCGCGGTGATGTACGCCGGCCGCATCGTCGAGCACGGCCCGACCACCGCGGTCCTGTCGCGGCCGCGCCATCCCTATACACGCGGCCTGCTCGACTCGCTGCCGTCGCGCGGCGAGCCCGGCCACGACCTCGCCCAGATCCCCGGCGCACCGCCGTCGCTCGCCGCCCTGCCGCCCGGCTGTGCCTTCGCCCCGCGGTGCGGCCATGCCGACGCCGCCTGCGGCGTGGCGCCGCCGGCGACCGAGGTGGGGCCGCGCGGCTGGCGTTGCCACCATCCGCTCGAGGAGGCCCGCCGATGACCCTCGCCCCGCCCGCCGGCGTCGCCGCCGAGGCCTTCGTGGTGCTCGACAAGGTCGGCAAGATCTTCGCGCCGCAGATCTCGCTCGCCGAGGAACTCCTCGCCCATCTCGGCGCCGGCCTCGATCGCCGGGTGCTGCACGCCGTCGACGGCGTCGATCTGACCATCGCCAAGGGTGAAGCTCTGGGGCTGGTCGGCGAATCCGGCTGCGGCAAGTCGACCCTCGGCCGCATCCTCGCCGGCATCCACCGCGCCAGCGAAGGCCGGGTGCGCATCGACGGCCGGCCGGTCACCGACGCCGCCGGCCGCAAGACCACCACCCGCGTCCAGACCGTGTTCCAGGATCCCTTCGCCTCGCTGGATCCGCGCATGACCGTCGGCGAGACGATCTCCGAGGGGCCGATCGCCCATGGCTTCGTCGAGCGCCGCGCCGCGCAGGCCCATGTCGCCGAATGGCTGCTCCGGGTCGGCCTCGATCCGGCCTTCGCCCGCCGTTTCCCCCACCAGTTCTCCGGCGGCCAGCGCCAACGTGTGGCCATCGCCCGGGCGCTCGCCATGCGTCCCGACGTGCTGGTCTGCGACGAGCCGGTCGCCTCGCTCGACGTCTCGATCCAGGCGCAGATCGTCAATCTGTTCCTGAAACTGCGGCGCGACCTCGGCCTGACGCTGTTGTTCATCAGCCACGATCTCGGCGTGGTCCGCCATCTCTGCGACCGCGTGGCGATCATGTATCTCGGCCGCATCGTCGAAGTCGGCACCGCGGCGGAGGTCTACGGCCATCCGCGCCACCCCTACACCCGCGCCCTGCTCGACAGCGTGCCGCGCCTGCGCCTCGATCCCGACGCCGCCGGCGGGGTCTCGCCGATCAGCGGCGAATTGCCCTCGCCCCTGGCGCCGCCGCCGGGCTGCCACTTCCATCCGCGCTGTCCGTTGGCCGAGGCGCGCTGCCGCGTCGAACGCCCGCTGTTGCGCCGCCTCGCCGACGGCCGCGACGTCGCCTGCCATCTGGCGACCGACGCTCCCCCCCACGTCCCGCATGGAGGTTGATCCGATGGAACCCTGGCAATGGCCGGAAGAGGAATGGCGCGCCCGCGTCGCCAAGGTGCGGGCCGGCCGCTCGCTGAAGCCGAAGGCCTGGCCGGGCGGCAAGCGCTGCGCCGTCGCCCTGTCCTTCGACAGCGACCACGAGACCAACGAGTTGCGCGACGGCGGCAAGTCCTTCGGGCGCCTGTCCTGGGGCGAATACGGCGCCAGGGTCGGCGTGCCGAAGATCCTCGATCTCTTGGGCCGGGAGAGCATCCCGGCGACCTTCTTCGTGCCGGCGGTCTCGGCCCTGCTCCACCCCGACGAACAGCGCCGGGTGATCGCCGAGGGCCACGAGATCGGCCTGCACGGCTGGATCCACGAGCTCAACACCGCCCTGCCGGAAGCCGACGAACGCGAGTTGCACTTCCGCGCCGCCGACACGCTGGAAAAGATCACCGGGGTGCGCCCGGTCGGCATGCGCACCCCGTCCTGGGACTTCTCGCCGGCGACCCTGAAGATCGAGCGCGAGCTCGGCCTGCTCTACGACAGCTCGCTGATGGCCGACGACGACCCCTACGAGATCGTCGAAAACGGCGAGCCCACCGGCATCGTCGAACTGCCGGTCGAATGGATCCGCGACGACGCGGTCTATTTCAACATGAACCGCTTCCAGGCGCTGCGCCCCTATACCGCGCCCTCGACGGTGGCCGAGATCTTCCGTCGCGAATTCGACGGCGCGGCCGCCGCTGGCGGGCTGTTCCTGCTGACCATGCATCCGCACGTCATCACCTACCGCTCGCGCTTCTTCATCCTCGAGGAGCTGATCGCCCACATCAAGGCGACCGGCGACGTGTGGTTCGCCACCCATGCCGAGATCGCCGCCTGGGTTCGCGACAACGCCTGACGCGGCCGGGCGAGGCCCCGAAAGACGACGGCCCCGGCGTTGCCGCCGGGGCCGGGATCCGAGGTCGTTCGCGAGCCTCGCTCACACCGCGGTGGCGCGGGCGAAGGCGATGTAGAGTTCGCGCAGACGGGTGGCGACCGGGCCGGGCTGGCCGGTGCCGACCGGGCGGCCGTCGATGGTGACGATCGGATAGACGAAGCTCGACGCCGAGGTCATGAAGGCTTCCGACGCGGCGAAGGCCTCGTCGACCGAGAAGGCCCGTTCCTCGAGCCGGATCGATCCTTCCGCGGCCAGCGCCAGCAGCGCCTTGCGGGTACAGCCGGGCAGGATCGCCGTCGAGTTCGGCCGGGTCACCACGGTGCCGTCGGCGGTGACGATGAACGCCGTCGACGAGCCGCCTTCGGTGACGAAGCCGTCGCGGGTCATCCAGGCCTCGGCGCAGCCGGCCTCGTGCGCCGCCTGTTTGGCCAGCACCTGGGCGAGCAGCGCCACGCTCTTGATGTCGCAGCGCCCCCAGCGCAGGTCGGGCACCAGCTTGACCGCGACCCCGGTCTTGGCGGCCGGCGACTCGATGATGTTCTTGGCCTGGGTGAACAGGAACAGCGTCGGGGTGGCGCCCTCGGGGAAGTGGAAGTCGCGATCGGCGACGCCGCGGGTCACCTGGATGTAGACCACGCCGTCGGCGAGCCCGTTGCGGGCGATCAGCTCGCGCTGGATCTCGACCAGACGCGGTAGCGACACCGGCAGGGCCAGCGAAATCTCGCCGACCGACCGTTCGAGCCGCGCCAGATGGCTGTCGTTGTCGATCAATTTGCCGTCGAGCACCGCCGAGACCTCGTAGATGCCGTCGGCGAACAGGAAGCCGCGGTCGAGCACCGACACGCGGGCCTCCCCGAGGGGCACGAAGTCTCCGTTGAGATAGGCGATCCGGTTCAAGGCGAAGCTCCCGGGCGGGCGCGATCCCCCTGCGTCGTTCGGACGCGTGGGGCCGGCGGGTGACGGACGGGAGGCGACGGGCGGCGACGCCTCCGGCAAACGCGGAGCCTAATACGCGGGCGGGGCCGGGCCCAAGCCCGGATTCGGGGCGGGTGCCATGCATTGTGCGGAGAGGCGGCTCGCTCGACGCCGCCGCTGCCCGGCGGCCCAATTCTCAGGCGGGACAGAGAAAAATTTCATTGCAAGGCCGCGCGATCTGACCGAGATATTTTCACCGCCGACCGGACACGCAGGAGGACCCTCGGTGCCGATGTCCCCGCTGTTGTCGTTGATCGCCTCGCGCCGCGCCGACCTGACGCCTCAGCAGGGGCGGATCGCCGACTACGTCGCGGGTCATCCGGTCCAGACGGCGACCATGGGCATCGAGGAACTGGCCTTCGCCGCCGGCGTCTCGGTGGCCACCGTCAACCGCTTCGCCCGCGGCCTCGGGCTCGACGGGTTCGCCGCCTTCCGCCTCCTGGCGGTCGCCGGTTTCCGCCGGATCATGTCGCCGGTCGAAAAGCTCGAGGCGCAGGCCGATCGTCTCGGCGACGATGGTTTCGTCGTCGCCGCTTCGCTGGAGGCCGCCGGCGCCAACCTGCGCGAGGCCGGGGCGAGCCTCGATCTCG
This sequence comes from Siculibacillus lacustris, assembly GCF_004328075.1. Classification (GTDB taxonomy): domain Bacteria; phylum Pseudomonadota; class Alphaproteobacteria; order Rhizobiales; family Ancalomicrobiaceae; genus Siculibacillus; species Siculibacillus lacustris. The sequence goes on along the minus strand of NZ_SJFN01000001.1, from coordinate 29,659 downwards.
CCACCTGGGTGCGGGCCGCCGAAGCGGTCGCCGAGGCCCGGCGGGTCTATTTCCTCGGTTTCGGCCTGTCGGCGGCGCTGGTCGACCTGTTCGCCGACATGATCGGTCCGTTCTGCCGCGCCTCGGTGGTGCTCGACGGTCACGGCGGCCAGGAGCGCATCCTGCGCCGCACCCTCGACGTCGGCCCCGAGGACGTGGTGATCGCCGTCACCCTGCCGCGCTATTCCCGTGCGACCCTCGACCATGCCGCGGCGCTGCGCGCCCAGGGCGCCACGGTGATCGGCTTCACCGATGCCCGCGCCGCGCCGCTCGCCGCCCTCGCCGATCTGGTGCTCGTCGCCTCCGCCCAGCATCCGCTGCTGCACGCCTCGCCGACCGCGGTGGTCGGGCTGTTCGAGGCCTTCGCGGCCCTGCTCACCGCCCGTCGCCGCAGCACCGCGGCGGAAGCCGAGCTCTCCCGTCGCATCTCGCCCCATCTGTGGGTCGAGGACATCGAAGCCTTCGGCCCAGGTGCCGCCCCGGACTCCACGAGGTTCCGCGAATGACCCTTTCCGCCGCCGCGTCCCCCGCGCCGACGCCCCTCGTCCAGGTCCGCGGCCTGACGGTGGAATTCGCCACCGAAGAGGGGGCCTTGCGCGCCGTCGACGGGCTCGATTTCCACATCGATCCCGGCGAGACCCTGGCGGTGGTCGGCGAGAGCGGCTCCGGCAAGTCGGTGACCTCGCTCGCCCTGATGCGGCTGGTCGAATTCGGCGGTGGCCGGATCTCCGCCGGTTCGATCCTGTTCGACGGCAGCACGGGCCGGCGCGACCTCGCCGCCGAGCCGCTCGAAGCGATGAACGGCATCCGCGGCAACGAGATCGCCATGATCTTCCAGGAGCCGATGACCTCGCTCAATCCGGTGTTCACCATCGGCGAGCAGATCGCCGAAGCGGTGCGCCTGCACCAGGGCGCCAACGACCGCGACGCCCGCGCCGAGGCGCTGCGGATGCTGGAGAAGGTCCGCATCCCCGAGGCCCGCGGTCTGCTCGACCGCCACCCGCACCAGCTCTCCGGCGGCATGCGCCAGCGGGTGATGATCGCCATGGCGCTGGCCTGCCGGCCGAAGCTCCTGGTCGCCGACGAACCGACCACCGCCCTCGACGTCACCATCCAGGCCCAGATCCTGCGGCTCATCCGGATCCTCCAGGAAGAGATGGGCATGGCGGTGATGTTCATCACCCACGACATGGGCGTGGTCGCCGAAGTCGCCGACCGGGTCCTGGTGATGCATCGGGGCAAGAAGGTCGAAGAAGGCAGCGCCACCGAGATCTTCGCGCGCCCCCGCCATCCCTATACCCGCGCCCTGCTCTCCGCCGTGCCGCGCCTCGGCGCACTCGCCGGCGAGACCTTGCCGCGCCGCTTCCCGCTGGTGGTGATCGAGGACGGCGCCGCCGGCGTCGCCGGCTCGACCACCCAGTCGCCGCCGCAGGACACCGTCCGCGGCGACAGGCCCCTGCTCGAGGTCGGCGACCTCACCACCCGCTTCGACGTCCGCAAAGGCCTGTTCGGCGGCCTGACCGGCCGCGTCCACGCCGTCGAGCAGGTGTCCTTCGACCTGCGCGCCGGCGAGACCCTGGCACTGGTCGGGGAGAGCGGCTGCGGCAAGTCGACCACCGGCCGCACCATCATGCAGCTCCAGACGGCGACCTCGGGCCGCATCGCCTTCAAGGGTCGCGACATCTTCGCGATGGCCCCGGCCGAGCGGCGGCGGCTGCGCCAGAAGATCCAATACGTCTTCCAGGACCCCTTCGCCTCGCTCGATCCGCGTCTCACCGTCGGCTTCTCGATCGCCGAACCGCTGTTGACCCACGAGCTGGTGCCGCGCGCCGAGATCGACGACCGGGTCGCCGCCCTGCTCGCCGACGTCGGCCTGCTACCCGAACACGCCAAGCGCTACCCTTACGAATTCTCCGGCGGCCAACGTCAGCGCCTGTGCATCGCCCGCGCACTCGCCTGCGAGCCGGAACTGCTGATCGCCGACGAAGCGGTCGCCGCGCTCGACGTCTCGATCCAGGCCCAGATCGTCAACCTCTTGATGGAACTGCAGGAAAAGCGCGGCCTCGCCTATGTCTTCATCAGCCACGACATCGCCGTGGTCGAGCGGGTCAGCCACCGCGTGGCGGTGATGTATCTCGGCCAGATCGTCGAGATCGGCCCGCGCATCGCGGTCTTCGAGAACCCCCAGCACGCCTATACCCGCCGCTTGATGGCGGCCGTCCCGATCGCCGACCCGACCCGTCGCGACCGCGATCGACCGATGCTCGAGGGCGAGATCCCCAGCCCGATCCGCCGTCTCGACGATCTCCCCGTGGTTCGCCCCCTGGTCGAGGTCGCACCCGGACACTTCGTCGCCCGTCACCCGATCGGCGACTTCACCTGACGCGAGAAGAGAGAGGAAACCCCGCGATGCGTATCCGTGACCTTCTGGCCGCCGGCACTCTGGCGACCGTTCTCCTGCTGCCGGGTCTGGCTGCGGCCAAGACCCTGGTGGTCGGCGTGCCCGACAACATGACCGGCCTCGATCCGACCAACGTCAACGACACCCAGTCGCAGACGGCGATGCGGACGATCTATCAGGGCCTGTTCGGCTTCGACCACGACATGAAGCTGGTGCCGTTGCTCGCCGAGAGCTACGAGGCCAACGACACCGCCACCGAATTCGTCCTGCACCTGCGCAAGGGCGTGAAGTTCCACGACGGCACCGACTTCGACGCCACCGCGGTCAAGATCAACATCGAGCGCCTCGCCAATCCCGACAACAAGCTCTCCCGCCGCTCGCTGGTGGCGATGGTCGACCACGTCGACGTGATCGATGCCGCGACCGTCAAGATCATCCTCAAGACCCCGTTCGGCGCGATGATCAACTCGCTCGCCCATCCCGGCGCGATGATGCTGTCGCCCGCGGCGATCGAGAAGTACGGCAAGGACATCGGCCGCAACCCGGTCGGCACCGGCCCGTTCAAGTTCAAGCGCTGGGCCGCCGATGTGCTCGAAGTCGAGAAGTTCGACGGCTATTGGAAGAAGGGCTGGCCCAAGGTCGACGGCGTGACCTTCCGCTCGGTGCCGGAGAACGGCGCCCGCTTCGCCATGCTCCAGGCCGGCGAGATCCAGTACGCGGTGCCGTTCCCGTCCGAACTGGTCGCCGTCGCCGAGAAGATCCCGACCCTGTCGGTGGTCAAGGAACCGTCGATCGTCGAGTGGTACGTGGCGATCAACACCATGAAGAAGCCCTTCGACGATCTCCGCGTCCGCCAGGCGCTGAACCATGCGGTCGACAAGGTCGCCTATTGCAAGATCGTCTACACCGGCTTCTGCACCCCGGCGGATTCGGTCATCCCGCAGAAGCTCGGCTTCTACCAGAAGCAGCTGGAATTCGCCTTCGACGTCGCCAAGGCCAAGGCCCTGCTCGCCGACGCCGGCTTCCCGAACGGCTTCGAGGCGGAGATGTTCGCCAACAACAACACCAATGCGATCCGCGCCATGCAGTTCCTACAGCAGCAGTTCGCCCAGGTCGGTGTCAAGTTGACGGTCACCCCGCTCGAATCCGGCGTGATGGCCCAGAAGATCTGGTCGGTGCAGAAGCCCGAGGACGCCACCGTCCAGCTGCAGTACGGCGGCTGGTCGTCGTCGACCGGTGACGCCGACTGGGGTCTGCGCCCGCTGCTCTACGGCAAGAGCTTCCCGCCGGCGATGTACAACGTCGCCTACTACAAGAACGACAAGGTCGACGCGGCCATCGAGGGGGCGCTGGGCACCGCCGATCCGACCAAGCGCGCCGCCTTCTACGCCGAGGCGCAGAAGCTCGCCTGGGTCGATGCGCCGTGGGTCTATCTCGGGGTGATCGAGAACATCTCGGCCCAGTCGAAGTCGCTGTCCGGCGTCTACATGCTGCCCGACCGCGGCTTCGTGGTCGAAGACGCCGAACTCAAGTGAGACGCCGGGCCGCCGCCGGGGACACGTCCCGGCGGCGGCCCGCCCCACCCTTCGCGCCGCCGGAGCCGCCATGCTCGACTATCTCGTCCGTCGCATCCTCGGGACGATCCCCGTGATCCTGGTGATCTCGGTGGTGGTCTTCGCCTTCGTGCACCTCCTGCCCGGCGACCCCGCCCGGCTGGTCGCCGGCATGGACGCGACCCTCGAAGACGTCGCCGCGGTGCGCAAGTCGCTCGGCCTCGACGGACCGATCTGGGACCAGTACTGGCGCTTCCTGTCGCACGCCGTGCAGGGCGACTTCGGCATGTCGCTGAAGAGCCGCCGGCCGGTGATCACCGAGATCGGCGAACGCCTGATGCCGACCGTCTGGCTGACCGTCTTCGCGATGGTCTGGGCCACCGCCGCCGGCCTGCTGATCGGCGTCGCCTCCGCCGTCAAGCGCGGCCGCTGGCAGGACTGGGGCGGCATGTTCGTCGCCGTCTCCGGCATCTCCTTCCCGTCCTTCTGGCTCGGCCTGCTGATGATCGACCTGTTCTCGGTCCGCCTCGGCTGGCTGCCGACCGGCGGTTACGGCACCCCGGCCCATTTCGTGATGCCGTCCTTCACCCTCGGCCTCGGCGTCGCGGCGGTGATGGCCCGCTTCACCCGTTCCGCCTTCATCGAGATCGCCCGCGAGGACTACGTCCGCACCGCCCGCGCCAAGGGCGTGCCGGAGCAGACGGTGATCTGGAAGCACACCCTGCGAAATGCCCTGGTGCCGGTGATCACCATGGTCGGCCTGCAGTTCGGCTTTCTGCTCGGCGGTTCGATCGTCGTCGAGACGGTGTTCACCTGGCCCGGCCTCGGCCGGTTGCTGGTCGATTCGGTGGCCTATCGCGACTATCCGGTGATCCAGGCCGAGATCCTGCTGTTCTCGCTCGAATTCATCGTCATCAACCTCGCCGTCGACGTGCTCTACGCGCTCGCCAATCCGGAGATCCGCTTCAGATGACCGACGCGACCGTCGCTTCCCTCGCCGCCGAGGCCACCCGCACCCCGTTCGGAGAATTCTGGCGCCGTTTCCGCCGCCAGAAGGTCGCCCTCTTCGCCGGCCTGTTCCTCTGCGCGCTGATCGCCGTGGCGATCGCCGCGCCGTGGATCGTGCCCTTCGACCCCGTCGCCCCCGACTACGAGGCGGTGCTCGAGGGCGTCTCGGCCCGCCATTGGGCCGGCACCGACGCCTATGGCCGCGACGTCTTCTCGCGCATCGTCCACGGCGCCCGCATCTCGCTCGCCGTCGGCTTCCTGTCGGTCAGCCTCGGCAGCCTCGGCGGCGTCACCCTCGGGGTGATCTCCGGCTATTACGGCGGCCTCGTCGACAGCCTGATCATGCGCATCTGCGACGTGCTGCTGGCCTTCCCCGGCATCCTGCTGGCGATCGCCGTCATCGCCATCCTCGGCCCCGGCATCGACAACGTCATCTACGCCGTGGCGGTGTTCTCGGTGCCGGTGTTCGCCCGGCTCGCCCGCAGCTCGACCCTGTCGCTGAAACGCGCCGTCTACATCGACGCCGCTCGTGCCATCGGCGTCGCCGACCGGCTGATCATGGTCCGCCACCTGCTGCCCGGCGCGCTGCCCAACGTCGTGGTCTATTTCTCGATGCGCATCGGCACTTCGATCCTGACCGCCGCCAGCCTGTCGTTCATCGGCCTCGGCGCCCAGCCGCCGTCGCCGGAATGGGGTGCCATGCTCGCCGACGGCCGCAACTACATCGGCGTCGCCGACCACGTCACGCTGTTCCCCGGCCTCGCCATCTTCGTCACCGTGCTGGCCTTCAACCTGCTCGGCGACGGTCTGCGCGATGCGCTGGATCCCAAATTGAGGCGTCTGTGACATGGACGGCTCCCGCCCGGCCCGTGCCCGCGCCTTCGGTCTCGCCTGCGGCGACCTGCCGACCGGACCGTGCGACGCCATCACCGACGTCCCCGGCGTCGCCGTCGGCCATCGCACCCTGGTCGCCGGCGACGTCCGCACCGGCTTCACCGCGATCCGGCCCCACGACGGCGATCTCTTCGCCGAGAAACTGCCGGCCGCCGTCGAGGTCATCAACGGTTTCGGCAAGAGCCTCGGGTTGATGCAGGTGGCCGAGCTCGGCCAGCTCGAGACGCCGATCCTGCTCACCAATACCTTCGCCGTCGGCTGCGGCTTCGATGCCCTGGTCGGCCGGGCGCTCGCCGCCCATCCCGACATCGGCCGCGACACCGGCACCGTCAATCCGGTGGTGTTCGAGTGCAACGACGGCTGGCTGTCCGACATCCGCGCCCGCGCCCTCGGGGTCGCCGACGCCGAGGCCGCCCTCGATGCGGCGGCCGGCGGACCGGTCGCCGAAGGCGCGGTCGGCGCCGGCACCGGCATGAGCGCCTTCGGTTTCAAGGGCGGCATCGGCACCGCCTCGCGCCGTTTCGATCTCGACGGCACCGGTCTGACGCTCGGCGCCCTGGTGCTCGCCAATTTCGGCCGCGCCGGCGATCTGGTGCTGCCGGACGGCCGCCGGCCGCGGCCGCCCAGAGCGCCGCGCCGCCCGGCCGCGGTCGTCGACGCCGATCCGCCCGAGCGCGGTTCGGTGATCGTCGTGCTGGCCACCGACGTGCCGATGGACGGCCGCCAGTTGCGGCGGGTGGCGCAGCGGGCCGGCGTCGGCCTCGCCCGGCTCGGCGCCCATTGGGGCAACGGCAGCGGCGACGTCGCGCTGGCCGTCTCCACCGCCGAACGCATCCCCCATCGCGCGCCGACGGCGATCGCCACGCGCCGGGTGCTCGACGAAGCCCGTATCGATCTCCTGTTCCGCGCCGCCGCCGACGCCACCCAGGAGGCGGTCCTCAACGCCCTCCTCGCCGCCCCGGCGACCGGCGGCCGCGACGGTCATTTTCGCCCCTCGCTCGCCGATGTGCTGAAGGACAAGTCATGAAGATCTTCATTTCCGCCGACATCGAGGGCGTGGCGGGCGTCGTTTCTCCCCTCCAGGGCACGCCGGGCAATCCCGAATACGAACGCGCCCGCCGCCTGATGACCGACGAGGTCGACGCCGCGGTGGTCGGCGCCTTTCTCGGCGGGGCGACCGAGGTGGTGGTCAACGATTCCCACGGCTCGATGATCAACCTCCTGCCCGAGGCGCTCGATCCTCGCGCCGACCTGATCCTCGGCAAGCCCAAGCCCTTCAACATGGCCGCCGGGCTCGACCGCGCCTTCGATGCGATGTTCCTGGTCGGCCACCACGGCGCCGCCGGCGGCCGCGGCGTGCTCGCCCACACCACCAACGGCTTCGCCTTCCGCGCCGTCCGCCTCGCCGGCCGGCCGCTCGGCGAGCCCGGCATCTACGGCGCCTATGCCGGCACCCTCGGGGTGCCGGTGGCGCTGGTCACCGGCGACGACCGCACCGTCGAGGAGACGCGGCCGCTGTTCCCGGAGGCCGAGTTCGTGGCGGTGAAGACCGCGCTGGGCCACCGCGCCGCCCGCCAGATCTCGCCGGCCCGCGCCCGCACCGCGATCCGCGCCGCCGCCGCCGCCGCGGTCGCGCGCTGCCGGGCGATGGCGCCCTTCGTGGTGCCCGGCCCCTTCGTCGCCGAGTTCGAGATGAATTCCCCGGCGCTCGCCGATCTCGCCGCGGTGCTGCCGCCGGCCCGTCGCCTCGACGCCACCACCGTCGCCTTCGACTGCGCCGATGCCGCCGACGCCGTCGGTTGGATGAACGCGCTGTCCGCCCTCTCCGCCGCCCTGCGGTGATCCGCCCGTCCGTTCCGACCCTCGAGGTTCCGATGTCCGAAATTCCTCCCGTCCTCGCGCTGCACGGCGGTGCCGGCACCATCCGTCGCGCCGTCGTCACTCCCGATCGCGCCCGCGCCTACCACGCCGGCCTGCGCGCCGCCCTGGAGGCCGGCCACGCGGTGCTGCGCGCCGGCGGCGCCGCCCTCGACGCGGTCTGCGCGGCGGTGATGGCGCTCGAGGACGATCCGCAGTTCAACGCCGGCCGGGGTGCCGTCTATACCTCCGACCGCACCCAGGAGATGGATGCGGCGGTGATGGTCGGGGCGGATCGCCGCTGCGGCGCGGTCGCCGGCATCTTCGGGCCGCGCCACCCGGTGCTCGCCGCTCGCGCGGTGATGGAGACCACCGAGCACGTGCTGCTCACCGGCGAGGGGGCGCGGGCCTTCTGCCGCGACAGCGGTCTGGAAATGGCCGATCCCACGTGGTTCGCCACCGACGCCCGCCTCGCCGCCCTCGACGACGAACTCGCCCGCCGCGCCGCCGGCCTGTCCGGCGACGACGATCCGGCCCGCCGCCACGGCACCGTCGGGGCGGTCGCCCTCGACGCCCACGGCCATCTCGCCGCCGCCACCTCGACCGGCGGCATGACCGGCAAACGCCCCGGCCGGGTCGGCGACAGCCCGCTGATCGGCGCCGGCACCTGGGCCGACGACCGCACCTGCGCGATCTCGGCGACCGGTCACGGCGAGATCTTCGTCCGCTGGGCGGTCGGCCACGAGATCGACGCGCGCATGCGCCTGCTCGGCCAGTCGCTCGAAGAAGCCGCCCCGGCGGTGGTCGCCGAGATCGCCCCCTTCGGCGGGTCGGGCGGTCTGGTGGCGGTCGACGCCACCGGTGCGGTGTCGCTGCCCTACAACAGCGAGGGCATGTATCGCGCCTGGATCGGCCGCGACGGCGTCGCCCACAGCGCGATCTGGGACGACGTGCGGTGACCGGTCGCCCTCGCCGCACTCCCGTGGCGAGCCCTTGACTCGACCCGAGCGAGCCTGTCAGGTCGGGGCCGCGGAGCGCTCCGCAGGGCGCCGCGACGGTGCCCCGGCCGTTCCGTCTCCCAGACACGAGGAAGCCCCATGCTGCACGTAGTGGCGATCATCACCACCAAGCCCGGCCTGCGCGCCCAGGTCCTCGACCTGTTCCGGGCGCTCGTCCCGACCGTCCGCGCCGAGGCCGGCTGCATCGAATACGGCCCGACCGTCGACGCCGGCGTGCCGGGGCTCGCGACCTTCGGTCCCGACACCTTCGTGGTGATCGAGAAGTGGGAGAGCGCCGCTCATCTCGCCGCCCATGCCGCGGCCCCGCACATGGCCGCCTATGGCGCCGCGACCGCCGACATGATTGCCGCCCGCGCCGTCCACGCGCTGAACCCCGCCTGATCCCGGCCCGGCGGAGCGGCCCCGACCGGGCCGGTCCGCCGCCGCCGTTCCCAACCCGCGACGGAGAGCGACATGGCGAAGATCCTGGCGCTGCACGGCATCAACCACGACATGTTCGGCCGGCGCGATCCCGCCCAGTACGGCACCGCCACTCTCGCCGACATCTACGGCCGGATCGAAGCGCTCGCCGGCGAGCTCGGGGTCGAGGTCGAGAATTTCCAGAGCAATCACGAAGGCGTCTTCGTCGAGCGCATCCACCGCGCCCATCTCGAGGGCGTCGACGCGGTGATGGTCAACGCCGGCGCTTGGACCCATTACAGCTATGGCATCCGCGACGCCCTGGCGATCCTCACGGTGCCGATCGTCGAGGTCCACATGTCCAACGTCCACGCCCGCGAGACCTTCCGCCACACCTCGGTGATCTCGGCGATCGTCCGCGGCCAGATCGTCGGCTTCGGCGTCGAGTCCTATCTCCTGGCGCTGCGCGCCTGCGTGGCGATGATCGCCCCGGCGCCCTGAGGCGTCGACACCCCGAGGCGCCGGTCGGTCGTCGCGCCGGGCGGGTCAGCGCGGGCCCAGCGCTTCGACCATCGCCGGGTCGACCAGCCGGTCGATGAACCAGTTGGGATAGACCGGCGCCGGGGTCGTCGCCGCGTCGAGGGTGGCAATCGCCTCGGCCGACAGGGTCAGGTCGGCGGCGCCGAGATTGTCGGCGAGCTGCGACGGCCGCGATGCGCCGATCAGCACGCTCGACACGGCGCTCTTGGCCAACAGCCAGGCGATCGCCACCTGGGCGACGCTCGCCCCGTGCGCCGCGGCGATCCCCCGCATGGTCTCGACCAGCCGGAACCCCGCCGCCTTGTCGAAGGGCAGGATGTCGAAGCCCGAATAGCGGTTGGCCGGATCGTTCAGGGTCTCGGGCGTGTACTTGCCGGTCAGGAATCCGGAAGCGAGCGGGCTCCACACCGTCAGGCCGAGGCCGTAGCGCCGCATCATCGGGATCACGTCGCGTTCGACGTCGCGCCCGAGCAGCGAATAGTGCATCTGGCCGTGGCAGAATCGGGCGAGCCCACGTGCCTTCTGGATCTCCAGCGCCGCCGCGACCTTCCACGCCGACCAGTTGGAGAAGCCGAGATAGCGCACCTTGCCGGCCCGCACCACCGCGTCGAGCGCCTCCAGCGTCTCCTCGAGCGGCGTGTAGGGATCTTCCTTGTGGACCACATAGAGGTCGATCCGGTCGGTGCCGAGCCGCTTCAGACTGCCGTCGACCGACCACAGGATGTGGCGCCGCGACAGGCCGGCCCGGTTCAGCGGCGCGCCCATGCGGAAGCCGACCTTGGTGGTGATCACCACTTCGTCGCGCCGCGCGCCGAGCGCCCGCCCCAGCATCTCCTCGGACTGCCCGTCGGCATAGGCGTCGGCGGTGTCGAACAGGGTGATGCCGGCGTCGAGCGCCCGGCCGACCATCGCCTCCGCCTCGGCCGCCTCGGTCTTGTAGACCGCCGCCAGACCGGGATGGCCGGCGGTGAAGGTCATCGCCCCGAAGGCGAGCCGCGACACGATCAGACCGCTGTCTCCGAGGGTGGTGGTGCGCATGGGGATCCTCCTCGAGGGTGCCGCGGCGGGCCGCTCCCGCCGGACCCGCTCACCATCGCCCCTCGCATTGCGGAGATAAACCGCGCTAGACTGGATGAACCGCGAAGCAGGGCTTCATGATCCGATGCGCATCGACCCCTTCGACGGGCTGACCGAATTCCTCGCGGTCGCCGAACATCGCTCCTTCACCGCCGCCGCCGCGAGCCTCGGGGTCAGCCCGACCGCGGTCGGCCAGGCGATCCGCACCCTCGAGACCCGCCTCGGCGTGGCGCTGTTCGCCCGCACCACCCGCCGGGTCGGGCTGACCGAGGCCGGCGCCGCCTTCCTTGCCCGCCTCGGGCCGGCGGCCGGCGAAATCCGCGCCGCGGTCGAGGGGCTCGCCGGCTTCCGCGATCGGCCGATGGGTCGGTTGCGGCTGAGCGTGCCGCGGCTGGCGGTGTCCTTGGTACTGGCGCCGCTGCTGGCGCGGTTCCGCGCCGCCTGTCCCGACGTGACGCTCGAGATCGCCGTCGAGGACGGGACCCTCGACATCACCGAGAAGGGCTACGACGCCGGCATCCGCATCGGCGAATCGCTCGCCCGCGACATGATCGCCGTGGCCCTCACCGCCGACATCACCTGGACGGTGGTCGGTTCCCCGGCCTATTTCGCCGCCCACGGCCGACCGGCGGCGCCCGAAGATCTCGCCCGCCACGTGGCGCTGCGCTACCGCTTCCCGACCTCCGGCGCGGTCTATCGCTGGGAGTTCACTCGGCACGGCCGGGATCTGTCGATCGACGTGCCGGGGGCGATCACCCTCGACGACGCCGATCTGGCGCTGCGCCTGGCCGAGGCCGGGCAGGGCCTCACCTACCTGCCGCTCGGGCTGGTCGCCGACGCCGTCGCTGCCGGCCGGCTCGAGCGGGTGCTCACCGCCGACCTGCCGACCGGGCCGGGCCTCTACCTCTATTTTCCGGCGCGCGCCCAGACCCAGCCGAAACTCCGGGCCTTCGTCGACGTCGCCCGGCGCTTCGCCCGCGAGAGCGGCCGCTGAGGCGCGCCTCTCAGCGCGCGAGACTGCGGCCCAGCGCGATCGCCGCGGCGACGTTGCGCGCCGCGGTGCGGACGTTGACGGCGGCGTCGGCCAGCGCTTCGGCCACCGTGCAGGGCCGGCGCATCACCGCGAACACCGCGGCGATGTCGTGGCCATGGACCAGCTCCGAGCCGGTGCCGAGGCAGCCGGCGATGCCGATCACCGGCTTGCCGTGGCGGGCGGCGACCCGCGCCACGCCCATCGGCGTCTTGCCGTGCACCGTCTGGCCGTCGATCCGGCCTTCGCCGGTGATCACCAGATCGGCGTCGGCGACCGCCGCGTCGAGGCCGAGCGCGGTGGTGACGATTTCGGCCCCCGGCCGCAGGGTGGCGCCGAGGAAGGCGACCATCGCCGCGCCGAGGCCGCCGGCCGCACCGGCGCCGGGCAGATCGGCCACCGCCTTGCCGAGGTCGCGCTGGATGATGGCGGCATAGTGGGCGAGCGCCGCGTCGAGTTCGGCGACCATCGCCGGGGTCGCGCCCTTCTGCGGCCCGAAGGTCGCCGAAGCGCCGTGCGGCCCGGTCAGCGGATTGTCGACGTCGCAGGCGACTTCGATCCGGCACTCGGCGAGCCGCGGGTCGAGCCCGGCGACGTCGATGCGGGCGAGCGACGCGAGGCCGCCGCCGCCGCGGACGATCGCCCGGCCTTCGCCGTCGAGCAGACGTCCGCCCAGCGCTTCGACCATGCCGGCGCCGCCGTCGTTGGTGGCGCTGCCGCCGATGCCGATGATGAAGCGCCGCGAGCCCTGGTCGAGGGCGGCGCGGATCAGCTCGCCGACCCCGTAGGTGGTGGTGAGCAGCGGATTGCGCGCGTCCGGCGCGACCAGCGTCAGGCCGCTCGCCGCCGCCATCTCGATCACCGCGGTGCCGCCGTCGCCGGTCAGGCCCCAGCGTGCCACGACCGGTTGCCCGAGCGGGCCGGTCACCGGCGTGTCGATCGAGGTGCCGCCGGTCGCCGCGACCATCGCGTCGACCGTGCCCTCGCCGCCGTCGGCGACGGGGATGCGGACATAGACCGCATCGGGAAAGATCTCGCGGAATCCGGTTTCGATCTCCAGGGCCACCTCGAGCGCCGACAGGCTCTCCTTGTAGGAATCCGGCGCGATCACGATCTTCATGGGGAGTCTCCCTGGAGGCTGCTGAGCCGTGCGCGGCGCGAGCCGCGGACGGGGCGGGTGGTCATGGAATCGGGTGAGGGGCGGTCGGGAAGGTCTCGAGGATGCGCAGCGCCGCGCAGGCGGCGCCGAAGCCGTTGTCGATGTTGACGGTGACCAGCCCCGGCGCACAGGAGGCCAGCGCCCCGGTCAGCGCCGCGCGGCCGCCGGTCGCCACGCCGTAGCCGATCGAGGTCGGCACGGCGATCACCGGCGCGGCGATCAGGCCGGCGAGCACGCCGAACAGCGCCCCCTCCATGCCGGCCACCACGATCACCACCGAGAAGCCGCGGATCTCGTCGAGCCGGGCGAAGAGCCGCCACAGCCCGGCGACCCCGACGTCGGCGACGATCGGTGCCGCCCAGCCGGCGAAGGCGAGGCTGCGCGCCGCTTCGCGCGCCACCGGCAGGTCGGAGGTTCCGGCGCAGACGATCCCCGGCCCGGGGCGCCGCACCGGCGCCGGCGCGCCGTGGGTCGCCGTACGCGAGAGCGGATCGTGGTCGAGCCGCCGCCGCGTCGCCGCCGCCAGGGCGTCGTGCTTCTCCCCGTCGAGACGGGTCAGCAACAGACGGCGATCGCCGGCCGCCGCGAGGATCGCCTCGATCTGCGCGACGCTCTTGCCGTCGCACAGGATCGCTTCGGCACTGCCGGTGCGGGCTTCGCGGTCCCAGTCGATCTCGAACTCTCTCATCGCAGGTCCCGCAGGAAGGCCGCGCCGCGGCGATAGGCCCGGAGCCCGCCGAACGGCCGCCCGGCGGCGGCCGCCAGTGCCGCGACCCGAGCGGCGATCGCTTCGGCCTGCGGCCCCTCGGGCAGCGGCGCGCATTCGGCGAAGACGCCGGCCGCGGTGATGCGACAACGCAGCGCCTCGGCGCCGGGCAGCGCCGCCGCGAGCTCGATCTCCACCGCCTCGATGAACGCCAGGGCGTCCTCGTCGACGCCGATGCCGGTCTCGATGCGGCTGGCCAGACACGGCTGAGCCGGCAGCGCCGCGAGGTCGTCGAGCCCATAGGCGCGGGCGAGTTCGTAGATGTCGGCCTTGCCGAGCCCCGCCTCGACGAAGGGATGCACGACTTCGGCCCGTCGTGCCGCGTCGAGGCCCGGTCGGAAGTCGTCGAGATCGTCTAGATTGGTGCCGGAGGCGATCGATCCGCCGATCACCTCGCGGATGCGGCTGTAGAGGTTGCTCTTGCAATAGAAACAGCGGTCGACCGGATTGGCGCGATAGGCCGGATCGGCGAGCTCGCCGGCGTCGATCAGCCGCAGCCGCCAGCCGAAGCGGCGGGCGTGGTCCTCGACCCGGGCGGTGGCCAGCGCCGGCACCGCCGGCGACACCGCATGGACCGCGGTGGTCGCGGCCTGCGACAGGCGGTGGCCGACATGGGCCAGCACCATCGAATCGACGCCGCCGCTGACGGCGATCGCCAGGGCGGGGTGGCGGTCGAGGGCGGCCACCAGGGCCGCTTCGCGGATGGCGATCGTCAAGCGTCGGTCTCCTCTGCGTCGTTCTCGGCCGCCCGCTGCGCCCGGCGCCGCGCGCCGAGCCCGTCGATCGGGGCGAGGGAATCGTTCTCCACCTTGACGGTGGTGCGGCCGTCGGGCCGTTCCGCCCGCTTGACCGCCAGGGTGCGGCCGTCGACGACCACTGCCGCGGCGCCCCGCGGCAGGCAGATGCGCCGTTCCGCGCGCCAACGCAAGCCGAGCGTCGCGGTCTCCAGGAAACAGCGCTCGCCGACCGCGGCGAGAGCGGCGGGCCGGACCATCAGGCGGAAGTCGGTGACCGGGCGGCCCTTCTTGCCCTGGCGGGCGCCGAGCGTCAGGTCGATCACCCCGTCGCAGGCCCGCAGCCGCTCGGCCGCCACGGCGATCTCCTCGCCGGTCATGTCGTCGACGTCGAAGGTGACCACCATCACCTCGTCGTCGTCGGCCGGGGCCGCCTCCTGCGCGGCGGTGAACACCAGGGCGCGCAGGATGTTGGGCATCCCCGGCAGGGTTCGCGTGCCGGCGCCGGTGCCGGTCGCACCGAGCCGCCCGGCGGCGGGATGCGGCGTGTCGGGGTCGATCAGATGGGCGAGGATCGCCGCGCCGGTCGGGGTCACCCGCTCGCCGCCGATGCCGTCGTCGCGCCACGAGAAGCGTCCGAGGATCGCCGCGGTGGCCGGCGCCGGCACCGGCAACAGGCCATGGGCGGTGCGCACCAATCCGCGGCCGCGCGGCAGATCGGAGACGCTCCAGGTGGCGTTGGGCAACGCGGCGATCAGGCTGCCGGCCGCCACCACGTCCATCAGCGAATCCCAATCGGCGAGCTCGTGGAAATGCACGTCGTCGAGCGGCACCGCGTGCATCCGGCTCTCGGCTTCGGCGAGGCGGCGCAGAATGGCGATCGCCGCCGCGCCGGTGCCCGGGGCGAGGTCGGCCGCCGCGATCATCGCGGCGATCTCCGGAAAGCGCACGATCCGCGCCGGCCCGGACGGGGCGTCGTGGGAGTGGGGGTGATCGTGGCCATGGGCATGGTCGTGGCTGTGATCATGGCCGTGGGGGTGGTCATGGCCGTGCCCGTGCGAGTGACCGTGATCGTGTCCGGCCGCATGCGCGTGCTCGTGCCCATGCCCATGCTCTCGCGCCACCTCCGGCTCCGGCCCGTCCAGGCCGAAGCGGGTGACGGCGATGCCGCCGCTGGTGCCGGGGACCAGCACCGGTCGGCCGCAAGACGCCGGCAGCACCGCGGCGAGATCGGCGAACACCCGCGGCCGCAGATGCGGCAGCGCGTCGAGCAGGGCGGCGACGAACATGTCGCCGGCCGCCCCCCCGACCGCATCGAGATGGACGTGCAGCGGTTCAGCTTCGAGCGGCATGGACCGGCACCACATAGGGTCCTTCCGGGATGATCGCCACCGCGACGTCGCCGGCGCGATCGATGCTCGCCCGGATCGCCGCCTCGACCGACTCGACCAGTTCGACGCCGGTGATCCGCCGCTCTTCCGCGCCGAGGCCGGTGGTGTAGAGCTGGACGCGGCTCATCCGCATCGGCTTCAGCTGCATCTCGGTCTGCCACTCGTCGATCTCGGCGAAGGTCTTGGCCTTCAGCGTGGCCAGGAAGCGTTCCGGTCCGAGGGTCACCAGTCGCTCCTGGGCGTCGCGGAACTCCGGCGAGCCGAAGCCCTCCGAACATTCCGAGGCGATGATCAGCGTGCCGCCCGGCTCCAGGATGTCCATCGGCGTGACCATGCCCTTGACCGTCTGGTAGTAGGTCTTGTCGAGGGGATAGCCGGCCGACGAGGTGACGATGGTCTTGAAGCGCCGCGGCACGGCGATCGCGGTGGATTCGGCGATGAACTCGATCGCCGCGAGATGGCTGGCGATCACCTCGCCGAAGGTCACGTGGACCAGATCGCGGTCCTCGTCGAGGACGGTGTTGAGCGCGTAGACCTCGCCGATCTTGGCGACGATCTCCAGCTGTTCCTCGTGCAGCGGATTGCCGACCAGATTGCACTGGACCGCCAGCGGATCTTCCATGAAGCGGGCGGAATGAAAGGTGCGGATGGTCTCGTGATGGGCGACGCCGGGGGCGATCACCTTGCGCCCGCCCGACCAGCCGGCCATGAAATGCGGCTCGATCAGCCCGGTGACGATGCGCAGATCGGCGTCGACGAAGCGGCGGTCGATCTTGACCGGCGTGCCGCGCGAGGTCGGGCCGAGGTCGACATGGGCGTCGTCGTCGCGGGCGAAATGGTTCTCGACCCGCACCGTGTCGAGCACCCAGGGGTCGCCGACCAGCTCGGCCAACTCGGCGCCTTCGTTGGGGCGATGCAGGCCGGTCGCCACCACCACCGAGATCGCCGCGGCGGGCATGCCCGCGGCGAGCAGCCCTTCGATCATCGGCCGCAGGAACAGCCGGTTCGGCACCGGCCGGGTGATGTCGCAGATCAGGATGCAGGCGCTCCTCCGGCCCTTCACCAGGGTCGAATAGGGGACCGCACCGATCGGGGCCTCGAGCGCCGCCCGGATCGCCGCCGTCTGGTCGCCGAGCTTGGGCAGGGTGACCTTGCGGATGACCGTCGCCTCGGCGTCGTCGGGCAGGCGGACGGCGAGATGGCCGCGGCCGTAGGCGATGTTGACCGTGTCGTTCATGGGGGGCTTCCGTTCTCGGGTGGACGCGTCGCGGCGGACGACGAGGAGCGGTCGGCGGCGAGGAATCCGCCGCCGACCGTCGCGATCAGGGATGGACCGGCACGGTGTCGGTCTCCGCCGCGGTCTCGTCGTCGTCGTCGGTCATGGTTCCGAACTTCGACGCCACGAAGGACGTCACCAGCGGCACCAGGATGGCGGTGACCACCACCGCCGCGGCGACCAGGATGGTCGCACTCTGCGCGGCTTCCGCATAGGCCGGGTTGGCGCCGGCGATGATCGCCGGAACCGCCGCGGCGTTGCCGGCGGTCGAGGAGGCGGCGACGCCGGCGACCCCGGTGCCCCCGGTCGCCCGGTCGACGAAGAACAGCGCCAGACCGGTGATCGCCACCACCGCCACGCCGACGCCGAGGCCGAGCAGACCGGCGCTCCACACCTTGCTGAGATCGAGGCCGGCACCGAGGCCGAAGGCGAAGAACGGGATCAGGCCCGGGGCGATCTTGCCCAGGAACAGCCGCATCTCGCGATCGAGGTTGCCGATCGCCATGCCGATCAACAGCGGCAGGATGGCGCCGAGCATGGTCTGCCACGGGAACGACGACAGGCCGGCCAGCCCGAGCGTCGTCATGGTCAGGAACGGTCCGGATTCCAGCGACATGATCGAATAGGCGCCGACGTCGCGCGAGCGGCCGTACTGGCCCATCAGCGCGCAATAGAGGCCGCCGTTGGTGTCGTTCATCGCCGCGACCACCGCGAGCGTCGACAGACCGCCGAACAGGCCGCCCTGGATCGGTGCCTCGCCGAGGAAATGCCCGAGGATCACCCCGAACACCGCGCCGATGATGATCTTGGTGGCGAACAGCGAACCGCCCTTCTTGAGCACGTAGGGGGTCGCCTTGATGTCGATGCTGGCGCCCATGCAGATGAAGAACGCCGCCAAGATCGGCATGCCGCCGGCGAACAGGGCGCCGGTGAACGATCCGAAGAACTTCGGCGTGCCGGGGAAGAAGGTGTTGAGAATCGCCCCGAGCAGCAATGGCACCACCATCATCCCGCCGGGGACTCTCTCGATCGCGCGTTTGATCGGAATCTGCATGTTCGTTTCCTCCTGAAGATGGGCCGTCCGCCGGCCCGTCGTCGTGGAGGACCTCGCGGTGTGGCGAACCGCGTCGTTGCGCCGGTTCGGGTCCACTGGCGCCTGCGTAAGCGAGCTCCGTGCCAAGAAGAAAAGAGCTGTGAGACCAGAGGGATGTGTCGATCGCCGCGGCGCCTGCGCCGAGCAGAATGCATCGCCCTCGTTGGATTTTGCCACGTGCAGGGTCGGGGCGGCCGCAGGCTTCCCTCAGCCGTCGTCGCCGACGCTCTCGCCGGCGTCCTTGAGCCAGCGGTTGAGCGTGGTGCGGTCGACCCCGAGGCGTCGGGCGGTCCGGGTCTTCGACCCCTTCTCGTCCTGCATCACCCGGGCGACCGCCCGCCGGCGGATGTCGTCCATCGAACCGCCCAACGGGTCGTCGTCGCTCGCCGTTCCCCGGCGCGGCGCGCGCCGCAGTTCCTTCAAGGCCGGTGCGACGCCGTCGAGGTCGACCATCGCCGACGACGCGATGATGGCGATCCGCTCGATGACGTTGCTGAGCTGGCGGAAGTTGCCCGGCCAGTCGTGGCCGGCGAGCAGTCGGCGCAAGTCCGGGTCGAGATCGACCGCGACGCTGTGGTGCAGCCGAGCGAACTTGCGCAGCAGCAGCAGCGCGCTCGGCACGATGTCGCGCGGCCGCTCGCGCAAGGGCAGCGTCTCGAACTCCAACACCGCCAGCCGATAATAGAGATCCTGGCGGAAACTGCCGGCCGCCACCATCGCCTCGAGGTCCTGGTTGGTCGCCGCCACCAGCCGCACGTCGATCGGGATGGCGTGTTCCGCGCCGAGCCGCATCAACTCGCGCTCCTGGATCACCCGCAGCAGCCGGGTCTGCAGCGACTTGTCGAGCTCGCCGATCTCGTCGAGGAACAGCGTGCCGTGATGGGCGAGTTCGAACAGGCCCTTCTTGCCCTTGCGTGCCGCACCGGTGAAGGCGCCCTCGACATAGCCGAACAACTCGCTCTCCAGCAGCGTCGGCGGCAGCGCCCCGCAATTGACCGCCACGAACGGCCCCTGGACCCGCGGCGAGGCGTTGTGGATGCCCTGGGCGAGCAGTTCCTTGCCGGTGCCGCTCTCGCCGGTGATCAGCACCGTCGCGTCGGTGCGGGCATAGCGTTTGAGCAGATCGAGGCGGGCCTGCATCTCCGGTTCGGAGGTGACGTAGCCGTCGAGCCGGTGATGGGCGGTGAAGCGGCTCTTCTGCTGCTCCTGGTGGCGGATCTTCTGCTCGATGGTGTAGATCCGCTCGACCCGTTCGAGCGCCAGCACCATCGAGCGCACGCCGACGTCCTCGGCGATCGGGTAGAGGTAGGAGACCATCCGCCCCTGGGCGGTCTCGACCACCTGGCCGACCTCCCAGATGCCGTCGGCGATGGTGTCGTGGGCGATCACCAGCGCCGGGTCGACCGTCTCGATGCGCATCCCCATCATCTCGGCGCGGCTCTTGCGGAACAGCGAACTCGCGGTGCGGTTGGCGTGGGTGATCCGCCCGTCGGCGTCGAGCGAGAACACCGCCTTCTCGAACATGTCGAGCACGGTGCACAGATGGTCGCGGTTGGCGCGCTCGCGATCGATCGCCGCGAGCAGCGCCATGGCGCTCTCCAGCGCCTCGCGCACGCTGTCGGGCCCCGACGAGATCAGCCGGAAGCGGTCGCACAGATGCGAGAAGCGGCTGAGCGGAATGGTGTCGCCGATCATCACGTCGATCGGATCGCGGGCCAGCCGCTCGCGCACCACGTCCTGGAGGCGTTCGTATTCGAGCGCTTCGACCTGATCGAACAGGATCGCATAGGCCGAGATGCCGAGCTGGTCGGCGATCCGCTTGCAGTGGCGCATCACTTCGGCATGGCCGACGATCGCCACCCGGCACGGCTGGCCGACCAGATCGGCGAGCACCGCAAGGGCGTCGTAGGCGCTGATGCGGATGTCGATCACCGGCAGCGAGGTGTGCTGGCGCAAGAGCTGCGCGGTCTTGCCGCGGCTGATCAAGACCTGCCGGCCCTCGGCCTCGAGCCGCGGCAACAGCGCCAGTGCGTCCTCGAGGTTGGCGGTGGTCACGTCGAAGTCGAAGTCGCCGCCGACCGAGCGGGCGACCTCCGAGAGATCCTCGTAGGGAGCGATCAGACAGACCCGCGCCACCATCCCCGCACCGTCTCCCCGCCCTGCGTGAGGCCCGTGTCCTCGCGCCGCCGCTGCGGCGCCTCCGGCCCTTCATGGGGCTCTTCTACACCGAAAGCCCGCGCCGCCGCATCCGGCCACGCCCGCGGCTCACGTCGACCGCGGCCCGCGCAGCACCGCGACCCCGGCGGTGCGCAGGAACGGCCGGATCTGCTCGTCGGTGGCCTGCGCGTCGGTGACCAGGGTCCAGGCCCCGGGCAGCGGCGCCCAGCACGGCTGCCCGGCCATGCCGAGCTTGGAGGCGTCGGCGAGCACCACCACGCGGGCGGCCTGGGCCATCATCAGTTCCTTCAGGGCGCTCTGTTCGGGGCGCGCTTCGCAAAGCCCGCGCCCGGCGACCACCCCGTCGGCGCCGAGGAAGGCCTTGTCGACGGTGAGCCGGCGCAACACCGCCTCGGCCAGCGGCCCGACCACCCCCATGCTGAGCGGTCGCACCACCCCGCCGAGCACCGTCACCTCGATCCCGGCCTGGATCAGCGGCGCCACCAGCGCCATGTTCCCGGTCACCACCCGCACCCGTCGGCCGACCAGCAGCCGGCCGAAGGCCGCCACCGTCGAGCCGGCGTCGAGCAGCAGGCTGTCGCCGTCCTCGACCAGATCGAGCGCTCGCTCGGCGATCTCGGCCTTGGCGGCGCGGTGGAGGGCCTCGCGGGTGGTCAGCGGATGTTCGGCGAGCGGACGGGCCGGCACCGCCCCGCCGTAGGTGCGGGTGATCCGCCCGTCCTCGGCGAGCGCCGCCAGATCGCGCCGGATCGTCGAGGCCGAGACCTCGACCGCGGCGGCCAGCACGTCGACGTCTTCTTCGCCGGCGGTGATCAGCTCGAGCAGACGGCGACGGCGACGTTCGGTGCGGTTCATCGGTGTTCCCGTTCGCTCCGCGCTCAGGCGGCGGCCTGGGCCCGCACGTCGGCGAGCGCCACCGCCTGACGCAGAGCCTCGAGCAGGCTGCGCTCGTCGGCCACGCCGGTGCCGGCGATGTCGAAGGCGGTGCCATGATCGACCGAAGTGCGCACCACCGGCAAGCCCACGGTGATGTTCACGCCGTTCTCGATGCCCAGCACCTTGACCGGTCCGTGGCCCTGGTCGTGGTACATCGCCACCACCACGTCGAAATCGCCGCGACCGGCGCGGAAGAACAGCGTGTCTGCCGGCAGCGGGCCCTCGATCCGCCAGCCGCGCGCCTGCAGCACCTCGATCGCCGGGGTGATCTTCTCCGCCTCCTCGCCGTGGCCGAACAGGCCGTTCTCGCCGGCGTGCGGGTTGATCGCGCAGACGCCGATGCGCGGATCGGCGATGCCGGCCTTGGCCAGGGTGGCGTGGGCGCGTTCGATGGTCCGCTGCACCAGTCCGGCGTCGATGCGGGCGATCGCGTCGATCAGACCGATGTGGGTGGTGACGTGGATCACCCGCAGCCCCGGCGCGGTCAGCATCATCGAGACTTCCGGCGTGCCGGTGAGATGGGCGAGCATCTCGGTATGGCCGGGGAAGATATGGCCGCCGGCATGCAGCGCCGCCTTGTTGAGCGGTGCGGTGCAGATCGCCCCGACCTCGCCGGCCACCGCCAGCCGCGCCGCCCGCTCGATGTAGCGGTAGGCGGCGTCGCCGCCCTCGGCCGACACCTGTCCGAACGGCAGATCCGGCGGCACCACGCCGACCTGGATCACCTCGACCACGCCGGGGGCGTAGGTCGCCGCGGCGAGGTCCTCGATGGCGTGGACGGTCAGGGTCGAGCCGCAGATTTCGCCGGCGCGAATCAGGCGCCCGGCGTCGCCGATCACCACCGGTCGGCAGATCGCATAGAGCTCGTCATGGGCGAAGCTCTTCATGATGATCTCCGGCCCGACGCCGCAGGGATCGCCCATGGTGATGGCTATGATCGGCTTGTGCATGGTGGCCTCGAAAGGTTCGGCGCGGGCGGGCATGGCCCGGCGCAGGGGTCGGATAAGTCAGGAGCGGGCGTCGGCCGCGGCCGGCGACCGGGCGTCGCGTTTGAGATGGGAGAGGCAGCGCGCCAGCGTCTGCGCGTCGCCGAAGGCGCCGGCCTTGCTCACCACCGGTAGGGACAGAGGCCCCAGCGCCCGGCCGATCGGCACGCCCGGCTCGACCTCGGCGACCAGCCGGATGCCGGCCGCGCCGATCCGCCCGAGCAGCGCACAGGCGGTGTCGCCGCCGGTCATCACCAGGGCACCGGCCTGCGGCAGCACCGGCCCCAACCAGTCGGCGAACAGATCGGCGAGCTCGGTGCCGCGCGCCAGATCCGGGGCGGCATCGTCGGCGAGTTTGACCAGCACGTCGCGGCCGGCGGCGAGCCGCGCGGCGATCGTCGCGCGCAGCACTGCGGTCGCCGCCGATCCTTCGCCGGCGAAGAGATCCTCCGCCGCCACGGCGAAACCCTCGACCGCGCCGGAGCCGACCAGTTCGGCCGCCTGCAACCGCGAAGCCTCGGCGACGCTGCCGATCACCAGCAGCACCGGCCCTCCGGCAGCGGTGACGTCGAGCGCGGAAGCGGCCGCCGCGCTCGGGGCGATCAGCGCCGCCAGATGTTTGGCGAGGCCGCCGGTGCCGACCCACATCACCGAATCGGCGAGCGGCAGCGAAGCGGCGGCGATCGCCGCGAGATCGCTCTCGGTCACCGCGTCGCAGACCAGCGCCGCGACGCCGCGGCGGCGGGCCTCGGCGAAGGTCGCGGCGAGATCGGCGCGATCGCCGCGGATCGTCGCGAGATCCAGGGCCTCGGCGCCGATCCCGACGCCGGCCAGGATCGCCACCAGATCGGCGTCCGCATAGGTGTGGTCGCGCGCCCACAGCGGCGTCTCTTCGAGCGGCCGCCCGGCGACCCGCACTTTTCCGCCCTCGGTGGTCCGTCCGGTCGCCGGAAAGGCCGGGGCGACGATCGCCATCGGCGCGGCGCCGGCGGTACGTTCGGCGAGCAGGTCGCGCTGGGCCGCGAGTTCGGCGGCGAACTGACCGCGCAAGGTCGAATCGATCTTCTTGTAGACCCGCGTGCCGGGGGTGTGGCGGGCGGTGGTCGCCGCGACCTGACGGGCGGCGGCCAGCGCCGCCGGCAGGAAGCGGCTGCGGGTGTCGACCGAGGTGACCGTGACCGCGCCCTGCGACGCGTCGTCCCACACCACCACCGTGGCGATGCCCGCTCCGGCGAAGGCGATGCCGCAGTCGGCGGCGCCGGTGAGGTCGTCGGCGACGATCAGCCAGGGAGCGGTCATGGTCCTCGTGTCCTCTTCGCGAAGGGTCGGCGCGGCCGGTCGTCGGCGAGCCGGGGCCCGGATCCGGCGACGGCCGAAGCCGCTCGAACCGCGCGTGCAGCTCCAGAAAATGCGCAAATCGCGCAAAAATCAAGTGCGGAAATGCGAGGGATGGCGCAAAAGGCGGAAACGGGTGTCGATCATGCGCGAAACGCGCAGCGACTCCGCGCAGATCGCGCGCTGCGACCCTCGGTCGCGGACGCCGCTCGGTCCCGCGACCCCCGGCCGAAACGCCGACGCGCCCCGCGACGGCGGTCGCGGAGCACGTGAGAGAGGCGCAGATCGAGGCGCGTTGGCGCACCGCAGGTCGGATCAGGGGGCCGGGGCCGGGGTCGGCGTGACCTTGTCGATGCCTTCCCACAGGCCGGCGAGATAGACCGCGCCGAGCGCTCGGTCGTAGAGGCCGTAGCCCGGTCGCCCGGTCTCGCCCCAGATCATCCGGCCGTGGTCGGGGCGGACGTAGCCGGTGAAGCCGGTGTCGTGATAGGCGCGGACGATCTCGGCCATGTCGAGCGAGCCGTCGGCCGAGCGGTGACCGGTCTCGTGGAAGCTGCCGCTGGCGTCGACCTTGACGTTGCGCAGATGGGCGAAGTGGATGCGGCCGCGGCCGCCGAATTCGCGCACCAGCGCCGCCACGTCGTTGCCGACGTCCGAGCCGAGCGACCCCGAGCACAGCGTCAGGCCGTTGGCCGGGTCATCGACCACGTCGAGGATGCGGGCGAGATCCTCGCGGTTCTTGACGATCCGCGGCAGGCCGAAGATCGGCCGCGGTGGGTCGTCGGGATGGATCGCCATGGCGATCCCGACCTCCTTGGCCACCGGGATCACCCCGCGCAGGAAATAGGCGAGATTGTCGCGCAGCTTCGCCTCGTCGACATGGGCATATTCGGCGAGCAGATCGCGCAGCTCGTCGGGCGTATAGCTGGCGTCCCAGCCGGGCAGACGGATGCCCTGCTTGGGGTCGATCTTCTCGATCGCCGCGGCGTCGAAGGCCAAGGTCGACGACCCGTCCGGCAGCTTCATGTCGAGCGTGGTGCGGGTCCAGTCGAACATCGGCATGAAGTTGTAGCAGACCACCTTGATGCCGTAGGCCGCCAGATTGCGCAGCGTCTCGCCGTAGTTGGCGATCAGCCGGTCGCGGCTCGGCTTGCCGAGCTTGATGTCCTCGTGCACCGGCACGCTCTCGATCACCTCGAGCGCGAGCCCATGGGCGTGGACCTCGTCGACCAGGGCGCGGATCCGCTCGGGCGGCCACACCTCGCCGACCGGCACGTCGTAGACCGCCGAGACGACGCCGGTCATGCCCGGGATCTGGCGGATGTTGTCGAGGGTGACCGGGTCGTCCTTGCCGTACCAACGGAAGGTCATCTTCATGGGGAAACGCTCCTCGGAGACGTCGCGTCGCGTCAGGACGGCGATCAGTGAGACGTGTCGCGCTTGGCCCGCGCGACGATCTGGGTCGGATTGACGAAACGCAGGGCGATGATCAGCCAGATCAGCGTCGTCACCATGTAGACCACGGCCATGGCGTCGATCGACTGCACCGCCCGCACGCCGGCCGCGAAGACCGCGTAATAGAGCGCCACGACCAGGGTCTGCGACCCCGGCCCGGCGACCAGGAAGGTCAGTTCGAACATCGCGATGGTCCGCACCAGCACCAGGAGCAGGGCCGCCAGCACGCCGGGCATCAGGATCGGCACCAGCACGTAGACGAACACCTTGAAGGTGTTGGCGCCGAACACCCGGGCCGCCGACTCGATGCGCGGGTCGATCTGCTCGATGAACGGGATCATCACCAGCACCACGAAGGGCACCGTCGGCACCAGATTGGCCAGGATCACCCCGACCAGCGAGCCGCCGAAGCCGACCTTGTAGAGCACCGTGGCCAGCGGAATGCCGTAGGTCACCGAAGGCACCAGCAGCGGCAGCAGGAGCAGCAGCACCACGAAGCGTTTGCCGGGGAATTCGCGACGGGCCAGCGCATAGGCCGCCGGCACCCCGAGCAGGCCGGAGATCACCACCACCCAGCCGACCACCTCGAAGGTGACCCACAGCACGTCGCCGAGTTGGAACTCGTCCCAGGCGGCGAAGTACCATTTCCAGGTGAAGCCGGCCGGAAACCAGGTTCCGAGCCAGCGCGTCGCGAAGGACGAGGTCACCACCGAGCCGATCAGGCCGAGGAGGTTGAGCACGAAGAAGATCACGACGCTCCACACCCCGAAGGCCCAGAGGCGGGTGGTGAGCGGGGTTCGACTGCTGGCGCGCATGGTCCGCTCCTCAACCCTTGGCGGCGGCGACGGGGCCGCGATAGACGAGCGTCCGAGCGCCGAGGATCGCCGCGACCACGACGAGCTGAACCGCCCCCATGATCATCGCGATCGCCGAGGCGAGCGAGTAGTCGTAGTCCTCGAAGGCGGCCTGATAGGCGGCGATCGAGATGACGCGCGTGGTGTTGGCCGGATCGCCGACCAGGATCGCGCTCGGCAGGACCGAATAGGCCTGGACGAAGGACAGGCAGAAGGTGATCGCCAGCCCCGGCAGCAGCAGCGGCAGGAAGATCTCGCGGAATCGCGCCGCCGGCCCCGCCCCGAGCGTCGCCGCCGCCTGTTCCAGCGCCGGCTCGATGCCGGTGACGTAGGACAGGGTCAAGAGGAAGGTGAAGGGGAAGCCGGTGATCAGCAGCGACAGGAACACCCCCCAGTAGCCGTGGGTGATCGACGGCGCGTGGTCCATCAGCCCGAGGGCCATCACGGTGCGCGAGAACCAGCCCTGCGGTCCGAAGTAGAACAGCATGCCCTCGGCGACCAGCACGGTGCCCAGCGTGATCGGCAGCACCAGGATGGTGGTCAGCAACCGCTGATGCTTCATCAGCCGCACCCGGAAGGCGATCGGCACGGCGAGCAGCAGATTGAGGATGGTCACCGGGATCGAGATCTTCAGCGTCGTCCAAATCGTCTTGTACAGGAACGGTTCGCGGAAGAACCGGTCGTAATTGCCCATCGTCGTGCCGTCCTTGGGCTGGAACGACAGCCACAGCCCGTAGAGGAACGGGTAGATGAACAGCGCGATGATCGCCAACACGCAGGGCAGGACCAGCAGGGTCACGCCGTCGAGGCCGCGCGCCCGCAGGCGTTGGGTCAGGGTCGGTCCGCGATCGGTCATGGCGTCGCTCCCGGATAGATCAGGACGCGGGCCGGATCGGCGCCGAGCCGGATGGTCTCGCCGCGTCCGACCGACACCGATGAGCGGAAATGCAGTTCCTGGTTGGCGATGGTGCGGGCGAGGCCATGAAACTCGCGGCCGCGATATTCGATGGTCTCGACCGTCGCCGGGATGCCGATCGCCGCGTCGGTGGGTTCGAGGTCGTCGGGGCGGATCATGGCGATCGCCGGGCCGTCGACCAGACCGTCGCAGGGCCGGCCGATCAGCGCGGCGGTTTCGCCGACGCTGATGGTGACGCGGCCGCCGTCCTGGGCGGTGACCCGACCGGGAATGCGGTTGCGGTAGCCCATGAAGTCGGCGACGTCGAGATGGGCCGGCGCCGCATAGAGTTCGTCGGGCCGGCCGACCTGGCGGATCGCGCCGTCGCGCAACACCACGATGCGGTCGGCGAGCGACAGCGCCTCTTCCTGGTCGTGGGTGACATAGATCGTGGTCGATCCGAGCGACTGATGGATGCGGCGGATCTCGCCGCGCATCTCCAGGCGCAGCTTGGCGTCGAGGTTCGACAGCGGCTCGTCCATCAGCACCAGCGGCGGCTCGATGACGATCGCCCGGGCGATCGCCACGCGCTGCTGCTGGCCGCCGGAGAGCTGGCCGGGCAACTTGTCGGCCTGACCCTGCAGGCGCACCGTGGCGATCACCTGTTCGACCCGCCGGTCGATCTCGGCCCGCGGCACGCCGCGCATCTTGAGGCCGAAGCCGACGTTGCGGCGCACCGTCATGTGCGGAAACAGCGCGTAGTTCTGGAACACCATGCCGAAACCGCGCTCTTCGGTGCGGATCGTGTCGATCCGCGTGTCGTCGAGCATGATGCGACCGCCGGTGACGTCGAGCAGACCGGCGATGCAGTTCAGCGCGGTGGTCTTGCCGCAGCCGGAGGGCCCGAGCAGCGCCACGAACTCGCCGCGCGCGATGGTCAAATCGAGGCCGCGCAGGGCGTTGAAGGTGCCGAAGTCGCGTTTGACGCCTTCCAGGCGCAGCGTTTCGAACTTGGTCGATCCGACGGTCATGGGGTCTCGCTTCGAGCTGCCGCGCCGGGATCGGCGCAGGGAACGGTAGGGAGGCGATCACGAGGGGCCGGGGCGGGCGGGGAGAACCCCGCCCGCCCGACGCCCGCTCACTTGCCCTTGCGCGAGCCGATCTCTTCGTCCCAGCGGCGGAACGCCTGGACGAGCTTGTCGGCGGGCAGGGGCAGTTCGATCGGCGTTTCGGCGATCAGCTTCTCGTAGATCGGGCGGCCGTATTCGGCGATCGCCGCCTGGCTGTCGGCCGGAGCCATCTTCAGGGTCACGCCCTTCACCGCCGGACCCGGATAGAAGTAGCCCTCGTCATAGGTATAGGCCTGCTGCTCGGGGCTGAGCAGATGGTTCATCAGGTCGAGCAGCACCGCGACCTTGTCGGCCTTGACGCCCTTCGGGATGCACATGTAGTGCGCATCGGCGACCCACTTGAAGCCGGCCAGCGAGAAGATCTCGGCCGACTTCGGCACCACGCCGAGCACCCGCGGGTTGATATCCCAGCCCGTGGTGGTGGCGATCATGTCGCAGGAACCTTCGCCCAGCGCCTTCATCGTCGGGGTCGTGCCGGCGGGATAGTTGTCGATGGTCTCGCCGAGTTCGCGCAAATAATCCCAGGTCTTGGCCCAGCCGTTGATCGGGTCCTGCGGATCCTTGTCGCCGAGGATGTGCGGCAGACCCATGATGAAGGTCCGCCCCGGGCCGGAGTTGGCCGGACGGGCATACATGAAGCGCTTCGGATTGGCCTTGGCCCAGGCGAGCAGCTCGGCGGCGTTCTTCGGCACGGACTTGACCCGCTCGGGGGCGTATTCGATCAGCGGCCCGGAGGGATAATAGGTGACGACCACGCCCTGGCCCTGGGCCAGCGCCTGCATCCGCCACGCCGGCTCGAGGAACACGTCCTGGAGCTTGGGCAGATCGCCTGCATGGGCGGGGATCAGTTCCTGCCACAGCTTCTGGTCGACGCCGGCCGACAGCACGTCGGTGCCGGTCAGAACCATGTCGATGTCGACGCGGTCGGCGTCCTGCTGGGCTTTGAGCTTGCCCGGCAGTTCCGGGGCCGGCGCCTTGGAGAAGGTGATCTTCGACACCCACTCCGGCTTGGCCTTGCGGTAGTTGTCGATCGCCTTCTGGGTGAGGGCGAGGTTGCCGGCGACGTCGACGATGTTGAGCGTCACCGGGGCGGCCGGCTTGGCCAGCGCGGCGAACACCGGGCCGGCGCCGGCCAGCAGTCCGGCGGCACCGCCGGTGGTCAGCAAGAAGCCGCGGCGAGATAGGCTGCGATCGAACATGGGGTCTCTCCCTTCGTCTCTTTGTGCTTCGTCACGACGGTTTCTCC
Organism: Siculibacillus lacustris; assembly: GCF_004328075.1. Classification (GTDB taxonomy): domain Bacteria; phylum Pseudomonadota; class Alphaproteobacteria; order Rhizobiales; family Ancalomicrobiaceae; genus Siculibacillus; species Siculibacillus lacustris. Next base: position 408 of record NZ_SJFN01000001.1, on the reverse strand, counting down.
GTCCGTCGTGGAACGGGACCTCGCTCAGAGCTTATAGGCCTGTTTGACGAGGCGGTAGGCGAGGTCGTGGGCGACCTCGAAGGCGTCGTCGCCGTCGAGGCGGTGTTCGGCGACCAGACGCGCCAGGAAGCCGGCGTCGATGCGGCGGGCGACGTCGTGACGCGCCGGGATCGACAGGAAGGCCCGGGTGTCGTCGTTGAAACCGACGGTGTTGTAGAAGCCGGCGGTCTCGGTGACCTGCTCGCGGTAGCGCCGCATGCCCTCCGGGCTGTCGTGGAACCACCACGCCGGCCCGAGCTTCAGCGCCGGATAGTGCCCGGCGAGCGGGGCGAGCTCGCGCGAATAGACCGTCTCGTCCAACGTGAACAGGATGATGGTCAGATCGGGCCGGTTGCCGAAACGGGCGAG